>JBCCHE010000019.1:0-90348 GCA_039028875.1 Myxococcota bacterium | reverse complement strand
CTTCATCATGGACTCCCACCAGTGTGGGGGGAGTTACTGCAGTGGGCTAACTCGCCCGCACCTCCGGTGAGAGTCCGATTCTACTACTGTCCATATTCACATATCTCCCCCGGCGAGGCCGGCACCCTCGGGTCTCTGAGCAACCGTGCTCAGACCGCAGAGAGTGTTCTTGGTGGTTAGACCCACGAAAATTCGCAGGCGGTGGTACGACGACGCGTTGCCCTCCGAAAGAAGACATTCGCACCATTGCGGGGCCATCGGCCCAACCGTCATCGCAATGTCGATGGTGGGCAAGTCGCACTGCGAAAAGGGAGTCCCTTTTTCGGGCAACGCCACTCACATCTCGACCATACAGCCAACCCGCGAGCGCGCCAAGTCTAGAACGGACCTAGAGAAGAAATTCGTCGCCGAGTTGCAGGATCTGCAGGTTTCGATCTCGTAAACGCGCAAGCTCGCGGAGCACACGCGCCTCGAACACAGGTTTGATGTGGTAGAGTAGGATCGGCAGCTCGTCGCCATGGACGAGTTTTGCGAGCTCGGCGTTGAGCGAGTTCGGCGTGTGATGAAGTGATCGCCTCGCGAGCTCTTGTTCGTCGTTCGGAAAAGACACTTCCATCATCAACGCCTGCAAGTCGTCGAGTGCGTTGACACGCTCCCAAAGCTCCTCGGTTGGTCCCGTGTCCCCGCCATAGACGAGGCTACTGGCTCCCTGACGGATGATGAACGCGGACGTGTCAACGGTGTGGTTGACCAACACCGGTGTGACGTCGAAACCGCGCACAGACGTTTCGGCGCCTGGTTTGATCTCGACGAACCGTACGGCGGGGCCATCTTTGGAATCGATCTTGGTGAAGTCCGGCCAGATGATGTCGTTGAAGAAGTGCTCACGGAGCGCACGAATCGTCTCGGGGATCCCCACGATCTCGAGTGTGGTGCTTCCTTGCTGGCATCGATTGTCGACCAAGGTCGCGAGGTCCCGAATGTGGTCCATGTGCGGGTGGCTCACCAAGACGGCCTCGACACGGTCTTGCTCGTCGAGGGACAAAGTCCCGGTCATGGCGCCCGCATCGACCGCCAGCGTGTCCCCTATCAGGAAACTCGAGGTTCGGTGCTTTGGGGTCTCGCCACCGTGACACCCGAGAACGCGAAGCAACATCAGTCGCCCCCAGGGTTGCGAACGAAGTCGAGAAACTCGCCGAGTCGCGCGCGATCGCGGACCAGCACGAAGCCCTCGGCAACTTCGATGACGCCGACGCGGATCAGTCGACGAAGAGGCACTTCCAAGGCGGCCCCGTCGAGCCCAAGTCCAAGTGCGAGGTCTTCATCGGTGATGTCGGGCGCGGCCGATCCACCCGCATCAACGAGACGCTCTTGAAGCTCGAGGATCACCCGCGCGGTCACGTCGTCTTCGAGAAGCACGTCGATGAACCGGTTGGCGCTCTCGAGACGCTCGGCGAGGTTGCGAATGAGGCGAATGGCAACTTCACCATGGTCGAGCACCATCTCTTGCAACTTGTCCGAGGGCACCTTCAGAAGCTCCGACTCCTCGACGACCTCGACCGTCGCCGATCGCGGTCGCCCCGTGACCACCGCCATCTCTCCGAAGAACTCGCCCGGGCCAAGCGTCGCGACGGCTCGCTGGCGCCCATGCGCGTTCTTCAGGACGCGAACCCTGCCGGAGCGGATCACGTACATCGACCCTCCGGTGTCGCCTTGGCGAAAAACCGTCGTGCCCGCCTTCAGACGTACACCAAACTCCTCGACGAAAGTCGGACCCGCCATGCCCCCCGCCCGATCAATGTAACGCGCGTCGAAGTCGACCGCCAGATCGGAAGGACGTAGTCTAGACCCGGTGTCGGTGGACTGGGAGCAACTCCAGGCTTTGTCCCCCTCGGTGGGCGTTGCCCTGACGATCTTGGTTGCGCTGCTCGCATCCGGGCATGTGATTCTGAACAAACGAGACACCCGGGCCGCCACCGCCTGGGTGGGTGTGATCTGGCTCGCTCCGGTGTTTGGCGCGGCACTCTATCTGTTCTTCGGCATCAACCGGATCCAACGACGGGCGAAGGAGCTGAAGTCGGGCGTGGCACGCTACGGCGTTCCGCTCGAACAGGCGCCACGGTCGCCCGCCGACCTCGACCGAGAACTCGGGAGCGAGCGTGCTCGCATGGTCGAGTTGGCACGCGTGGTCTCCAACGTCACGGAGCGGCCTCTAGTCGTCGGGAACGACTTCGAGATGCTGGTCGACGGCGATCGGGCCTACCCAGTCATGATCGAGGCGATCCACCGCGCGGAGCGAACCATCTCACTCGCGAGCTACATCTTCGAAGCGAAAGGCATCGGCGCCGAGTTCGTCGAAGCGTTGGCGTCCGCCTGCGACCGAGGGGTCGACGTAAGGGTGTTGGTCGACGACGTCGGGACGCACTACGGGTGGCCGCGGATCCACCACGTCCTGGCGAAAAGGGGGGTCCCCGTCGCCCGCTTTCTTCCGGCTCTTCTTCCGAGGAGCGTCACTTACTTCAACCTTCGGAATCACCGAAAGATCATGGTGGTGGACGGGCGGTTGGGGTTTACGGGCGGAATGAACATTCGCCAGGGCTGCGTCCTTGCTTCGGCACCCGAAGCGGCAACCCGGGACGTCCACTTCCGCGTGCGCGGGCCAGTCGTCACGCAGCTTCAAGAAGTCTTCGCCGAAGACTGGTCGTTCGCGACAGGCGAGAAGCTCGAGGGGGCAGACTGGTTCCCCGAGCTCGAGCCTTGCGGCGACACCCTCTCGCGTGGAATCGCGGACGGGCCTGATGCCAACATCGACGCGCTCAGCTGGGTCTTCCTCGGAGCGATCGGTGCCGCGCGCAAGAGCATTCAATTGATGTCGCCCTACTTTCTGCCGGATCGCTCGCTGGTGAAAGCGCTCCGCCTCGCCGCGAAGCGAGGCGTCGAGGTCGACGTGATCGTGCCCGAGGTGGGCAATCTGCCGATCGTTCGCTGGGCGATGTGGGGCTACTACCACCTGGTGATCCAAGACGGCGTCCGGCTCTGGTTGACCCCGCCGCCGTTCGACCATTCCAAGTTGTTCGTCGTCGATCAGTACTGGTCCTCGATTGGGTCGACCAACTGGGACCCGAGGAGTCTGCGTCTGAACTTCGAGTTCAACCTCGAGTGCTACGACGAGCGCCTTGGTGCTGAGCTCGCCGTGCAGTTCGAGCACAGGCGACGAACCGCACGGCTCTTGACGCTTGACGAACTCGACCGGCGCCGGGTCTGGCGCAAGCTGCGGGACGGCACCGCACGGCTCCTCCAACCTTATTTGTGACGCACGACCCCGAGCGCCGTCGCCGTGGCCGTAGCCGCGCCCGGATCGAGTGATAGATGGGCCCGCAAGAGCTCGAGGTCCTCGGCGCGGTCGACGTCGTACCAAGGTGAGGTCGCGGCAAAGGGTGTGTTTGGGTTGGCACGACGCGTGTCGGTGTACGCGTGCTCGGTCGACCAGCGCACGTGCTCGAAGCTCGGCGTCCGACCCTCGGACGCGCCGATCGCGTAGTAGCCACCATCGCTCGTCGGGCCGAGCACCAGCCGCGCGGTCGCCAGCGCATCGAACGTCGACGCGAGGAGGCTCGCAGGAAGTGTCGGCGCGTCGCTCCCAATCGCCACCACTCTCTCGTAGACGCGAAGCCCGGACGAGAAGGCGGCTTCGAGTCGATCGCCGAGCGTGCCCGAAGGCTGCGCGTAAGTCTTCGCCGAGACACTCTCCGCCCAGCGCGCGATGTGATCGGTCCGTGGCCCCGCATGCCAGAGCGCCACGTCGACACTGCTCGCCGCGGCGACCCGCTGACACAGCGCGAGCGTATCTTCGGCAAAGGCAGCGTAAAGGGCCGCCGCGCGGTCGTTGCCAACAGCCTCGGCCAGCCGGGTTTTGGTCTGGCCGGGCAAAGGCGTCCGCAAGAACACCACGAGTTGCGCTACGGCCATGCGCTCCGGCCTAGCAGCCAGAGGATCTTGGCGCCCGCCTTGACCGAACCAACCAGGGTGCCGCTGATCTTGGAATCGCCAATCCGTGGTCGATACGAAACCGGAACCTCCTGATGACGCACGCGGCACTTGGCTGCCTTGATCTGCATCTCGACCGTCCAGCCGAAATCGCGGTCTGCCATCGCCAAAGAACATAGGGTGTCCCAGCGGATCGCTCGAAACGGCCCGAGGTCGGTGTACTCCGCCCGGTAGAGCCAACGGAGCGCACGGCACGCAATCGCGTTGCCAACCCGCTGCTGAAGGGTGAGCGCGCCTGCGGTGCGCTGCCCGGTCACGCGCGAACCGACCACCAGGTCGGCTCGTTCGGCGGCAATCGGCGCCACCAAATCGACGAGCTCGGCCGGGTGATCGCTGTAGTCCCCGTCGAGGAAGACGATCACGTCCGGAGGATCGGGGGCCACGTGGGAAAGGGCCGCCAGGCAGGCGGCGCCATACCCACGCTCGGGCTCGAAGACGACTTCGGCGCCGGCTTCTTTGGCCACGGCGGCCGTGTGGTCGGTCGATCCGTTGTCGGCGACGACCACGCGGCGGACGAACGGTCTCGGGATGTCGGCGATCACCCTCGGGAGCGCCTGCTCCTCGTTGAGGGCTGGAATCACGACATCGACGACCAACGTCTGCACAGAACGGCTCCCAAAGGGAGGCCCGTCGTCCTAGAGCCGCTTCGAGTAGTACTCGATGACGAGGTCAATCTCGAGCGGGAACGGAACCGAGTCAGGCTTTGGTAGCTCTTTGGCCGTGGCGGTCTTCTTGCCCTCGTCGAACTCGATCCAGTCGGGGCGCGCGATTCGGACGTCTCCGAGCGCTGCTTCGACGGACGCCAGGTTCTGACTTCGCTCACGGAGGGAGACGACATCACCCTCACGCACACGGTAGGACGGGATATCGAGACGCTTGCCGTTGACCAGGAAGTGCCCGTGGCACACGAGCTGGCGGGCGGCGGGAATCGTCGGGGCGAACCCAGCCCGAAAGACGAAGTTGTCGAGCCGACGCTCGAGAAGCTCGAGGAGCTTGTCGCCCGAGGGGTCCTTGCTGTGGACGGCCTCACGGTAGAGGCGCATGAACTGACCTTCGTTGAGCCCGTAGTTGAAGCGCAGCTTCTGCTTCTCGAGAAGCTGCTTCTTGAAGTCGCTCATCTTACGGCGTCGCGCCGACTTCGGCCCGTGCACGCCGGGCGGGTACGGACGGTCCCACATGCTCTTGCGCGACAGACCTGGAAGGTCGATGCCGAGCGCGCGCATTCGCTTGACCCGAGGTCCTGTGTATCGAGACATCTCTATTCGGCTCCTGGCGGGGAATCCTGAGGGTTTATCGCCGGTTCCACGCGAAGGCGGCCCTTGTAGCGGCATTCGGCCAACGAGGCAAATCGAGGGGAACCGAGCCTCCAAACGAGGGCGCAGCTCGGGGCCCCGCGGCTAGCGGAGGCCGGTTTTTCCCAGTAATCAGGCTGGATGAGCCCTCCGCGCACCATCCATTTTGTCTCGCTTGGCTGCGCCAAGAACCGGGTCGATACGGAGGTAATGCTCGGCGTAAGCGGCGAATCGGGGTTTCGGCTCGTCGAGGACCCGGGAGAGGCGGAGGTCATCGTCGTCAACACGTGCGGTTTCATCGGGCCCGCCAAAGAGGAATCGATCGACACCATTCTCGAGATGGGGACTCACAAGAGTGAAGGCGTGTGCGAGAAGCTCGTCGTGGCAGGCTGTCTGTCGCAACGCTACCCCACGCAGCTCAGTGCCGAGCTGCCCGAGGTCGATCACTTTCTCGGCTCGAGCGACATGTTGAAGCTCCGGGCGGTGCTTCAAGAGCGCCCAGAACGGATGCTGGTCGGCAACCCCGCGAACTACACGATGCGGGCTGAGGACCCGCGTATCCTGACCGAAGCCGGGCATCGGGCTTACATGAAGATCGCCGAAGGGTGCAATCGGTCTTGCAGCTTCTGCGCAATTCCGTCGTTCCGCGGGAAGCAGCGCTCGCGATCGGTCGCCGACTTGGTCCACGAAGCCGAGCAGCTGGCCAGCGCCGGGGTCGTCGAGATCAACCTGATCAGCCAGGACACGATCGCGTACGGGCGGGACCTTCCCGACCGTGCGAGCCTCGCCGAGTTGCTCGGCGCGTTGGCCGAAGTCGATGGGATTCACTGGATCCGAGCGCACTACCTCTACCCAGAGACCCTCACTGACTCACTCGTGTCGGTGATCGCGGACAACGACAAGGTGCTTCCCTACATCGACATGCCGCTTCAACACGCGTCGGACTCGATGCTCCAGCGAATGCGTCGCGGCCACGGCGGCGCGCGAATGGTCAAAGTGGTCGAGCGACTTCGTCGTGCGATCCCGGATCTC
The DNA here is from genome assembly GCA_039028875.1 of Myxococcota bacterium. Classification (GTDB taxonomy): domain Bacteria; phylum Myxococcota_A; class Polyangia; order Polyangiales; family Houyiibacteriaceae; genus SG8-38. The sequence goes on along the minus strand of JBCCHE010000019.1, from coordinate 83,977 downwards.
GTGTTTCGCACCACCTTCATCGTGGGTCATCCGGGCGAGACCGATGGTGACTTCGAGGAACTGCGGCAGTTCGTCGAGTGGGCGGAGTTCGATCACGTCGGGGTGTTCCTCTATTCCACCGAGGAAGGCACCCTGAGCGGCGACATGCCGGAGGTTCCCCCAAGTGACGTCGCCGAAGCCAGACGGGAGTCGCTCATGGCGACCCAGCAACCGATCAGCCGAAGCCGGCTGGACCTGCGCGTCGGGACGGAGCTCGACGTCTTGGTCGAGGGAGTCAGCGACGAAAGCGACCTTCTGCTTCAGGGGCGCTGGTGGGGGCAGGCTCCGGAAGTCGACGGGAGCGTATACCTGGCCAACGGGACTGCGCGTCCCGGCGAGATCCGCCGCGTATTGGTCACGGACGCGGGCGACTACGATCTTCTCGGGGACTTCATCGACGCCTCAGGGGGCCGAGACGCCCCCCCTGACGCAAAAGATCCCCGGCCGGCGAAAGTTAAGCTACGAACGCTAAGGTGAAGTGGTCAGGGCTGGTCGGGGCGCTCCTGTCTCTCATGACCCTAAGCGGTTGTGCGACGGCGGTTCCTGCCATGGTCGGCGGATCCACCACACCCGCAAACCGCACCGATCTCGGCGTGGGAGGCGGCGCGCGGGTGCCCCTCGGCAAGCTCAAGAACTGGGATGGCGCCGAGCCGAACTTCGAGCCCGATGCGAGTGCGGGTGGCGTCGTCCCGATGGTGTACGGTCGATACGGCCTCACGGACAGCTGGGATCTCGGCCTCCTGGTCGCCGGGACGATGATCCGCGCCGACTTCCGACGAGAAGTCCTTCTCCAGGATGGGTCGACCCGAACCGCGTTCGTGATGGGGTTGGCTCCCTATGGCGGCTGGGTCACAACAGAAGGGCCCGAGACCGAAGGCGGCCGCGCAGGCTTCGAGCTTCCGCTGACATACGGGGTCGAGATCGGGGGTCTCTACGAGTTCTGGTTGGGGGCAAGACTCAGCGGCGAGTGGGTCAAAGGCGACTTCGAGCGGAATGACGTCGACGGCCTCGAGTCGGGCTGGGGGGTGCGCCTCGGGCCGGTCATCGGCATGGCGCTCGGCGTCCGCCGCTTCCATGCGTTGGTGGAGCTCACCGCAGCCTACGAGCACTGGTCTATCGGAGACGTGAATGGGGGTCGCCTTCGCCGCAACGGCGTGGCCCTGATCCCCGGCTTCGCGCTTCGCCTACGCCTCTAGTTCGCCTACGCCGCTGGGCCCGGCTCACCGTGAACGCGGTCCAAACCCCGCTCAGGCCGCTTTCGGGCGGCGCGAGTTCTTCTTTCTGGGGTTGCGCTTCGGAGCTGGCTTCGGCGAGTCACCGTTCTTGAGGAGGTTCCCGACGAACGCGCCCATCAACGCCATCATGGTCGCCATGAGGGTCCCGAGCACGTACGCGCCGATCGAGAGTTGGTATACGTCGGCGATGCTCGACAGGTACGCCATGGTCGGAATCGCCGCGAGGAACCCTCCGGCGGGCGGCTCGAGGAAGTGCTTGCCGGGCGAGATGTAGTTCACCACGGCCGAACCGAAGAACCAGAGCACGATTGCGATCATGATCCCGGAAAAGCCCTGCGGGTCGTAGGGCGGAATGATCAAGGGCAAAAGGCCGAGGACGATCGCCGCGAGGACGATCAACAGGCCGAACGAGATCGCCACCCAGCGGTACTCAAACTCGTCGGGTTGATTCCGCCTGGCGTGCGCTTCCTCTTCGCTGAGCTCCACCAAGAGCTCGGTGAGGCGAGCGCCACATGATCGGCAGCGCTCGGTTCCTTTGGCGTTGGCGGCGCCACAGACGTGACACTCGATTTCGTCGGCGGCCATATGTCCCCTGCTCCCGAAGTTCTCGATCCCCGTGGGCCATTGTCTACGGGGAGCCGCTCGAGTGCAACTGCCTGTACATGCGAGGGAAACCCTGACTTGACGTGGCCTCGCGGCCGGCTACCTTCCCCGCCGCCCGTCAACCGAGGGCCTGGCAAGGAGGCCAACCGTGGCCCGTTTTATCGATGAGCTGAAGCGCACACATTCTTGCGGCGAGCTGCGAGAGGACCACATCGGGGAGGACACCGTCCTTTTCGGTTGGGTACAAAACCGCCGAGACCACGGCGGTTGCATCTTCATCGATCTTCGCGACCGGGAAGGCCTCACGCAGGTCGTCTTCGACCCCGAGACGAGCGCCAAGGAGGCCTTCGAGACCGCCGATCGGGCGCGCTCGGAGTGGGTCCTCGGGGTGCGGGGCCAAGTGCGGGACCGTGGCGCCAAAGACGACGGGTCGAGCCTTCGAAACCCGCGGTTGGCAACCGGTGCGATCGAAGTGATCGCGATGGAGTCCACCGTCTTCAACAAGGCCGACACGCCGCCGTTCGAGATCGAGGACGACATCTCGACCCACGAAGACAAGCGGCTCGAGTACCGCTACCTCGACCTGCGCCGGCCAGCCTTGCAGAAGAACTTGATGATGCGTAGCCGGCTCAACCACGAGACTCGGGGCTACTTCCACGACCAGGGGTTCCTCGAGGTGGAGACGCCGTTCATGGTTCGGTACACGCCGGGCGGCGCGCGAAACTTCTTGGTGCCGTCACGTCTCTATGGCGGCCAGTTCTACGCCCTCGCCGAGAGCCCACAGCTCTACAAACAGCTCCTGATGGTGGGGGGCTACGACAAGTACTACCAACTGGTTCGCTGTTTCCGCGACGAAGACCTCCGCATCGACCGGCAGCCGGAGTTCACGCAGATCGACGTCGAGATGTCGTTCATCAACCAGGACGACTTGTTCAAAGTGATCGAAGGCTTGGTCTTTCGGCTTTGGAAGGAAGTGCTGGGGGTCGACCTCGAGACGCTCTACCCAGGGGGGACGTTCCCGCGCCTTCCGTTCGCCGACTCGATGGAACGGTTCGGCAACGACAAGCCGGACATGCGGTTCGCGATGGAACACGTCGACCTTACCGATCTGACCATCGAACACGGTGGCGGCGGGATCGGCATGTTGGAGCCGATCGCCAGGAAATTCGCGGACGGCAGCTACCGACGCGACCTACCGACCGAGATCGTCAAGGCGATGGTCGTGCCATCGGGCCACGGATTCTCGCGTAAGGACCTCGACGCCCTCGAGAAGTTCGTACGCCAGATGGGCGCCAAGGGCCTCGCGCGAGCGAAGGTCGACGCCGACGGAAACTGGCTCCAAAGCCCACTCGCCAAGATGGTCACGTCCGAGTTCCGGACCGCAGTCAACGCTGCCGTCGATGCCAAAGACGGAGACCTCATCCTGTTTCAGTTTGGACCTACGCAGAAGGTTCACACGGTCATGGCGAACCTGAGACTGCATGTGGCACGCAAACTCGGCGTCATCCCAGAGACCGGAAGCGGCGGGGAATGGAACTTCCTGTGGGTCGTCGATCCGCCCCTGTTCGAGCGCAACGAAGAAAAGAAACGCTGGGACGCTGCGCATCACGTCTTCACGCGACCCCACGACGAGTGCATCGAGCTGCTCGACGACGATCCGGGCAACGTGCTGTGCTACCGGTACGATCTGGTTCTCAACGGTTTCGAGATTGCTGGCGGGTCGATCCGACTTCACGACCCAGAAGTCCAAAAGAAGGTCTTCGAGGTCATCGGACTCGGCGATGAGGAAGCGCGCGAACAGTTCGGCTTCTTGCTCGACGCACTCAACTATGGCGCGCCGCCACATGGTGGGATTGCATTTGGTATGGACCGAATCGCGATGCTCGCCGCAGAGACCGAATCGATCCGGGACGTCATCGCGTTCCCGAAGACGCAGCGTGCAAACGACTTGATGACGCAGGCGCCTTCCCGCGTCGAAGCCGATCAGCTCCTCGAGCTCAAGATCAAGACACTCGAATAGCGCCGCGGTGGCGACCGAGGGCTCGAAGCCCTACTTCTTGCACTCGCCGAATGCTTTGAAGCCGCGCGCCGGCGAATTCAGGCGCGTGGTCTTTTCGCCCGTCGCTTTCGGCTCTACCGTGAGCGCAATGCGCGGCTTCGGGTCGACGTCCGTCCAGACTTCACACTCGAGTTTGACGTCGCAGGTGTTGGTGATGATCACCACGTGGTTGTAACCGAGGGCGCCGTAGCGCGCCTCGCCACGGACGCTATAGCAATTGGAAGCACCAGGGTCGTCGTCGGCACGCAGGGGCATCGCCGAGCTGAGCACGGCCAAGGTGAGCGACGCGGCGAGCAAAGATCTGACGGCTGCTTTCATCATGACTACCATTGTCCGCACATGCAGACGCTCCGCAAGTTCTCGCTATTCATGATCGTCTTGCTCGCGCTCGGATGCGAGAAGAAGAAGGGGGTCGAGCCCGTGAACCCGACACCCGAGGCGGCTGAGGAACAAGCGGAAACCGAGGACGAACCCGGATCCGTGGAGGCCAAGTGTTTCGAAGGCGACCCGGCAGCATGCGACGAGCTCGGGCATTGACCGAGGCGGGCTCGGTGCCTGACGGACGATCGCTATGCGCCACCCGTCAGGAAACGGTGAAAGATCGAATAGCCGGCGGTGAGCTTATCGAGCTCGGTGTACTCGTTGGGTTGATGGGCCTGGGAGGCGGTCCCCGGCCCGAGGTTGACGCCAGCGACCCCAACACCGTCGAAACGCGCCACGTCGGTCCACGCTTGCTTGCTCTTCACCCCGTCGACGCCACATCCCGATAGCCGAGCGACGAGCGGGTGGTTCGCATGAGGGCGCCCGGACGGAGACATGTCGGTCGGTACGACCTCAGCGCGGGGGCCCGCCAGCTCCCGCAAGTCCGCGACCGCGTCGTCGGGAGCGCGACCGGGTGCGAAACGATAGTTGACGTTGATCTCGGCTTCGTCGGGCACGACGTTCCGGGCGCGTCCCCCCGACATCAAGGTCGGCGTCAGGACCTCTCGATAGGCGTGGCCGTCGATGATCACATCGTGGGGTTCGCGCTGCTCGAGAACGTGGAGGAAGCGGGCTGCGTCATAAAGTGCGTTCTGGCCTTGCCAGGGCCTCGCACTGTGCGCGCTCTGTCCGTGGAACTTCAGCGTCGCGTGCACCGAGCCCATGGCGCCAAGCTGCATCTGGTTGTCGCTCGGCTCGAGGCAAATCGCGAGCTCGAGTTCGTGGAGCTCCGGGAAGGCGTCGAGGATCGGGCCGAGACGGTTCTCTTCGAACGGACCTTCCTCGCGCTCGTAGAAAATCAGCGTGAGATCGAATGGGAGGGTTTCGAGGTCGAGATGCTCGACGAGCTCGATCATGATCGCGAGCCCCGACTTCATGTCGGCAGCGCCCGCGCCGTAGAGTAAGTTGCCTTCGACCCGCGCAGGTCCATCGTGCCTCGTACGGACCGTGTCGAGGTGCCCGACCAAAGCGACGCGGGGCCCGCGGCCTGGAGGGGTCGCGCGAACGATCAGGCTGTCGTGGAACCGACGGATGGCGCCCGGCGGGAGGGTCTGCCCGAGGCGGGCTTCAACGTGATCGCAGAGCGCTGCCTCCTCGCCGATGGGGCTTGGGATTGCGGCCAACGCGAGGAGCGTGTCGCGTAGCGGCTGTGACATGTCGACCATCGGCGCGAGCTTAGCAGGGTCACTTCACAGCACCACGTCGTCCGGAGAGTCCCAGTCGCGCAAGGCGCCGACGAGCGCCTCGTTCAGCAAGAGCGGTTCGACCTCGACAGATGCGAAGAACTGTTGGAACGATCGGGTCGAGCCCGAAGCCGCCACTAGGGCGGGTAGTGCAAGTTCGGTTCGATAGCGGGTCAGCATCGGTTCCCAAGGAGCCTCGGGTGTCCGTCGAGCCGCCAGGACCGTCGCGGGGCTCGGGTGGTCCCGCAACGTCTCGAGGACGCCGACGTCGATGTAGGGCATGTCGCAAGCTGCCGTAACGACGAAGTCGACCGACGTTCGGTCCGCCAGACGCAACGCGGCGAGCAAGCCCCCGAGTGGCCCAGCGACCTTCGGGTCGTCGGCGATGCGGGCAACGTCGGTCTCGAGGTCGGCATAGGGTTCGGCATCACCCACGAGAAAAGGATCGAGACCGGCGCGCCGGCCGCACTCGACCACGTGCTCCACGATCGTCGCGCCCCCGCCTGGAACCCGAAGGAGGCCCTTTGGTTGGCCCATCCGTGAAGACCGACCCCCGACGAACACGGCGAGCCGCGCCTGGCGCATCACTCGATCGGAACGAGGATGCGCGCGTCGGTGGGCAAGTCCGACCCGAGGCGGGTGACCACCCGATTCAGTTGGTCCTGCTGGATCGCACTGGTGACGAAATTCGTGAAGAAGACGGTGAAGTAGGCAGCGACATCGAGGATGACCGTGATCATCGAGGTGTCCTGGGCAGGCCCGAGTCCGTTGGCCTCTTCAAACTCGCTGATCTGCATCGAGATCCTGTAGTCGACCCAGATGCCGTAGATCCCGAAAGTGACGATCACGAAGAGGAAGTCGAGCCAGAAGCCTCGACCCGTGGGGGTGCGGCCGTCGAGGGTGCAGAGGTCTTGGTAGATCCCGTGGTACCAAAAAGGCAGGTAGAACCCGAGACTCAGAATGCTGAACACCAGAACGAGCGCGGGTTCACGGGGTTCGATTCGGGGTGCGTTCATCGAGCGGCCTCTTCTGCCTCGCGCGTTGCGCGTGGTCCGCTAGGTTTGATTCCATGAACGAAGCGACCACGCAAGCGGCAACGATCGCGGTGATTGGTGATGTGCACTTGTTCTGGGACGCGCAGGACATCGAGTTCTTCAATCACAGTGGGTACGATTTGCTGCTGTTCGTCGGAGACCTCGCAGCGTATACACAGGTACGTGGCCTCACGGTGGCCCGGGCGATTAGCAAGCTTCGTGTTCCGGCGCTGTGCATCCCAGGCAACCACGATGGCCTCCACGCGCTGCAGCTTGGCGCAGAGATCGCCCCGCGCGCCGGTCGCCTGCGAGAGGTATTCGCGCAAGGCCAAGACTGGCGGTGCCGTGCGATCGATGCGGCGCTTGGACCCGCCGAGCTCGTTGGCTACAGCCGACACCGGCTCGAACCGTCGGGCGTCCCCATCAACCTCATCGCGGCACGTCCGCACTCGATCGGCGGACGGCGACTCGCCTGCCTTCGGTATCTCGCGGCCAAGTACGACGTCGACTCGATGGATGCATCCGTGGCGAGACTCAAAGCGCTCGTCGATCAATGCGACGACGCGCCGCTCGTATTTCTTGCGCACAACGGCCCCTCGGGGCTCGGGGGCCGCGCCGACTCGATCTGGGGCTGCGACTTCCGACGACAGGAGGAAGATTGGGGTGACCAAGACCTCGCCGAAGCGGTGTCGTACGCCAAAGCGCAGGGTCGAAAGGTGCTCGCGACCGTCGCGGGTCACATGCATCGCCGCACCAAGAAGGGCCTGAGCCGCCCCGGCCAAGTCGAAAAGGATGGCACGCTCTACGTCAACGCCGCCGAAGTTCCCCGCCATCGAATCCGGGAGGGCGTCATGAGGCGCCACCACGTCAAGCTCTCGGTCCAACACGCCACGGCCATCGCCGAGGATGTCTGGATCTAGCGATAGATCGCGGTCTCAGCGGACTTTGGTCCGGGCGCTCGCCATACGGAGCACATGCTTGAAGTGCGCCTTTTCGACCGGCTGCACCGAGAGCCGCGATCCGCGCTGTGTCACCCGCATTCCCGTGAGAGCCGCGTCGTCTTTGAGCGCTTGCAGCGACACGAGTTCGTCGAACTTCTCGACGAACGAGACGTCTACCATCGACCAACGTGGGTCGTCTCGCTTGGACTTGGGGTCGTAGTACTGGCTCTTTTTGAGGAACTGGGTGGAATCCGGGTACGCCAAGCGGGCCACCTGGCAAACCCCCGCGGCGCCGGGCGGCTTGGCGTTTGAGTGGTAGAAGATCGCCAGGTCACCCACCGCCATGTCGCGCATGAAGTTGCGCGCCTGGTAGTTGCGCACGCCCTCCCAAGACTCTGTCCCGTCGCGGGCGAGGTCGTCGATCGAGTAGACGTCGGGCTCGCTCTTCATCAGCCAGTATCGTTTCGCTCGCTTCGCCATGGCAGAGCACTATGGCACAGAACGATCCGACGCCGACGCGGATTTGACCTTCGAACGCGGACATTCGATCATCGCCCGGTCTTGAGCCGCGATGTCTTGAAGGGGGTGCTCGCCGGGGGCGTGCCGCTGTTGATCTACCTATCGACGGCGTCGGGTTACGCGCACTGGCTCGACAGTGGAGAATTCGTTGCCGTCGCGACGGATTTCGGAGTCTCTCATCCCCCGGGGCACCCTTTGGCTTCGGTGGTGCTCGGCTTCGCCAACGTCTTGCCGGCCGGCAGCCTGTCGCTCCGGGTCGCCTGGATCTGCGCTGCGCTGGTCGCGGTGGGCGCAGGCGCGTTGTTCTTCGCGATCGCCAGAACCCTGAGGGCCACGGGCGCCGTGGCGCCGTCGTTGATCACCCCGCTCAGCCTTGCGGCAACGTGGTGGGTGGCGCTGTCACACGCCTGGTGGTTCCAAGCGGTGCGACCCGAAGTATACGCGCTTCAGGTGGCGTTGCTCTCGCTCGCCTACGAGCGACTCATTCGGGTGGCGACCGCGGAGCCGACCGAAGACATCCGGCCACTCTACCACGCGGCTCTCGCGATCGGACTCGCGCTGTCGAACCACCATTACATCGCCCTGATCGCGATCGTGCCGACTGGCTGGCTCTTGGTGAACGTCATCGGCCGCGCGGGGTGGCGCCCGATCGGATGGGCGGGGCTATTCGGGGGAGCAGGCTTACTGACTTATTGGATGCTTCCGCTTCGAGCCCTCGCGGGTCCCTACCTGAATCTCGGCGACCCGAGCACACCATCACGGTTCTTCTGGGTGGTCAGCGCACAGGCGTTCCAAAAAAGCCTCGGACCCGAGCGGGTCGCCCCGTTCTCCCAACATCTGGCCGACGTGCTGGCCGCCATGGGGGAAGACCTCCATGTGGCCACCCTCCTGATCGCTTTGCTAGGCGTGTACTTCATGCTGCGCGTGCGTCGGGCGCGGCGGTACGGGTTGTTTTGGCTGAGTGTGTGGCTCGTCTTCACGCTTGGGCGAGCGTTGCTCGGCTTCGTCAGCGGGAACCCGGATGCCCTCGCGTACTTCATGCTTGCCTACAGCGCGATCGGGGCGTTCGTCGCGTTTGCGATCGGGGTCCTTCTGTCGGCGGTGGTCGAGGCCGTCAGAAGTCGCCCCCGCCTCGGTCCGGCGGTGGCCTTCGTCCTCGCCGTGGCGGCACTCGGGGGCGCCTGGCGCGCTTCGGGGGTTTCGTCGCTCGCTTCGTTCAAGGACACGGACGTGTTCGAGGACGGCCTCCGACGCGGGCTTCCCGAGGGGGCGGTCGTGCTTGCTCACAACCCAAACACGATTTTTCGATTCTGGGGCGCTGAGGCGGAGGAGCTGAATCGACCGGACGTCACCCTGATCCCGTTGCCACTCACGAGCTACCCGAAGATGGTCGACGCACTGGTGGACCGCGACCCCGCACTCACCCCGCTCCTCAGAAACTACGTTTTGACGGGGGAACTCAACGCCGCGGACCTCCAGAGCCTCGCCGCAGAGCGTCCGGTGTTCGTCGAGATGGATCTGCGTGTCCAGCCGAACCTGTACGATATCGTCGTGCCGGAGCAGCTCTATCATCGCGTGCTCACCGCGGACATCACCGAAGCCGACGAAGGGCAGGCGATGCGCGACCACGAGGTGTTCTGGGACGATCTGTATGCTCAACTCGGGGCGCCCTCGGATGAGCAAACCAAGACCCAACTTCTGTGGCGCCACTACACGGACGCCCTCTACTTCGGCGCGGTGGGCGACACCGAGGCGGCCCGGCGCAGCGTGGCGCGCGGGCTCGCGATCAACCCACACGCGACCGAGCTCGTGGCCATGCGCGAGGCACTCAAGGAAGCCGCACCAGGACAGAGGCTGGACGTCGCTCCCTTTCGAGCCGAGTAGCGGTCAGCGAGCCTGACGTTCGACACGCCGTGCGCGTCGATTGACTTCGTAGAGGCGCTGGCGGATTTCGGCGGGAATGCTCTGCCGAAGATCGATCTTCCAACCGGCGTCTTGGCGAACCAGGAGCACAGGGGGAAGGTCCTCGGGACCGTGCTTCGGACGCACGCGCGCGACGTCCTCGTCGACCTCGATTACAAGCTCGTCTTTGGCCACGACCAGCTGCCCAAAGACGAACCCGCCGAGGCCTTCGTCGTGCTCGCCCTGCCAGTCGGAGAAACAGCTCTGAAAGAGGGTCGGGTTGAGGAGCTTGAACCGTTCGCCTGCTTCGAAACGACGACGGATCTCGGTTTGCGGGACATCCGCGAGGTCGTACGTGGTGAAGAGCGTGGTGATCGTCGCGCTAGGCGAGGCAAACTCGGGCGCGACCGGGTCCTTGGTGCATCCGAAGAGCCCTCCCGTCACCAACACCCACAAGATCGCCGCGCGCACGCCGGTCGTTATTGCGTCGATCGGCGTGGCTGTCTACCCGTTGACGCGGCTAGGCGCGTGCTTAACTTGCCGAGAACACAGGAAACCCATGCGATTGGATCGACTCACCACCAAGACCCGTGAAGCCCTCGTGGCGGCCCAGCAAAACGCCAGCGATCGGGGCAACCCCGAAGTGTACCCGGAGCACCTGATGCTCGAACTGCTGGGGCAAGCCGAAGGCCTCGCACCCGCGATTCTCGCGAAGGCGAACACCGACCTCCAGGGGCTGATTCGCGCGCAGGGCGCGGTCCTCGATCGTATGCCGAAGGTCGCGGGAGGTTCCGAACCCGGGATCTCGCGTCGACTGCGCGACCTCATGACGCGCGCGTGGAAGGAAACCGAGGCGCTGAAGGACGAGTACACCTCGGCCGAGCACGTCCTCCTCGCGTCCTTCGAGGACGCACAGCTGCGCCAAGCGCTCAAGGCGCAAGGCGTTGACCGAAAGAAGCTGCTCGAAGCCCTCCAAGAAGTCCGTGGCAGCCAGCGCGTCACCGACCCCGACCCCGAAGGGAAGTTCCAAGCGCTCGAGAAGTACACGGTCGACCTCACGGAGGCCGCGCGGCAAGGCAAGACCGACCCGGTGATCGGGCGCGACGAGGAGATCCGTCGCGTCATGCAAGTGCTGTCACGCCGAACCAAGAACAACCCCGTCCTGATCGGTGAGCCCGGCGTCGGGAAGACCGCCATCGCCGAGGGGATCGCCCATCGAATCGCGCAGGGCGACGTCCCTGAGGGGCTCAAAGACAAGCGACTTCTCGCCCTCGACCTGGGGGGGATGGTGGCCGGTTCAAAGTACAGGGGCGAGTTCGAGGAGCGCCTCAAGGCGGTGCTTCAAGAGATCGAGTCCGCCCAAGGCGAGATCATTCTGTTCATCGACGAGCTCCACACCTTGGTCGGCGCCGGCGCCGCCGAAGGGTCGATGGACGCGAGCAACATGCTCAAGCCGGCTCTGGCGCGCGGGGAGCTTCGCTGTGTGGGGGCCACCACCCTCGACGAGTATCGCAAGCACATCGAAAAAGACGCGGCGCTCGCAAGGCGGTTTCAACCTGTTTTCGCGGGCGAGCCGTCGGTTCCCGACACGATCGGCATTCTGCGAGGGCTCAAAGAGCGGTACGAGATCCACCACGGCATTCGAATTCAGGACTCGGCGATCGTGGCGGCGGCGACGCTGAGCCATCGATACATCACGGACCGGTTCCTCCCGGACAAGGCGATCGACTTGGTCGACGAGGCGGCGTCGCGCCTCAAGATGGAGATCGACTCGCTGCCTGCGCCCATCGACACCCTCGAGCGCAAGGTCATGCAGCTCGAGATCGAACGACAGGCGCTCAAGAAGGAGAAGGACGACGCGAGCAAGAAGCGTTTGGGGGAACTCGAACACGAACTCTCCGAGCTTCAAGAGCAGCGCGACACCATGCGCGCCCAGTGGCTACGCGAAAAAGAACTCATCACCGAGATCCGGGAGAAGAAAGAACTCGTCGAATCACTCCGTCTCGACCTCGAGCGCGCGGAAAGGACCGCGGACTTCGACACGGCCGCGCGCCTTCAGTACGGCGAGATCCCGGCGGCCGAGTCTGCGGTGAACCAAGCCCAGCAGAAGTTGGTCGACGTGCAGGACGGGACCTCGTTCCTCAAGGAAGAAGTCACCGACGAAGACATCGCGCACGTGGTGTCGAAGTGGACCGGAATCCCGGTCAACAAGATGCTCGAGGGCGAAAAAGACAAGCTCCTTCAGATGGAAGACCGTCTTCGTGAGCGCGTCATCGGGCAGGACGAAGCCGTGGTCGCCGTCTCGAACGCGGTGAGGCGTTCGCGTGCAGGGCTCAGCGAGCCCAATCGACCCATCGGCTCGTTCCTATTTCTGGGCCCCACGGGGGTCGGTAAGACCGAGCTCGCGCGGGCACTCGCCGAGTTCATGTTCGACGACGACAAAGCCATGATTCGCCTCGACATGAGCGAGTACATGGAGAAGCACGCCGTCGCGCGACTGATCGGGGCACCTCCAGGCTACGTCGGGTACGAAGAGGGCGGACAGTTGACCGAGCCCGTGCGGCGGCGACCCTACTCGGTGGTCCTATTCGACGAGGTCGAGAAGGCGCACCCCGACGTGTGGAACGCGCTCTTGCAGGTTCTCGACGACGGACGGCTGACGGACGGCCAAGGGCGCACCGTCGACTTCAAGAACGTCGTGATCATCCTGACGTCGAATGTCGGGTCGCATCACATCATGGCGATCGACGATGAACAGGCCATGCGAGCCGCCGTGACGGACGATCTCCGAAACGCGTTTCGCCCGGAGTTCCTCAACAGACTCGACGAAACGATCATCTTTCACCGACTCGACCGGAGCGAGCTTCGCCGAATCGTCGACGTGCAGCTTCGCAACTTCAAGAAGCGACTCGTGGAACGAGACCTCGGCATCCGAGTCACGGACGACGCGAAGGACTTCCTGGCCCACGTCGGATACGACCCGACCTATGGCGCGAGGCCGCTCAAGCGCGCCATTCAGCGACACCTCGAGAATGGCCTCGCCGAGGACATCCTCGCTGGGCGGTTCGGCCCGGGGGACACCGTGCTCGTCGATGTACGAAACGGGAGCCTCACCTTCACCAAAGAGGGGCCCGAGGCCGCGGACGAGCTCCATCAGACAGTCGAATAACCCTGTAATCCTGGGGTTTTGGTCCGGGTTGCGTCCCTGAGCGTGGGCCTCCTTGCGTGGCCATGTACACTGTGTAAGCCTCCGCGGCTCTTAGAAGGAGAAGCGCTGTTCATGGTTGAGACCGTCCAAGTTAAACCGATCGAAGTTCACGTGGGTGAACGTGGACTCGAGCGAGCGGTCAAGCACCTCAAGCGCAAGATGGCGACGGAGGGCATCCTCCGCGAACTGAAGCGGCGCCGCCACTACATGAAGCCGTCGATCAAGAAGCGAAAGAAAGCAGCCGAAGCTGCTCGTCGCCGCCGGAAGCGCGTTCGTCAGATGAACGAGCGCCCGAGCTTCTAAGGCCCGCTCGCTCGGAACGCGGTGCGCCGGGTGCTCACGGCCCGATCCGCGTGAACGGCTCCTGCTCTCCGGTCATCGCAGGGCTGCTATGCGCCAGATGGCGTCTCGGTCTTCGGTTCGAAACGCCGGCCGGGGCTCCACTCGGCCTGAAGTCCGGTTCGCGTTTCGAGGAACCGTGCCAGGCGATGAAAGTCGCTCCCCTGCGCGATGAACCGAACTTCGGTCTGCAGCGTCACCGGATTGATCAGCTTCTCGAACTCGACGTACTGGAGGTCGAGCTGGCCGCTGACGCTCACCATGTGGCCATCGAGACCTTCTTCGACGAGGGCCCTGAAGGCGCCAATGCCGAGTTGGCTGGCGAGCATCACGTCGAACGCGTGCGGCGGGGAACAGCGAGACTCGTAGCCCAACTGAATGTGACGCACCTTCTTGCGTCGGCCCGTTCGCTCTTCGTAACGCGTCTGCACTCGGTCCGAGACCATCTTGGCCAGGTCGAACGCGCCGAGGCGGATGTGCCCGTGCTCGTCGCGTGGCATGCCTCCTAGCGAATTCTGGGGGAGGAGCTCGGCGAGGCCTTCGGCAAGCACGACCGTCCCGTAGTACTGGGACCGCCGCTCGCGCGCCAAGATCAAATCGACGATACGGTCGACCAGCGCGGTGATCGAGAGCCGCCGAGAGACAATGGTCTCGCCGGTATGTGGATCGGTGGTGGTCTCCTCGACTGCGAGGTCGCCCTCGACGTCCTCGGTCGACACGACCATGTTGGCCTCGCCTGCGATCGCGACGCCGTACGACAACCACCCAGCCTTCCGCCCCATGGTTTCCACCACGAAGTAGCTGCTGGTGGCGATGCAATCGGCGCGAAGGTTGAGGAGCTCTTTGGCCATCACGTCCACCGCCGTGAAGAAGCCGAACGTGAAGTCGATCCCCCGGTAGTCGTTGTCGATGGTCTTTGGGAGGTGAACCACCCCCACACGGTTGGGCTCGGCGACGTGGTGCCGCTGATATTCGTAGAGAAAGTTGGCCGTCTTGAGGGTGTCATCGCCACCAATCGAGATCAGGGCATCGATGCCGAGGTCCGCGAGGGCGCGATGAATCCGGCCGAGCTTCTCGGTCTTCTGGGGGTCGAGAAGGTCGCTTGGCGCTTCGATCCCGGCACCTGGGTTGACCCGGGCGGTCCCGATGATGATCCCCCGCGTGTTTCTGAGCCCGCGCATGTCGCTCGGCGCGAGGCGCCGGTAGTGCTCGCCTTCGACCATGGGCTGTTTGTCGGGGTCGTACTGCTGCAGATTCGTGTAGCCGTGGAAAATGCCGAACACCTCGAGTCCAGCCTCGAGAAACGACGTCGCGGCTGCCGCGATCACCGCGTTGGCTCCTGGTGCAGGTCCTCCGGAAAACACGATGGCGACTCGACGAATGGCGGTCATGACCACGTACTCTACCGAGCGCTTGGATCGGCAACAAGCGGTCGAGAGGCGTTCGAGCGGCCGCCGCGAAACGACGGCGAAACGGTCGGGAACGTCGATCGGCGGCAACTCGACCGAGATGGACGATCTGCCGAGGGCCACGGCGACAACGCCCGATTGCAAGAATCGGGTAGTGGCGCTCTACTTTGGCGCAAGAGCATGACGATAGACCCCAACAGCCTCGGCTACGAGACCGCGCCCGTCGACTTCGAGTATGGCTGGCGCGACACGGTCACGTATGCGCTCGGGGTGGGTGCGACCCCACCGAAGGATCTCGACTTCTTGTACGAGGGAAGGGGGCCCGCTGTGCTGCCGACCTTCGCCACGATCCCCACGTTCTCCGTGTTCGATGATTTGGTGGATCGCATCGGCTGTGACCGACTCGGGATGGTGCACCACAGCCAGCGGCTCGATGTGATGGGCGCCCTCCAGCCAAGTGGACGCCTTCGCGTCGTGGGAAGGGTCGCAGGCCTCTATGACCTTCGACGCCTGGCGATGTCCGAGTTTGAGATCGAAGCGTACGACGAACGCGGAGAACAGATCGCTCGCGGGATCGTCACCTTGGTCCTTCGAAACGACGGCGGGTTTGGCGGGCCGCGACCGCCAAAGGCCGACCGTGTCCACCCGCCGGATCGGGGCCCTGACTTCGAAGTGGAAGACGAGATTCCCGCATCTCAGGCACTGCTCTACCGGCTGAACGGGGACCTCAACCCGCTGCACGCCGACCCCGAATTCGCATCCCAGGCCGGATTCGATCAGCCCATCCTGCACGGCCTTTGCACGTTCGGCTATGCGGGCCGGGCCGTGGTGCACCAGGTGTGCGGGGGAAATCCCGCCAAAGTCGCGACGATCCAGGGGCAGTTTAGTGCCCCCGTCTTCCCCGGGGATACCTTGGTGACCCAGGGCTGGAACGCCGACGACCGGGTCTTGCTGAAGTTAAGCACGAGGCAGAGGCCGAACGAGTCGTGCCTGAGCCAGGCCTACGTCGCGTTGCGGGACTGACCGCAGGACTTTCGTCTTGCCGAAAGGCTGCGGAAAACGCAGGTTTATGGCGTGTCACAGGTGAGTCGTTGCGTAGGGTTGCTGGCAGTCAGCACGATCATCGGTTGTGCGAGTGACGCCCCCGCGGCCACCGAGGCCCCGCCGCCCCCGGTCTACGCCATCACGCTGGCACCGGAGGCGATGACTCCCACATCGACGTCAACCGCGGAGATCTTGGCCAACCGCCAGTCGGACATGCGCGCGGAGACCTCGGGTCGCGTCATCGCCGTTTATGCCGATGTTGGGGATCGCGTTGGGGAAGGCGAAGTCCTCGTGCGGCTCGACGTGGGGCGTACCACCTCTGCCGTCAAAGCGGCACAGGCGACCGTGGCCCAGACCGACGCGCGCTTCCAGCAAGCTGAACGAGAGCTCGCCCGGACCGAAGGGTTGGTTGCGTCCGGCGGTCTACCCGAACAACGACTCGACGATGCACGCGATGCGGTTCGCATGTCGAGAGCGGCGAGAGAAGCCGCACGGGCGGAAGCCAAGCTCGCGAAACGGGGACTCACCGAAGCGGTCGTCCGCGCGCCTTTTGCCGGCACGATCGTCGAGCGACCGATCGAAGTCGGCGAATGGGCGTCACCTGGAAGCGCACTCCTCACGCTGGCGGACACGAGCCTGCTCAAAGCCCGCGTCTTGCTCGATCCCCGCGAGGCACTCGACGTCCTGGTCGGTTCGGCGGCGCGAGTCACGGTGTTCGCGAGACCCAACGAAGCGTTCTCGGGGCGGGTGGTTCGAGTCGGTGAGGTGATCAATCCACAGACGCGAAGACTCCCGGTCGAGATCGAGGTCGACGACCCCTCCGGCCGGCTCCGGCCCGGGCTCGTCGGTCGGTTCACCGTCGACACGGGGCCACCGCGGTCGGTGCTCAGGATCCCGCTCGATGGCGTTTTCGAACGCTTCGGCCGACAACACGTCTACGTGATCGTGGACGGAATTGCGTACCGCCGCGAAGTGACGCTCGGCCCGCTGAGCGAGGGCTCCATCGAGCTCGAGGGAGGCGTAAAGGAGGGTGAAATCGTCATTACGCGAGGTGTGACTCGGGTCGTCGACGCATCCAAGGTGCTGGTGGTCGACGCGCGCGACGAGGCACGAGCGGCCCCGGATTCCGCGCCCACCGAGGACCGATGAGCGTTCCGGGGTTCGCGGTCCGACAGCCCGTGCTCGTCAACTTGGTGGCGATCTCGATGGTGGTGCTCGGCGCGGTGGTCCTGCACGACATGAACCGCGAGTCCTTGCCCACGATGCCCACGGGTTGGGGTGGCGTGACGACTGTCTACGCCGGCGCGTCGCCGGAAGAGATCGAGCAACTGATCACGATTCCGGTGGAGAACGCGATCGCCAACGTCGACGACGTCGACGAGATCTGGGGTACGTCGAAGGAGGGCGTCTCCTACGTCAGCTTCAAGTTCAAGGCCGACGTCGACGACGTCGCGAACGCGATCATCGAAGTCGCGAACGAAGTGAATCGCATCGACGATCTTCCACTCGACGCCGACCGCCCTGTCGTCCGTGAGTTTAAGGTCGACTTTCCCACTATGGCAGTCGCCGTCCGGGGCGAGGTCCCCGAGGCCGTGTTGCGACGGGTCGGCAAAGACTTGGCCGAGAAGCTGGAACGCGTCGACGGGGTATCTGGCATACGAAAGAACGGGATCCGCGACCGCGAACTCCAAGTCGACGTCGATCCGGACCGACTCGCCGCCCACCGGCTGTCGTTGACGTCGGTCAGTGACGCGCTTCGGCTTCGGGCTGCCAACGTCCCGGCGGGAACCACCAAAGGTGACGGCGATGCGCGGTTGGTGCGTGGAATGACCCGTGTGGCCAACGCTGACGAGCTCGCGGCGGTCGTGATTCGACCCAGCACCGCCGGGGGGTCGGTTCGAGTCGGAGATGTCGCCGACGTCCAAGAGGCGTTCGCTCCGGCCACGTACAGCGCGCGGGTCAACGGCGAGCCGGCGATCGTGCTGACCGTCAAAAAGGAAGATCAAGCCGACAGCGTTCGCATCAGCGAAGCCGTGCATGCGCTCGTAGAGCGGTTCGAGGAAGCGCTTCCGCCGGGCGTCACGATCGACACCTTCGGAGACGCCGCGCACGAGGTCGAACGATCACTCGACGCGCTCTACGCCAACGCCGCTGCGGGGCTCTTGCTCGTGCTGTTGCTCCTGTGGGTGGCGGTGGGTGCGCGGAACGCCACGATGGCAGCGCTTGGCCTCCCAGTCGCCCTCGCCGGGGCGATCGCGACGATGGACTTCATGGGGATCACCATCAACATGATGTCGCTCTTGGCGTTGATCTTGTGCCTCGGCGTGGTCGTCGACGACGCGATCATCATCATCGAGAACATCTACCGGCACCTCGAGGAGGGCATGCCGCGGCGCCGCGCAGCGGTGGTGGGCACCCAGGAAGTGTTCTGGCCGGTGGTTTCGTCGACGCTGACGAGCTGGGCCGCGTTTCTTCCGCTCTTGCTGATGGAGGGCATCCTCGGGAAGTTCTTTGCGATCATTCCAAAGGTCGTTGTCGCATCGCTGGCAGCCTCGTTGATCGAAGCGATGTTCATCTTGCCGAGCCACATGGCCGACTTTGGCAGACTCCGGAAAAAGAAGAGTGAGAGCCGTCCGCCCGAAACCCGCCTCGAGCGCATCTCGCGGCGAACCCTGAAAGCGTACGACCGGTTGCTCCGTGGGTCGCTCGAACATCGCGGCAAAGTGGTGGTCGGCGCGTATGCCGTGTTTGGGCTTCTGATCGGAACGGCCCTCGCGTCGAAAGACGTGATTTTGTTCAACGAGGGAGACGTCGACACGTTCGATGTTCGCGTTCGGCTTCCGACGGATGCCTCGAAAGACGAGACCGAGGACCTCTTGGCAGAGCTCGAGCGGCGGATCTTGGAGCTCGACAACCCAGATGTGGAAGCCACCCTCGCCGTCCGTGGGTGGGCGCGCACCGACATGGGCGGATCGTCTGGGGACCATCTTGGGATGGTGTCGGTCTTCGTCGTCCCAGCGATGGAACGCAGCAGCCTTCGGGGCGGTCGCGAACTGGTCAACCAAGTCAGCACCCTCTACGACGACGTGGTCGGGCCGACGCGGCTCGAGATCATGGAGGTGAGGCCGGGCCCGCCTCGGGGGGCCCCCGTCGCCGTCCGGATTCGGGGCAACGACCAGGAGCGCCTCGTGGAACTCGCCGAGCAGGTGCTCCGCGAAGTGCGCCTCGTCAAGGGCACCCGCAACGCGGTCCACGATCACGAGCTCGGCAAGCAGGAGCTTCAGATCCGAGTGGACGAAGAGCGGGCCGCGTTGCACGGGCTGACCCCGGAGATGGTGTCGCAATGGCTTCGGAATGCATTCGGGGCCGCACCGACGGCGACACTGCGGGACGGCGAGGACGAGATCGATCTCGTCGTACAGCTCGCCGAAGACGTGCAACGAGACCCCTCGCGCATCGCGACGCTCCGGCTCCTCACCCCGGGCGGCGACAACGTCGCGATCCAAGAGATCGCCTCGGTGACCCCAGGACGAGGCCCGGGAATCATCCGGCGCTTTCAACGCAAGCGAATGGTCTCGGTGCTCTCGAACATCGATGAAGACCTCACGAACAGCGGCGAAGTGAACAGCGCGCTCCAACGAAAGCTCAGGCCCCTCGAAGCGGCCAACCCCGGCATTTTGTTCGAGTACGGCGGTCAGTGGGAAGAGACGCAAAAATCGGTGGACTCGCTGCTCAAGGCCTTCGTGATCGCGTTGTTGTTGATCTACACCATCCTTGCGACGCAGTTTCAGAGCTTCTCCCAGCCCATGGTGGTGATGGCCGCAATCCCGCTCTCGTTGATCGGCGTGACCGCAGGATTTCTCTTGTCGCCGGCGCCCGTCGGGCTGATCGCGCTGGTGGGGGTCGTGGGGCTCACGGGGATTGTGGTCAATGACTCGTTGGTGCTGGTCGACTTCATCAACAAACGTCGAGGCCAAGGAATGGGGCTCGACGAGGCCATCGTGCAGGCTGGCCGGCTTCGACTCCGCCCGATCTTCCTCACCAGCGTAACGACGATCGCAGGCCTCTTCCCCCTGTCTCTGGCCACCGAAAGCCTGGCGCACTTGGCGCCGATGGCCCGCGTGATCGTGTGGGGTCTGACGTTCTCGACGGTGCTCACCTTGGTCGTCGTGCCTTGCCTCTACCGAATCGACGTCGACCTCGCCGACCGAGTCTCTCGTCGCTTCGCGCCGATCAAACGCTGGGCAACCGACCCGGGCGCCGCAGAGGTCGACGACGCAATCGGACCGACCGCGGAGTAGCGGGACGCCCTGGCGCGGCGCCACTGAACTGCTAGGGAGCTCCCCATGAAGAAGCAGTTCGAAGACCAGGTGGTGTGGATCACCGGCGGCGGGAGCGGCATCGGGCGTTCCCTCGCCCTCGCGTTTGCAGACGCAGGGGCTCGCGTGGCGGTCTCGGGCCGTCGCAAGGAACGGCTCGACCTCGTGGTTGCAGAAATCGAGGGGCGGGGAGGGCGAGCAAGCGCGGTTCCATGTGACGTGACCGATGAAGAATCCGTTCGCGCCGCGGTCGATCGCGTCCTCGCAGACTTTGGGCGGCTCGACGTCGCCGTGGCGAACGCCGGCTTCTCGGTCGCGGGCAAGATCGAGAAGCTGAGTGCCGCGGACTGGCGGCGACAGTTCGATGTCAACGTCGTCGGCGCTGCGATGACGGCCCGCTACGCCATCCCGGCCTTGCGTGAGACTCGGGGCCGGCTCGCGCTGGTCGCAAGCGTGGCGAGCATGCTCGTGAGCCCCGGGATCGGCGCCTACTCGGCGTCCAAGTATGCCGTCCGGGCGATCGGACAAACCTTGTCGGTCGAACTCCACGGGAGCGGAGTCACCTGTACGACGATCCATCCGGGCTTCATCGAGAGCGAGATCGCGCAGGTCGACAATGAGGGCGTGTTCGATGCGTCGCGAGAGGATACGCGGCCCAAGAAGCTGATGTGGCCTTCGGACAAAGCGGCCAAGGTCATGCTCGATGCGATCGCCGCTCGGAAGCGCGAGTACACGTTTACCACCCACGGCAAGGTCGGGGCGTTCTTCGGCCGACATGCGCCTGGCCTGCTGCACTTTGGGTTCACACGCGGCAGGTAACTACTGCTCGACCACGAACCGGGTTTGGACGAGGATGTAGGTCTCTTTGTCCGCGCTTCCGAGCGTTTGGCGAATCGACATCTCGACCCCAAAGCGGCCTTGTGTGAAGCCCGCGCCGGCGGTGATCTGGTTGAACTCGCGTCCGTTGTCCCGCCGATACCCGATGCGGAGGGGAACCTTCTCGCTGGCGATGAACTGCGCGCCGACGCCGATGAGAAGCTCGTTCTTTTCGAACGTCGAAAGGTCGACGAGAAGATCGGCGCCCGCCGTGAAGGACTCGACGGGGACGATGGCCACGCTACCGCCTGCCATTTGCGGAGCGAGCGACGAATTGGTCTTGATGAGATTGTAGCCGAGTCCGGCAAGCTTGATCATCGGTAGGGGCGTAACGGTGAGGGAGGCGTCGAGGGTGACCCCGTTGAACGTGGGCCCGGTTCGCTGCTCGTTGAACGTCTTCGAGCGGAGCCGGCCCCAACGCACGCCAAGACCGAGACCAAGCTGCTCGATCGCCTGAATGGCGACCCCGGTTCGCCAGTCCCAACCATCGTATTGGCGGTCCGTTCCACTGAAGACGCCGCGCATGCTGGTTCCAAGTGCGATGCGCTTGCTCGTCGCAGAATCGACGACGGAGCTTCCGATGGTCCAGTAGGTATCGCCGTCCCCGGGAATGAGCTGGGAGAACGCTTCGATGTCATAGGCGCGCTTGGCCCCCATGTTGGACACGTTGTACGCAAGGGCGGAGGTGCCCGTGGCCCCCGCACGGACGCCAGCGCCCATGCCGAGCGTGTACGCGGTTTCCAAGGTGTCCTCGGGGACGAGCGAAGGATCGGCTTCGTTCGAGAACCCGGGTGGGGCGGCGGTCTGCGCGTCCACGACGCCCGGTGCCGCGAGCACCCAGAAGCACCCCGAGAAGCACCAAACGACGCAACCGAGGGTCAACTTCACCAAAAACCCTTGTATTTCCCCCATGGTCGGTGCCCCGGGCGAAGCTAGCAGCGATGGATCTGGCATCCAAATTGTCGACCCCGGGTGCAACGAGAGCATCAACGAGTGGACGCCAACGCGTTGTTCCCACGATTTGCTGACGGGGGATCGCGGCGCTAGGTGCGCACGGTGTTGGATCGGCTCCTCGACAAGTCGTTGATTGGATATACCTCGCTCGGCTACCGGCTTCGGTCGCTCGGCGCGGTCGAAGCAGACCTCCGCGGACGGGTTGCCGTCGTGACGGGTGCGACCTACGGCCTCGGCAAAGCCACGGCGACCGAACTCGCGCGGCTTGGTGCGACCGTTCGGATCGTCGGCCGCAATCGCGACAAGGCCGCAGCCGTGCGAACCGCGATCATGGACGCTCACGCCCATGCGGATGTAACGACCGAGATCGCCGACCTGAGTTTGATGGCGGAGGTGCGTGACCTCGCAACTCGCCTCGAAGGGCCGATTCACCTGTTGGTCAACAACGCCGGCGTCTTGCTGCCGACGCGGACAGAGACCACCGAAGGCCTCGAAACCACGTTCGCAACCAATCTTCTGGGTCACTTCGTGCTCACCAATCTGCTCGCACCCACCTTGGCGCGCAGCGCACCGGCCCGCGTCGTCAACGTCTCTTCGGGGGGCATGTACACCCAAGGAATCGCAGTCCGCGACCTCCAGATGTCGCGAACGCGATACGACGGCGCGATCGCCTACGCGAGAACGAAGCGAGGCCAGGTGGTTCTCACCCAACGCTGGGCGCGTGCACTGAGCGGACGTGGGGTCACGGTCCATGCGATGCACCCCGGATGGGCGGACACACCCGGGGTCGAGTCTTCCCTGCCGCGTTTCCACGCGATCACGAAGCCTCTTCTGAGGACCTCGGAGGAGGGCGCCGACACTATCGTTTGGCTGTGTACAGCGCGAGAAGGTGCGGAAACGACTGGTCTTTTTTGGCACGACCGGCGGCCGCGTCCGATCGATCGAAGCACGCGAACCAAGACCGACCAAGACACGGCCGAGGCATTGTGGGACGCCCTCGAAGCGCTGAGTGGAGGAACTGGTTTCCCGGCAAGCCTGGACGGCCCCTCCGCTCGATAGGTGCGAATGGCGGCGGCAACCACAGAGGGCGCCTACAGGCGACGCGTACTCAGCATCGGTTTCTACGCCACATGTTGGATCTTGCTGTCCGCGACCGCACCGCTTTGGATCGTCTCGGCTTCGATCGTGGGTGCGGTGCGCCGACGGTCGTTCGTCGTCCTCCGGCTGCTGACCTTCGGGACGTTTTACTTTGGGTTCGAGTTGTTGGCGCTCGTCATGGTCGGATGGCATGTGGTCCGGCTGAGCGGCGACCGTGAGAGACTCGAGAAACGCTTGGTCGGTCTTCAGACTTGGTGGGCGTCGATGGTGCTCCAGGTCGCGACGCGCTTGCTTCGCTTGAAGATCTCGGTGGAAGGTCTCGAGGAAGCGACGCGACGACCGGCGATGCTGTTGATCCGACACGCGAGCATCCTCGATACACTGTTGCCCTGCGCATTGATCCAACGTCCCACACGATGGCCGGTCCGTTACATCCTCAAGCGCGAGCTGCTCGCCGATCCCTGCCTCGACATCGTCGGCCACATCTTGCCGAACTACTTCGTCGACCGAGGCGGGGACACACAAACCGAGCTCGCCGCAATCGCTCGGTTGAGCGAGGGGCTCGGCACAGACGGCATGCTGATCTTCCCGGAAGGAACCCGTTTTTCCCCGGAAAAACGGGAAAGAGCGATCAAGCGCGTTGAGCGAGAGGCGCCCGAACTCGTCGCGCGGGCCCGTGCGCTCAACGGCGTTCTACCACCGAAACCCGGCGGTGTCCTCACGATGCTCGACGCGCTGCCCGACGTCGATTGCGTCTTCGTGGCGCACCGTGGCCTCGAGAGTTTCGCCAAGATCAAGAACGTCTTGAGCGGCGAAGTCGTCGGCTCGACGGTGCACGTCTGGATGTGGCGCGTCCGTTCGCAAGACATCCCGACGAGCCCGGACGATCGCATCGCCTGGCTATACGACCAGTGGGCGCGTGTGAGTCTTCACGTTTGTGAGCCGACACAGCCGACGTGATCCGCTCTTCGGAGCGTGAGTCGTTGGTGGATAAACTGTGGACGCACGTGTCGACACGCCATGTTTGTCAGCGATCTGAAACCAAAGTTTGAACGCAAAGCTGTGGATGAATTGAGGTTGGTTTTGCGACGAGCGTTGCGCAAACGATAACAAGCGATAATCCAGAGTGATTGCAACACCTTGTCAACAGCCAAGAAACAACGCGTGACGCTTGACACAAGACTGTCAAAAAAACTGCATTTGAATCTTACGCGATCCCAAGCGTTTAGAAGTTTGTCGTCTGATCTTCGTAGACGCTCGCGAAACAGACTGCTAGCTTCGGCGCCCTTCACTGGGAGAGAGCACCAGCCGGAGTCGCCGGGTCGGCGGATGGTGAGACACAACTCGACTCGAGATGCCTGTGGACATCTTGGGTACGACGACGCAGAAGTGCGCGTTTTTCGGGGGTACGGAGACGATGGAACAACTGTGGGAACGGGCACTGGGCAGCCTCCAGACACACCTGTCGCCAGAGAACTTCGAAACTTGGTTGCGACCTGTTCAGTTCGGAGGCGTCGAGACAGACTCCATCGTTCTTCGTATCCCCAACCAGTTTTTCGCCGACTGGATTTCTACTCACTACTTGGACTTGATACTCGAGACCATTGCGCAGGAGGCCGGGCCTTCCGCGATTCCGAAGAAGGTACGATGGGAGCTCGATGAGACCTTGCGGGAAAAAGCCCAAGCCTCACGCGAACTCATTGCGTCGGCTCCTCCTCGCGCAACACCCCGCCCGCCCGGCGTCTCTGCCGACCTAAACCCCAAGTATCGTTTCAAAAACTTCGTCGTCGGGCCAGCGAACCAGCTCGCCCACGCCGCCAGCGTCGCCGTCGGTTCGGATCCGGGCTCTCGTTACAACCCCCTCTTCATCTACGGTGGCGTCGGGCTTGGAAAGACGCACCTCGTCAACGCGATTGGCCATACGGTCCTTCAACGCAATCCGCGTGCCCGGATCCTCTACGTGTCGGCCGAGCGGTTCACCAACGAGTTCATCTGGTCGTTACAGAATCACCAGATCGCGACCTTCCGGGAGCGCTATCGGTCCAACTGTGATGTATTGCTCATGGACGACATCCAGTTCCTTGCGGGAAGAGAACAAACCCAGGAGGAGTTCTTTCACACGTTCAACGCGCTCTATCACTCCGACAAGCAAATCGTGGTGACGTCGGATGTTTACCCGCAACAGATCTCTGAGATGCAAGAGCGACTGATCAGCCGTTTTCAGTCGGGTATGGTCGCCGACGTCCAGGTCCCCGAACTCGATACCCGTATCGCGATCCTCCAGAAGAAGGCCGAGAGCGAAGGGATCGAACTTCAGAGCGAAGTGGCCTTGTTCCTCGCTCAGGCGGTTCGTAGCAACGTTCGGGAGCTGGAGGGGACGCTACTCCGGATCGCCGTCAAAGCCGAGCTCCTCGGCCAGCCTATCGGCCTCGAGCTTGCCAAAGAGACGATGCGAATGGTGGTTCCGAACCACGACACCGCGACCACCGTAGAGGACATTCAACGGATCGCATGTGGGTACTTTGGTGTTCGCCTCGCAGATCTGAAGTCCCGACGACGACACCGCGCGATCAGTTTCCCGCGGATGGTCGCGATGTACGTCTGCCGCCAGCGGCTTGGCACCAGCTACCCCGAGCTCGGAGAGCGATTCGGCGGCAAAGACCACACGACGGTCATCAGCGCGGTGCGCAAGATCGGCGGTCTGGTGGAAGCACAGGACGAGCAAGTGCTGAGCGCGGTGGGTGCCATCGAGCGAAAGCTCGGCATCTGACGCTCGGGCAAGGTGCGAAGTCGTCTTTTGCGGAACGTCCGACGTGCCTTGGATGGCCGAGCTTCTACGGCAATTTTGGTGTATACCCGGCCCTGTGCGTGTGCTGAGATCTACCTGGGGACCCAGGCTGGGGATAAGTCGGGCACAGCGCCATCCACACTCTTCCCACGCACCATCAAGGCCTTTAAATTCCCGAAAAGCTGAATCCTTATGGACTGTTATGCGGATCGATTCACAATCCACAACCGTTAAGACGAAGACGGATCTTTAAATTAGATAGATCAAGCGCGTGGACAACTTGAGAACCGTTTACACAGGAGCATGGAGTAACCCGACATGGAGCTGACGATCGAGAAGCAACAGTTTCTCCGTGGGCTGGCCCGCACACACGGAGTCGCAGATCGCAAGAGCTCGATGCACATTCTGTCGAACGTCTTGCTCTCGGCGGAAGGGAACGAGTCGCTTCGTCTCTCCGCGACCGACTTGTACCTTGGCGTGACCGCGGTGGTGCCAGCCAACATCAAGACCCAAGGCGCGATCGCGGTCGCTGCACGCACGCTCTTCGACATCGTCAAGAACCTCCCCGATGGAGAGGTCAGCTGGACGTTGAGCGATAGTCATGCCGTCGAGCTACGATGCGGCAAGGTTCGCTATCGGATCCCGGCGATGCCAGGGGAGGACTTCCCGCCGCTGCCCAACGCGGGTGATGCGGAGTTCGCTGAACTCGATGCCTCGGGCTTGGCCGAACTGATTGGGCTGACTCAGTACTCGATGTCTCACGACGACACGAGACCGCACCTCGCTGGAACGCTGTTCGAGGGCGACGGCAAGGTCGTGCGTATGGTCACCACTGACGGGCATCGTCTGTCCAAGGCTGAACGCAAGATCACCGGCAAAGGCCCGATGATGAACTTCAGCATGTTGGTGCCCCACAAAGGGATTTCCGAGCTGAAGCGGCTCCTCGACGACGTGAAGTCCGCCAAGGGCAAGAGCGACGCGTCGGTCGTGGGGATCGCGACCGCAGGGGGGAACGCGTTCTTTCAGCGAGAGGACCTGTCGCTGAGTATCAAACTCGCGGACGAACACTTTCCACCGTACAACAAGGTGATCCCCACTCGGCAGAGCCGCACGGTGATCGCCGCTCGTGGGCCGCTGGTCGAGGCGCTTCGTCGAATCAGCCTCGTGGCCAACGACAAGAGCGGCGGGGTCCAGCTGATGATCGAACCGGGGACGCTTCGGCTCCAGAGCCAGAACCCGGACGTCGGTGAAGGCAGCGAGGAAGTCGACGTCGACTACGCCGGAGACGAGCTACGCATCGGATTCAACGCGCGCTACCTGCTCGACGCGCTCGGTGCGCTGCCGTACGACGAGGTCGCCATCGAGTTGAGCGGCGAACGAGATCCAGGTGTGCTCAAGCCCGTCGGGTCTGATTCGGAGTTCATCGGCGTGATCATGCCCATGCGGATCTAGGGGCCGAGGTGGCTGCGCCGGACCGAGCCCGCACCACCCAAGCGCCGACCCGGCTCGAATCGCTCAAGCTCGAAGGTTTCCGCAACCTCGCGCGCTTCGGGTTCGAGCCTGGGCCCCACTTCAACGTCATCCACGGCGACAACGGCGCTGGCAAGTCGAACCTGCTCGAGGCGATCGACTATCTCGGTGCGCTGAAGAGCTTTCGCGGCGCCAAGACGGACGACCTGATTGGGCTGAGCACGGACCGTGCCACGATGCATGCCAAGGTTACCGGTGGCGCTGCGCCCCACACGTTGCAGGTCGAGCTTGCGCGCGGCCGTCGAAGGCGGCTCGTGCTCGATGGGAAACGTCCGCGCTCGACCGCCGTCTGGCAGCATGCCGTTCAGATGGTCTTGTTCCATCCTGGAGACCTTGCGCTGGCGTCGGGCTCGCCCGAACGCCGTCGCGCGTTTCTCGATCGGATGCTCGAACAGATGGACCCGGTCTACGCAACAACGCTCGCGAGCTACGACAAGGCCCTTCGTAGCCGCAATCGTTTGCTCAAGGAAGAACGCACCGATCGGCGGTCAGTTCGCGCCTATGACGCCATCCTCAGCAAGGCAGGGGCCATCGTGGGACAGGCTCGTGCTCGAATCGTCGAGGACCTCGCGCCCCGAGTGGAGACCGCGTTCACCGAGGTCTTCGCGGGTGATACCCCGCTCGGCGTGGCATACAGCCCGCGGGTCGACCCCACCGAAGAAGCGATCGCCGAAGCCTTGGAGCGTGCCTTCGACAAGGACCGAGCACGAGGCTTCACTGCCGACGGTCCTCACGGAGACGACCTCGCGTTGCAACTCCACGACGTCCGCGCGCGACATCACGGCTCCCAAGGTCAGCATCGAACCATTGTTCTCGCGCTCAAGACGGCAGAGCTCGATCTTCTCAGCGAGCGCACCGGGAGGGTGCCGATCTTGCTGCTCGACGATGTCTCGAGCGAACTCGATCGCAGCCGAAACCGCCGATTCTTCGAGGTTCTCAGCCGGGCGGGCGGTCAGGTGTTCCTCACCACCACCCACCCCGAGTTCATCTTGCTCGAGCGGGACCGGGTCGATTTCCAAGTCGCCGGGGGCGTCGTTACTCGGTGACCTTCGCGCCCTTGATGTAGTCGAGCTTCGGGAAGTTCTGGCTCAGGTACGCATTGCCCTGAGCCTGCATCGCACCTTGGGAGGGTCCGCGTCCACGAGGGGCTCCCTCGCCGTAGCCCGAGTAAAGCGCATCGACGGTCGTCATGTCTTTGACTTCCCCGAACGGCGAGAAACCCATCCCGTCGAGTCGCGCGTTGTCTGTGAAGTTGATGAAGAACTGGGTCGTCCGGGAGTCGGGCCCAGAGGTGGCGAAAGACACCATGCCGCGCGTGTTGCTGCCCTTGACCGGGTCGTCCGGGATGCGCTTCTCCCGCCAAACGGCGTTCTCGGCAGGATCTCCGCTGATGCCGACTTGGGCCATGAAGCCCTCGATGACGCGGAAGAAGGCGACGTCGTTGTAGTAGCCGTTGTTCACGAGTTCGTAGAAGCGATCCGCGCCGTTGGGCGACCAGTCGCGGTGGACCTCGATGACGATGGGCCCTTTGGTGGTGTCCAGCTCGACCGTGAATTGGTCGGGCGCTTGCGTTGGGCTGTCAGGCAGCTTCGCCTCCTTTGCTTCCGCGGGGCTCTCTTCAGCGGGCGCGGCGGTCGTGGTTTCCTCGTTTTTGGTGCATCCGCTCCAAAGGAGCGCGCCAACCAAAGTGCACAACAAAGCACGTCTCATGGGCCGTACCTTGGCAAGTTGGCTCGCGCGCGCAAGTGGCATGGGCCTGTCCCCGACGCCACGTCCCCCGGCGGGCGTCACCCGTCGAAGAGCCCACGCAGCTTGCTGAGGAAGCTCGCCTGGTCAGTGTGGCCGTCGCTGCCGATTTCTTCGCCGAGCTCGCTGATGAGCTTGCGCTGCCGTCGGCTGATCTCGCGCGGAACCTCGACCACGACAGTCACCAGTTCGTCGCCTTTGCCGTATCCACCATAGACCGGAATCCCTTTGCCGCGCAGCCTGAAAACCTTTCCAGACTGGGTACCCGGCGGCACCTTCATGACGACCTTGCCGTCGAGCGTGGGGACGTCGATGCTTGCGCCAAGGACGGCCTGTGGAAACGAGATCGGCACGGAGACCAAGATGTCGGCGCCTTCGCGTTCGAAAAGGGCGTGGGCCTTGACGGTGATGTGGATATGCAGGTCGCCACTGCCCCCGTCCCCGTGCTCGCCGGCTCCGCGCACCGTACGAACGGCGCCGTCCTGCACGCCCGCCGGGATCTTCACGTTCATCGACTCCGCCCGGAGCCTGGTGCCGTTTCCTTTGCAATCGTTGCAGGGCGTCGGGATCTTGGTGCCTGTGCCACGGCACCCGTGGCAGGGTCGCGGCGCCGCGAAGAGTCCCCGCTGGTAGCGAACCTGTCCGCGCCCCTGGCACACGTTGCATTTGTAGATGGGCGTGCCGGGCGCAGCACCGTTGCCTTCACAGGTTTCGCACGAAGCCGGTCGGCTCACTTCGATCTTCCGTTCCACGCCGAGCGCGGCTTCCACGAACGAGATCTCGAGTTCGTATTTGAGGTCTCGGCCGCCGCGGCGCTTGCGACGTCCGCCGCTGAACACCTCGCCGAATAGGCCTTCGAGGATGTCGCTGACCGCGCCGAAGTCCCCCGACTCAAAGCCAGGGTTGGTCGTATCGAACGCGCTGTGGCCGTGCCGGTCGTAACGGCCGCGCTTGTCGGGATCGCTGAGGACGGCGTAGGCTTCGGTCGCCTCTTTGAAGAGATCCTCGGCCGTCGCGTCGTCGGGATTCCGGTCGGGATGGTACTTCATCGCCAACGCTCGATACGCTTGCTTGATCTGGTCGCCCGATGCGGTGCGCGTCACCTCCAGAACCACGTAATAGTCGCGTTTGCTCAAGATTTTCGCAGTGTAGACGTGGCGCTCTCCCGCGCAAACCCCATGGAAAACCGGGGCGATGTGTGGGAGGGAACTGGGGTGACCGGGTCGGACGTCGAGCTCGAAGACGAGGATGTTGGTGAACGTGTGGACATCGTCCTCGTACGCCGGGTCGCGGGGCTTAGCCGGGACCGGGCCAAGGTCCTGTTCTCGCAAGGTCTGGTCCGCGTCAACGGGTCGCGGGTCAAGAAGAGCCACCGTGTTGTCGGGGGCGACCGGATCACGTTGGCGGCCATCCCGGCGTCCGTCGACTTCGACGCGCAGCCCGATGACTCGCACGGCCTGCGGGTCATCGAGGAGACGCGCGACTTCGTGATCGTTGACAAGCCGGTCGGTGTACCGAGCCATCCACTCGTCGCGGCGGAGGTGGGTACAGTCGCCAACGCGCTGGTGGCGCGCTACCCAGAGATGCGGGGCGTTGGGTATCATCGCCGCGAACCGGGGATCATCCACCGGCTCGACAACGACACGTCGGGTCTGATCCTTGCTGCGCGGCACGCGCGCGCTTTCGACGCGCTCGTATCACTCCTTCGCCAAGGCAGGATCGACAAGCACTACCGGGCGACGTGCATCGGGGAGGTTCAAGCGCCCCAGGTGATCCGCTCGCCGATCGCAACCGATCCGCACAACCGGAGAAGAGTCCGAGCCTGCGTCGACGCGAGAGAAGCGAAGCGGCTTGGTGCGCAGCCGGCGGTCACCGAGGTGTTGCAGAGCACGCTCGAGTCTTCGGGCTCCATCGTTGATGCGAGGGCCACGAACGCGCGGCGCCATCAGGTACGTGTTCATCTTGCCTCGATCGGGCATCCGCTCCTCGGTGACGAACTCTACGGCGCGCCCGAACATCCCGCCGGCCATCATCACCTGGTTGCGAGCCGCATGGCGTTCGAATGGAACGACCAACGCATCGACGTAAGCATTTGATTTTATATTGAAATATGGAACTCGAGCCCCAACGGCGTGCGCGCGTTCAGCGGCGCGGCCGCTGGTGACCGCGGTCACGACGCTTGCTGGCCTTGGGGCCGGGCGTCACAGACGCGCGCAACTGGTCGATGCGGTCTCGGAGCTGCGCAGCCTTCTCGAACTCGAGCTCCTCTGCCGCCAGGAGCATCTCGCTGCGGAGTTCTTCGATCTTTGCTGGGACGTCGGCGGGGTCGCTCGGTTCTTCTCCCGCACGTAGGATAGGAATCACCACGTAGTCCCCGGAGCCGGTTGAAGGGTCCATCTCGAGCACGGCCTTCTTCACGGTGCGCGGCGTGATCCCGTGTTCGTCGTTGTACTCGTGCTGACGCGCTCGCCTTCGTGCGGTTTCGTCGATCGCGCGTTGCATCGCGTCGGTGATCCGATCGGCGTACATGATCACTTCGCCGTTGGCGTTTCGTGCCGCGCGCCCGATCGTCTGGATCAGCGATCGCGGCGAGCGCAGGAACCCTTCCTTGTCCGCGTCCAAGATCCCAACGAGAGACACCTCCGGGAGGTCGAGCCCCTCGCGGAGGAGGTTGATACCGACCAGAACATCGAACTCTCCGCGCCTCAAATCTCGAAGAATTTCAACACGTTCTAGCGTATCCACGTCGGAGTGGAGGTAACGGACGGAGACCCCCAACTCGCTGTAGTACTCGGTGAGGTCTTCCGCCATTCGCTTGGTCAACGTGGTGATCAAGACTCTCTCGTCGCGGGCGACACGCGTTCGGATTTCGCTGAGCAAGTCATCGACTTGATGCTTGGTGGGCCGCACGAGCACCTCGGGGTCGAGCAAGCCAGTGGGGCGAATGACCTGTTCGACCACAACTCCTCCGGTGTGCTCGACTTCCCAGTCGCCCGGTGTCGCGCTCACGTGGATCACCTGACCAACGCGCTCCTCCCATTCACGGAAACGAAGGGGCCGGTTGTCGAGCGCGCTCGGCAAGCGAAAGCCGTGCTCGACCAACGTCTCCTTGCGCGATCGATCGCCTTTGAACATGGCGCCCAGTTGCGGAACGGTGATGTGTGATTCGTCGAGCACGACGAGGAAGTCGTCTGGGAAGTAGTCGAGGAGGGTCGGGGGCGGCTCACCCTCTTTGCGGCCCGACAGGTGTCGGCTGTAGTTCTCGATTCCGTGGCAGAAACCCATCTGCTCCAGCATCTCGAGGTCGTAGAGCGTGCGCTGCTCGAGCCGCTGCTTCTCGAGGAGTTTTCCCTCGGATTCGAGCTTGGGCAGCCAATCGAGAAGCTCCTCGCGAATCGATTCGATCGCGCGTTTTCGGTGCTCGTCGGGTGTCACATAGTGACTCCCCGGATACACCCCGTACTGCTCGAGCTCTTCGAGGACCTTGCCGCGCGTCGGGTCAATCTCGACGATGCGTTCGATCTCGTCGCCCCAGTACTCGATGCGCACCGCAAGGTTTTCGGAGTGCGCGGGGAAAATCTCCACGACGTCCCCCCGAACGCGGAACGTGCCACGGTGGAAGTCGATGTCGTTGCGCTGGTACTGAATATCGACCAGGCGTCGAAGGAGGCGGTCGCGACGATACTCTTGGCCCACTTCGAGGTTGATCAACATCTCTTGGTACCACTCGGAGGAGCCGATCCCGTAGATGCAGGAGACGCTCGCGACGATGATCACATCGCGACGCGCCAGGAGTGAGCGGGTCGCGCTGTGACGCATGCGATCGACTTTGTCGTTGATGATCGCGTCCTTCTCGATGTAGGTGTCCGACGAAGGAATGTAAGCTTCGGGTTGGTAGTAGTCGTAGTAGCTCACGAAGTACTCGACGGCGTTCTCCGGAAACAGTTCCCGCATTTCGCTGTAGAGCTGCGCCGCCAGGGTCTTGTTGGGCGCGATGATCAACGTGGGTCGGGCGGTCTCCGCGATGACGTTGGCGACGCTGAAGGTCTTCCCGCTACCCGTGATTCCGAGCAGAACCTGGTGCTGGTCACCGCGGGCGAGGCCCTCGCTGAGTTCCTGGATCGCGGCAGGCTGATCGCCTTTCGGCGTCAATTCGCTGACCAAGTGGAGGTCCCGCGCCATCTGCGAAGGCTACCACCCCTTGAACGTCAGGAAAGTCGCCGTAGAAGCATCCGATGGACGCCAAGCGTTTCTGGGACCTAACCACCGCAACCGCAGCGAGTGCTGCGCGACCCAACTTCGGCAACTTTCACCACACGCGTACCAAGAACCCGGCGCGACCGCTCGAGCTCTACGAGTTCGAGGTTTGTCCCTATTGCCGGATCGCGCGGGAAGCGCTCTCGGCCCTCAGCCTGGACCCGATCGTCTACCCGTGCCCCAAAGGCGGCAGCCGGTTCCGCGAGAAGGTCAAGAGAGAGGGAGGCCGCTACCAGTTCCCGTACCTTGTCGATCCAAATACGGGGATTGCGATGTACGAGTCGGCCGACATCGCGCACTACTTGTTCCGTGAGTATGGAGAAGGCAGGACGCCTTGGTTTCTCGGCCAACGTGCGTTTGCGGTTTCGACGTCGATGTTGGCGTCCGGGTGTCGTCCGCGTCGAGGAAGGCACGCGGTGCCATCGCGTGAGCCGGACAAGCTCCTCGAGCTCTACTCCTACGAAGGTTCCCCGTTTTGCCGGATCGCGCGTGAAGCGCTCTGCGAGCTCGAGCTGCCGCACCAACTGCGCAACGTTCCACGAAAGAGCCCGTCGAGAGAGGCCTTCATCGCGCGCTCCGGCAAGATGCAGGTGCCTTACTTAATCGACCCCAACACCGGGGTCGAGATGTTTGAGTCGGGCGACATCCGCGCGTACCTGTACGATACGTACGCCGCCTAGCGACGCCGTAAAATATTGAAATTACTGATGTTTACTGGCGAAATTGGCTGCGAACGTGACCAGCTTTTCGACACCTGACGGTTCCATCGCGTTGTACATCGACGTACGGATTCCGCCGACCGAGCGGTGCCCCTTGATCCCGACCATGCCCTGTTCGGCAGCCTCCGCGATGAACTGCTTCTCGAGCTCTTCGGTGGGCAGGCGGAACACGGGGTTCATCACGGATCGGGACGCGACCTCGACTGGGCACCGAAAGAAGTCAGGATTGTCGTCGATCAAGCCGTAGATCATCTCGGCCTTCTGTCGATTGCGCGCTTCCATGGCAGGCGCCCCGCCTTGGGCCTTCACCCATCGGAGCACGTTGCGCACCATGTACACGGGGAACGTTGGAATGGTGTTCTGGAGTGAGTCACCGGCCAAGATCGTCTTGTATCGGAAGATGATCGGAATGGTGTCGGGGCTTCGTTCGCAGAGGTCCTTGCGAATGATCAGTACCGTGATCCCCGAGGGCCCGAGGTTCTTCTGCGCGCCCGCATAGATCAGGCCGAACTTCGACACATCGAGCGGCCGCCACAGGATGTCGCTCGACATGTCCGCAACCAGCGGCACCTCGCCCGTGTCCGGGTAGTCGTGAAACTGTGTCCCAGCGATCGTGTTGTTGCTGGTCATGTGGACGTACGCAGCGTTCGGGTCGAGCTCGAGCTCCCCTTGCGTCGGGACCCTGGTGTAGCTGCCGTCGACTTCGCCCGTCCCGGCCACCCGCGCCTCGCCCGTCACCTTGGCCTCGGCGAGTGCTTTTTTGCTCCAAGTGCCCGTCATGATGAAGTCGGCGGACTGGCCCGGTCCCCGCAAATTCATGGGTGCCAAGGCGAATTGGCCCGTCGCGCCACCCTGCATGAAGAGGACTTCGTGGCTCTCCGGGATGTTCAGGAGTTCTCGGAAGAGCGCCTTGGCCTCTTCGTGCACCTTCGCGTATGGCGCGCCCCGATGGCTGTGCTCGACCAGCGACATGCCGGTCCCTTCGTGATCGAGGAACTCTTTTTGGGTGTACTCGAGGACCGACAACGGGAGGGTTGCAGGTCCCGCGCTGAAGTTGATGACTCTGGGCATAGGCGGCGGAGCCTAGCCCTCGTTCGGTGGGGCGCAAGCCACGTGATCGCCCCTTGTCGAATCCCCAATACAGCGGATATGTAGCGCCTGGAGGTAGGTCATGGTCGAACAAGCAGAGACGGTGAAGCGGGCATCGCGAGGCGGAATCGCCTTTGGGGTCCTCGTGGTGTTGATGGGGATCCTGGCGATCGCCCTGCCCTTGGTGGGCGGCCTCGCGATCACCGCGATCGTCGCGGCGGTACTCGTGGTGTCGGGGGTCTGCCAGACCGTGTTTGCCTTCCGTGCCCCGACGTTTGGACGTGGTCTTCTGGCGTTCCTCTTTGGCGGGATCACGGCGGTCGGCGGCATCGTCGTGTTCCAGCATCCGGCGTTTGGACTCGCGACCCTCACGATTGCGGTCATCGCCTACTTCATCGTCGACGGGATCTATCATGTCATTGCGTTCTTTCAGCTCAGCGGAGAGGAGGGGCGCGGCTGGCTCCTCTTTGGCGGCATCGTTTCGCTCGCGCTTGCGGCGATGCTGTGGGCCGACTTTCCCTCGTCCGCCGAGTGGGCGATCGGTCTTCTGGTTGGCATTCGGCTGTTGATGACAGGGTGGACGATGATCATGCTCGGCGGTCTCGCTAACGCAGCGGCCTCGCGCGCCACGTGACGGTCGAGTTGCGCAGTCAATCGTCGCGGCTATACGAACGGCCGACCCCGGGGTTGTAGCTCAGTTGGGAGAGCGCCGCGTTCGCAATGCGGAGGTCAGGGGTTCGATTCCCCTCAGCTCCACCACCCTAGAAAACCAGGCGAAAAGTACGAGTTGGCGCTCCGCGTCTCGGGCCTCTACCTTGTTGCTATGAGGCAGGGGATAGGACGGATGGTCGCCGCCATGCTGGCGGTCATCGTCGTCGCACTGGCCGCGGGTCCGGGCGCGAGTCGTGCGCAAGCGGAGAGCGACGACGCGGCCGGGCGCGAGTTTTTCGAACGAGGGCGTGCGGCGTTCGGGGACGCGGACTACGAGCGCGCGCTCGTCTACTTTCGACATGCGTATCGGTTGAGCGCGCGCCCAGAGCTGCAGTACAACATCGGGGTTGCGGCGGACCGTCTTCAGCGAGAAGAGGAGGCGCTCGAGGCTTTCGAGAGCTACCTCGCAAACACGAAGGCCCCGGCACGGGAGGCTGAAGTCAAGGAGCGCATCGCCGCGTTGCGTGCGTCGATCGAAGAGAGGGACGCGACCGAGCGAGCCCTCGTGGACGCCACCATCGAAAACCGGGCAGACGATCCGCCGATGTCGCACGGTGATCGGACACATCTGCCCGCGTCCGCGATCGCAGGGGGCTCGGCTCTCGCGGCGGTGGGCTTGGCGGGCGTCGCTGCGATGGCGGTGGGTCTCGCGCGCGACGGCTCGTGTGCCGAGAGTTCGAGCGCCGGGTGCACCACGGAGCAGTCCGCGACCGGGTGGACCGCGGCGTACGGTGCGCTCGGGTTCGCGGCCTTGGCGGGGAGCGCGACCTGGTTCGCGATCAGCGCGAAGCGCGCCAAGGAACGACACCGTGAGGTGACATGGCGACTTTCGCCTTCTGGCGTGATGGTGTCGGGAACGTTCTAAGAGGAATCAAAGTTGATAACCCTCCTCGGGATCAGGCCCCGCGCGCAGGCAGGAGGTCGCGGATGACCGGGCCGAGTGCTTCGATGAGAATCGCGTCATCCTCGGTGTACGGTGTCTGTACGATCGTGACCCCGGGGAGGTAGTCAGCCAACACCTCGCGGTTCGAGTCGCGACTGAGGTCCTTCGGCATCGGTCTTGGGTCGTTGAGCACGACGGCCCGAAGGGGCACGCTTCGCCGTTCGAGCGCTTCGGCGGCGGTCAGGGTGAAGGACTGGACGCCGAGTTCGTTGGCAGCCACGAGGATGGCGGGGAGCGCGAGGGCAGCGATCAGGTCAACCGCCATTTGCGTTTCGTCGATCGGCACCAGCACACCGCCGGCGCCTTCGACGAGCGCGAAGTCGACGTCCGCCGACAGTTCGCGGACGCGTTCGGCGAGCGCGCTGACGGGGCCGACCTTGGGCCCACCTCGCTTCTGCACCGCGTAAGGGGCGAGCGGCTCCCGTGCTCGATAGAGACCCGATGCAGACGCAAGCGAAGGCATTCCGCAAGCCGCCCCCAACGCGTTCGCATCCAACGCGTCGGGATCACAGCCCGTTTCGATAGGTTTGATCGCAGCAACGCGGTTCCCGCCAGCCACGAGCGAGGACGCCAGCGCGCAGGCCACCCGGGTCTTGCCGACCTCGGTTCCGGTGGCGGTTACGAATACCCCTTGCATGTCCGCGCTCTTACTCAGATCGGGACAGTCCCGCAAACGCCTCGATCGCGCGGGCGATGTGTTCGGGGGTGTGGGTTGCCATCGGCGTCAGTCGGAGCCTCGCCGTGCCCGGGGCGACCGTGGGAGGCCGAAT
The DNA here is from genome assembly GCA_039028875.1 of Myxococcota bacterium. Taxonomy (GTDB): domain Bacteria; phylum Myxococcota_A; class Polyangia; order Polyangiales; family Houyiibacteriaceae; genus SG8-38. Next base: position 46,181 of record JBCCHE010000019.1, on the reverse strand, counting down.
CCCCTGAACGAAAACCCCTCGATCGAGCAGGGTGGTCGACAATGACATCACTTGTTCGTTCCCGCCGATCATGACGGGGAGGATCTGGCTCTCGCCCGCCATGACGTCGAACCCCGCCTCGCGCAGGCCCTGGCGTAGGCGTCCCGCGTGGCCAAGAAGGGTCTCTCGCGCGTCCGAGGCACCTCTCACCAGCGAGACGGCGCGGCGTGCCGCGCGCGCGAGCGACGGTGGGGGAGCGGTCGAAAAGACGTAACTCCGCGCGCGGTTTCGGATGAGGTCGACCACCTCGGTGGGGCCCGCGACGAAGGCCCCAGCACCGCCGAACGACTTTCCGAGTGTGCCGATCAGCACGTCGGGTTTCACCTGGCGCGCGGCACACAGTCCTCGGCCCTCCGGCCCGAGCACTCCGAGGGCATGCGCTTCGTCGACCATGAGTCCGGCTTCGTGTTCGCGAGCGAGCGTGGAGAGTTCCTCGATCGGGGCAAAGACGCCGTCCATCGAGAACAGCGAGTCGGTGACGATGAGGGCACGGCGGGCGTCGCCTCGGTGTCGCCGAAGAAGAGACCTCAGGTGGTCGGCCTCTCGATGTCGGTAGACATGGACCTCCGCTCGGGAGAGGCGGCAACCGTCAATCAGGCTCGCATGGTTCAAGGCATCGCTGAAGACCTGGTCGCCGGGACCCACCAACGCCTGGATGGCACCGACGTTGGCGGCATATCCACTCGAGAAGAGGACGGCGTCGGTGGTCGCGACGAAGTCCGCGAGCACCTCCTCGGTTTCATGGTGCGCGTCCATCGAGCCGGTGATCAAGCGCGAGGCGCCGCTTCCGAACCCGTCTTCGTGTTCGGAAGCCTCCATCAGGGCCGGATGAGACGCGAGGCCGAGATAGTTGTTTGAACAGAAGCAGAGGACGCGACGACCATCGAGGTCGATCACGGGGCCTTGGGCGCCTTGAACCCTCCGTGGGTGGCGACGAAGGCCGAGGCTTTCGAGCTCTCCGAGGGCTTCACGAATATGGGCTTTGAACCCCACGGGGCGGTTCTAGGCCGCGTCGAAAGTGGGGTCAAATGGGGATTCTGGAACGAAGAAGAGAGCCACAGGTGCAGGGAGATACAGGGCAAAATGGCGAGCCGGGCCGATGTTTCACGTGAAACCTCCCATGCCAGCTCGGTCGGGGCCAAGACCGGTGTTTCACGTGAAACCTTCTCGGCGAGCGAGCGATCGACCGCTCCCGCCCCACCCTCGTTCTGCCGCGATAGCCACCGAGGCTAGAGTCGGAGATCGCTGCGTACGTCCTCTCCGAACGAATCCTCGACCGCCTCCAGCGCCTCTCGAACTTGGTCGTCGCCCTTTGGCGGAAGCACCACGTCGAGGTGCGCAATCAGGTCTCCCCGAGGCTTGCCCTTGGGCTCGACCCCCTTGCCTCGGATGCGAAGCTTGGACCCGCTTTGCGAGCCCGCCGGGACGGCGAGGGTCACGCTGCCATCGGGCGTGGGAACGCTCACTTTGGCCCCCGCGTAGGCCTCGAGGGGTGTCACTGGCACGCGGACATGGAGCTGCTTTCCGCGCATCGAAAAGTAAGGATGCTTCCGCACCTTGACCTCGAGGACGAGGTCCCCTTTCGGTCCGCCATGGGCCCCAGGGCTGCCTTGCCCCTTGAGTCGGATCTTCCCGCCATTCTTCACGCCCGCTGGGATCCGAACTTTCAGCGTTCGCTCAGAACCCTCTGACGAGCGGAGCGCGAGCTCCTTCATGCAACCGAGTGCCGCGTCCCTGAAGTCGATGGTCACCTCCGAGACCAGATCCCGGCCGACGGCGGGCGCGCGTGCATAGGCGCTCGCTGCGCCTCCGCCGAAGAGGTCCTCGAGGTTCACCCGAAACGAACCGCCCGCACCGGGCGCGCCCCGGACGGCGCCACCAAAGATGTCGCCGATGTCGAAGTCGCCGGGAACCCCGAAGCCTCCGCCGCCCCCGAAGCCGCGACCCATTCCGCGATAGGCCTCGGGATCGAAACCTTCCCGGAGCCCGACCTCGCCGAACTCGTCGTACAAACCCTTCTTCGCTTCGTCCGACAGGACAGCGTAGGCGGCCGACACGTCCTTGAACCGGTCCTCCGCGGACGGGTCGTCGGGGTTGCGGTCCGGGTGCAGTTCCTTCGCGAGCTCGCGATAGGCTTTCTTGATCTCCGCCGCACTCGCCTCTCTCGATACCCCCAGAATCTCGTAGAAATCACGGTCAGCCATGTCTCGTCAACCTAACCACACTTCGCGTCGTTTCAATGTCGCGCCGCCGAACCATGCGCGCTATTGGCATTTCAAACGCCCTTTACGAGTCATAATAGGCTGAAAATCGCCTCTAACTACGCCAATCCTGCGATCGGCCAACCTGCCCTGTAGGTGTTCTTGCTGCACTGTGGGCACCATGATACTCGCTCGCCATGGGTTTGGTCGACGTCAGCCGACTGCCTCAACATGTCGCGATCATCATGGACGGCAATGGGAGGTGGGCGCAGATGCGGGGGATGCCGCGCACGGTCGGGCATGAACGCGGCGCCGAAGCCGTGCGTCGAACACTACGGGCAGCGCGGCGTCTCGGTGTTCCGTCGCTCACGCTCTACGCGTTCAGCGAACAGAACTGGGATCGCCCACGTGACGAAGTCGACGCGCTCGTCGACCTCTTGTGCGAACACCTGGTGTCCGAGCGACGCGAACTGATCGACAACGACATTCGCTTGTGCGCGATCGGACGTCTTCACAAGTTGCCACGGCGTGCGCGCGAACGTTTGCAACAGTTGATGACCGACACCGCCGCGTGCACGGGAATGACACTCACGCTTGCACTCTCCTACGGCGGTCGCGAAGAACTGGTCGATGCCGCGCGCGTGCTTGCGCGTGCCGCGTCCACGGGAGCCGTCGACGCCGACGATATCGATCAAGCGGCGCTCGAGAAGCAACTTCCGTCGATGCGATCCGGGCCCGTCGACCTTCTGATCCGAACCGGCGGCGAACAACGCATCAGCAACTTCTTGCTCTGGGGTTCCGCGTACGCAGAGCTCCTGTTCACAGATGAGCTTTGGCCTGATTTCGGAGCGAAATCAATATATTACGCCGTTCAGTGCTTCCAGCGTAGAGAGCGCCGATTCGGCTTGCTGCCAGCCGACGGTGAGCGAGATGCCGAGGCCGGTACCACCGACGAGTTGGAGCGCGCGGTATGAACGAGCCGCTCGAAGGGGACCTTCCCGCGCGCAACCGTTTGTCGGGTACGGCGCTTCGCGTCGCCACGGTCGTCCCGTTGATCCCGATCATTCTCTTCATGATGTTCTACGACCCGTCGGCTCCTTCGATGTCCTGGTGGCGCTGGGTTTGGCACGTCTTCATTCTCGGTGCGATCGCAGTCGGCGGCTACGAGATGATGGGCATGAAGGTTCCGCACTCTCAACGATTGCGTTTGTGGGGATCGGTCTCTTCCGTCGCGTTCGCATGCGCGGTGATCTTCGGGACGTCCACGGCGCACGTCTACGTCGTCGTCTTGTTGTTGATCTTCGCGACGATGATCATCGGCATGCTCCAGGAGGATCCGCTCCACAACGCCAGTGTTCACATCGGTTGGTTGTTGGCGACGCCGGTCTACGTTGGCGGTGCGTTGGCAACGGTCGATCTCGTGCGCGATTTTCCTCCCACCGGAGCCTGGGTTCTCTTGGCGTTTGCGATCGCTTGGGGCAGCGACACCTCCGCATACTTCGTCGGCCGAAAGTTCGGTAAGACCAAGCTCGCGCCTCGAATTTCCCCAAAAAAGACGGTGGAAGGGGCGGCAGGAGGGCTCGCGGGGTCGGTTGTTTTCGCGGTGCTGATCAGCCTCTTTATCCCCAAACTTCCGGTGTTGGATGCCATCGCCCTCGCCCTGGTGGCGGGCGTGGCGGGCCAGGCCGGTGACCTGTTCGAGTCCGTGTTGAAGCGGAGCAGCGGCGTCAAAGACAGCGGCGGGATCCTTCCCGGGCACGGAGGTCTTCTCGACCGCGTTGACGCGCTCGTGTTCACTGCGCCGGCGACCTGGATCTACGGTACGTTCATCGCTGGCTTCGGAAGCACGTAAGAACCTAGCCCGCGTGAGCCTACCGGCCTGAGGCCTTCTTGATCTGACCGAGGTCGAGAATGGCGCCCCCGTCCCCGACGACCATCGGTTGTGTGCCGTCCCATTTTTCGACGGCCCGCAGGTAGACGATCTCCGGGGTGATCGTGCGCTTCAGGAGCTCCTGTGCCTTCGCCTCTGCTTCGGCGCGCGCGACCATAGCACCGGCCTGGCCACGAGCGACGGCCTCGGCTTGGTCGGCCTCGACCTTGATGCGGGCGAGGTCGTTCTCCGCGGTGAGGGCGCGCTGTTCGGCCACCTGCTTCGCTTCGACCGCAGCCTGGTACTGCGGATCGAACTTGAAGTCCGTGATCGAAAGCTCGGTCACCACGACGTCACTCTTGCCGAGGGTCTCGGTGATGTTCCTGGCGATCGCCTCTTTGACCTCCTGGCGCTTGGTAATCAGCTGTTCCGCGGTGTACTGCGCGGTCGCCTTCTTGACCGATTCCTGGAGGGCGGGGTCGACGATCGTCGATTCGACGACGCGGCGCGTTCCGATGTTCCGAAAGATCTCTACGATGCGGGAGGCGTCCAGCCGATAGTTGAGCGCGATCTGCGTGGAGACCACCTGAAGGTCCTTCGAGGACGCTGTGGAGTCCGCCTCGATCTTGTGGACGCGCGCCGAGATGTTGATGATCTGCGTCTTGAGTGGGGTCCGGAAGTAGATTCCTTCCGGTAGTGGCTCGGGTTGGATCTGGCCCCACTTCGTGACCACGCCGAGGTTGCCGGCGTCGACTTGGGTACATCCAACGCCACCAAGGATGAGGAGCACGAGAGCGAGAGCCTGAGGCTTGATACGGTTGATGTGGGTCATGGTGCTTCGCTTATAGCGCACTGGTCTGGCGACGGCGTTGGGCCCGGTGTAGCATCGCCCGATGTCGTCAGCGGCCGAGAGCTTCGCATTCTTCCAAGTCGTTCAGGGTTACTTGGATCAAGCGGCAGAAGTGGTTGGGCTCCCCGACCACGTCCGCGCCATCCTTGCGCAACCGAAGAACGAGTTGATCGTTCATTTCCCGGTCCGCATGGACGACGGCCACGATCGCGTCTTCAAGGGCTACCGGATTCAGCACAACAACGTGATGGGCCCCTACAAGGGCGGGTTGCGATATCACCAAGACGTCACCCTCGACGAGCTCAAGGCCCTATCGATGCAGATGACGTGGAAGTGCTCGCTCCTCGGCATCCCGTTCGGCGGTGGCAAGGGGGGGATCAAGTTCAATCCACGAGAGCACTCCGTCGATGAGCTCCGCCGAATCACCCGTCGCTTCACCCATGCGCTCGGAAGCAACATCGGTCCGTCGCACGACATCCCCGCCCCCGATGTCGGCACCAGCGCCCAGACGATGGTCTGGATGATGGACACCTACATCAACACGGGGCCTACGTACGAGAAGAACGATCACCGCGCGGTCGTCACCGGCAAGACCATCAACGCCGGCGGGTCCGAGGGGCGCGAGAAGGCCACGGGTCAGGGCGTGGTTCACTGCATCCGGGAGTGGGCGCGCGACCATCGGTTCGACCTCGAAGGCGCGACGGCGATCGTCCAGGGCTTTGGCAACGTCGGCTCGAACGTCGCCCTTCTCTTGTCGCGCCTCGGGGTTTCCACGATCGCGATAGGCGACCACACCGGCTACCTGAGAAACGACGAGGGGTTCAACGCGCACAAGCTCCAGGAGTTCGTCCGCGCACATGGTTCGATCGAGGGGTATCCACGTGGCGAAACGATCTCACGCGCCGAGTTCTTCGAGACGGCGGCGGACCTTTTCATCCCGGCAGCGCTCGAGAACCAAGTGGGCGAGCTAGAGGCCAACGCGCTTCAAGTTCGCTTGGTCGCGGAGGGAGCCAACGGCCCGATCAATCCCGTCGGCGAGTCGGTCTTGCAGGACCGCGGGATCCCTGTGATTCCCGATGTGCTCGCCAACTCCGGAGGGGTCACGGTCAGCTACTACGAGTGGGTCCAGAATCGGAACAGCGAGCACTGGGACCTCGAGGAAGTGCAACGAAAGCTCCTGCACATGATCCGTCGCGCGTACCAACGGACCACGTTCTACGCGTCCGAGCACAAGATCAACCCGCGGATCGCGGCTTACGCGTTGGCCCTCGAGAGCCTCGCCACCTCGTATTCGGAACGCGGGATTTTTCCTTAGTTCTTCTCCTTAGTTCTTCCACGGTTTCCAAGTTTCCAGTCGACACTGCGCGACACGGCGCCTTGACAAGAACCCCGCCGACAATCACCTGCTTGAGCCATGGTTGCGGAGGCAGTATTCGAAGGCGCGATTCCCGAAGAGGGGGTTCACGACTTGCTCGGAGGTCTCGAAGAGATCGGCACGACGGGCGTGTTGGCGTTTCGGAGCACCTCGGCTTCCGGGGCGATCAAACTGGTCCACGGGCAGGTCGCCGACGGCGAATCGGCCGATGACAACGAAGCCGCGCTCGAGGCGCTTCTGAGCCTTCGGGAGGGCGAGTTCGCCGTCTACCCGAAGCTACCCCATCTGCCGGTCACCCGCGGGACAGACACGACTCGCCGGGGCTCGCTCGGGGTGCATCCGCCACCCGACCTGATGCGATACTGCGAGAACGCGGGCTTGACGGGTCGCCTTCTCCTCGAGCACAGAGGCCGTCTCGCGATCGGCTACTACGACAAAGGGCAGCTCGAGGACGTCAGCATCGACGGGGGCACAGCCGCCGATTTCGTCGAGGCGCTCGAGTGGACCGAAGGCACGTTCCGCGTCGACGCGGTTCCTCCGCCGCGCGAAACACTCCCTCCCGCCCTCCAGGACAAGACCCCAGCCCACCTCAGTAGTCCGACTGATGTCCAGACTGTCGAGGCTTACGAAGCGTTACTCGCGGGTGCGGAGGGCGCGGCCGACGGAGCCGCCGGCCGACCGGATGACACGCCGATATCGGGCCTCCGTCCCAAGATGGAGCGGGACGACGACGCGACCATCCGGATCGTCCGACGGCCTGACGCGGATGAGCTCCCGGCCCCTCGCGAGTCCTGGACCGCACTCGAGTATTCTCCCTCACTCCCAAGAGAATCTGCTACAACCACCCCGGTGAAATCGAAAGACGACGGACGACCGATCGGTTTTTGGCGCACACTCGGCTGGGTGGGCGGCGTCTTCCTGGTGGTGCTCAGTTGCCTCTGGCTTCTCGCGTCTCTTCCGCCCCTGGAGTAGTCTCTCGGTCGTGGGCGGCCGCTTGCGACCAGTCTTGAGACCGGGATTGCGAGCACTGGGCGCGCGCCACCGGAATTGCCTTCGTCAGGCGTGCATGCTCCTCATGGTGGCGAGCGTCGTCTTGGCGGGGCCCGCGTCCGCGGGCGCACAGGATGATTCGCCCAACTGGCCCGACGGGACGTCTTACGATTCGGGCACTCCCGATACCCGGGATCCACCCAGCACTGACCGACTCGAACCCTACACGCCCGGCGAGGTCGTTCCTGCGCCGCCACCCGACGACGCCGAGGAAGGCGAGCTCTCGGACCCGTATGGTGGCGCAAGCGATTCGCGTGCCACGAGTCAGATCTCGTCTCAGGTGCGGTACATCCTCGAACGCATCGAGGTGATCGGAAACGAGCGCACCAAGGCCCGGATCATTCGCAAGTTCGTTCCGCTGCGGCCTGGGCAGTTCCTGGATCCGGAGTCGCCGGAGCTCCTGGCGACCGAGTGGCGTTTGATGGGTACGGGATGGTTCAACTGGGTGGACATCCGTCTCGAGCGCGGCGAGATGCCTGGATATGCCGTCCTCGTCGTTCACGTCGAGGAGCGAAATACGATCATCATCGAACAGCTGGTGGCCGGGCTCTCCGAGGGTGTGCTGAACACCACGCGAGACCGCCAGCTGTCCCCGTGGCTCGGCTTCAAGCTCACCGAGACCAATCTTGCGGGGCTCGGCATTCGGTTTTCCGGGACCGCACTCGTCAGCCAGTTCAATCAAGGCGGTAGGCTCGACCTCCGGTATCCCAAGTGGATCAAGGACAAGTACGGGATCCGGTTCGGCACGTTCTTCTTGAACGGGCGTGAGTTCTACGGCGCGAGCCCTCTCGTGAGCGTGCCGTGCGGGCAGCCGACGTGTCCCGGTACCTCGATCGTGGACAGCGCAGTGGTCCGCTACCGGCGCGGAGGCTTCATGGTCGGGGTCGACAAGGACATCACGTCGACCCTTCACTACACGCTCGACTGGGTGGGGGACATCGTCAGCGTCCTCAACCGGCCTGAGGCGGCGAGCGAACCGCGCGGCAACGAGATCACGCCGATCGACTTCGCGATCGAAGACGGTCGCAGCTTCGTGTCGTCGTTGCGGTTCGCCCTCATTCTCGACCGCCGCGACGACCCAGGAATCACGACCGAGGGGGTCCTGCTTCGTGGCTCGGTGACCGCCGGCACCCGGTTTCTCGGAAGTGACTACGACTACCTTCAACTCGAGGTTTGGATTCGCCGGTGGTGGCGCCTTCCGTGGAACCACACCATCCGTTTCGGCGCGTTCGGCGGTGCGGCGTTCGGCAACACACCGTTCTTCTATCTCTTTCACGTTTCGGACCTCACAGACCTCGTCCCGTCTCGTTTTCTCGAGATGCAGCTCGATAGGCGACGGGCCCCGAACCTCCTTGGCACTTCGATTCAGAGCAGCTACCTCGGCGAGCTCGCGTGGCGCATCGACGTCGGGTACGACCTTCCGGTCTACGAGCGAGTCCGGCATCGAGGCCTCCGTCAGATCAACCTCTACATGCTCATCGGCCTCTACTCGCTGGCCGACATCCGAGATCAGCGTCTGGGGGTTGATGGGTTCTCGGGAGCCGCGCGCTATCCCCTCGACCTCACCTTCGACTTCGGGTTCCGGTTCGACACCCGTGTCGGGGTCTTTCAGGTCGGTTTCTCGACGATTTTGGGGTTCATACGGCTGTGAGGGCCTGGCTCCTACTCTTGTTCTGGTTCCTCGCAGCGAGCGCCAGCGGACAAGCGAACATGCCCGTGCGCAAGGTCGAGGTCGCCTGGTCCAGGGGCATTCCCACGGTCAGTTTCTCGGCGAAGCACTTGGCCGACGAGCGGGTCCGCAAGGAGCTCCAGAGCGCGCTTCGAAAACGAATGGTCGTCACCGTCGCGGCCCATGCGAGCGACTCTCGAAAGCGGATTGTCCAGCGTCAGTTCGGTTGCGATGTGACCCGCGACCTGTGGGACGACGGATACCTCGTCAGAATCGCCAACCGGACGGAACGCACCGCATCGCTCGACCAAGCACTCGATCGCTGTCTCGTCGTGCGCGGCCTCTTCGTTGGAGACAGCGCCAAGCGGTACGTGCCGTACCGCGGTGCACAGATCTACTTCACGGTGACCGCTGAGTTCAATCCGATCTCCGACAAGCAATGCCGCGAGCTGATTCGCCCCACGGGCAGTGACGACGCGGTCGGCCCAATCACCGTGAGCATCGTGAGGCGTCGAATCTGCGAAGCCGAACGGACCATCCTCTTCCGGGGAGCAGACACGGAGGTCCCCGATTGAGTCGATTCGAGCGCAAGATCTTGCTCGCGATTGGCCTCACCGTTCTTGTGACGTTGGGGGGTGCGATCTTCTTCGCGCAAGGCGCCCTTCGGGAAGTGTACCGGGTCGGCGTCAACGAGCGATTCGGCCAGGAGCTCAACAACGGCGTCGAAGCGCGTCGTGACCAACTGATCGCGCTTCGGGAGGGGTCCGAGCAGATCGCCGATGCGATCAGCTGGGCGATTGAGTCGGAGCTCCGGGAGCGCCAAACGTTGGCCGGGGTCGAGTCTTTGTTGGATGGACTTCTCGAACGATATCCAACGGTTAGATCTATCGAAGTGTTTCGCGGGGACGAGCCGTACGCCTCGGCTTCGAACCGCGTCGCGACCGGTCCCGAACCGACCCGGGCGACCGTTCGGACGCGGTCGCTCAAGGCGCGGGGCCGCAACTATCGCGTCGGCGTCGAGGTGGTCGTCGCAGAAACCTATTTTGAGCAACTGCAAGAGGCTGGCGCGGCTGCCGACGTCTACTCACGTCTTCAACGCAAGAGTGCGTCGGTGTCCGACGTCTACGTTTGGGTGTTTGGGGCGCTGGTGTTCCTCGTGATCGTGTTTGCCTTCTTGGTTGGCGCGGTGGTTTCGCGGCGTGTGACCCACCGTGTCACGGTGTTGGCCGAGGCGAGTCGCCGTCTCGGTGCTGGAGACTTCTCAGTGACTGTCCCTATCGAGGCGAACGACGAGGTGACGGAGCTCACCCAGGCCTTCAATCAGATGGTTCGTGACCTGCGGGACTCGCGCACCCGCATCGAGTACCTACAACGGATCAGCGCGTGGCAGGACTTCGCCCGGCGGCTCGCGCACGAGATCAAGAACCCGCTCACGCCGATTCAGCTGGCCGTTCAGGAGATGGACGATACCTACGACGGAGACGACGCGGGCTACCGCGACAAGCTCGAGCGGGCGCGAGCGATCGTCGAAGAGGAAGTCGCAACGCTACGCCGGTTGGTCGGCGAGTTCAGCGCGTTTGCCAAGCTCCCGAGGGCCGACCTTTCCGAAGCGGACCTTCGAGAGATGGTTCATGCCGTCGAGGAGTCGGTTCCGGCAATCCTCGAAGACATCGGGGATGGCGGGCCAGCGGAAGTCGATGTGCGCGTCCATTGCGCAACGAAACCGCTCCTGGTGCGTATGGACTCTATGATGCTCCGACGCGGCGTCGACAACATCTTGCGGAACGCGATTCAGGCGGTACACGCCGCGAAACCCGCCGGTGCGGGCCGAGTTCTCTTGCGGGCGTATGAGGTCGACGCGTGCGCCTTCATTGAAATTCGGGACAACGGGCCCGGGATTGCCGAGGAGAGCTGGGAACGCGTCTTTGATCCGTACTACACCACCAAGTCCGAAGGCACTGGACTCGGCTTGGCCATCGTGAAGAAAGTGGTTCTCGAGCATGGCGGGAAGGTGACGCTCGACCGTGCGCCCGAGGGCGGCGCACGCTTCACGATCGAGCTTCCGCTGGTGGATGCATGACGACGGACGAGCGTTCTCCACGTCGAGGGCAGTGGCTTCAATGGATCGCGATGGCAGCCGTGTTTGTCGGTGTTTACGTCGTTGCGGGTCGAAGCCCCGAGCTCCCCTTGGTCGGCGAGAAGGCGCCGGGGGTGGTCCTTCCAGTGGCTGCCGGGGCGACAGAGGACACCCCACTCAAGGTGTCACTTTCCGCGCTCGCCGGCGACGTCGTTGTCCTCGACTTCTGGGCCAGCTGGTGCACAGCGTGCCGCCGCTCCACACCGATTCTCAACGCGCTCAAGAACGAGTTCGAAGACGCCGATGTGATGTTCTACGCCATCAACGTCGAGCCGATCGACCGACAAAGATTGCAGGCGGCCCACCTGTCGTTCGGCACGGATTTCCCCTCCCTGCACGATCGGGGCGGTACAGCCCAACGGCTGTATTCGGTGGAGATGCTTCCAACGATCGTCGTCGTCGGCCGCGACGGGATGGTGAAGTGGGCCAAGAGCGGAGTTCCAGGCAAATCCGACCTTCGCGGGGCGATTTCCGCAGCCCTAAACTGAGAAAAACCCCTCTTTGGGCCTGGCGCGGCCTTTGGCACGCCCCGCGATCCCCCACGGTTGACTGCCTCGGGCCCCGCTGTTAGTTTCGCCGGCCGCGCGGCGTACCCCAGGGGCGCTTGCTCGGGGTGGAGGAACTTCTTGGTCCAAGCGCTTCAAGGTCCGAACTTAGAGGAGCGGGTCGCACTGCTGCAGCAGCTGATGGAATCAGCCGGCGAAGACGTGCGCAAGGAGTACCAGGAGCGCTTCGACATCGCATGGATCTACCACGACAGTGCGCTCGAAGGCGTCGTGTACTCCATGGAGGAGCTCAAGGCCGCGTTTGAAGATCAAGTCGTCACCGACACCACACTGATCCCGGTCTACGACGAGATCCGGAACCACATGGGGGCGATCGAGATCATTCGCGAGATGTCGACCCGCCGTCGGTTCACCATCAACCTCGACGTGATCAAGAAACTCTTCGCGCAGCTCGCCCCGGAAGAGCTCGAAGGAAAGGGTCCGCCCAAGTACCGCAAGGACATGCCCCTGCACCGGCTGTACTTCCACGAGATCTCGCAACCCGACAAGATCAGCTACCGAATGCGCCAGCTCGTTCAGTGGCTCGGCGAACCAGAGACCAAGAAGTCGATGCACCCGGTCCGGATGGCGAGCAAGACCCATCACCAGCTATTGCAGATCTACCCGTTCCCGCGTCACAGCGGGAAGGTTGCACGCCTCGTGATGAACCTGATCCTCATGCGAGCGGGATTCCCGCCCGTCGTCATTCATGCGACCGAGCGTCAGCGATACTACGAAGCGCTGCGAAGCGGCGAAGACGCGACTGCCAACCTGATCAACCAGGCTCTCGGGGCCGCGATCGAGACCGCGATCCAGTACTTCGAGACCGCGCAATAAGATCGCAGAGCGAGCGACGTTCAGGGCCCCAAGAACTTGGGCAGGGCGGAGATCACGGCGATCTGCCTCGCCCCCGCGTCGATCACTTTCTCCCAGTTTTTGGGAGTAATTCCGCCGATCGCGATGACCGGGCGACGCACTTGGCGGCAGATCCGTCGAAGACCGTCGAGGCCCACGACCGGGTCCGGGTTGCGCTTGCTTTGCGTCCGAAAGATCGGGCCGACCGCGATCCAATCGACCCCGGCGTCATCCGCTTCCATCGCTTGGCCGAGGTTGTGGGTCGACACCCCGATTTCGAGGTCCGCGGCGAACGCGCGTGCTTCGTTTGGGGGCATGTCGTCTTGGCCGAGGTGAACCCCGGTCGCGCCCACCAACACGGCGATGTCTGTCCGGTCGTTGACGAAGAACCGAATGGAGGCGTTGCGGCAAGCGATGGCCATCGGTTGCGCGAGTGCGATCATGGCGTGGTCGTCGCGTGTTTTCGCGCGGAGTTGGATCGCGACGCAGCCGCGGTCGATGGCGCGTGTGCAGAGGGCCATCGGATCATCGGTGGCTTCGTCGTCGATGATCGCATAGACGTGATCAATCGGGTTCTTCATCGTGGACCAGCGTGTCGTAAAGGTCGGGACGCCGATCGCGCATGAACTCCCAGTTCTCACGGTAGCGCGCGAGCGCTTCGCGATCGATCGTTGCGATGGCGACGCCCTCTTCTTCTCGCCCGAGCTCCGCGATCATCTCTCCGCGGTGATCACAGATGAACGAGCTCCCGTAGAACGTCAACGCTCCTTCGACACCGATCCGGTTCGCGGCAGCCAAGGGGGTCGCGTTGGCGACTGCATGCCCGATCATGACCCTGCGCCACGGGTCACGACTGTCTTGTTCGGGGGTTGCCGGCTCGGTTCCGATCGCCGTCGGATAAAGGAGCACCTCGGCCCCGAGAAGTGCCATGGCGCGGGCGGATTCTGGAAACCATTGGTCCCAGCACACCCCCGCCCCGACGCGCCCAACCTGGGTGTCCCAGGCCTGAAACCCCGTGTTTCCGGGTCGAAAGTAGAATTTCTCCTCGTACCCGGGGCCGTCCGGGATGTGGCTCTTCCGGTAGACGCCGAGGCTCCGCCCATCCGCGTCGATCGGGACCAGGCTGTTGTACCGCGCGCTTCCGTCTTGCTCGTAGATCGAGATCGGGAGCACGACTTCGAGTTCCTGAGCGAGGGCGCGCATCGCGCCAAGCGTTGGGTGGTCGACGAGGGGCGCTGCAAGGCTTCGGTCGTCGGCGCGCTTTCGTTGGGGGAAGTAGCGGCCTTCGAACAGCTCGGGCGTGACGATGAGTTGCGCGCCGCGCCGCGCCGCCTCACGAATCCAACGTTCGATGCGCGCAAGGTTGTCTACTCGGGCTCCATCGAGGCGGCATTGGACGACTGCGATCGAAAGCGGGGACGTGTTCATGGGCAGACGGGTTGTGGTTGGGTCACGCAGTGAAACGCTCCTCCACCCCATAGCAGCTCGCGCGCGGGCAAGCCGACGACAGACCGTCCAGCGAAGGCCTCCCCGATCTGGCGCACGGCCTCGGCGTCGGCGGCGACTCCGTATTGCGGGACGAACACGGCCTCGTTGGCGACATAGAAGTTGCAGTAATTGGCCGGCAACGGTGCGCTCCCCGCGCCCGCGATTCGACCGGGGGACGGCAGGAGGATCAATGTGAGGCCCGCTTGCGCGAGTTCGGCTGTGATCCGACCGTGCGCGCCGAAGTTGGGATCGTCCCGTCGTGCGGCGGTTGTGACCACACGTCCTCGGGCGGCGAAGCGCGCCACCATATCGACGTGGCCATCTGTGTGGTCGTGCTCGAGTCCAGTCGTGAGCCAAACCACTCGGTCGAGGTCGACGAGCCGCGATAGCTCTTCTTCCACTGAACGGCGCGTCGCACCGGGGTTTCGATTGGGGTTGAGGGCACAGGACTCCGTGGTCAGGCACATGCCCGCGCCGTCGAACTCGAGTGCCCCCCCTTCGAGCACCAGCGTGCTTGCATCGACCTTTGCCCTGCTCGTGCGCGTGACCCAATCGCCCACGGCTTCGTCGCCGTCGATCATGAACTTCCCACCCCATCCGTTGAAACGGAAGCTCAGGGCCCCGAGTTCCCCACGCTGCGTGTGACCGAGGAGCGGTACCGTGTCCCTCAACCAGCAATCCCCGTAGTCGGCGGTGAGGTAGTCGACTCCGGACGACTCGCCGATCAGATCCCTGGCCGTTGCTCGGACGCGGTCGTCGCGAACCAAGAGTCGGACTCGTTCGGCACCCTCTTCGGCGATTCCTCGGCACAGGCTGGCAAACTCGCGCTGCGCGGCCGCCAAGTTGTGGGGCCACTCGGCCTCGAGGTAGGGGAACGCGAGCCAACAGCAAGCGTGCGGCTCCGTCTCACTCGGAATGCGGAGCCGCCCCGTCATCGGGGGACCTTACCATGCAAGCACTTCGGCCTCACCGAAGCGTGCGACCATTCGATCGACGTGCGCCAGGAACGCCTTTTGGCGTTTTCGCAGGCCCGCAAGCTGTTTTTCGTTGAGGATCGGAGCAAGCGGATCGGACGCAAGGCGCGCCGCAAAGGCGTCGATGTCGAGGTTTCGGACGGCTTCGACGGTCGAGAGCCGGAACTTCTGGAGCGCCTTGAGCCTGGCTTCCATCAAGCCGAGGCGCTGTTGTCCGAGCCAAAACCCCGCTCCATTGTCGAGATAGATTAGGGGTCCGTCCTCTTCCCGCGTACGCACGTTCGTGAATCCACCGCCCCACCGATCCACGTTCTGAGTCAGGTAGTCGAACACGATGAGGTCCGAGAGCTCCGCCGCGCGCTCGTTGTCTGGTGCCGGGCCCGCGAGTGGTCGGTCGGGGTCGGTGGCTTCTCGTGTGCCGCTGCGCCCGTTGAGGTCCGCGCGATAGTCGACAGGGCGCTGATAAGGCGTGATCGGAAGCGTTCGTTGGACGCGAACCCATCGCTCCCATTGGCGACCCAAGCGCAAACGGGCAAGCCGTTGGGGGACCCACCAGATGAACGCGCCCTTGAGAGTCTTGTCCGGGCCGAACGCGAGCTCCTTGATCCTGGGGTCACCCCCTGCGGCGCGACGCAAGTCTTGCCAAGCGAACACGCGTCCGACGGTCGGCGGGACACGCCCGAGTCCGAGTTCGCGGTCCAAGTAGTACGCCGCCAGCTCCGAGTACCAGTGGGCCGCAGAGAAGCTCTGCGCCGGCTTGAAGTAACCCACGGTGCCGTCGCTCAACCAAATCTTGAACGCCAGGCTCCGACCTCCCTTTCCCCGAACGACTCGGTCGACTTCCACCTCGCGCAACGAGTCGATCCGGGGCGCGTCTGCTTCGCCAAGAAACGCAGGCTCCGATGCCTGGCTGTGCGCCCCGATCGCCCCGGCGGCGAGGGCGACCGCAGCCAGCGTCATCGCGAGTCGTTTCACGTAGGTGAGGGTAGTCGGCGCGCCGCCATCGCGCGTGTTTCGGGCACCGAGCCAACCCGTTGCAATTGTTGGAGATTGGCGACAATCTTTTACGTCTTGGCCTAAGTGGGTGAAATAAATGCCTATTTGGCCGAATTTTGCTCGCTGTTTTAACCCTTTAGGACTGGCAATCGGGATGCGCGAGTCGCAATACTGATCCTCTATGCACCAGGAGGGGATGCGGGCGATCTGGCTGAAAACGGCATGTTTCTGCGTGCTTGCCCTCGCCGCCGGCTGCGACGGGATCATCGGCGGTGCCGGAGGCCCGGACGACATCCTCGGGGCGGGCGATCCCAACAACCCCAACGGTGGGCCGGGTCGCTCCCAAGAACAGTTCATCTGTGAAGACCCAAGCGTCATCGAACTCGGGTCGGCTCCGCTTCGGCGTCTGACCAACGTCGAGTACGACAACACCGTCCGTGACCTGCTCGGCGGCTCCGTCCCGGCGTTGCCGCAACAGCCGACCGACGCCGTGCTCGAAGGGAGCTTCGAGAACAACGCCAAGTCACTCGGCCCCTCCGACGTGCGCATCACGCGCTACGAGACGGCAGCCATGGACCTCGGCGAACACGCCGCGACCAACCTCCAGGCGCGCGCGAGTGTCCTTCCGTGCGATCCGAATGGCGGTGCCGCCGCTTGCGGGCGCGAGTTCGTCGAGGTGTTCGGGGGTCGAGCGTTTCGCCGTCCTTTGAGCGCGGAGGAGATCGACCGCTGGAGCGCGTTCTTCGAAGAGCAACGGACCGCGATCGACTTCAACGCGGCCCTGCAACTCACGATCGCGGGGATGTTGCAATCACCCCAGTTTCTCTATCGCCTCGAGTACGGAGGGGCGCCGGTCGCGGAGGGCCAGCTCGAACTCGGTCAATACGAGATCGCCAACCGCCTCTCGTACTTCCTGTGGGAGAGCATGCCCGATGACGCCCTCTTCGCCGCCGCCGAAGCAGGGACGCTCGGAAGCGCTGCCGAACTCGAAACGCAAGCGCGCAGAATGCTCCAAGACGATCGGGCGCGCGCCACCGTCCGCAACTTTCATCGCCAGTGGTTGTATCTCGATCGGGTCCTCGGGGAGGACAAGTTACCGGGTGAGTTCCCGATGTGGGGCGAGGGTGCGAAGCAGTCGGCCCGCGAGGAGTCACTCCGCTTTGTCGAGAACACCATCTTCGATGGCGGGACCGTTCGTGACTTGCTGACCAGCACAGTCGCCTACGTCGATGACGTCACCGCGGAGCTCTACGGGGTCAACGCACCATCGCAGCCTTGGAGCCAGGTGGAACTCAACCCGGCGGAGCGCAGCGGAATCTTGAGCCGGATCGCGTTTCTCGCGGGCAACGCTCACGAAGCCAATGGTTCGCCCCCGCTGCGCGGTGTGTTCGTGATGGATCGCATTCTTTGTGAGCCTCGTCTTTCGCCGCCGGCCGACGCCGACCTCACCGCTCCCGAGCCCGACCCGGGAGCTGGCCCAATGACCAACCGTGAGCTTTTCGAGGAGCGCGTCTCGCCCGCAAACTGCCAGACCTGTCATGTTCGCATCGACGGCTTTGGGTACGGCTTCGAGGCCTACGACGCGGCCGGCATATACCGGGACACCGACAACGGCCTGCCGGTCGACGCGACCGGATTCGCCAACGGAATCGGCAACGACGCATCGTACGAGGGCGCCGTCGAGCTTCAAGAGCTTCTGGCGCAAAGCCCCGTGGTCGAGAACTGTGTCGTCCAACAGTGGTTCACGTACGCCTACGGCCGAACGATGGAGGGGGCGGACACCTGCCAAGTCGAAGCCTTGCAGCGCGCGTTCCGGGATAACGACGGCGACATCCTCGAGATGCTGGTCGACATGGTGACACGGCCGGAGTTCACGCTTCGCGCCGAAGGGGGATCTTGAGTCAATGAGTCGCGCTCCGCATATCTTAGATCGCCGTCGTTTCTTGACGGCGCTTGGCCTCACGGCAGGCTCGATGTGCCTTCCGTCGCTCCGCGTTGGGTCGTCGGCGGCAGCACAGGGCACGATGCCGACGCGCCTGATCTTCTTCATCACACCTCACGGAACTGTCCCGGGCCGCTGGAACATGAGGCAGAGCGGCCGCGACAACGAAGAGTATGATTTCTCCCTTTCCGGGATGAGCGAGGGCCAGTTCAGCCAAATTCTCCGCCCACTTCATCGTCACCGGGACAAGCTTCTCGTGGTCGACGGCCTTTCGCGCGCCGTGACCATTGCCGAAGAGTACCGGATTGCGCAGGACGGGCTCAATGGTGACAACAACCGTCATCACATCGCGCAGGCTCATCTGTTGACCAACACCTGGGCCTACCAGGGGGCCTCGACCGCCCGCGGTGGTGGCCTCTCGGTCGATCAAGAGATCGGCGCAGCGGTAGGTCAACCGGGTCGTTGGGACAGCCGAGTCTACGGGTTCAACCACCAACACGCCTACAACTACCTCGGTGCCAACCAGCCCGCCCCGCGCGAGCAAAACCCACAGTCAGCGTTTAGCGACATCATGGGCCTTGCGCCGGAGCCGTCCGATCCAGGCAACAGCACGCCTTCTCGCGAAGACCTGATTCGCCAGGCTCGCGGGAGCGTTCTCGACATGGCCGCCGAGGAGTTCGCGACGGTCCTGCCTCGTGTGAACGCTGCCGACCGCGAGAAGATCGAGCGACACCAAGCGCTGGTTCGTGACCTCGAGGTCGGCTTCAGCGCGCCACCGCCGATGGTGTCCGGGTGCGACCCAACCTTCGCAGCGCAAGGCCACGTGATCGATCAGTTCTCTCGGATCACCTCGGTGGCACTCGGTTGCGACCTTACCCGCGTCGTGACCTTGGTCACACAAGACATTCCGGCGACCCAGTTCGGCGCACCGGGCGGGATCGACGTGCACCAAGATGTCGCCCATGCATCCGACGAGAGCACGGGCACGACCAACGGCATCAACTGGATGACGAACTACAATCGCACCTACGCCGAGCACTTCGCCTATCTCCTCGACCAGCTCGACTCGGTACAGGAGGGGTCTGGTACGCTACTCGACAACACGGCGGTCGTATGGCTGTCCGAGCTCGCGACGGGTGGGCACGACCTCGAGCGCGTGCCTGTCGTGATCGGGGGCGGCGCGTCGGGCTACTTCCGGACGGGTCGCTATGTCCACTACCCACAGAACAACAACGTGACCGTCGCTTGGAGCGGAAGCCGCAACGTAGGCTTCCCGATGGAGCGTCTCTACGTGAATCTGATGCACGCGATGGGCATGACAAACCGTCAATCCTTCGGCTTGGGTCAGCTCCAGTACGGCTCGAGCAACGTCTCGCTCAGCGGTCCGCTTCCGCGTCTCACCTGACACTGCGGCCCGCAACGCGTGTCCGAATACAGCGAACGAAACCTTTGGTAGCCGCTCTTCGGGTTCGGTATAGTCCGCCGAACTCATGACGACCAGACAGCTGAACGTCGTCGGCGGTTATCCCGCGGGACCGGCGGCCACGATACGTACCGACCGGTGGTGGGTCGGCCCCTCGGCCACGTTTGTTGGCCTGATGGCGTTCGTCGTCTACGCGACCTGGGCGGCGTTCCAAGGGGACCACTACTACGCAGACCCGTACCTCAGCCCGTTCTACTCGCCCGTTCTGTTGAGCGACACGACAGTTGCGGGCGCTGCGCCGCTTTCCCACGCCTGGATCGGGGCGTGGCCGAGTTGGTGGCCGAGCTTCCTGCCGGTGTCGCCCGCGCTCCTCATTCTGTTGTTCCCCGGGGCGTTCCGGTTCACCTGCTACTACTACCGCAAAGCATACTATCGCGCCTTTACGGGTTCCCCCCCTGCGTGCGCCGTCAACCCAGTCGTGGAGAAGCGGACTTATCGCGGCGAAACCGCCTGGCTGGTTTTCCAGAACCTGCACCGGTACGCGCTCTACTTTGCCGTGCTCTACATCTTCATCCTGTACTACGACGCATTCATCGCGTTCTTCCGGGATGGTCAGTTCGGGGTGGGCGTCGGGTCGATCGTCCTGCTGGTCAACGCAACACTGCTCGCAGGGTACACCTTTGGCTGTCACGCCTTTAGGCACCTCGTCGGCGGCGGTTTCGACTGCATGTCGTGCGGGAAGCAGACCCTTCGGTACGGCGCCTGGAAGAAGTCGACCTGGTTGAACGAGCGTCACATGCGGTTCGCGTGGATGAGCCTCTTTTGGGTCGGTTTCAGCGACCTTTACGTCCGTCTCGTGTCCATGGGCGTCATCACGGATCTGAACACCTGGGTGAACTGAGCAGGAATGGACGTCGGCGAGATTCAAACCTTCGAACACGACGTCCTGGTCATCGGCGCCGGGGGCGCCGGACTTCGCGCGGCGATCGAGTGCAGCGGACGGGGTCTCAACACCGGCGTCATCTCGAAGAGTCTCCTTGGCAAGGCGCACACCGTCATGGCGGAAGGTGGAATGGCGGCCTCCCTCGGCAACGTCGATCGACGAGACAACTGGAAGGTCCATTTTCGCGACACGATGCGCGGCGGGAAGTTCCTCAATCAATGGCGGATGGCGGAGCTCCATGCGAAACAGGCGCCAGAGCGAGTCCGAGAGCTCGAAGAGTGGGGCGCGGTGTTCGACCGCACCCCCGAAGGCCTCATCAGCCAGCGCAACTTTGGTGGCCATCGGTATCCTCGGCTGGCGCACGTGGGTGACCGCACGGGCCTCGAGCTGATTCGCACCCTTCAAGATCACGGGGTTCATCACGGGATTCACTTTCACATGGAGTGCACCGCGCTGCGCCTCCTTCTGGACGGAGCCCGGATTGCCGGCGTCGCCGCCTACTGGCGCGACACGGGGCGTTTCGTCCTGTTCCGCGCTCCGGCCGTGATCATGGCGACGGGCGGAGGCGGCAAAGCATGGTTCGTGACCAGCAACTCTTGGGAGTACACGGGCGACGGCGCGGCACTGGCGTATGAAGCCGGCGCTGAGCTGATGGACCTCGAGTTCACTCAGTTCCACCCGACCGGCATGGTGTGGCCTCCTTCGGTTCGCGGCACGTTGGTGACCGAAGGCGTTCGGGGTGATGGCGGCATCCTCAAGAACAACAAGGGTGAGCGCTTCATGTTCAACTACATCCCGAAGCGCTTCGCGGCCGAGACCGCCGACACCATCATGGAAGCCGATCGTTGGCCCGACGATTCGAGCGCTCGTCGTCCGCCCGAGCTCTTGACTCGAGATGTGGTTGCGCGCGCCATCCGTGCCGAAGTCGAAGCGGGTCGCGGGTCACCGCATGGGGGGGCGTTCCTCGACATCGCGTCGCGCCGCCCAGCCGACTA
The DNA here is from genome assembly GCA_039028875.1 of Myxococcota bacterium. Lineage (GTDB taxonomy): Bacteria > Myxococcota_A > Polyangia > Polyangiales > Houyiibacteriaceae > SG8-38. The sequence goes on along the minus strand of JBCCHE010000019.1, from coordinate 24,829 downwards.
CATACGGCGCAAGCTTCCTTCGATGTATCATCAGTTCAAGGAGCTGGCCGAAGTCGACATCACCGCCACGCCCATGGAGGTCGGGCCGACCCTCCACTACTTCATGGGTGGTATCCGCGTCGACGCTGACACCCAGCAGACCAACGTTCCCGGTCTCTTCGCGTGTGGCGAATGCGCAGCCGGTCTCCATGGCGCCAACCGCCTCGGCGGCAACTCGCTTTCCGACCTCATCGTCTTTGGGAAGCTGGCTGGTGAGGGCGTGGCCAAGTATCTCGGCGAGCTTTCCTCAACCCCTCGCGCCGACGACGACCAGATCATGACCGCCTATCGGGCGGCAACCGACATTCTCAACCGAGAGTCGGGCGAGAACCCCTACCTCCTCCACGAGGCGATCCAGGAAGTGATGAGCGACAACGTCGGCATCGTCCGCACGGGTTCCGAGCTCGAGAAGGCTGTTGAGGAGCTTGGTGTCCTCAAGGGTCGCGCCAAGAACCTCAAAGCCCTCGGTGCGTGCCAGTACAATCCGGGGTGGCACGAAGCGCTTTCGGTCCAGTCGCTCTTGATCGTCGGCGAGGCCGTCGCGCGCGCCGCGCACATGCGCGAAGAGAGCCGCGGTGCCCACACGCGCCTTGATTTTGAAGGTGAACGCGAGGAGTGCGCGAAGTTCAACATCGTCTCCCGGAAGGGCCCGAACGGCGAGATGCAGGTCGAGAAGGTGGAACGCCCCGAGCCTCCCGCCCAGCTCGCGGCCATTGCGCACGCAACACTCGAAGAACTCGAAGGAGGGCAGATAGGATGAGCAAGCGAGCGTTCCGGATCTGGCGCGGGGACTCCCAAGGAGGCGACTTCCAGCAGTACGATGAAGAAGTCGATGAAGGAATGGTCGTGCTCGACGTGCTCCATCGCATTCAGGCGAACCAAGCCAACGATCTGGCGATCCGCTGGAACTGCAAGGCCGGCAAGTGCGGGTCGTGCAGCATGGAGATCAACGGGCGCCCCCGGCTTGCCTGCATGACGCGCATGAATGTCTTCCAGCCGAGCGAAACGATCACCGTCCAGCCGTTGAAGGCGTTTCCCGTCATCAAGGATTTGGCCAGCGACGTTTCCTGGAACTACGAACAGAACAAGCGCATTGCTCCGTTCAGGCCAAAGCCTCGTGGCAACGACGGCGAACACCGCATGTACCAAGAAGACGTCGACCGTGTTCAGGAGTTTCGCAAGTGCATCGAGTGCTTCTTGTGCCAAGACGTTTGCCACGTCGTGCGAGACCGGGATCGCAAGGACGTGTTCGTCGGACCGAGGTTCATGGTCCGGCTCGCGAGCCTCGAGATGCACCCGCTCGATGACGACGACCGCGTTCCAGAGATCAAGAAGGAGTACGGTTCGGGCATGTGCAACATCACTCGCTGCTGCACTGAGATGTGCCCCGAGCACATCAACATCACCGACAACGGGATCATTCCCCTTAAAGAGCGCGTAGTCGATCGATACTACGACCCGCTTGCGCGGGTGGCGCGACTCTTTGCCGGGCGTAGACTGCGAACCAAGACACGCTCGGAAGAGCACACGAGCGACTAGCGGAGGGCAGCATGGCAGAACGCTTCGCGCTGAAGACCATCTCACACGACGCCATCGAACGCGCAGTCGAGAGGGCCGAGCACTACCGTCTTCTCAACGATCCGGAGCAGGCAGAGAGCATCTCGCTCGACATTCTGGCCGTCGATGACTCCAATACCCGTGCGCGGATCACCTTGATTCTGGCACTGACCGACCAGTTCGTCGGTGGCGGAGGTTCGCACGCTGCGAGGCGGGCGCTCGAGCAAGTGGCGCGTCTCTCGACCGAGTACGAGCGTGAGTACTACGCGGGCCTCGTGGCCGAACGTCAAGGGCGTGCTCATCTCACACAAGGCGGCATCGCGCGAACGTTCGCGTACGAGGGGCTACACGAAGCGATGATGCACTACCAGCGCGCCGAAGGCCTGAAGCCGGCGGGCGTCGACGACCCGATTTTACGTTGGAACGCTTGCGTTCGGACGATTGCGCGCGAAGACCTTCACCCGCGACGCGAAGAGCCGGAGATGCAACTCGAGTGACAGTTTTCGTTGACTGGAGGTCATGATGTCGAACTCGGCGCTCGCCCTGATTGGGTTCTGTGGCTGGACACTGTTGGTGGTCCTGACGATCGTTACGTTGCGATCCTGGATCTACCTCGTCAACAAGCGAGAGAGCGCTAGCTTCAAGCCCGACGGCTCGGACGTTTCACCGTTCCACATGCGCCTGTGTCGCGCCTATCTGAACTGCACCGAGAATCTACCGATATTTGGCGTGATTGTGCTGACGGCGATCGCTACGGGGCATGCCGATGTGACCGATCCGCTGGCGCTATGGGTGCTCGGGGCACGGGTTCTTCAGACCACCACGCACCTCTTGTCGACGAGCGACGTGGCGATCACGGCGCGCGTGACGTTCTTCTCGGTGCAGCTTGCGATCGAAGCATACTGGGTAGTCCAACTTGCCCAACTTGCGCTCGGCACGTGAAGGGCGCGCGTTCAGTGGAAGTCACGCGATCTTCGCGGATGCTCGCTCAAGGTCACATCGGGAACCCAAAGTGAGCGCGCAATGAGGTGCACGACACCGTCGGCCTTCTGAATCTCGCCCGTGATGCCAAGAAGAGTTGCGGTCTTGGCGACCGTTGCGTACTGGTCGAACACCTTTCGCCATACCACCACGTTCACGAAACCCGTTTCGTCTTCGAGCGTGAAGAACGTCACCCCTGAAGCCGTTCCTGGCCTTTGCCGACAGATCACCAAGCCGACGTAGCTCGTCTCTGTACCGTGGTTTGCTTCACGGATGGTCTCGGCGTTCGGAACGTTGCGAGTCTCGAGGACCTGTCGAAGACCCTTCATCGGGTGACCCCGTGTACTGTGGTGGCTAGAACGGTAATCCCAAATCACCTCGTCTTCGCGGGCCAGCGATGCGAATGAGATCTGACTCGGTGCGGGTTCGAGCGGAAGAGAGTCATGCGTGAACCGTGAGAGGCTCCGGACCTGCCAGATCGCGTCCCGTCGATTGAGACCGAAGCACTCGAAGGCGCCCGCTTCCGCAAGCGCGTGGAGTGCTTTTCTGTTGAGTTCGGTGTCACGTACGAACGTTGCAAGATTTGGAAAGGGGCCGCCGACGCGTTCGATCTTCTCACGCTCGACCTCTCCAAGCCCCTTCACGTAGCGAAGGCCCATTCTGACGGACCAAGAAGAACGCTGCTCTCGGGCTCTAGTTGGCTCGAGGGAACAGCCCCATCGGCTCTTGTTGATGTGAACCGGCAAGACTCCGACACCATGGTGCTTCGCATCTTCGACAAGCGTGGCTGGGCTGTAGAACCCCATGGGCTGAGCGTTGAGGATTGCGCAGGTGAAAGCCTCGTGGTGGTGGCATTTGAGCCATGCTGTGATGTACGCCAGCAACGCAAACGAAGCGGCATGACTTTCAGGGAAGCCATACTCACCGAACCCACGTATCTGTGAGAACACGCGCTCGGCAAACTCTTCGGGGATCCCTTGGTCGAGCATCCGAGGGATCATGCGGGTCCGGTGCTGCTCGATTCGTCCCGATTTTCGCCATGCCGCCATGTCGCGACGAAGCTGGTCTGCTTCGCCCGGTGTGTAGCCGGCGGCTTCGACCGCAAGCTTCATGACTTGTTCTTGGAAGATGGGGACACCGAGCGTCTTCTTGAGGATCCGTTCGAGCTTCGCGTGCGGGTAATCGATCGGTTCCTCGCCTTTGCGACGCCGAAGATACGGATGCACCATGTCTCCTTGAATGGGTCCGGGCCTCACGATCGCCACTTCGATGACGAGATCGTAGAACGTCTGTGGCCGAAGACGGGGGAGCATGGCCATCTGAGCCCGACTTTCGATCTGGAAAACACCGACGGTATCGCCCGCCGACACCATGTCATAGGTGGCTTTGTCCTCGGCAGGGACCGTGGCCATCTCGATCGATTGGCCTTTGTGTGCGTGAAGGAGATCGAACGCATGGTGGATGCAGGTCAATGCACCGAGGCCCAAGAGATCTACCTTGAACAGGGCAAGGTTCTCGACGTCGTACTTGTCCCATTGGATGACGGTGCGGTTGTCCATGGTGGCCGGCTCGATCGGGACGACCTCGTCGACGGGTCGATGACCAAGCAGAAAGCCTCCTGGATGAATCGACAAATGCCTTGGAAAATCGAGTATTTGTGATGCCAACGACCACAGATGGTGCGTCGCGGGGGCGTTCCCATCGAGGCCGGCCTCGCGGAGGAGTTCGGGGTTGAGGACGTCGTCTCGATGACGCAACAAGCGGGTCGCCGCTTCGAGATCAGTTCGTGGCAAACCAAGCGCTTTACCCACGTCGCGCACGGCCGAACGAATGCGGTATCGAATGATGTTGGCGACCATTGCGGCGTGCCGGCGGCCGTACTTCTCGTAGACGTGTTGAATGACTTCTTCACGGCGGTCGTGTTCGATGTCGAGATCGATGTCGGGTGGTTCGGCGCGTTCGATGCTCAAGAAGCGCTCGAACAAGAGATCCATTCGAACGGGATCGATTGCCGTGATGCCAAGGCAGAAGCAGACGGCACTGTTCGCTGCACTGCCACGCCCCTGGCACAAGATGTGTTGCTCGCGGCAGAACTGAACGATCTCATGCATCGTCAAGAAGTAGCCGCCGTAGTCGAGCTTCTGGATGATCGTAAGCTCCCGCTCGAGCTGAACATGAACGTCGCTAGGGATCATGCCGCCGTAGCGGTTTCGTGCACCTTGGTACGTGAGCTCTTGAAGCCAACTCTGTTCGGTTTGGCCATTGGGGAGGCGTTCGTCCGGATAGCGGTACCGGATGTCATCCAAGCTGAACTGACACTGCTCGGCGAGGTGAAGGGTGCGTCTCAGGCATGCTGGATCATCGGCAAATAGAAAGGCCATGTCGGCCTCGTCTTTGAGATGGTGCTCGGCGTTGGCGCGAATGGTGTGCCCAGCCTGACAAAGCACTTTGCCGCCACGAATACAGGATAAAATGTCTTGTAGAGGCCGCCGGCTCCGCTCGTGGTAGAGCACTTCATTGCCGCCGACCACATCGGCTCCCAAGGCCTTGGCCTCCTGACGAAGCAAGCGTTCTTTCGGCCGTTCGTGGTCGCGGAGGTGTCGCGTACACAACGCCATCGATGCCGCAGGGCCGTGCTTCTCGTGCAACGAACGAAGCGCTTGTGGCGTCGTGCTCAAGAAGAACACGTCGCGTACCTCTTCGAGATCCGAGATGAGGACTTTGGCTTCACCTTTGTCACAACGCGCATGGCCTAGAGACAACGCGCGACAGAGGCCAGCGTAGCCAATCTGTGATTTCGCAAGTGCGACGACAGGATGCGACACGTCGTTGATGTCGAGTGCGAGTTGTGCACCCGCGATCACGCGTATGCCGAGGTCTTTGGCACGCATGTGGGCACGGACGAGGCCATAGACGCCATCTCGATCGGTGATCGCGACCGCGGGAAACCCCAAAGCATGCGCGCGGTCGACCAGCTCTTCAGGGAAAGACGCGCCTTCTAAGAAGCTGTGGTTCGTCTTGACCCACAACGGAACGTACGTGCCCATCGTGAAATCAATCCAGTACTCCGTGGAGGAACCAACGTTTGCGAGGGCGGTCGTAGAAGAGCCAGAGCAAGTCGCCATGATCGGTTTCGGCGTAGTAGTAGTCCCGCTCGACGAGGCGCTTCCACCAACCACCGCTCACACGGTAAGGGCCGTACAAATGCTCGATCGATTGATCTTTCGAGAGGGATGGCCCCTCTTCGGGCTGTGTCGGTTTGCGCGCCGCAAGGGGTTTTGGCCTAGCGAATACGCGACGAACCATGGCCGGGTTGTCTAAACGCGCGTTTGTGGGGAGTGCGGTTTGTTGGATCGGCTCCCACGCGAATGAAGCCTCAGGTAGATGGGCCTCTCGAAGAGAAGCCTTGGTCACCGATTGCTCACCGTATGCGGCCCGGATTCGCGCAAGGGCGCGATGCGCCGCACCCCTATCGAGCACCGACTGATGCCCAGGCAAAGCGCTTTGCTCGGACTGCGCGCGAACGGTTTGGGCGACGATCTCGACTTCTTCGACGGCGCCTGCCAGCTTGATCTCGCCTAGACGGAGCCGAATGAGCTCGAGCAACAGCATCAGATCAACCATGGGAGACGCTGGTGCGACGCGTTCCCGATGCAAAGGAGCCCGTTCGAGATGGAACGAAAGCGAGAGTGATTCGACCGCCTGCCCACGCGCACGAACCTGATGTAACAGAGAATGAAGTGCTCCCTTGATCGCGAACAGCAAGCGATGCTGGTCGTCGTCGGGTGGATCGATCTGAAACGAGATGCGTGACGGGTCGTCGAATACGTGCGGTTGAATGGGCAACTGCAGCCCTTCGGAGAAACGATCGTGGAGCCGTCTCGTTGCTTCGCCAAAGCGGCTGTGAAGCTCTCCTGAAGGAAGCGCCAAGAGATCCCCAAGCGTTTCGATTCCCAACGCTCGAAGGTTCTCGCAAGCGTCTCCAGGCAGGTCGAACTCACCGAGTGGTGTTTGGTTGGATCGTTCGGTTTCTTGCGCGGCGCTTTGAAGGATGGTGACCCCGGTATCGAGTGTTGCGACAGCCAGAGAACGGTAACGGTGAAAGCCCACCGTGATGGCGCTACGCCAATGACGTGCGCGCAAGTAACGATGAATGCAGGTCGCCCAGTTGCGATACCCTCCGTAGAGCCGCCGCAGGCCTTCTGGATCGAGGTGAAACGCACCAGGGTGGTCGATTGCTTCGACTTTGGGGGAGAAGGTTTGCAAAGAAGAGACGAGCTCTCCCATCACACCGTTGATCTCTTCGTGTGATACGACCGCGGTGTGTAGTTGAGGCACGAGATCCCGCGCGACCGATTGCCGCATGCCTACGCGTAAGCGAAGCGTCCGTGCGAGTGCATTGAGGTGCGTGATACGGCCATGAGGGCCTGGGTCGTCGACGATGGCTATGGGAGAACCATACCAATGCGGCTTTTGCCGAAGCACGATTTGCACCGGCAGCACTGGCAAAAGGACACAAGCGATTCGCTTCACAGGGCACCTCGTAACCCTGCGGGTGCCATGGGCCTTGTAGCGCCAATGGGGTTGATCAAGCCGACTTTGTCTTTGAGGATACGAGGCTTTACTTCGAAGTGGCCGTGACGAAACGAGCCTCGCTGGGGTTCGACGCGGAGCCCCACCAACGGGCCCGATGAGGGTTCGTGATCAAAACTCGAAGTGAGCAACAAGATGCGCCCATCGTATTGCCGCAACACGCCTTGAAGACGCCCTTGCCAGCTTGCGGAAGAACCGCTCGGTGTGGAGTCGGTCAGGTCGATCACGGTGAGCCCAAACGCTCCCGATCGTGCGAGCCATTCTGCGGCACGAACCAACGCCAAAGGGCCGTCATGGCGCGGAACGTGGATCGCCACCAATGCGTCTAAATCGACGCCGGCCACGGCGAGGTCCGGCGGGAACAGTGCCCCATCTCGTGGTTGAACCCACGCGACGAGATCGCCGCGAGACTGTGCGTGGATCACGCACGACACGGCCGTGGTGGTCCGTGCGCAGGCATGTTGTCCCGACACTTCGACCAACCGTGCGGCGGGTAACAGCGTGCCCAGGGCGGCAGGTGAAGCGTGACCGTCGAGCTTGGTCTCGAGTGTGATCACATTGGCATCGAGGGTCCCGGAAGACATGGGACCACCCAGTATACTGAACAAAATAACAGGTTCAAGAAAGTAATTAACTCAATAAAATCAAGGCCTCAAGCTTTGAGCTCGGATTCTTTGTCGTATAAATGAAGGATTGCTCCCGCCATCCCTCGGAGAAGCGAAATCGCCATGCTGAAGTGATCCTCGAGGACTTCGAACAGCACGTCGACGTCGATTCGGAACGCGACCAAGTCTTCGGCCACCTCTGCGGTGAACCACCGCGGCTCGCCCGACACCACGCCGATCGAACCCACCGAGTCGCCGGGCCCCAAACGAAAATGCTGAGTCGGCTCGGTGGCATTGCAGTCGACCAGCCCCCGAAGCGGCAACAAGAAATAGGTGCTTCGATCGCCGGCCTGCCAGACCACTTCGCCTTTTCGCAGATGGACTTCCTGAACACCTCTTGCGAGGTCCGCGATCCCGTCGATCTCACTCTCACCGAACGAAAGGGTCTTGCGCAAGAACGCCATTCGCTCGACCAGATCGAACGGTCGATCGGGGAAAGGAAACGGATCGCCGGGCGGGCCGAACCCTGCGCTTGGTCCGAGCTGGCGCCGAGCGCCGAGCACTTCCACGCTCGTAAAGCGCAGGACCTGCCTCAGAAGCACGAAGTACTCTTCGAAGATCTCTTGTCCGTCCTCGCTGGCGAGTGCCAAGGTCACCATGTCCGAGAGCGCGATGCAGTCGTATCCTTCTTCTCCCTCGGCGAGTGCACTGACGCCTCCGACCACGCTGTTCGGCCCGAACTTCCGAACCGAGACGCCGTTTCGCACGATCTCACAGTCGCCGGACACGATGTATTGAATCTCGAGCGCCGGTGCGCCTCGACGACACAAGTAGTCCCCCGGCCGGAATGTCCGTTGCCGGGTATTGGCGGCGACCACGCGCGCGACGTCGGGAGAGAGCTCCGCGAGCCCCCGGAACGTCCGGAGGAACAGGAACCGTTGGAAGCGGTCCATCTCGGTCGTCCCTGCCAAGGCCGGTTCAGGCAATTTCGGGCACTCCCTTCGGAAAGATTCGTGGTTCGGGCGCGGGGCTCACGCCGAGTGCGGCAGCGTGATGGGCCGCAATACTCCGAATCACCTCGCTCGAGTCCTTTGTCATCGCCAGCACGGCGTCCGCATACGAGAGGAGCGACGACGGTTGTCCGAGTGCCAGGGCCGCGAGTCTCGCTCGGCGCTCGGGCGTCTCGCCATGGTCGACGAGTGCGAGGACGGCGTCGCGGGTGGCGCCACTCAGCGTGGCCTCGATCACCTCGATGCTTGCGGCACGGAGGCCCTTGTCGTCACTCCGAAGCCCGCGCCAGACCAGTGCGAAGTTCTCGCTCGGATGTTGCAGCCCGACGATGGAGAGCGCGCGCTCCAGGCAGGCCCGTTCTTTATCGGCCAGGGCCACGCCGAGCAACTCCGAGTCGTCGACGCCCGACTCGTGCCCTTCTGTCGAGTGCCGTTCGACCGCGACACGCCAGGTCGCCAGCCTCACGGCTCGTCCGAGGTTCTCACGGAGTTGCTCGCCGAGTATCTGAGGGTCGAGGTGCACCGGCCCATGGCGGCTTTGGAGCCGACCGAGTGCCCGGACAATCTGGAGTCGCACCCGTGCGTCGCTCTCGGATACGAGATGACGCATCAGGATTTCGGCACCCTCTGTGGCGTCGAACCGAATGATCGTGTTCGGGATGCGCCTTCGGACTTTCCGGTCCGTGGCGCGGTGCCCGAGCGCATCGTCGAGATACGCGAGCGCCGGCGAACCGATCGCCTCCATCGCCTGCCTTGCGGGTTCTCGGAGCTCTGAGACCCCCAACAGTGGCAGCAGATGGGGGAGGTATCTCGGGTCCGGGTTGTGCGCCATGGCGGCCAGCGTTTCGAGGCGAACATCGATGTCGTCGCTCTGCACGAGTTCGGTCAGGGCTTCATGGAAGACCGCGCCTTGCTCGTGTCGGATCGCTTGTGCGAGCGAACGTCGGGTTCGCGCGGAACCGCTCTTCACCCATTCGACGAGCTGGTCTGCCTTCGACGTTGGATTGATCGACAGCAGCCCAATCAGAGCCGTGGCCCTCACGATCGAGGCCTCCGTATCGAGCTTCTCCTCGAGCAGTGCTTGGTCCGGGTCGACCGCCGTGAGCGCTCGCAGGGCGGCTGCTCGCACATCGGGATCGTCGTCGTTCAACATGCGATGGGCAATCGGGACGAACCGGCGATCCCCGGCTTCGGAGAACGCCTCGAGAGCACGGATTCGAACCGCCTTGGCCGGGTGGTAGAGCACCAATACCGGCACGAGGTCTTCGCGACCGTGGGTGCTGAAGACCTCGACTGCCGCGAGGACTTCTTCGTCGCGCTCACTGTTGAGGGCGGTCAGCAGGGTTTCGAGCGAGTGAAGGTCGAGCGCCTCGAGCTCGAGGGTCGTGTCGATGGCGCCCTGGCGGAGACGAGACCGAAACTGCTCGATGTAGCGCTGCCGTGTCCCGAAGATGCTCATGAGCCACAGGGCGATCGGGATGAACAGGGCGAGCCCGAACTGCCGGGACGTCAGGCCCAATCCCACCAATGCCATGATCAGGACCGACGCGAGCGCCTGCCCGACCCGATGACCGAACACGTCGATGATGCCCTTGGCGCGTTCTCGACGTTCGCTGTCGAGCGGGAGGTAGAGAACCTCGACAGCGCCTCGATACAGCGTATGCCGTAGGGTTCCGTCGAACGCTTTTAGGGCGATCGCAAACACCATCACGTTGCCAAGGACGAGGCCCAGAGCACCGCCCATCAGCATGGCCGGCAAGAGCGCGGAGCTCCGGTGGGCGCCGAACCCACGGAGCAACCACCCCGCACCGACGATCTGGATGACCAGCGCAACGGAGTTAAGGCCGAGGTAGAAGCGCGCGAAAAACGGCGCGAGACCCTCCGCGGGAATCTGACTCGCGACCGTGCTCTTGAACACGTAATCGACGATCGTCAGCGTGATTGTGCCGAGCAAAACGACCGATAGGATGCGCGACAAGTAGCTGTCGCCGAGCAGCCAGCCGACCGAAGCGGTTTCACGGTCGTAGTTGGGAGCCGACGGTGCCCCCACGCCGATTCTCCAGAGGAACGGGGTGGCGGACGCGAACGCCAGCACGACCGCGGCGACGATCACGAGGTCGATGGGAGCAAAGAACCGAAGCAGGCGCTCTGCCGCGAACGCCCCGAGCATCGCGCCCGTCACACCGCCGGCCGCGATCGCCGGGAAGATGCGCTTGGCCTGGGTCACCGTCACCGCGTCGTCGAGGAGGAGCCAGTACTGGATCAGCACGATCGTGATGAGGAGCCCGGTCCACACGTAGAACCCAAACGGCGCCCAAAGGCCGAGGTCCTCGATCCAGGCCCAGAAGCCGACGGTGATCAACGACCCCGTGAGGAGGGTGAGGGAGAGGAGCTGCCGTCGATCCCGAACCCGCCGCATGACGTGCTCGTGTATTTTGAGTTCGACAATCGCGAGGAGTGCGATGGCCAGGTAGGCCCACGGAAGCTGGGTGGCCGGGAGGCTGGTCAGGAAGAGCGCGTCCCGAGCGGTCTCCATCATGATGTGAGCCACCATGATCACCAAGAGCCCCACGAAGCCCACGGTCAGGTTGCGGCGGTCTTCTGGTCGGATCGACAGGCGCATGAACGATCGTTTGTAGGGCGAATTCGCCCTAGTGCCCACCCTTCTTGAGGGCCTCCAGCTCCTCGAGTGAGCGAGGCCAGTCGCCTTTCAGCATGCGCGACAACGACCGATCCGCGAGGAGCCTTCCCTCGGTCTGGCAAGTCGCGCAGTAGTTGGTTTCGCGGTCGGCGTACACGATGCGCTGAACCGGATCGCCACAGACCGGGCACCGCTTTCCATACTTCCCGTGCGTGGCCATTTCGGGCCGAAACGCGGTGACTTTCTCGGGAAAGCCGTCCCCCACTTGTTCCTGAAGCCGTGCGACCCATTCGCGCAGGACTTCTTGGGTGGCCGCATACAGGGCGCGGAGCTGGGTTCGGTCCAACCGTTGGGTCCAGATCACGGGCGAGAGCTTCGCCCGATGCAAGATCTCATCCGAGTAGGCGTTGCCGATTCCGCTGAAGATCCGTGGGTCGGTGAGGCCGCGCTTGACCGTGTGGTTGGTCTTCGTCAGAGCCGCCGCAAACGCATCGAAGTCGACCTGTAGTGGCTCGATCCCTCCGGGGTCGTGGGCCCGGAGCGATTCCTCTCCTCGGCAGATGAAGAGCGCCGCCCGCTTCTTCTTGCTGGCTTCGGTGAGCAGGAGCGAGCCGCGGTCGAAGTCGAACGCACCGAGTCCCACCTTGCCGGGCACTTTGGCGCCAGGCGGCTTCCATCGAAGTCGGCCTGCGATCATCAGATGCAGCACCGCGAAGAGATCCCCGTCAAACGCGAACACGAGCCGCTTTCCGAGTCTGTCGAGGTGCGCCACTCGCCGGCCGGCGAGCGCGCTTATCGGTGGATCGACACTCCGAACCAGAAACGGCGATGACAGTCGCACGCGGTTGAGCACCTCGCCCACGACCCGTGGTCGCAGGGCATGGAGATAGAGTTCGATGTCGGGGAGTTCAGGCACGAGGACTATCGGGCTCGTGGATCCAGGCGGTCCCGAAGCCAGTCGCCAGTCAGGTTGAACCCCAGCACGGTGAGCGCAATCGCCCCGCCGGAAAACAGTGCAACATGCGGAAATCGCAAGAGAACACTGGTTCCTTGGTCGAGGAGCGCGCCCCACGACACCGCCTTTCCCGGCCCGAGGCCAAGGAACGAGAGGGTGGACTCCGCGAGGATGATCACGCCGAGTCCGGTGGTGGCCTGAATGACCAGGGGACCGAGGAGGTTCGGAATCACGTGTTTGCGCAGCACGTCCCGCGTCGGGACACCGAGCGCCCGCGCCGCCTCCACGAACTCGCGTTCCCGGAGGGATAGGGTCTCTGCTCGGGCGAGGCGCGCGTAGAGAACCCACCCGTTGATCGCGAGGGCCACGATCAGATGACCGAGCCCCGGGCGCGCGACGAGGGCGAGGACGGCAATGTTGAGGACGATCGCGGGAAACGCCTGAACGAGGTCCGCGATCCCCGTGATCACGTGGTCCGTCATCCGTCCGAAGTATCCCGCCCACGTCCCAAGCAACGTGCCGACGACCACCGAGATCCCAACGACGACCAAGCCGACGATCGCCGCCAAACGCGCTCCGAATAGCAATGCGCTGAGGATGTCGATTCCGTTGTCCCCCGTGCCAAGCCAGTGCGCGGAGGACGGGGGCTCGTATTCGTGCGCAAGGTCGATGGCCAATGGATCGTAGGGCGCGATCCAAGGTCCCACCAAGCCCAGGGTGAAGAACACCACGACGATGACGACTCCGATCGGGGTTCGCGCAAGCGATGCCCGTGCGCGCTTCACGAGAGCCTCACACGGGGATCAACCAGGCCATAAGTGAGGTCGACCAGCAGGTTCACGCCGACGTAGATCACGGCGATGACGAGTACGCAGCCTTGTACGACAGGAATGTCGCGCGCGAAGAACGATTCCAGGAACAGGGTCCCGAGGCCAGGTCGCTCGAAGATCTTCTCGGTGACCACCGTGCCCGACAGAAGTGCCCCAAGCTGAGCGGCCCCAATGGTGATGACGGGCAGGAGCGCGTTCCGGAGCGCGTGGCGGAGGAGCAATGGGGCGGATCGGACCCCTCGGGCGCGGGCCGCGGTGATGTACTGTTGGGACAACACCTCGATCATCGCGGCGCGCGTTTGGCGGGTGAGCACGGCGGCCAAAGCTGTACCGATCGTGATGGCCGGCAGGATCAGGGCCGCGGGCCCCCCGAGGTCGTCCCCGGGCAGGGGAAGCCAGCGGAGCTTCACACCGAACGCCAGGATCAAGAGCGGACCGAGCCAGATGTTCGGAATCGCGAGCCCGGCGACGGCAGCGGTCGAAGCGACCTTGTCCCAGAAGCGACCTTGTCGAGCTGCCGCAATCGTTCCGAGCGGGACGGCGATCAGCCATGCGACGAGCCATGCCGCGAGCGCCAGCGTAAGCGTGTCCGGGAACACTTCTTCGACGAGCGACCACACGGATCGGTCTGGTTTTCGAAAGGAGCTGCCCATCGTTCCGTCGAGCATTCCGCCGATGAACGACGCGTACTGGGCCGCAATGGGACGATCGAGGTCGAGCGATCGCCGGAGCTCGGCTTTCTCCTCGGGACCTGCCTGATCACCGAGAATCGCTTCCACTGGGTCGCCTGGGATGAGGCGCACCAAAAGGAACACGATCGTAACCAAACCGACCACGGTGAGCCCCGCACGGAGCAGGCGCCCGGCCAGGTAGCGCATCAGCCCCGCCGACATACCCGGCGATGATACTTCTAGACCACGCTCACCTGAAACTGATCGGCCGGGACTTGTCCTCGAAGTCGCTCCCTGCTGGGCTCATGGTTGAAACTGGGGCCGCCGTTGCGGGCTGGCGAGCGACCGCGCGATCTGCCTCGCGCTCGCCCGACGGCAGGCGCCTCCCGTCTAGAGATCGTCGCCGTCGGATTCCTCGTCGGTGGAATCGTCCGGAAGGACGCACGAATCGGTCACCCCCACCGCGGCGCAGACCGAGGAGAGCGAACGGGTACTGTCGAGGTCGATGACGCGCGCGAGCTGTTGGTCTGTGGGGATCGGGTCGCATTCCTCTGGAATGAGGTCGCCGTCCTGGTTGATTCGGTTCGGGGGCGCGCAAAGGTACCCCGCGCCGGTTCGGCAGCCGCCATCCCCCCCGCAAGCCTTCATGCACCAGGTTTCGGCCGTCCGCGTAGGGTTGAAGCGCCACTCGACGCAGATCGCGTTGTCCGGGCACGTGTCGGCGTCGCACCCGCGAACGGTGCAGTAGCCCCCCGGTTGGGTCAGATCGCACTGACGTTCGCCGGTGGCCGAGCAATCACGAGAGCTCCCGCAGCTGTCGCCGATATTCGGCTGGCATGCCGCGAGCGGGGTCAAGAAGAGCCCAAGCGAGAAAAGAAGAGCGTGCCGTCCCATGGTCAGCCGGCCGAGCATACGGGACGGGCCGGAGGGGCGCCAATCGCCCTGCGCTCGTCCCGAGGAGTGGTAGATTCGTCACGCATTGCGAGTGTTGTGGCTGGGGGTCGGGCTCGTGTGGCTATGCTGCGCCGGAGCCTTTGCCGCGAGCAGCCTCGAAGAGGTTGCGGCGCGGATACGGTCGGGAGAGGACCAGGCGGCGCTGCGCCTCATCCTCGAGCTCCCGGAGTCCACCCGCGAGACCGACCGGGTACGGTACCTCGAAGGTCGTCTCCTCCTCTCGGTGGGGCGCCCTTGTGACGCCATGGACATGTTGGCGCAGAGTCCCGCGTCGCTTCCCGAGCCACTCCGAACCGACTCGCTTCGCCGGTGGGCGATCGCCTCCGCGCGTTGCGGCCACTGTGACGACGCGCGCCGGGTTCTTCTTTCGCTCGAGCCGAGCGACGCCACCGTGGCCCGGCACGACCGGGTGATCGCGGCCGATTGCGCGGTCCAACTCGGAGAGCTCGACCAAGCCGCGAACGAGCTCGAGGACCTCACCCGGAGGCGCGGCAAGCCCGACCAAGTCGCGCTCCTGATCATGCTCTCCGACGTGTACGGGCGTCTCGGTCGTCCGGACGACGCCCGGGAAGCCGCGCGTCGCGGTTGGATCGATGCGGTGGGGCCCGGGCAGCGCGAGGTCGCCGCTCGCCTTTTGACGCTCGCGGATCCGTCGGACGACGATCGTCTCGCGCATGCGGAGGCGTTCATCGACGCGCGTCGCTTCGGCAAGGCCGTCGGTGTGCTCGAGGCGATCCCGCCAAGCGACACGCTTGACGAACGCCGGCTCCACCTCCTTGGAATGGCGCTCTTTCGGATGCGTACCCGGTATGCCGATGCGGCCAAGGTCCTTCGGCAGTCGGCGTCGCTCGGCGGGCGCTACGAGGTCGAGGACCGGTTTCACGCCGCCCGCGCGCTGTCGCGCGCCGATCAAGATGCGCGGGCCGTTGTCGCGTATCGCGCCTTTGCGAAACGCCACCCAAAGAGCCGTCGCGCGCCCGAAGCGCGTTTCTTGGCGGCCTGGCTCGAGATGCGGATGGGGCGCAAGAGCGGGCGGGCTCACATGGCCAAGCTCCTTCAAGGCAGGAACCAGGTGAGAGGCCGATGGCGACGTTCCGCCCTTTGGGAGCTCGGTTTCCGTGCTTTCGAGCGCAGGCAGTACACCGCCGCGGCGCGCTATCTCACCCAGTACACCAAGCTCGCCACCAACCCGATGGACGAAGCGCGTGGCCTCTATTGGCTCGGCCGGGCGTATCGGCGAGGCCCGAAGGCCGTGCAAGCATACCGAGACGCGATCGATGTCGAGCCGCTTCACTGGTATGCGGTCCTCGCCGCTGCCCGATTGAAGCGACTCGGCGTGGCGCCGCCGCCTCCTTTCCCCCCCGCGACCCCGTCTCCTGCGGATCCCGCCGACGTGGCCGAGCTAAGCCCACCCGACACTTTCGAGGCCCACCGGGAGCTCGGTCTCGATCGCGAGGGGATCCAGTGGCTCACCCAACACGAGAAGTCGTTGGTCGACGGGGTCCCCAAAGCCGACCGAAACCGTCTCCTCGCATCGCTCTACGACGACGTTGGCGCCTATCGTGATGGGCTTCGCGTCGCACGGCGGCAGTGGGGGATGCTCCACGTCAATCCTGAGGCCAACCGTTGGTGGTGGGACGCGGCCTACCCCACCCCTTGGCGCGATGTCGTTGACGCGCATCGCGAAACCCTTCCGCGGGCGCTGATCTACGCGACGATGCGCCAAGAGAGCGGCTACACACCCGATGTGGTGAGTCGGGCGGGAGCCGTGGGTCTGATGCAGCTCATGCCCGAGGTTGCTTCGAAGATTGCGGGAAGGCCGATGACGCGCAGGATGCTCGAGGTGCCGAGCCGGAACATTCCGCTCGGGCTCGAGGAGATGCGCGCCCTCGCCGCGGAGTTCGACGACACGTATCCCCTGAGCATCGCAGCCTACAACGCCGGCAAGAAGCGCGTCCGACGATGGCTCCGAGAGAGCGGAAAGATGGAGCTCGATCGCTTTGTCGAACGAATCCCTTTCAACGAGACCCGAAACTACGTTCGCCGAGTCACCACACACTACGCACGCTACGTGTATCTCGACGACCCCGAATCGACCTGGCCGGCTCTCCCGCGATACGTGGCACCGTGATCGGCGGCCTGCGCATCGGTCGATCTGCCCGCTGCCGTCGATTTCGGTTGCTCGTTTCGCTCCCGAAGGCCACAACGTAGCCTTACGCAGTGCGGGTGTGTAGAGTTTGATGAACTTCGTAGCAGCAGGGCTCTCCGATGTCGGGCTTCAGAGAGAGCACAACGAAGACAGCTATTGCATTCTGCCGACCCACCGGCTCTTCGTGGTTGCTGACGGGATGGGAGGTCATCGTGCGGGTGACGTCGCAAGCCGGATGGCCACCGCCGAAATGACCACGTTCTTCGACGCGACCAAGGCACTCGGGGACGAACCGTCCGAATGGCCGATCGAGATCGACGCGCGGCTCAGCACCGAACAGAACCGTCTCGTCTCGGCGGTCAAAGTGGCCAATCAACGGATCTACCAAGCGTCGGTGCAGAACCGGGCGGTCCAGGGCATGGGCACGACGGTCGTCTCGGCGCTCTACACCCGCGAAGACCAAAAGATCCACATCGCTCACGTCGGGGACAGCCGGGCTTATCGCGTTCGCCGCGGAGAGATGACCCAACTCACGAGGGATCACTCCCTCCTCAACGACTACCTCTTGGTGATGCCGAATCTCACGGACGACCAGCGGAGCCAGCTACCGAGCAACGTCATCACCCGCGCGCTTGGCATGCAAGACGGCGTGGCCGTCGACCTCTATTTCGAGCGCGTCGAGGCGGGCGATACCTACGTCCTGTGTTCCGATGGCCTGAACGGCATGGTGAGCGACGATCGCATTCTGCGACTCGTCCAAGACCACGAGAACGACATCGAGACGGCCGCCAAACGCCTCGTGAGCGAAGCCAATCAGAACGGTGGCGAAGACAACATCACGGTCGTGCTCGTTCGAATCACCGGGTGACCGTTCAGCGCCCGGCGGGCGCGCCTCCCTTTCGGGGATCGCTCACGGCTTCGAGGGTCCGCTTGGGCTCGTTGCGGATCTCGATGGCCTGGACGTTCGCCACGTTGTGGATGGGCTTGATCTCGTGGCCTCGGCCAGCAAGCGCTGCCTGGAGCCCTGCATCGAGAGGTGCGATCTTCTCGACACGGAGCTGGGTGGGCCGTCCTTGGTGGTGGATGCGAGGTGCCGCAACGGCATCCCCGGCCGCCATTCCAAAGAGCAAAATGTTCATCGCCACTTGCTGCGTGGCGGTGACGATGCGGCTGCCGCCCGATGCGCCAACGCAGAGGACCGGCTTCCCGTCTTTCAAGATGATCGTCGGCGACATCGTCGACACGGGGCGCTTGCGCGGGCCCGGGAGATTGGGGGCGCCGCCCACCAACCCGAAGGCGTTCGACTGGCCAACGCCGCTGGCAAAGTCGTCCATCTCGTCGTTCATCACGAAACCGGCTGCCGTGAACCGCGCTCCGAAAGGAAGGTTGACCGTCGTGGTGACGGCCGCGACGTTCCCGGCCGAATCGACCACGCACAAGTGTGATGTTCCGGCGTTATCCGGGGACTTCGCTGGGGGGCTCGTCCACACGATGGGCAGGTCGTACTCCTCGGTCGGATGCGCCTCATCCCCTGCTGCGAGGGAGGCGCGGCGGTCGATTCGGGTTTCCGCCATCATCCTGTCGAGTGGCTGGATCACCTGTGCGGGGTCGCCAAAGTAGCGCTGTCGATCGAGAAATGGACCCTTCCAAGACTCGGCCATCGCGTGCAGCACGCGGTCGTTGTACGCCGGAGGCTCGTCGATCGCCCGTTCGAGGATTGCGAGGCTTTGGAGCATGGTGAAGCCCCCGGCGCTTGGCGGTGGCGCAGTGAACCACGTGTAGCCGAAGAGGTCGGCCTCGAGGGGAGCGCGCGAAATGACGCGATACTCCCGAAGGTCCTGAAAGGTCATGATGCCGCCGTGCGCTTGGACGGCCTCTGCCATCTCTCGGCCAAGAGCGCCGTTGTAAAGCGCGTTCACACCGTCTTCGGCGAACGCACGCAAGACACGTGCAAGTGCCGGCCGGCGAAGGACTTGGCCTTCCGTCAGGTTCCATGTCGACATGACGGGGTCCTCGTCGAGCTGCGACGCGAACGCACGGCCCATCGACGCAACCGCAGAGCTTACGGGGAAGCCGCCTTCTGCGAGTCGAAGCGCGGGTGCGATCACCTCGCTCAACGGCTTCGATCCGAAGCGGCCGACCAACGCCGCGATTCCGGCGGGTTCACCGGGGACGCCGGCGGCCAACCCCCCAACCCGAGAGCTCGGTGCGGGCTGACCCTCGGTGGCTTCGAACATATGCGGTGTGGCCGCCGCAGGCGCTCGCTCCCGAAAGTCGAGGAACGTGACTTGGCCGTCGGCCGCCGAGTAGTAGAGGGCGAAGCCGCCGCCTCCGAGCCCGCTGCTCGCCGGGTTCACAACGCCGAGGGCGAGCATGGTGGCGGCAGCCGCGTCTGCTGCGTTGCCACCTTGCGAGAGGATCTCCGCCCCAGCGTTTGATGCCGCGGCTTGATCGGAGGCGACCGCATACTCGCCAAAGACCCGTACCCCAGTCGGCGCGTCAGCCTGCGGGTCGGCCGCAACTACTCCGTTGGCTTGCACCGCCGCAAGCACCAACAGCGCCGAAACGCACCAAAGCGCCCTCGCACCCCACGTCTTCATGGCCCAACAGCTTGCCTCCAAACCATGGCGAGTGCTACCGGACACTGAGATGCGTTTCGTATTCGTGATGGACCCCGTGTCGACCGTGATTGTCGACGAAGACACGAGCTTTGCACTGATGCTCGAGGCCCAGGAGCGGGGGCATCAAGTCGACCATTGCCTCGCCTCGGACGTGGGTCTTCGCGGGAACCAGGTGGTTGCGCGGGTGCGCCCCGCGACGATGCAACGCGATCCCGAGACCCCGATTTCGCTTGGGGCGGGCCATGACCTCGACCTCGCTGACGCCGATGTGGTGTTCATCCGCAAGGATCCGCCTTTCACCGACGAGTACTTGTGGCTGACCCTCGCCCTCGATCACGTCGCCACCGACACGGTCGTGGTCAACAGCCCCCGTGGCCTTCGGAAGGCGAACGAGAAGCTCTATGCGCACCATTTCCCTGAGGTCACGCCGCCCACGATCATGACCAGTCAGCGCGACGTGATCTCGAAGTTCGTCGCGGACATCGGTGGCAAGGCCGTGATCAAGCCGGTCGACGGGCATGGCGGTGAAGGTGTGTTCTTGCTGGCCCAAGGCGACAGCAATTTCAACGGACTCATCGAGGCCGTGACCCACAACGGCCGGCGCAACGCGATCGTGCAGGCGCTCATCCCGGAGATCTACGCGGAGGGGGACAAGCGAATCTTGTTGGTCGACGGCGAGCTCCTCGGCGTGGTCGCTCGTGTGCCGAGTGGCGGCGACCATCGGAGCAACGTCCACGTGGGCGGCTCGGCGGCTCCCGCCGAGTTGAACGACGCCGATCGCGCGATCATCGACGCGCTCCGGCCTCGCTTGATCGAAGATGGGCTCTTCTTCGTGGGGTTGGACGTGATTGGGGGGCGCCTCATCGAAGTCAACGTAACGAGCCCGACGCTGATTCAGCAGATGTCGCGTCTCTCGGGCGAAAACCTCGCGACCCCCGTGATCGAGCGGCTCGAGTCCAAGGTCCGAGAACGAAGCTGATTGGATCAGCGCGAGACGGCGCGCGATGCGAGGATCGCGATCGGCGTCGCCGCGGCCACCGCGAAGACGGCCGCCTGCCCGGCGCTCACCAAGTCGAGCCCATCGAGCAAGAGCCCGATGATACCGAACGACGCGATGAAAAACGTCCAGAAGCGCATCGAACGACCTTGATGCCGAGGCGCATCGTAAGGCTCCTCGACGCTGGACCCGCCGAGCAGGAGCGAGGCGGCAAGGATGATTGCGCTCAAGACGAGCGCCAGGATGTAGAGCTGGATCAGCACGGCGTCACACCGGGGGCCCCTAGAGTGAGGTCGAGAGGCGTTAGACCCGCTTCGCGGCAGGCGCCCTCGAAACGAGATGCTTGCTCCGCCGCCGCAAAGAACGCGACGGCGACGTCCCCGCCGCCTGCGCCGCACGGTTTCGCGCTTCCACCATGTGCCCTCGCGACCTCCGCGGTCATGCGTAGCCTGTCTTCGACGATCGGCGCCCCGGAATCGTGGCCTAGGGCCTCCATGGCGTGCGCGTAGGCTTCCGCTTCGTCGATGATGGGTCCGGGCCGCTCATCTTCGAACGCGTCGGCAAATCGCTCGGCGGTTTCGGCGAGCGCTGCCATCCGTCTTCGGTAGGTGTCCGGGTCGCGGTCTCGGAGCTTGTGCACCACCGCCAGGAGGTCGCTCGTCCGAGCGGCGTGGCCGGTCCACACGAAGCGTATCTCGACCGTGGGGGTGACCTCGATGCGATCGATCGCCAGCCGCCCATCGACCCTGACACAGCGCAGAAAGCCTCCGTACGTGGACGCCGCAACGTCGACCCCGCTTCCCGCCGGGGCCACCGCAGCATGACCCTCGAATGCGCATGAGAAGAGCGCTGCGCGCGTCTGGTCGTCGCCGATGTCCAGGCCGCCTCGATTGAAAACGGCCCCAGCGGCGGCGACAGCCGCCGCTGCGGACGAACCCAAGCCCAACTTGGTGCCCCCTTGGCGCAAGGGGTCGACGTCGATGATCAAGGGCTGGTCGAAGGGCCCGACCTGTCGGTTCGCGCGTTCGAGGGTTGCCAAGACCTCAGGTGGGAGCGCGGCGGCTTCCGCCCCCCAAGACGCGAGCGCTCGTCGATCGACTGCGGTGACGACCGCTGGTGCTCCTTCGAGTACGGCGTACTCGCCGCAAAGCAGCGCCTTTCCGGGTGCGCTGGCGCCCCCCGCCGTCAACCCTTCACCTCGATGCTCGGCCCCGGCTTGGCCACCGAGGTCCGCTTGACGCCCGCGGTCCGGTCGAGTGCGTGCCGAACCCGAGCGGCGTCGCGTCGTGCACACAAGACCTTCACGTGAGGGCCCGCATCCATGGTCGCCCATGCACAGACTCCGCGGTCTCGCAGGCCGCGCACGGTTTCGAGCGCCGCAAGGGTCGCAGGGGCCCAATAGAAGATCGGAGGAACCGAGGTGATCGCCGCACAGTGGAACGCCAATGTGCTCTTTTCCATGGCGGCGCCGAGCGTCTCGAGGTCACGGTTCTTGACGGCCCGCTTGATGGCGCGCGCCCACTTGGGCGCGTCCGCGACCCAACTCTCGTAGAACGGGGATGTCTTGCGAGAACGCTCCATGCCTTCGGTGGACCCTACCTTCTTCGGTCCGGGCTTCGTCACTGCGATCACGAGCCGCACGTCCCAGTGGTCGGCCGGTGCCAGAGGGCGCGCCGACAGGTCCTTTTGACCCTTACTCCCGGCCGGCAGCTCGACGAAGCCGCCGAAGATCGAGCGCGCTGCCGACGCACTCGACGCCCGCGCGAGCGCGCTCACCTTTCGTGGTTTCCAACGGAGCCCTGCGGCGTGCGTGGCGGCTCCCGCCAGCGCCGCAAAGCCCGACGCACTCGACGCGAGCCCGGCCGCTGTCGGAAAGCGATTGTGGCTCCATACCCGGGCGCGCGATCGAATCGCTGCTGCACGCCGCACACGATTCAGCATCTCGACAACTCGCGCACGTTCGGCCGGGGTCGCTCGACGGCCATCGAGCCGCACCTCGTCTTCCGATAGTGAAGAATCGAAACGTACCCGGGTTTCCGTTACGAGCTGGTCCAACGTCAACGAGATGCTCGGGACGGCAGGGACGTTATGACGAACATCCGCTTTGCCCCAGTACTTGGCGAGCGCGATGTTTGCATGGGCGCGAGCGATCACCTCGGGACCCGCGTGGCTCATGCCGACACCTCCGCCACGAGGGCACCCTCTCCGAGGACCGACGCGATGCGGACGGCCTCTTCGTGCTTCGTCGCCAGGGCGACCATGCAGCCGCCCCCCCCACCCCCTGTCATCTTCGCGCCGAGCGCACCGGCCGCCCGCGCGGCCTGGCACAAGCCATCGAGCTCGGTCGTGCAGAGCATGAGCGAGCTCAGGATCGTGTGGTTGAGGTCGAGCAGCTGCCCGAGCGCGATGTGGTCGCCTGCTTCGATCGCAAGTTTCGCGTTGCGGACCAGGACCTCGATGGCTTCGAATGACTGGGTGACTCGCGGTTCGTCCTCCGCGAGCTGCCGAGCCACCGATGCGACCATCTCTTTGGTGCTGGGGCTCTGGCCGCTGTTGCCGATGGCGAGGTGCAAGGGTTTGTTCGACTGTAGTGGCGTGAGCGCTTGCCCTTTTTGGAAGAGCGCAACACCGCCGATCGCCGACATGGTGTTGTCCACCCCCGAGGGGTTCCCATGGAAAACGCGCTCCCACGCAAGCGCCGCTTCTGCGAGGCTCTCGCGGGTTCGGGGACGCCCGAGCCGTTCGTCGATCGCATCGAGCACCGCCACGCCGATGGCTGCAGAGCAACCGAGTCCGGCGCCAGCAGGGAGCTCGACGCGAGCGTCGACCCGGAGGTTCGGTCGGCCTTGATAGCTGTCGAGTGCCAGGGCGAATGCGCGTTCCAGCGGCTCGCCGTTGGCGTTCGGTCGAACGTCCAGGTTCCAGGGTGAAAGCGTGAGGACGTCCTCGTGATGCTCGGTGGCTTCCGTGCGCACGCCGCGCTCGATCCCCGCGGCGATCGCGGGGTATCCGTGGACCACCGCATGCTCGCCGAGAAGGATCACTTTCCCGCGACCGAAGCCCATCATGTCCCTCGATCGGTCAGGAGCCGTGTCACTTCCCTCAGTAGGCCTTTGGCGTCGTCGTCGAAGCTGCTGGTCGCGAGTGCGCGGGTCGCCTCTTCCGAAAGCTGGCGAAGCCGAGCCTCGACGCGCTCTTTGGCTCGCTGAAGAACTTCGGTCGCGGCGGCGAGCTCGTCATCCGATGCGCACGGGTTGCCCCACACGCGTTCGACGAGCTGACGCTCTCGGTCGGTCGGGCCCCCGGCGCCGAAGGCGGCGATCACGGCGTTGTGCTTGCCGTGGCGGAGATCGTCGCCGGGCTTCCCAGTCTGCTGTGCGTTGCTGAACGTGCCGAGCAGGTCGTCTCGGAGCTGAAAGGCCACCCCAAGTGGCAGCGACCAATCGCGCAGCGTGCGCATGGCCTCATTCGACGCGTCCGCGATCACGCCTCCGAGCTCTGCGGGGCCGCGTGTCGTGTAGCTGCCCGTCTTTAGCCGATGCATCCGTTCGACGTCATGGTCGGCGATCAGGTCGAGCTGCTGGCCGGCGAACACTTCCTTTTGGATGTCGATGAACAGTGCGAACGCGTCCGTTCTGCGTCGCTCGGGTACTTGGCTCCCAACGAAGAGCTCCCAACTGAACGTGGCGGCCAGATCCCCAGCGAGAACGCCAAGGCTCTCTCCGAGGTGGCGGTTCCCGAGTCGCTCGGCGAACGCGAAATGGACCGCTGGCCCGCCCCGGCGCTCATCATCTTCGTCCATCCAATCATCGTGGATCAGCAGGTAGCTCTGCAGAAGCTCGAGAGAGGCACCCACCTCGAGTGTGCTCGAGGCGTCCTCGTCGCCGCTGACCGCCCGGTACGCGGCCGCGGTCACGATGGGACGCAGGCGCTTGCCGCCCCGCATGGTGAGATCGCGCACCTCGTTCACCAGGTCGGTCGCGTGCGGGGATAGCGCCTCGGCCTCCGTGCACTTGGCCTCGAAAAAACGCCGCAGGACCCCGTCGACTTCACGCCGGATGGTCTCCATCCAGCCTTCGAGATTCGTTTGCCCTTGCACCACAGTCGCCCCGTCCCTATTGCGGAGCTACGTACACGGCGCGACGCGCCCGAGCAAGCAAGGCGATGACCTCCGACATCAAGCAGCGAAAGGCCGATCACCTCGATCTGTGCGCGACCGACGACGT
>JBCCHE010000018.1:0-90716 GCA_039028875.1 Myxococcota bacterium | reverse complement strand
CTGGCTTGGCGGCGCTTTGCGCCGGCTCGCTGCGCTCGGCTTGGGCGTGATGGGGTGGGGCGATGGGGTTGGGTTTTGTGAGGGGGCGGTGGGGAGGTTGGGTGCGTTGTTAATTTAGTTGTGTCCGACCCACCCGCCCCCACCCGGAGTACTCCCACCGCGACGTCGCGTCGCTAGTCTTGGCGGCGCTTTGCGCCGGCTCGCTGCGCTCGGGCTTGACTTCAAAGGTGGGATCGCCTGCTTGCCGGGACGGAGTGCGAGCGAATGCGAGCCGCCAACGAGGGCCGCACCCGCTGACGGGAAGGGCGGTAGCGCGAGCGGCGCGAGCCGGCCCGCGAGCGGGCCGCCAAGGCAGCGCCGGAGGCAACTGCCGCGGAGGGAGTATTACGTGGTGGGGGTGGGTGGGTCGGATGTAATTAAACCAAACCACACCCCCCGCCCGAGCAACCCCCCCGAAGCTATCCCGCGCCCAACCCCCTCGAAGCACCCGCACCCAAACCCACGGGCCTCCCAACAACCACCCGCCCTCCCGCCACCGCGACGGAGCGCGAGCGACAGCGAGCCGCCCACGAGGGCCGCACCCGTTGATGGCAAGGGCGGCAGCGCGAGCGGAGCGAGCCGGCCCGCATGCGGGCCGCCAAGGCAGCGCCGGAGGCAACTGCCGCGGAGGGAGGACTACGTGGTGGGGGTGGGTGGGTCGGACATAACTAAATTACCCACGCAACCCATCGCCCCACCGCTCCCGCACAAAACCCGAGCGCAGCGAGCCGGCCCGCGAGCGGGCCGGCAAGACTAGCGAAGCGAAGTCGCGGAGGGAGGATTACGTGGTGGGGGTGGGCGGGTCGGATGTAATTAAACCAAACCACACCACCTGCTCCCGCACCCCCCCTCGAATCCATCCCGCGCACAACCCACCCATCCCCCCCTCGAATCCATCCCGCGCGCAACCCACCCATCGGCCCCCCGGAAGCCATCCCACGCACAACCCACCCATCCGCGCCCGCATCGCCTGCGCCAGAACTCGCCATTCATCCAATACGCGACCTTTTTGTATGTGTCCGAGGGCGCGGCTGGTATGGTTCGTCCCATGAAGAATTGGGGTGTGGGGATGGTGCTTGGTTTGGCCTTGGTCATGACCGGGTGCCCAGGTGCGAACGGCGGTCCGATCGGCGGCACGGGTGGTGACGGCGCGTCAGGTGGTACCGGCGGCGGCACTGGCGGTACTGGCGGCGGCACCGGCGGCACCGGCGGCCCGGGCGGCATGGGTGGTACCGGCGGCCCCGGCGGTATGGGCGGCACCGGTGGTCCCGGCGGCATGGGCGGCATGGGCGGTGACGGTGGCGTCGGCGGCATGGGTGGTGTTGGCGGCATGGGCGGCGACGGTGGCGTCGGCGGCATGGGCGGCGTTGGTGGCGTCGGCGGCATGGGCGGCGTTGGCGGCATGGGCGGCGTTGGTGGCGTCGGCGGCATGGGCGGCGTTGGCGGTGCAGGCGGCGTTGGCGGCGTTGGCGGCGTTGGCGGTGCAGGCGGCGTTGGCGGCGTCGGCGGTGCAGGCGGCGTTGGCGGCATGGGTGGCGTCGGCGGTGCCGGCGGCATCGGTGGTGCAGGCGGCGTTGGCGGCATGGGTGGCGTTGGCGGCATGGGCGGCGCCGGTGGCGTCGGTGGTGCTGTCGACCCGTGCGGTGGCGGCCTCGGACCCTGCGACCCCATCGGCACGAGTCAGTGCATCGACAACGCAGGCATGGCGGAGTGCGTGTGCAACACCGGCTATACCGATGCGCTTTGCGACATGTGCGACACGGGCTTCGTCGACAATCCTCTGAATCCCGGCGAGTGCATCGTCGATCCGTGCGCGACGGATCCGTGCAACATCATGAGCGGTCAGGGCAACATGTGTGTGGTTGAAGGCCCCGGTGCCTACGACTGTTCGTGCAACTTCCCGTTCATCGGTCGCGATTGCCAGTGCGACCTCAGCATGGGTCAGTTCCCGAACGGTTCAGGCGGATGCTTTAGCTGTCTCGGGACGCCGACTACTGACATCTTCGTCCGGTTCCCAACGTCCGGGGCACCCGTGTCCATGCTGGACGATGTGGCCAACGGCTACCGTGCGACGGCGCCAGGCGGCAACGTGACCTTGAACGCGAACGGCCTTGGCTCTGACGCCATTGCGCCTCCGTTCGATGTGCGAACCGGCGAATCGCTTGTGTTCGAGTTCTTCGCGTCGGACGGCGGAGCGCTCACCACACCCGAGTCGGTGATGAACCTCGAGATCTACTTCATTCGTTTCGACTTCGTAGAGATCGTCTTCACCGCGGTCGACCGCGATGGCAACAACCTCGGCCCGGTCAGCAACACCATGGGTACCGGGTTCGTCGACGTCAGCGCGTTGTTCGGCGACGTTTCGCTGAGGTCCGTGACCGCATCACCCGTCGGGCCGACGGTGCCGCAGGTGATGATGTATGACCATGATTGCTTGTAGGGCTTCGCTCTAGAAGCTGGGAGTGACGCCCCGGGGGGCAACCCATCACCGGACCGCCTCCGCGGATCCGTGGTCGCCGCGTGGATCTCAATAGCGTTGCTATTCCTGCAGGTTCGCTTGTCGAGGAAGATCTGCTGGGAGGACGCGCTTACCTACCCGCCTTCTTCGCGGGCAATCCGACGTAGGTTCCGGGCTGCGCAATATCCTTGACGACGACAGCGCCCATTCCGATGACCGCGTCGTCGCAGACCCGCACGCCTTGCCGGAAGGATGCCTGTGTGCCCACATCGACCCGGTCTCCGAATACGACGTTGCCGCTGATGTTCGCACCGGGCGCAACCGTACAGTAGTCCCCGAACGTACAGTCGTGCCCGACGGTCACGTTGAGGTTCACGTGACAATGCGCGCCCAGTTTGATCTGGCAAGTCAGAATGCTTCCCGCGCAGACGATCGTCCCCGGGCCCAATTCGACCCACTCTGAGACTGTCGCGGAGGGGTGAACGAGTGTCGCAAACGCTGTTCTCAAAGGGAGTTCGGCGACCACTTTCTGCCGTGTTGCCGGGTTTCCGATGCCAACAAAGGCCTGGCACTTTCCCTCGTCGAACTCTGACTGAGGTCTTACGGGGACGCCCAGCAGGTCGCGCTTCCGGTAGTTGTCGTCTGGCTCGTGAAACGCAACCACGTCTTCGCGTCGTCCGAGGTCGCACAGCGCGCAAAAGACCTCGCGTGCGAAGCCACCGGTCCCGACGATCGCAATGCGCTCACTCATCCGCGCGCCCCCTGAACTCGTGCGTGGTCGCGTGCCACTCCCCGGCGATCCCGCGCTGACCGAGAACGTGCGCCATCGTGCCAAAGAGTATCCCGAGATCCGTCCTCAGCGACCCGTTTTCGACATTCCACACCTCGAGCGCGAACTTCTCTTCCCAACCGATTTCGTTGAGGCCGTGAACTTGGCCCCATCCAGTGGGGCCCGGGCGCACCTGCTGGATGAGGCTGGTTGAGCAACAGGTAACGAAGCGAGAGATCGACGGGCGTACCGTGAGCCACCCGAGGCTTGCCCGTGTATGTTCCGCTCGCCATCACTAGAGTGCCCGCGTTCAGTCTCAGGTAGCACACGGCGATGGCCTCCTCCAAGCTGGTGGCCAGCGTTCGCGGGGAGCCTTCGCCCGGGCGATCGCTAAGTCGATGGAGGTGCGAACGTTGGACAGCTCGTGTTGGCGGCCTCGCAACGAATCGGCCAGGACGCCGAGGTCATCGCCGTCGAGGCCCACCCGGAAGTCTTTCGGTATGGGGTGCGGGGCGCTGCGGTGTTGCGGTTGGGTGATGGGTAGCGGCTTTTCGGTGATGCGGTGAGTTGATGGGTTGGGTGTGAAATTTGGTTACATCCGACCCACCCACCGCCAGACGCCAAGACCACCACCCATCACCCCTTCGCCCCCACACAAACCTCCCCCGTCCAGTTCAGCGGGTACCCGGCCGTCGGGAGCAACTTGGCGTGTCGGATCCGCGCCCCGCTCGCCTTGAGATGCCTCATGAGTCCGTTGAGGTAGTCCGCGTTGTAGATTCGGAAGCGGGCGGCGAGGCCTAGCATCGTTTTCGGGAAGAGTTCGTGGATGGGTTCCAGGAACAGGACGGTCTGGTTGGCGAGGGTGAGCATGGCGTCGGCGGCTTGGGTGTATGCTCGCGGGAGCTGTTCGAGGGCGTGGACCGAGTACGCCATGTCGACTTCGGTTTGGAGGTCGGGGGGGGCAGTCATGTCGCCGACGTGGAACTCGATGTTCCAGTCGTGGTCTCGTGCGACGATACGAGCGCGCTCGACGGTCTTGGGGGTGAGCTCGATGCCGATGAGTTTCAAGCGGGGGAACCGTTGGGCGAGGAAGAACAGGTTTCGGCCGGTGCCGCAGCCGAACTCGACGACGGTGCCTTCGCCATCTGGAAGCGTCTCTTTCACGTTGTGGGCGAGTCGCTCCAGCAGGTACTCTCGGGCCTCACGGACGGTGCCGCGCGCCAGTTCGAAGTCCCGCACGATCCATTGCTCGGCGCGATCGTCCCCGAAGATGAGGTCGTCGACGGCGAGGTCGCGCTTCCAGTGTTCGGTGCGTTCTTCGCGGTTGTACTCGCCCATGACCTGGTCGGTGTTGCGGCTGACCCTCTGGCCGAGCATCGCTCGGAGGCCGTAGTGCGCGAACGAGCTTGCGGTAAACAGAAGCGGGCCGCGGTCGTCGATCCGAAGGTCCCCGGCCTTCACCCGTTGCTTGAGAGATTTCGCCACGTTGATCTCGGACCTCGTGCTCAGCGTGCGCCTTCGAGCACCGATTGGGTGGCGTCGGCGAGCTTCTGAATGTTGGCAGGCTCCATCACCTGCGGGAAGGTTTGAGCGTTGCCTTTGAAGCCGGGAAACAACGATGCCTGCAGTGCGGCGATATACTTGAGGAGGAGTTCGCTATCGGCCTCGAAGTTGTCGAGCGTGTCTGCGATGACCCGGGGCCAGTGGTCTTTCGGGTGCGCACCGAGCCGCGTGACGAGCGGAAAGCAATTGTAGAAGGTTTCGCCGAAAGTGAACACGGGCTTTTCGGCGAGGACTCCCTCCCAACCCATTCGGCTGGTGATGGTGACCACGCCGACGGACCCTTGAACCAGCTCCCAAGCGTTCTCGTCGGGCCCGAGCAACCGGACGGCGTGGGACGATTTGATCTGTTGGTAGAACGATGCGGGGCGCCGACCGCGGTTGGCGTAGTGTTCTTTCACGTAGAGTCGCGTGCCCACCGGCAGGCTCTTCGCGATGTCGTCGATCAGCGCCGGCTGGTCGAGGTAGTAGAGACCGCGAATCAGCGTGGATGCCTCGGGCTGGTAGTGGATCGGGAAGATTAGATACCGCTCGCCGGCGACGGGCTTCTCGAACAAACGTTGGGTGGCGCGTTGATTGACCAAACGAGTCGCGCGCCGTTTTAGGGCCCATGTCGGCGAGTGCAGCGTGGGGTTGTGGCGCTCTTGCGCGTACCGAGTGGCTTGATGGATGACCCGCTTGAGGTCTCCGAGGTCGACCACTGGAAGCCGATCGAACGCCGAAGCCCCGGTGGGACGGCGAGGGCGTTTGCGAAACTCGCGGAGCCAAATCGTGGCCTCCTCCCGTTCGTCCGGCGCGAGCTCTCTGTTCCTGAGTGCCTCGAAGCGCTCTTCGACGCTGCGGAGTCGTTGCATCGGGCTCGAATGGATGGCGATGGTCCCGGGGAGCACGCCTTGCGCGACCGAATGGAACGGGATGCCGCGGTGGGTGGCGACGACCCAGTGAACGTAGCTCGACAGGCACGAGACGTCTTCCGTCAGGATGAAGTCGGGCTGGCATTGTTCGTAGGCGTCTTCGACGGCGCTGAAGAGCGCTTCGACGAGGCGTAGCCGTTGGTCGAAGTCTCGCCCCTCGAGAAGGTGGCGCTCCGAGTAGAGCAATCGGTTGAACGAGACGCCGTAGCGTCGCTCCTTGGCTCTCAAGGCTTCGAGGTCTGGCGCACGATCGAGGGTTGGATGGATGTCTCGGGAGAACACGACCAGTGGCTCATACGAGCCGGCGTCGATCATCGGCAGCTGATCCATGCCCCAGAGGAACCCTCCGAAACCTTCGACGGCACCGCGCTCGACGAGGTTCTGCGCGATGGCGTCGAACATTCGCTCATGAACCGAGAAAAAGATGTAACCGCGCATTCGGCTACCGTTAGCGTTGGGACAAGAGCCGATACGCGCGGTGCAGGCCCGTGCCCACGGTCCGAAGTTGTTGGAGTTCGTCCGGGGTCATGCTGCAGATGTGTGCCTTTTCGGTGGGTTTGCCGCCGAGTTTGTTGAGCGAGAAGTGTTTTTCGATCACGTGCGCGCCCCGCGCGATGGCGAGCAAGCAGGCATCGATGCCGAGGGTGTGGTCGCTGTAACCGGCGAGGCCTTGCCCCGGAAAGTCTCCGGGGAAGTCGGGGATGTTCTCGAGGAAGGCGGGGTAGTCCGACCGGCAGAACAGATAGCGGACCTCGTGTTCGCTGCCGAACGGAAGGTGCGGCTCTTTCCACATCCCAAGCGACGCGATCACGGGCTTCCTGGTCGCGAGAATCGCATCGCAGAGCTTGGGGTCGGCCGCGACGGTGCGGCTCGCGAGCTTGTAGCGCTCGACGCCGAGCTCCTCGCACCAGCCAAGCCGTTCTTCGTCGAAGACGGAGGCCATGAACTCGATCTCGTCTTGTTCGCACCAGCGTTTGAGGGTCTTGGTGTCCTCGAAGGAGAGTTGCAGGTAGTTCCACTTGTCCGAGCCAAGAAGCGGTTCGGCATCGTAGAGCTGGAACTTGGCCACGTCGGCGCCGCGTTCGGCAGCCACTCGGATGTACTCCCGGATGGCGCCCATGTCGCCTCCGTGTTGTGGATGAAGTTCAGCGATGATCTCCAGCGCCATGATCGGCCCCCTCAGGCTCGTCGAGCTTCCAGTCGTCGTGTGACGGTTTCGAGATCGACCTCGTTGTGAATGTCGAGGTACGGCATTCGGACGATGCCACAGTTGACGCTCAGCCGCCGTTGAAAAAGGGTGGCGCGACGCAGCACACGTACGGCGCTCGTGCACTTGTCGTCGGCATCGACCGACAGGACCTCGGAAAGGCCGCCATCGACGAGCTTGTCGATGGCGCGATCGACGTCCGAGGATTGGATTTCGGGGATGCTCGCGTTCATCCAGAGCGCGACGTCGACGGGCTTCCCGGTGGCTGCCTCCACGTGTTCCACGCCGTGTTGAATCACGGGCTCGGTCCACACCGCGTCGCCAGCAAGCCCGCTTGGGCGATCGATGACCGATGCGCCCTCGGCGAGGGCAATCGTTTTGATCTCGGCGTCGTCGGTCGACACGTACACGTCGCTCCGTTCGAGGTAGCGACTGTTGCCGAGTGCTTCGACGACCCACCCGATCAGCGGCTTGCCCAGGATGGTCCGGATGTTCTTTCGCGGGAGGCGCTTCGAGCCTCCACGTGCCGGAAGGATCGCTACGACGCGGAGCTTCTCAGCGGCGTCCGTCATGACAACCCCATCACTTGGCGACGAACTCTTGGCGGACGTTCTCGTACTCCACCGAGGTGGTCTTGTTGCTGCCGTGCTTGCGATAGCGGTAGAGCGGCATCTGCAAGTGGTAGATCTTGTACTCGTCGCCAACCCGCCGCCGGAGCTCTTCCTCTTCGCAGTGGCGGTAGTCGGAGTTGTAGAGACCCTGCGCGGCTAGGAGATCGCGTCGGTACATGATGCCGCACGACACCGGGTTGTCGGCTGCGGACTCGCGCTGGATGAAGTTCTCATGATCGTCCACGAGTTGGTAGTCGCACGCCACCCCAAACGCGTCGTGGTTGGCCTCGAGGTACGACCGAAGAAAGAAGATGAACCACTCGCTGATGTAGTCGTCCGCGTCGACGCGTACCACGAACTGGCCGACGCTGGCGCGAATCCCGATGTTGGCGGCTTCGGAGACGCCGACGTTGGTCTCGTTCGCGATGACGTGGACGTTTGGGAACCGGGAAAACTTCTCGATGACGGCGAGCGTATTGTCGCTGCTGCAATCGTCGACGATGATGATCTCGTTGGTGCCGTCCACCATCTTTTGGTTCATGCAGCTACGAAGGCACCGTTCGATGTAGGGTCCGTAGTTGTACGAAGTGATGATGATTGAGGTCTTCAAGCGTTGCCTCCCCAGGCGCGCCCGGTGGGGCGAGCCGTTCCGGCGCTCAGTATGCTGCCCGGTTTTGGTGCTTGCAAGTTAGGCTAGAGGGCGATCTCAACGGGCTTTCCGTCGATGTGGTGGGTCAGCCACCATTCGAGGATCAGAAGCGCCCAGAGGAGCTGTGCGTGGTCGTGCGAGTCGTCGAGATGCTCGTGCACCATCCGGGACACGATCGTCGAGTCGAAGAAGCCGCGGCGCTCGACGGCCGACTTGCCAAGACGCGTATGGAGCTCGTCGCGGAGGTCTTGCCGAAGCCAAGCAGCGACCGGGGCCGTGAAACCTTGCTTGGGTCGGTCGACGAGCTCGCCCGGAAGGTATTCCCTCAAGAGCCTCCTCACGATGTACTTCTTTTGTTGGCCGCGGAGGCGCAAGTGCATCGGCAACGAAAACGCGAACTCGAGCACGCGTCGGTCTAGGAACGGCGAGCGGGCCTCGAGGCCAACTGCCATGCTCGCGCGGTCGACTTTGTAGAGCCATGCCCCCGGCAGGGTATGCGTTGCATCGTAGAGCATCCCTGCCTCGGTGACGCTTTGCAGTGGGTGCGCACGCAGGAAGGAAGCCACCTTCTCGGCAGCGACGCCTTCGTCCCCGAGGAGACGGTCGACCGCCGTCGCGGTCGCACCGCGGTAGAAACCGCCAAGGCCGAAGAAGGTTTGCGCATCGGCCGACGCTGAGCGCTGCAGGATTCGTCGCGCGCCACCTCCAGGAACGAGAGGCCCGGCGAGGGATGCGAGTCGGCGCCCGGGGCGTGGCACGTATCGAAAGTAGGGATCGAGGAGCTGTTGCGCGAGGTAGTATCTGTAGCCCCCGAACTCCTCGTCGGCACCGTCGCCGGTGAGTGCCACGGTGACGTGCTCCCGAGCGAGCTTGCTGACGGCGAGCCCAGGCAACACGGAGTAGTCCGCCATGGGCTCGTCGAAGAATCGAATCACGTCACTGAGCTGCCCGAGCACATCATGGCCGCGAAGCGTTCGAACCGTGTTCTGGACACCCAGGTGCCGCGCGATTCGTGAAGCAGCGGGGCTCTCGTCGAACACGGGGTCGTCGAAGCCGATCGTATAAGTCTTCACGGCCTGCGGGTCCTGCTCGGCCATCAGGGCGACCACCAGGCTCGAGTCGACCCCACCCGACAAGAACGCTCCCAAGGGCACGTCGGAGACGAGGCGCGCCCGAACGGCGTCGCGCATCAAGTCGCGAAAGTGCCCGACGAGTTCGTCTTCGTCGCCGGTCGCATGTTCGGTATGCTCGGCATGAGCGACGAGGTCGAAGTACCGGTGCGTCTTGGGCGCTTCTCCACGTGGGATTACCGTGTAGCAACCCGGCGGCACCGTTTGGACGCCTCGAAGCATCGCCTTGCCGTCGGTTGGATACCCGAAGCGCACGTAATCCTGCACCGCATCACGATCGACTTCGAGTGATGGTCCGGCATAGCGAATCAGGGGCGCCAGCGTCGACCCGACCAGGACCACGTTGGCTGGACGGTAGGCGTAGTAGAGCGGTTTCTGTCCTGCGGCGTCGCGGGCGAGGACCATCGTGTCGCGGTTGGCGTCCCAAATCACCACCGCGAACATGCCGTTGAAGCGGTCGAAGCTGTCGACGCCCCATTGCTCATACGCTCGAACGACGACCTCGCTGTCGCTGTCGCTGTGGAACTGGTGCCCGTGCGCGTGCAGCTCTTGTCGAAGCTCACGGTAGTTGTAGACCTCGCCGTTGAAGACGACTCGAATGGTCCCGTCTGGGCTCGCCATGGGCATGCGTCCCGCCTCCGACAGGTCCAGGATCGACAGGCGCCGATGGCCGAGCCCCACCGGCCCTTCCAACCACAGGCCGGCGTCGTCGGGGCCTCGATGGGTCAGGGTGTCGCGCATGGCGCCGAGTGCGGTCGCGTCGACCGGCCGGCCATCGAGATGCCAAACGCCTACGACCCCACACATGGCTAGACCCTCAACCGCGTCATGCTCGAGATACGCTCTCGCCGTCGGCGAGCGTGAGCTTGGGTTTCGTTCGCTTCTTCTCTGCCTCGATCTCGTTGAGGACGGCGAGGCCGAGCGCGATCGCGAGGAGCAGCCAGAACGGACGCGCGCGCATCCCATGGTGAAAGAGGCTGTAGGACAGAGCGGGTACCATCAAGAGGGTCAGTCGGCTCCCGACCGAGACCGTGAGCTTCCGGACGAACACCAGAAACAGCAACCCACCGGCGATGCCGTACGAGAACAGCAGGTTTGCTGCGCTCGAGTGGATCTCTTGCTTGTGATGGTGAAACCGCAGCATGTGCCCCTCGCCGGCGCCTACGAACAGGTACTCCGGGTGCTCGAAGATGCGGTCGAGCCCTCGGTCCCGGAGGTAGTCTTCGGTGGTGGACCGCTCCACGGTCTGCAACCGGTTCTGGAGCAGGTCTGGGTCGAGGTTCTGGAGGTCGAGGTAGAGCGCGAGGCCGAGCAAGGGAAGGGCGACGACCGTGAGCAAGGTCGGCCGGTGGACGAGCTGAAGCCCCGCAAGTAGCGCGATTCCGAGTATGCCTGCCCGAGAGTACGTGCGAAACTCGAGGTAGAACGCGCATACGAGCAGCACGTAAATGACGAGACGCGGCACCCGATAGCGAGGCGCGATCATCACCACCCCCGTCGCGCACAATAGAACGTGATACGCGAGCTGGTTCGCGTTGAAAAAGAACAGCTGAAGCCTTCCGCTCTCGTTTCGATCCGCAAACGGAATCGACAACAAGGCCAGCATGACGAGGGTCGCGGCAAACCCGTAGAGGGTCCATCGCATCCAGTCGTCGCCGCGCTCGCCCAACATTACGAGGTACCCGACGAACACCGCGAAGTTGAACGCGTAAAACAGGCTCGACTTGAAGAAATCGTACTCACCGGTGATCGCCGACCACGCGAAGTTGCATGCGCCCACGTACAAGACGAAAGCGGCGAGGGCGAAGACGGGCCCCGCGATCGCCGGAGGCATCTTGAACCGAACGACGAGGATGGGGACGCACAACACGGCCACCAACAGGAAGTCACTCGGTTGCGGGCTGCCGGGTTGGTAAAGGTTGAAAGGAAGCGTCAGGATGACAAACCCCCACAGGACCTCGCGCCAACTACCGCTGAGGTCGATCCAGGACGTGAGCGACGAGTTGGTTGGCTGCGTCACCACCGAGCTCATGCCACGCCCCTGTGCCGTTCGGCTTCGCGTTCGACGACGGCCTCGGCCTGCTCGAAGGCAGCGAGGCGGTCCGGATGAAGCGGGGCCCACCGCCGGTTGATGAGGTGCCGTTCAGCACCAAGCATGCCAGCGGCGCGGTAGACGCCCATGCGTGCGATGGTCTTGGCCATGTTTGTTCGCGCCCGCAGCGGGTAGCGGTCGAGGTATTGGCCGTAGCAGCGGAGTCGGTACCGGTAGCCTTCGAGCGTCTTGTCGAGGTTGGCAGCCTCCGCCTGCGAGTAGGCATAGACTGGGGTCGCCGACACCGCGTAGTCACGTCCGAGCATCACCCGCAGCAAGAATTCGGAATCCTGGGAACGCCGATACTCCGGGTTGAAACGTGCTCGTTTGGCGGCTTCCATTCGCACCATGCAGGGCGGAAACCCGATGGGCGGCGGCCCGAGCCGCTCAAAGCGTTTTTCGTGGTAGCGCACCCCGGCCGGAAGGCCGGTCCGAGTCTCGCCGACCGCCTCGCCTTTCGGCCCCGTGATGACGCACGCCCCTCCGAGAACGACCACATTCGGGTGACGTCGCATCAAGTCGACCTGGTGCGCGAGCTTGCCGGGGAACAGCCAGTCGTCCGCGTCGAGGAAGG
The DNA here is from genome assembly GCA_039028875.1 of Myxococcota bacterium. GTDB lineage: Bacteria > Myxococcota_A > Polyangia > Polyangiales > Houyiibacteriaceae > SG8-38. The sequence continues at coordinate 78,713 of JBCCHE010000018.1, read as the reverse complement.
CGAGCAGCGACCCTTGCGCCATCTCGAGGCATCGCTGCCGCGCCGCGCCGCGACCCCGGTTCGTGTCGTACCGGTCTACGCGGATCCTGGGTTCTGAGAGCTCACGGAGGATCTCTGGCGTCTTGTCGGTCGACCCGTCGTCGACGATCACGGCCTCCCAGTGCTCGTAGGTTTGCGCCGTTAGGGACGCCAGCGACAGTCGGAGCGTCGTCTCCGCGTTGAAGCAAGGTATCATCACCGAGACGAGTGGCTCGTGCTCGGTCATCGTTCGCTCGCCCGAAGCCCGGGCGTCTCGAGGAAGGTGTCGATCACGCGCTCTTGTTCGGGAGCGGTGAGGCTCGATCCGCTCGGAAGACACAAACCGCGCGCGAAGACGTCCTCGGCAACCTCACCGCCGACGACGTGGCATCCACGGTACTCGGGTTGGAGGTGCATGGGCTTCCAAACGGGGCGCGCTTCAATGTCTTGGGCTTCGAGGTGTTCGCGGACCGCGTCGGGTCCGACGCCCAGTCGTGTCTCGTCCATCAGGATGCAGGTGAGCCAGCAATTCGAGCGGCGGCCAGGGATCTCCTCTAGGAAGTTGATCCCATCGAGCGGTGCGAGGGCGGTGCGGTAGGCTTGGTTGATCCGGCGTCGCTCTTCGATCATCGCGTCGAGTCGTCTTAGTTGGGCGCGTCCGAGTGCTGCCAACAAGTTGCTCAGGCGGTAGTTGTACCCGACCTCGTGATGTTCGTAGTGGGGGACGGGTTGCCGCGCTTGCGACGCGAGGTATCGCGCGCGGGCGACTAGGGCTCGGTCGTCGCTCACCAAAGCGCCGCCCCCACTCGTCGTCATGACCTTGTTGCCGTTGAACGAGAACACGCCGATCGCCCCGAACGAACCGGCTTCGCGTGTGCCCATCGTCGCCCCGAGCGCCTCGGCGGCGTCTTCGATGAGCGGGACGCCATGGGCCTCGCACGCCTGCACGATCGCGTCGTAGTCGGCACACTGCCCATAGAGGTCGACCGAGATCACGGCCTTTGGAAGCCGCCCCAGCAGCGACGCCTCCTCGAGGGCTTCGTTGAGCAAGTTAGGATCTAGGTTCCAGCTTGTCCGTTCGCTGTCGATGAACACCGGCGTGGCGCCGACGTATCGGATGGCGTTCGCCGTGGCCGCGAACGTCATGGTGGCCGTCCAGACCTCGTCGCCAGGGCCTACATCGAGCAGGACGAGGGCGAGGTGAAGGCCGGCCGTGCCGCTGCTGAGTGCGGCCGCGCTCTTGACGCCGGCCCGGGCCGCAAGCTCGACTTCGAATGCGTCGACGTCGGGCCCGAGGGGCGCAATCCAGTTCGAGTCGAAGGCAGCAAGGAGCGCAGCTCTCTCTTCCTCGCCGACATCCGGTGGCGAAAGGTAGATCCGGGAGCTCATGGAGCCGCCTGTCTCGTGCGGGCGTGCCCGCCCTCGATCACAACGACGTTATCTGGTGGACTCTTCATCACTCCCCATGAACTCTGGCATCGTCACGTGCCCATCGGCTGAGATCCCTCGTTGCAGCAGGACCTGGGCCGCGGTCTTGACCATGATCTGCAGATCGGTCGAAAGCGACACGTTTTCGACGTACCACACGTCGTGCTCAAATTTGTCTTCCCAACTCAGGGCGTTTCGGCCGTTAACCTGTGCCCACCCGGTGACCCCAGGTCTCACCTCGTGCCGGCGCCGCTGCTCTGGGGTGTACCGGTCGAGATACCGCATGAGGAGGGGCCGAGGACCGACGAGGCTCATGTCGCCTTTGACGACGTTCCAAAGTGTCGGCAGTTCGTCGAGGCTGAGGTTGCGGAGGCGCTGGCCGAGCGGGGTCAGTCGAGCGTCGTCGGGCAAGGGCTTCCCATCTGGGCCGAGTTGTTCGCGCATCGTGCGAAACTTGATCAGCTCGAAGGGCGTGCCACCGAGTCCCGGGCGCGATTGCCGAAAGAGTGTTGGCGCCCCGAGTTTCCCATGGACGGCGATGCCGACCGCCAAGCTGACCGGCGCGAGTACCACCAACGCGGGAATCGTCAGCCCGAGATCGAGCGCGCGCTTCCCAAACCGTCGGTAGAAGCTCATCGAAGAAGCCTCTCGTACTCTCCGAGCACCCGGTCGAACACCTTCTGCTCGTCGAACCGCTCCTCGGCGATGCGCCTGGCCGCTTCGCCCATCGCTTGGCGCTTCGCGTCGTCGCCAATGAGCGTCAGCACGCTCTCCGCGAGCGCCTCGGTATCCGCGACCGGAAATCGAAGACCGTTGGTCCCGTCCTCGACGGCCTCGCGACAGCCTCGAATGTCGGTGACCACTGCGGGGACCCCCATCGCAGACGCCTCCATCGGCGCTCGCGGAAATCCTTCTCGGTACGACGGAAGCACCAGGACATCCATGAGGGCGTAAAGTTCGGGCATGTCGTCGCGCATTCCGACGAAACGACAACGATGGGCGATGCCGTATCGGTCCGCGATGTCGGGACGAATCGCGTCTGGCTTCTCCTCGTCGTAGGGGCCGACGATCAGAAACTGGGCCGCGGGGGTCTCGCGCACGATGCGCTTGGCCGCCTCGAGAAGGTCAAGGATGCCTTTTTCTTCCACCAGTCGCCCCACGAACCCGACGACCGGTGCCGACGGCTCGAGCCCGATCTCCGTCCGAAGCACGTCGAGGGCATCCGCCGAGAGCCGTTGTCGATCGAATCGATTGAGGTCGATGCCGTTTCCGAGCCATTTGAGACGATCCGGCCGAGCAATCCCTTCGGCGACCGCAGTCGCCATGTCTTCTCGGTTCTGAGACAGGATGATGTCGGAGCACAGGGCTGCGATCCGCTCCATCCATATATAGAAGCGCCTCGGCACCGGCTTCGTATCGTCGTGGAAGTAGAAGCCATGCAGCGTGTTGGCGACGGCGGGGACGCCGGCGAAGCGAGCGGCAAGCTGCCCGAGAAGTCCGGCCTTGGGTGTGTGTGTGTGCACCAGGTCGAATTTCTCGCGCCGCATCACGCGGACGAGCCCGACGAGGGCACGCAGATCAGCGAGGGGCGTGAACCGTCTCGTCATCGGGACCGCGAAATGAGGGATCCCCGCGGCCTCGACGACCGACACATCGGGGCCGTCGGCACTGATGCCGTACACCTCGTAGCCCTCGTTCTGAATGCGCTGCAGCTGGTTGAGCAGGAGGTATCGAAGCGAGAGATCGACTGTGGTGACATGTGCCACCCGAGGCTTGCCCGCATGTGTTCCGCTCGCTAGCATCAGCCCTCCCCGCGCTGCGTCCTGAGGTAGCACACGGTTCCGCTCTTCTCCAAAGTTGCCGTCGCGAACCGTTTGGACAGTCGACCCCAGCGCCCTATGCTAGCGCCCGAGTGACTTGGCTAAAAAAGGGCTGCCTTGCTTTCGTTTTGGGCGTCGTCGTGTTCGTGGGGGCGTTCTGGCTCGTCTACGGGGGCGCCGAACCCCAACGAGACGGCGAGATCACCGCAGTCGTGCTGCCGGCCGACACCGTCGCCGCGCGGGTCACCGAGCAAAAACTCACCTTCCCAGAGACCGACAACCGGATTCTGTTCGGGGACCTCCACGTTCATACGACGCTCTCGGTCGATGCGTTCATGTGGAGCTTGCCGCTCATGGGCGGGGAGGGCGTCCATCCGCCGGCAGACGCCTGTGATTTCGCCCGTTTTTGTTCGCAACTCGACTTCTATGCCCTCACGGATCACGCCGAGGCGCTCAACCCACGAACCTGGCAGATGACCAAGGACTCGGTGCGCCAATGCAATGCGGTCCACGCCAATGAGGAGGAGCCGGATACGGTCGCGTTTACCGGTTTTGAATGGACCCAGGTCGGACTCACTCCAGAAACGCACTACGGGCACAAGAACGTCATCTTCAAGCATGAAGAGGATGACCAGCTCCCGGCTCGCCCCATCGCTGCCCCTGGCATCACGTCGCGCGCGATGTCGAAGCTCAGCGCGCTCTGGCCGCTGCTTAGCCTGCCGGTGCGCGAGTTTCCGAATCAGCAAAGCTACCTCGACTTCGCGCGTCACATTCGCGAAAACGGCAAACACCCGTTCTGCCCCGACGGTGTGGACACCAAGGACTTGCCACTCGGTTGTCGGGAGCGCGCAGGAACACCAGATATCCTCTTCGACAAGTTGCACCAGTGGGGCTTCGATACGCTGGTGATTCCCCATGGCACCACATGGGGCTTCTATACGCCCCTCGGCTACACGTGGGACAAGCAGTTACGGGCCGACCTCGACGATCCCGAGCTTCAGCGGCTCGTCGAGGTTTTCTCTGGCCACGGCAATTCAGAGGAGTACCGAGATTTCCGCTCTGCCATCCTCACCGAGGACGGCAGGGAATGCCCTGAGCCCACCGAGGGGTACCAGGCTTGCTGTTGGCGCGCCGGCGAGGTGATCCGCGAGCGATGTGAGGACCCCGACTCCGACGATTGCAAAGCGCGCGTACTGAAGGCCCGAGAAGACTACATGCGCGTCGCGCTTGCTGGGCACGTCACGCTCCCGGGCGAAGACGTGCCCGACTGGCAAAACTGCGGCCAGTGCACTGATTGCTATCTCCCAGCGTTTCAGTATCGCCCAGGCGGCTCGGTGCAGTACATGCTTGCCAAAGGCGATTTCGAAGACCCGGAAAACCCGCGGCACACGACGATGGGCTTCATCGCCTCGAGCGACAATCACAGCGCTCGCCCAGGCACCGGATACAAAGAGTTCGCACGCCGAAGGATGACCGACGCGCGAGGCGCCCCGAGCGAGGCCCTTCGGAGCACGATCTTTGGGGAGCGTGGCGAAGCGGAGCCCGAATCGGAATCGTTCACGATCGACCAGTTGATGGACCGTCCGCCTTTCGAACTGATGTGGCAAGAACGACAGGCATCTTTCTTCATTACCGGAGGCCTGGTCGCGGTTCACGCTCAGGCGCGTACCCGCGAAGCGATTTGGGAGGCGCTCCAGGAGCGCGATGTGTACGGCACCTCCGGCGATCGCATTTTGTTGTGGTTCGACCTCGAGAACGGCCCCGAGGGGGTGCGTCACATGGGGAGTGAGCTCGCGTTCTCCAAGACCCCCAAGTTCACCGTGAGAGCGGCAGGGGCGTTCGAGCAAAAGCCGGGGTGTCCGCCCGATGTCGTTCGCGCGCTCGGCGAAGCCCGGGTCGAGAGGATCTGTGCCGGCGAATGCTACAACCCGGGTGACCGACGTCGACGCATCGCGCGGATCGAAGTGATTCGTATTCAGCGCCAACAAACCGAGGACGAGCGTGTCGCCGAGTTGATCGAGGACCCTTGGCTCAGCATTCCCTGCCCGGAAGGGGACGAGCTGTGCAAGGTCGACTTCGAGGATCCCACGTACACGGCGCTCGGACGTGACGTCGTGTACTACGTGCGGGCTATTCAGGAGCCGACCCCGACGGTCAACGGCGGCGGACTACGCTGCCAAGGGGAAGCCTGCGAACCTTGCTACGGCAACTACCGTACCGAGGAGAACGACGACTGCCTCGTCGACAACGAGGAGCGCGCTTGGTCCTCGCCGATCTTCCTGTTGTCTCCCCAGGCCCCCTGATGCGCACCTGGCTGTTGGCGCTTGGCATGGTCGTCGGAGGTGCCCTGGCGGTGGCGTCGATCGTTCGAGTCCCGGACGAGGCACCTCCAATGGCTCAAGTGGTGGTGTGGGTGGACGATCGCCCGGTTTCCCGCGACTCGTACGAACGGGCCCTCGCGGCGGTCGCTGCGGATCGAAAGGGCGGCACCCTCCGCGACGACGATCGCGAGCGTGTGCTCGGCCGCCTCATCGATCAGGAGCTACTCGTCGGTCGTGCGATCGAGTTGGGACTCCACGAGCGTGACCCTCAACTTCGCAACCAGCTTGCGACTGCCATGATCGAGTTCCTCGTTCGGCAGGCCGAAGACGATGCACAGGAAGTCACGGACGAAGAGCTTGAGTCCTTTTACGAACGTGAGCGTTTTCGCTTCGAGCGAAACCCGCAGTACCGCGTGCGCGTGAACGGCGCGGCACTCCCGCTCCCAGAGGGTTTCCTGATCGAGAGGGAGATCGCGCAGCGGTTGGGCCCCACCGTTGCTCGAGAACTTGCCGAGCTCCAGGTTGGCGACGTCCTCGAGCTCGATCGTGGCGGGACCCTCACGTTGCTCGAGCGGCGAGGGGGAGGGGTCGCGCCTTTCGACGAAGCCAAAGAGGCGATTCGAGCCGCATACCTTCGAGCCCAGGGCGAAGAGGCGGTCCGCGCGTTCCTCGATCGAGCCCGGGCAACGAGCGATATCCGACGAGAGAGTGGGCCGTGAATCGGTTCCTCGTGGCCTTGCTGTGCTTGGTGTTCGCGGCACCGGCAGCTGCCCACCAGAAGAGTGTTTCTTACTCCAAGTGGACTCCGTTCGCCGAGGGCGCCTTGGTGCAAGCGAAGGTGAGCTGGTTCGATCTCACGTCACTTCCGGAAGCCCGAGGGGTGCGTGCCGGGGGCTTCGATTCGTTGACCTTCATCGCGTACTTGCAGGAGCACCTGCGACTCGGCACCGACCAGGGCCCCTGCGAGGTCGTCGACGCAACCTCGACCGTCCTGCCCGCCGAACGGGGCTGGATGCGGGTGGAGTGGCGCGTGTCGTGTGACGGTGAACCCACTTCCATTCGAAGCGATCTCTTCGCGGGCCTCGCGAACCACGTGCATTTCGCGACCATGCTGGGCGACATCGGCACCGACGTCGTGCTGTCGTCCGCGACGCCGTCCGCGACGTTCGCCTCGTCCGGTGTAGCGCAACCCACGGGTGTATTGAGCTACGCGCGCCTTGGCGTCGAGCACATTCTGAGTGGCTGGGACCACCTGGCGTTCCTCCTTCTGCTGATCGTCGTCGCGAGCCGCCTCCGTGAGGTCGTGTTGCTCGTCACGGGCTTCACCGTGGGCCACAGCATCACCCTCGCGGCCGCCTCCCTCGGTGCCATCGTTCCAAACCCCCGCGCCGTCGAGTCGATCATCGCCGCGTCGATCCTGGTGGTTGCCGTCGAGAACGTGGGGGCCGAACGCAGTCGCGGGGGGCGATGGGTCCTGATCGGAATGCTAGCCCTGTTCGTGTTGGCTGCCTCGGTTGGTCGCGTGCCCGCGTTTTGGGGGCTCGCACTCTTCGCAGCGTGCTACTTCGGGTTCCTTGGGGTCTCCGATCGCGCAGGGCGACTACGTTGGGCGCTGGCGTGTCTCTTCGGCTTCGTACACGGGCTCGGCTTTTCAGGCGTGCTGCTCGAACAGGATCTTCCGCGCGCGCAGCTCGTCGAAGCGCTGTTCGGGTTCAACGTGGGCGTCGAGCTCGGGCAGCTCGCCATCGTTGCACTCGCCTGGCCAGCGATCCGGTGGCTGAGACGCCGCGGCCGCAGCGCGTCGCTTGTCGAATGGACCTCGTTCGCGGGCGCAGCCGTTGGAACCTTCGCCCTCGTCACCCGCGTCTTCGCACCCTAACGCTTGCGCTCGCTAGCCGCCGAAGGGTCCCGAGACCTCGTACGTGATGCCGTCGGTGAGGTTGCCGCTGAACCCGCGCTGCGAGCTGAAGTACAGGCGATCAAACCCGGGGTTGAACGCAGGGCCGGTGATCTCCGACGCGTCTTGACCGATGACCTGCACGATCGGCAAGATCGTCCCGTCGGGCGCCAAGGCGACGATTTCCATGTCGCCGCCATCTTCCGCGACCAGCACGTCGCCGCTTGGAGAGACCGTCACATTGTCGACGCCGCTCAGGATTGGATTGCTCGAGGTTGCACGATCGTAGAGAAGCGTGAGTTCGGAACTTGCCGTCTCGAGTGCCCATACGCGGTTGTCGCCCTTCGTCGTGAAGTAGACCATGCCGTTGAAGTACCAGATCCCCTCGCCGCCATCGAATGGTGTGCTTGACGGAACCTGCAGCCGCGTGGGCTGACTTGTGGCGCTTGGGTCGGAGAGGTCCCGCCATTCGATCGTGCCTTCCGGGCCACCCCCCATGACTTCGGCGACTTGAAGCGTTCCCGCGGAGAGGTCGGCTATTCCGTCGATCAAACCGTCGGGCACAAAGCGATAGAAACGCCCGTCTCCCTCGTCTTCGGTCAGGTAGAGGTTCTGGGTCACGGGGTCGACCGCGACGGCTTCATGCTCGAACACGCCGAGCGCCTCCCGTACCACGGCGTCCGTCATGCCGAACGGATCACACTCCCAGACGCGCCCGTCTGGACGCTCTTCACAAGAGAGCCAGGTGTCCCACGGGGTCGGACCGCCTGCGCAGTTTTGGTTCGTGTCGGCGAGGATTCGATACGCATCGGTGATGTCGCCACTCGAGGAGAAGCGCACTGCGCCGACGCCGCCGCCGAGCGGTGCGAGCGTCTCCGAGTTGGAGACATAGACCCAGCCGCCGTCGCTCGCCGCGTAGACAGCGCCTCCATCGGGGGCCGAATGCCAAGTGTGCCCAGTGCCGGCGACTTCCATCTCGGCTTGTGCGATGATGCGGCTCGTGAACCCCTCGGGAAGCCGGAGCCCGTTCTCGTCAGGGTCTTGAAGCGGTCCAAGTGTCGCGATGCTGCTCGGGGGTGGCGTACCGCCCGCGCCTCCGGTTCCCACAACGCCGCCCGCGCCTCCGGTTCCCGCGCCTCCCCCGGAGGCCCCGGTGCCACCCGTGCCACTGTTGTCTCCGCACCGGCTCAGCATCCCGCCCGCGGCGATCCAGCCGGCGCCGGCGAAGCTCTTGCGAAGGAACTGACGCCGGCTCTTGTCGGCGGATCGAATCGTCTTTTTTACGGGCATGCTCTTCCTCAACTGCAGGACACATCGGTAGCACTTTCTGACGATTGAGAATAGTCTCGTCCGGAGAGCGTTTCGCCTGTTGTCACACGAGCGTTACAGCCGGAACGGCGCAGCATGTGCGACAACGCCGGCTAGGGCAGCTTGTGAGAGGAAACCATGAAGTTTAGCCGAAGAGCAGTCATCAAGGGGATGGGGGCAGCGGGCCTCACGCCGTTGTTGGTTCACTCATCGGGGTGTGGTGATGGCGGCAACGCGAGCGACCTGCCCCCGCTCCCAGAAGATCTCCCGACTTATGAGTTCAGCGGCACGCCCGGTCCCGAGAACTTGTTCGAGCACGGGGTTGCCAGCGGCGATCCCCTCACCGACGCAGTGATCCTATGGACCCGCGTCAGCCCGGCCAGCGACGGTGAGGTCGAGGTCTTTTGGGAGATGGCACTCGACACCGCCTTCAACGACCGGGTCGCCGCGGGGACCGTCACCACGAACGCTGATGCCGACTACACCGTCAAGCTCGACGCGACCGATCTCATCTGGGGTCGAGCGTACTTCTTTCGGTTCTTCGCCGAGGGCCGAGAGAGCCCAACGGGCCGAACGCGCCTTGCGCCGGCGGCCGACGAAGCGAGTCAGCTCCGGTTCGGCGTGTGCTCGTGCTCGAACTATGCGTTCGGTTTCTTTCATGCATACCGCAACATGGCGGAGCGCAACGACCTCGACGCGATCCTCCACCTCGGCGACTACTACTACGACTACGAAGATGGCGTGTTCCCTGTCGCTTCTCGGCAACTCCGGCTGAGAGAACCCGCGACCGAGACCATCACACTCGAAGACTACCGAATGCGGCTAAGTCAGTACCGGCGCGACCCGGATCTCCAAGAGCTCCACCGGCAGTTTCCGTTCGTCGTCGTGTGGGACGACCACGAGACCGCAAACAACTCGTGGGCCGGCGGCGCCCAGAACCACACGCCCGGCGCGGAAGGCGACTGGGACGATCGGGTGGCTGCGGCGCGCCAGTCGTTCTTCGAGTGGATTCCGATTCGCGACAACCCGGGGCAAAGGTTGTTCCGCAACCTCAAGTACGGAGACCTCGCCGACATCATCATGCTCGACACCCGGATCGAAGGGCGAGAAGAGCAGTCCGGCGCCGCGCTCTACGCCATTGACGACCCAACGCTTCCGGACGAACTGCTGGGCGCCGAACAAGAGGCCTGGCTTCAGGAGCAGCTCTCGACGAGCACCGCAAAGTGGAAGGTGCTTGGAAACCAGGTGGTCATGGGGATCTGGCAGTTCTCCGACGACCGCGTGGCCAACGAAGACCAGTGGACCGGGTATCCCGGCTCGCGAAACCGACTCACCGGCTTCATCCGGGACAACGAGATCGCCAACGTGCTGGTCGTCACCGGCGATGTACACAGCTCCTGGGCGATGGACGTGACCATCGGCGACGGGAGCTATGATCCCGCCTCGCAGGACGGGGCGGTGGCGGTCGAGTTCGTGACGCCGGGCATCACCTCGCCGTTCGAACTCGGAGGCGTCGCCGAGGCGATCGAGCGCAACAGCCCGCACATCCGGTACTTCGATCGCGAGCTGCGCCGCGGATACCTCGTCCTGGACCTTCAGCAAGACAAGGCCCAGGCCGACTGGTTCTTCATCGACGGCATCGAGGAGGGCCAAGGGGCCCAGGTGGCCGGGCCCTCGTGGGCCACTTTGGACGGGCGGACGCGCATCAGCGAGATGACCGGCCCGGAGGCCGACAACCCCGACACGCCGCCGCTCGCGCCCTAGCCGCGTCGCGTCCTTGACCACGCGGTCCCTTCCTTTTTAGGGGTTGATTCGGCATACCCTCGGCCGTAGAACCTCCCCGTGGGCTGAGAAGCAGCCCCAAAGCTATGAGGGAGAAAGACATGGCGATCGAATTGCCCGCCCTTCCGTGGGCCCAAGACGCGCTGGCGCCGCATATCAGCCCTGAGACGATCGAGTACCACTACGGCAAGCACCACGCCGGGTATGTCAAGAAGCTCAATACTGCGATCGAGGGAACCGACCTCGCGAGCAAGTCGCTCGTCGACATCATTCGTGCCGGCGGTGGAACGTTCAACAACGCCGCCCAGATCTGGAATCATACCTTCTATTGGAACAGCATGGCGCCGGGTGGGGGTGGGGCGCCTTCGGGTGCCATTGCCGACGCGATCAACGGCAGTTTTGGCAGCTACGACACGTTCGCCAAGGAGTTCGCCAGCGCAGCCGCAACGCAGTTCGGTTCAGGCTGGGCATGGCTCGTCGCAGAGGGTGACAAGCTCGCCATCGAGAAGAGCAAAGACGCCGAGACCCCCATCACCTCCAGCGCCAAGCCGTTGCTCACCATCGATGTCTGGGAGCACGCCTACTACGTGGACTTTCGCAACGCGCGTCCCGACTACATCCAAGTATTCCTCGATTCGCTGGTCAACTGGGACTTCGCGAACCAAAACTTGAGCGGCTGAGTTCCGTGTCGGACCCCCGATGGAGTCGCCAAGCCTCGTTTGGGTGGGTGGCCGGAGGCTATCTTGCGGCCTTCGCCGTCGCCTGGGTGACCGTGCTTCTGGTGCCCGACGATTGGTCAGTTCTCTGGACCGTCTTTGCGGCTGATGTGGCAGCTACGCTCGTGATCTTTGGCTTCTCGCGGGGCCTCCGGTGTTCGAGCATGTACGATGCCTATTGGTCAGTCGCGCCAATCATCATCGTGTTCTACTGGGTTTTCCATGCCGAGCCGGGGATTCACCCGATCCGTGCAGGCGCGGTGCTGTTCTGCGTGACTTGGTGGGGGGTTCGCCTGACCTACAACTGGTGTCGAAGCTGGCCTGGGCTGCACCACACCGATTGGCGTTACGAAGAGACCCGCGCCAAGGCGCCCAAGATCTGGTTCTTGAGTGATCTCTTTGGCATTCACATGTTTCCAACTGTGGAGGTCTTCTTCGCGCTTTCGGGCGCCTGGGTCGCCCTCGTGGTCGGGACCCGCCCGCTCAACTGGCTTGACGTCGTTGCCCTGGTGGTGACCGCAGGGGCAATCACCATCGAGACGATCGCCGATCAACAGCTCGTTGCGTTTGCGAAGACCAAGAAGCCAGGCGAGATCATCAAGACCGGGCTCTGGAAGTACTCGCGCCACCCCAACTACTTCGGTGAGTTGATGTTCTGGTGGGGTCTCTACCTGTTCGGTCTTGCGGCCGACCCGAGCTACCTTTGGACCGTGGCCGGCCCGATCGCCATGACCATCATGTTCTTTGGCGTTTCGATCCCTTGGATGGACCGACGGAGTTGCGAGCGACGCCCCGAGTATGCCGAGCACATGAAGCGCGTCAACGGTCTGGTGCCGTGGTTCCCGAAGGGCGCTTAGCCCGCGACCTCAAGTTCCCGGGATGAACTCCGGCCAGACGATCGGATCCAAGAAGGCCGTCTGAAGGGCGAAGAGCACTAACCCGAGCAACGCCAAGACTCCCGCGACGCCCCGGGCTCGAGGTTCCATGACCAAGAGCGCCACCAGGAGCCCGAGCGAGCCCACGCCCACGGCAAGGAGTTCGAACCGAATGACCAGCCACAGTCCGGAAGTCGGCTGGTCGAAGTACGCGAAGGTCAATGGCATCCACAACGCCGAAGTGACCATGATCAACGCATAGCAAGCGTTGATGAAACCGAACCCGAACGGACCCACCCTGCAAGCGGCCGGGTCGGTCCGCACCGCGAAGTGATAAGAGAATAAGAAGTAGCCCGCCGCCGCGAGCAGCATCGTCACGTTGTAGACGCCCTTTAGCTCTTCGGGGATGGTGCCCCAGAGCATCTGGCGGGTGTCAGGGTGGGTCGTGAGCCCATGCACGTAGCTGCCGAGGACGGCGATGCCGCCCACAACGTTGATGACGAGCCAGGTTTTCTTCTGCGGGTGCATGTGGGCTACGCCGCCGCGCCTACTCCGAGCCCGGGGTGCACAGCAGTTGGGTGTCTTCGGAGGTTTCGCCCGAGTTGCATTCGCTGAGCGAGGGGTAGCTACATACGCCCACCGACGGGACCTGGTGCTCGTCCCCATCACCCGGCATGCAGAAGTTGTCGCCGGTACCGTTCCTCAGGAACGCGTCGAGCTGCTTGCGTGCCGATTCTCGACGGCGCGGCCACTCGTGTGGGTCGCGGCAGAGCGACATCGGGACGTTGCACAGCGGTTCGCCGGGCAGCCCAAAGTCGTACTCGGTGTAGAAGCTCCCGCTGGTTGTCGAGTCGACGGGGTCGAGCCCCCAGATGTCGCGGAGGCCCGTCGTGAGGTGGGGTGCGCCCAACGTGCGCGCCATGATGTGGCCCGCGTAGGTCGACACTTGGTGGTCGCCGATGGCGACACGCGCGAGCACTTCTTTTTCGTTGGTTCCCGCGAGCGGGTTGCTCGTCACGTGATGACTGTAGCCGTTCGGTTCGGCGCGGTCCCAGAGCATCTGAAAGAGAGCGACCAAGAACTGTTGCTCCCGAAAGTCGGTGTAGGTCATCTTGATGACGTCGAGGAACTGATTGAAGTCGACGCTACGGAAGAGGAGCATGCTGTAGGGCTGCCCCATCACGCCGAGGGCGCCTCGCTCGATGTCCGGACTGAGCGCCATCACGACGGCGCCCATGATCCCTCCCTGACTGATGCCGTAGTAGTACGCTTCGTCGCCCTTGATGTACTTCCCAAACTCCGGGTCCTCGGCGAAGGTCGTCTTCATCATTCGGAGCAAGAGGACGTAGTTCAAGAACCCCTGGTGCAGCCGATCGAACATCGTTTGAAGCCGGGAGGCATTCCCACCGGCAAGGATGACCCCGATGGTGTTGAAGTCTCCGTCCGACATCCCGATCAGGTCGGTCGCACAGAACGTGTAGTTGTACTCGTTCATGAACGAACGGAAGTGCCCGGACTCGATCTGCGTCAACTGCCCGAGGAGCCCATGGCCGTACTCGACGATCGCGGCAGGGTCTTCTTCGGTGGCGCTGTTCGGGATGAGGACCTCGAAAGGAACGTCGACCCAAGGGATCTCTTCGTTGACCACCGGAAGCCCGTCGTCGCCGAAAACCAGAAGCGCGCCAGCGTCGGGCGTGGTCATGAAGTTCGGCGCCCGGAACGATCCGAAGATCCGATAGGCGATGGTGTCGGTGTTGTAGTCGGTTTCGACCGTGTCGATCGTGTACTCGATGCCGTCTTCCACGAGAGGGAACGCCGTGTCGCGCATGTGGAGAAGCCACTGCGTGTTGTTCGCATCGCTTGCGGTGTTGAAGTCCCATGCGATCTGGACGTCTTCGCGTGCCCACCCTTGCGCGTCGAGCCGGGTGAAGATGTCTTCGTAGAGGGCGCGCCGCTCTTCGATCGATTCGTCTTCGCTCTCGGAGCCGTCTCGAAGCGCGGCAAACCCTGGCGATGCCTCGATGACTTCGCCGTCTTCGTTCTCGAGATTGCGAAACGCGACGATGTATCGCGCGTTGTCGCGCAGACGCACGACCGGGCGAATCATCGTCGAACGCTGCTCCGCCGTGGGAGCGCGCGTGTCAATCTCGGCGAAATGGGGAACGAGCTCACCGGTTTCGGCGTCGAGGAGAAGGCTCGGCGAGTCGGCCGACAGCGATTCCTCGATGTTTTCCGGGCCGCCAAACTGGTCGATCGCAATGCCCGGGAGCACGGTCATGATCGGTGACCCAGCGGAGAAACCGTCGCTCTTGTTCCATGGTGCGGGGTCGTTGCCGAGCATGAACTCCGAGCCGAACGACACCCTTCGGCCGGTTGGGGTGGTGTCGTCGTCCACGGCGTACACGTTCGACGGGAAGGGAAAGGAGCAGAACTCCGGCACCAATGGATCGCAGTCGAGGAGGGGATACGTGATGTCCCCGGGCTCGGGCCCGGGCTCGGGCGCCGATTCGCCGTCGCTGCAACCCGCGAAGACCAACCCAAGGACCAACACCGACACACAAGAAAGGAAAGAACCACGCATACCAAACCTCCGCGGCGAGACTATAACTTCATCGGTAAGCGCTCAAGCCCACTTTTCCACACGTTTGGCAGCCCATTGAACGCGGGTTCGCGGCAGACTAGAACCCCTCGATGACCGCCCGAAAGTGGATGTATGTGCTTCGCGCGAACGGCGAGGGGCACTCGGCGTTTGGTGAACGGATGCGCAAGGACGTCACCCGAACACTGCTCGACCTCGACCCGTCTCGACTCTCGCTTACGCTCACCGAGACCCCGCCACCCAAGTTGGCCCTTTTCCCATTCAAGCGAGATCCGGTTGCCGTGTTTGCCGTTCATGATGCCGACAATGAACCCTCGCGCTTCACAGACGCCCTGTCCGGCGCGGCGTCGACTTGCTCCGGGTATGAAGTCGAAGAGAGCTTCCCGGTCGAGTACAACAAGTCGTGGGACGACGGGGCACCGACCCCAACGCCGATCTTGCTGACGGTGCTGCACCAGAAGCCCGGGATCACATTTGACGAGTACATCGAGCGTTGGCATGGCGGTCACACGCCGCTGTCGCTCAAGATCCATCCCCTCTGGTACTATCAGCGCAATGTCATCAAGGGGCCGGTCACCGAGGGAGCCGCACCGTGCGATGGCCTCGTGCTCGAGGCGTGTCCGACCAAGCAAGACTTGCTCAACCCGGTGCGGTTCTTTGGGGGCGCGCTGAAGATGATCCCAAACATGATTCGGGTGGCCAACGACATTCAGGGCTTCCTCGACATGAAGAAGGTCGAAACGTTCTATTGCACCGAGTACCTCATCAGGAGTTGAGTCGATGACAGTTCGATACGAAGCTCGAGGACGCACGGCCGTGGTCACCATCGATCGGCCCGAAGTGCGTAACGCGGTAGACCCCGCGACGGCATCTGCTTTGGCCGATGCGTTCCGCCGGTTCGACGCCGACGACAGCGCCGACGTGGCGA
Organism: Myxococcota bacterium; assembly: GCA_039028875.1. Lineage (GTDB taxonomy): Bacteria > Myxococcota_A > Polyangia > Polyangiales > Houyiibacteriaceae > SG8-38. Next base: position 63,021 of record JBCCHE010000018.1, on the reverse strand, counting down.
TCCTGACAGGTGCGGGCGGCGCGTTTTGCGCAGGCGCCGACCTGAAAGCGGTTGCATCCAATCAGCCCCGCGACTTTGGGCCGGAGCAGGACGGACCGATGGGCCCGACGAGGATGCAGCTCTCGAAGCCTGTGATTGCTGCGATCGAGGGACACGCCGTGGCCGGCGGTCTGGAGCTCGCCGTATGGTGCGACCTCCGCGTCATGGCGGAGGACGCGGTCATGGGTGTGTTCTGCAGGCGTTTCGGGGTGCCGCTCATCGATCTTGGGACGGTTCGGCTGCCTCGCCTGATAGGCCAGAGTCGGGCGATGGACCTCATCCTCACCGGGCGGCCGGTGGGGGCCGACGAAGCGGCCGAGATGGGGCTCGCCAATCGCGTAGCGCCGTCGGGACGGGCGCTCGAGGAAGCGCTTGTGCTGGCCGAACAGATCTCGCGGCATCCTCAGACCTGCATGCGCAACGACCGGCGCTCGGCGCTCGAGCAGTGGTCGCTCAATGCCGACCAAGCCATGCGCAACGAGCTCGCGCTCGGGATGGAGACCATTCAGAGCGGTGAGACCGTGTCTGGAGCCGCCCGTTTCGCGGCCGGTGCGGGACGGCACGGGGAGCAGTAGCCCAGGCTGGCCGCAGCCTATCGCGTGTTGGCAAGCTGTCCCATGCTCGGCAGCAGCGACGTGTAGAGGTTGTCGCTTCGCGGGTCGTTGCTGTTCATCGCCCTCAGGATCCCCTGCCGGTCGATGAGATGAAACCCGGGGATCAATCGCCGTGTTTGCGGGCTGATGAAGCGCTCGTCGCCGAGAAGCACGATCTCGTTGCGGTACCGGTCCATGCCGAAGTGCCGCGACCAAGCCTGGATGTCTTCGAGCGATGGCGGGGTCTGTCCGTCCATGCCGTACAACACGAGTTGCACAAACACCACGTCGGGGTGGTCTAGCGAGAGTTTTCCAAACCGCTGGGCGTAGTGATCGATCGACCCAAGCCCCTTCTGTGGGGTGATGCTGCGGAAGCGTCCGGTCGACGGCTCGTTGCCACCGGCGAACGCGTGACACGCTTTGCACGTCATCCCGACCAACTCGACGAGTACGACCTTGCCCCGGAGCTCGCTCAGCGAGGTGACCCTCCCGCTTTGGTCGAGGAGTGCGATCTCCGGATAAGGACGACCGACCACCGGAGGCCAACCTTCGAGCGGGGCCTTTGCGTTGTATTTCGCGACTGCCGGACCCGGCCGTGATGTTGGTCGAATCTGATTCTGACTGGGGGCCGAGGGACGTCCTGTGCGGCTCGGCGAGAGGGCTCCGGGGTCGAGCTTGTCGAGCGCAGCGATCGGGTCTTTCTCGATCTCGCGAAGCCATGCATTCGGATCTTGCGGTGGCACCTCGGCAAGGCGTTCCTCGATCGGTTGTGCAAGCTCGGGGGGGATGTCCTCCGCGACTTCGGCAGCCCCCTTTGAGGGCTCGGGCTCGGGTGTCTCTGCGGTGGCGGGCTCTGCGGCCGATCGACATCCGATCAGCCCAAGCAGCAACCCGACCAAGAGCGCCCGTGGCATGCGGCCATCCTACCAGAAGGGCTCGATATTCCCGTGTTTGAGACGGAACCAAGAGGGACCCCGTTTGGGGGGTCGTCGACTGGCTCGCTACCCTGGAGCCATGAGGGGAACTCGAGTTTGGCGGAACGTGGCACTTTGTGCTGCGGGACTTCTTGTCTCAGCCTGCGGCGGTAGCCAGGCTCCTGCGTCGTCTCCCGGAGTCCGGAGCAGTCAGGCCGCGCTCATGTCCTACGACGAAGCGATGCAGAAGCCGGTCGAGGTCGGCGACGCGACCGACGAGTGTCCCGAAGGACAGCTGAGCGACACGGAAGTCGTCGCTGAGATGGACCGACATCTCGACACCATGTTCCAACGATGTGTGGTCTCCGAGTATCAGCGTGGCGGCAAGCTCGACACCGTGACCATCGACATTGCGATCCTCGGAAACGGCACGGTTCAGGGTGCAACTGTATCGCCAGGAAGCCCTCGTTTTCGAACGTGCATCGTGGGCGTCGTCGAAGACGTGAAGTTCCCCGAGTTTGGGGCGCCCCGAATGGGCGCGCGCTATCAGTTCCACACGAGCTGAAGGCGAGTGCTACTTCGGGTGCGCTCGAAAGAACGCCCACATGCGGTCGGTTGCGTCGAGGTCTTGGGTCGTGAACCCCACCCCGAAGCTCTCGAAGATATCGGCGAAGGGGCTCCCCGGCCACGTGTGGCCTCCACCGTCCACGGTGCATAGCTCGACATCGGCGGGCGTTTGGCAATCGATCCAAGCCTCGCAGGTACTGTCGCCGTTCTCGAACACCGTCTCAGTACGCTCGGCACACCGGTTGCGAAGCGCCCAAGCCTCGGCACTCGTCGAGCCCCGGTCGTAGGACACGAGTTCGTCGTCGGTCCCGTGAAAGACGATCGCGGGGATCAGTTCGACCAGCGGGCAGTCCGTTGGAAGCGCGCCTGCAACGGGGGCAATCGCCGCGAAGACCTCGCCTCGCGTACAGGCCAGTGTGTAGGAGAACGCGCCTCCGTTCGAGATGCCGCCCGCGTAGATTCGGCGTTCGTCGATCCCGAACTCGTCATCGAGTTCGGCGATGATCGTGTCGACGAAGTCGATGTCGGCGCTGATCGGGCCCGTGTCCCAGCCTTGGTTCTGTCCGCGGACGAGCCCCTGTGGGTAGACGATGATGTAGCCGTTGTCTTGGGCGTGGGGGTTGCCACCACTCACGCCACGTTGGAGCACCGATGCAGGCATGTCGCCGGGCGTCGATCCGTGAAAACTGAGCACCAACGGCGTGGGTTCGTTGAGGTCGAGGCCCGAGGGCACGTAGAGCTGGTATTCGCGATCATCGACTTGCCGCGCTTCGTCGATGGGAACGCTGAGCACCCAAGGCTCTCCGCCCGTCGCTCCGGTCCCGTCGTCTCCAGCGGTTGCCCCCGTGCCGCCGTCGCCGCCAGCCCCGCTCGAGCCGTCACCACACCCAACCGCCGCGACCGTCAACGCCGCAGCCAAAGAAAGAAAGTACTGCTTCATGGAGGCGCGAGTGTACGCCATATGGCGGCTCGTGTCGGCTGGTTCCCGCGTGCTACCGTCCGCGCTCGAAACGCGAGGTCGACGTCGTGTGTGACACTGTGGTCTTCGTTCCTGAGCAAGGAGCGGTCTGGTTTGGCAAGAACAGCAATCGCGAACCGAGCGAGGCGCAGTTCATCGAATGCCACGACCGCTCGTCGTCGGCCATCGCGCGTCCTCGCGGCTTGCCGGGTGCGGAAGACCACGGTCGCGTTCTCGTGAGCCGTCCCGCCTGGATGTGGGGGGCCGAGATCGGGGCCAACGAACACGGCGTGGTGATCGGCAACGAAGCCGTGTTCACGCGACTCCCCGTCGAGAGGACGGGCCATTCCGGGATGGACTTCTTGCGGGTCGCCCTTGGTTCGTGCCGAAGCGCCGCAGATGCACTTGAGCAGTTGATCGAGCTCACCGAGAACCTCCTCCAGGGTGGCCCGATGGGGCACCAGCAACGCGGATTTCGCTACCACAGTTCGTTCGTCGTCGCGGACCGCCACGGGGCATGGGTTCTCGAAACGGCCGGGCACTACTGGGCCGCGAGGCGTGTCAGGGGCGTTGCGTCGATCTCCAACGGCCTCACGATCCAAGACGACTACGACCGGGTGCATCGGGGCGCCGCGTCGTACGCGCGGACCCGCGGCTGGCTCGACAAGAACCAAACCTTCCGGTTCGCCGATGCGTTCTCCGATCGCTTCATGACGAGCCTGACTGGTGCAGCCACTCGCCGGGCGTGTACCGCGTCGGCGATTGGCGGCTATCCACGTCCTGCGCTCTCCCAGTTCATCGACGCGCTCAGCGACCATGCGGGCGTGCAGCCGGGTCGGGGCTGGCGGAGCGAATCCCCATGTGCGCACGCTGGCTGGCCCGCGACGATGCACGCCGCTCAAACCACCTCTTCCATGATCGCTCGGCTCGACGACACTGGGGCAACGGTTTGGGCGACCGGAACGTCGTCGCCGTGTTTGAGCGTCTTCAAGCCCACCCCGTTTGATCCGGTCTTGTTTGTCCCGCGTCGGGTCAAAGATACTCGTTTTCGCGAGCGGGATCTCTGGTGGGCCCACGAGCGCCTACATCGCGCATGCCTCGAGAACTACACCGACCGTCGTGCAGCGCTGTCGGACGATCGCAGCCGCTTCCAAGACGCTTGCCTCGCCCCAAGAGTCGACCCCGCGGCGTTGTGGGCGGACCACCTTCATCACACGCGGGCATGGTTCTCTCGGGTTTGCCGTGTCGAGGGTGGACGGCGGCCTTGGCTGCATCGTCGCTATTGGCGCAAGCAGGACGCGGTCAACGAGTTTCCCGCGCCGTAGGCGCTACTGCGGTTGGGATTCGGAGCGCGCGCATGGTACACATCGGCTCGCCGGGTCGCCCGTGAGGTTCGGATGAGGATGGTGCTGTTCGCTACGTTGGTGAGCGCCGCGCTGCTCGTTTCAGCGTGCAGCGGTGGCACCTCCTTTTCCAGTGGCCCGTTCGCACCGCAGGCGGACACGAGCGAAGGGCTCACCAACCTGTCGTCGGACCTCATGGCGGTACTCGAGGGCGGCGCGCTCGCCGGCTCTTGCGACGCCTACTGGTCCGATGTGTCTGTCGGAGACGCGACGCGTAGGCAGCGCCTTCTTTGTGGCAAAGAGATGTTCTTCTACGAGGGCTTCGACACGGTCGGCGTCCCCACTGTCTTGCTCACCACCATGCTCGACCTGTTCCCAAATCAATTGGGCCCCGGGGCATCGGGGGTTGGCATGATTCCCGACCCGACCTCGGAAACGGGGCTGCCGCTTGGTTTCGGACCGGGACGCGAATCCGCCGAGGGCGTCCCGGCGTTGGCGTTCACCTGCGCGAGCTGTCACTTCGGCCAGCTTTCGGACGGCCGCTACGCAGTCGGCGCCCCCAACCACGACTACGAGTATGGCGAGATGGACCTGGCGAGCGCGGTCTTGCCGCTCAGTGCGCTGCTTGGGACCGAACCGGAGCCGAGCGCCGCCGCGGTACTCGCGCCTTACCTCGCCGAGATGGAGGCGGACCCGACCATCGAGACGCGAATGCTGGCCGCGCTCGCGCCGCTCGCCGGGTCGGGGGTGGGTCTGCCCGATTTCACACCGGAGCTACAATCGCAGTACGCCGCGTGGAAGCCGGGGACGATGGACTTCGTGATCGTTCCCCTACCGATCGACGATGGGGTCCACACCGTCAGCAAGATCATGTCACTTTGGGGCATCGCGAGTGACGACGAGGTCGACGCCTTCGGGATGGACGGCGCATTGCTCGGCCATACGGGCGTCTCGACCAGTGTGTTGAACTTCCTTCAGGGCTTCGTCGTTCTTGGAGGAGGCGACACCGAGGCGTGGACCGACGAACGTCTCGGCCCGCTCGAAGACTTCTTGTTGTCGCTTCGGGCGCCAGACAATCTGAGCCCACCTCCAGCCGACTTGGCCGACCGTGGCGCCGAGTTGTTCGTGAGCGCCGGGTGCGCGGACTGTCACGACGGCGCGCGAGGGTCGAGCCGAGTGGTCTACGGGTTCGACGAAATCGGAACCGACGCTGCAATGCAACGCTGGCTCGACCCGGATCTCGACGGCCGGCCTTGCTGCGACATCGACCTGACCGGTCGCGACTCACTGACTGGCGGCATTCGGGCCCAGCGCCTCGTCGGCGTCTGGTCGGCCAAGCGCCTCCTCCACAACGGTTCGATCGACACCCTCGAGGCGCTCTTCTGCCTAGGCACCAACCGCCCAACAATCACGGCCTCCCCCTTCAGCGACCAAGGCCACCCCTACACCTGCGACAACCTCACCAACGAAGAAAAACAGTCCCTAATCGCCCACCTCCGCACCCTCTAACCCCGGGGTCACTCCGCCCCCCCAAATCACAAGCAAGTTCAGATACTTGCACGCCGCACCGCGAAAACCCGCTCAGCGACTAAGCGCGAACAGCCAGTCCGTCGTCCGCTCCGCCCAATCCGCCGTGAACACCGGGATGTGCGGGTTGCAGGTGAACGAGGAGCACCCGATTTCCTGCCGCAAGGTCCAACGTTCGATCTGCAGCCCTTCGTCGCAGCTGTTGTAGACGACGCGCTCGGTTTCGGCGCCATCCCAGTCCCCCGACAAGTCGATGTTGTCGAGCGCGGTCGTGTCGCCGAGATCGCACCCCGCTCTCGTGGCGAGCCGGGCGACGGTCTCATCCGCACTCGGGTACGGGCCAAGTCCTGTGCTTCCTCCCTCGAAGAGGATCGTTGGATCGTCGGTCCCGTGCACCATCAGCGCGCTGACCGGGAGTTCGGACGGCTGGCAGTCCTCGGGCATCTGGAAGACGGAGGCCGCCAGGGTGACGATACCCGTCACCAGGTCCGACCGCTCACATGCCATCCGAAATGACATGAACCCGCCGTTCGAGTGCCCCATCAGGTACACACGGTCGGGGTCGGTGTTGTAGGTCTGGAGGGCCTCCTCGATGAGCCCGCTGATGTAGTCGACGTCGTCGACAGACCTGGTCGGATCACAGCACGCATCGGTCGCGTTCCATACGTTGTTGATCCCGTCCGGATACACCAGCACGAACTGTTGCTCATCGACCGCGTCGAACAGTCGGAAGAAACCCGCCTGGATTGACCCAGTGACGCCCGCGCCGTGGAGGATCACCAGCAACGGGTAGGTGACCTCCGGGTCGTAGTCGCCCGGGATGGCGACCTCTGCCGGCCTCTCTCCGGCGTCGAGGACGAGGGGCGGGTCGGCGGAGAACACAACATCGGTGCCCCCGGTCCCGTCCGTGCCCGACGAACCATCGCCGCATCCAAAGGCAAGAGATACGGCCAGAAGGCCGATGAGCTGCGTCAAGGGAAGACTTTTCATGGCGACGACCCTAGTGCTGATGAACCCATCGGTAAAGGTGGGAACCGCCTCGACCGGGTCTAGTCTGCCCCTGGGCGAGCGTATAAGCTCCGGGCGATGGCCGACACGATCTTCAGCAAGATTCTCCGTGGGGACATCCCCTGTCATAAGGTCTACGAGGATGCGCACGTCCTCGCCTTCCTCGACATCGGCCCCCTGAGCTACGGTCACACCCTCGTGATCCCGAAAGAGGAGGTCGCGACCCTCGACCAGTTGTCCGACGACTCCGCGGCCGCCATCGGTCGTGTGCTCCCGAGGTTGTGTCGCGCGATCAAGAAGGTCACCGGGATCGAGCAGTACAACGTTCTGCAGAACAACGGGCCGCTGGCCCACCAGGCGGTCTTTCACGTCCACTTCCACATCATTCCGCGCCCGAGCGAGGACCACGGGCTCGGCATCAAGTGGCCAGCTGGCAAACTCGATCCGGAAGAGGCCGAGAAACTCGCGACTGCACTCAGTCACGAGGTGGAGGACTGACCATGCCAGGCCCGCACTTTGACGAATCAATCCCCTTCAAGGGACTGCGACTCGCGGTGATGACGGTGTCTGACACGCGCACCGAAGAGACCGACAAATCGGGAGCGCTCCTCGTCGAGCTCGCCCAAACCGCGGGCCACCACGTGATGGACAAGGTCATCGTGCCAGACGACCGAAAGCGCATCGAGGTGCAACTTCGGCGGTGGGTCAACGAACCCAATGTCGAGGTCGTCCTCGCGACGGGCGGGACCGGTGTGACCGCCCGAGACGTCACCCCCGAAGCGTTCGAAGCCATATGGGAGAAGTCGATCCCGGGCTTCGGGGAGCTATTTCGAATGCTCAGTTACGACAAGATCGGTACGTCCACGATCCAGTCGCGTGCCGTGGCCGGCGTCGCCCGGGGAACCTATCTGTTTGCGCTTCCAGGTTCACCGGGCGCCTGTCAAGACGCATGGGACGGGATCCTACGCTACCAACTCGACATCCGATACCGACCCTGTAACTTCGCAGAGCTCATCCCGCGTCTCGTCGAGCGCTAGGCCGCATCAGCCACGTCGCTATTTCGTCTCAGGCACCGCGGCAAACGGGTCCTTCGGGGCTTCGGTGATGTTCCAGGTCATGCGCGACATCGGGATGTCTCGCTTCTGGATCACCTCCCGCTTGGCCCTGCCGTTGACCCATACGTATCGTCGCAGCTCCCCCTGGGTGTCAGCCGCGACATACAGCTCGTCGATGCCGTCACCGTCGAGGTCTGCGAATAGGGCCGCGTGTTCGAACCCCCCAGAATCCCGGTCGATGTTCTCGATGCCCCACTCGCCCTTTGGGTCCTTGCCCGGCCGCAACAACCAGAGCCCGGTACTGAACGACGCAACCACCATCGCCTTCTTCCCATCGCCGTCGACGTCGCCCACGGTCAGGAACCGCGACAGGCGATCCGGGATCGTCGCGATGACTGCACCCGCGTCCGGCGCAGTGTCCGCGTCGTATCTCCGAATCTCCACTGGCTCCACGATCTCGAGACTGGCGCCACGCCCCCTCGTCAGTGCCTCGACGGCCACGTAGAGCTCGTCGCGTCCGTCCCCGTCGACATCGCCGACGTAGATCTCCTTGGCGTGTCGGTTCCCTAGGTCGGCGACGACCGTCGGTCCTTCGCCAGTCTTCGGGACGTACCGAACGACTTCGCCGTGCTGGGCCTCCGCGTCGAGCTTGTTGGGGTCGCTCGGGGTCGCGTACACCTCGAGCACCCCATCGCCGGAGAGGTCGCCAATCTCAATCTCGTGAACGAAGGTGTCCTTCTTCTGATCGATGCGCTCAACTTTCCACTTGTTCTTGGGGCGTTGTCGCATCACGGCGACGACCCCTTGATCGTGCGTCGCCACGACGAGCTCCTCCGTCCCGTCTCCGTACACATCCGCGACCTCGGCGTCGCGCATCCGGTTGAACTTGCCGCCGAACTCCGCACTCCAGAGCGTCGTCGCTTTGGGCTCTCCCTTAACCGGTCGCCACAGTTTCACGTGGGCGCCTGATCCGCCGAGCGTCAGAATACCAGGCGGTTGCCCCCGGGGCTTCAGCGGCATGGCCTTGTGAAAGACGTTGCTCTGTGGATCCTCGATCACTTGCGTCTTCCACGCTCCATCCTCTCGCGTCAGAATCTCGAGTCGCGCCGGACCGGGCTTGGCCGTCGCCTGCCCATCGACAACTTCAAACTGCGAGAACGCGAGCAACAGGCTTTTCGGCAACGAGTCGGGGACACCCAGCGGCGATGGTTCCGGAGCCACGTCCTTGTCCCGGGGCGCGCCGTCCTCGGCGGTAGCTTCCGCGTCGCCCGACGGTTGCGCCGGGGCTCCCTCGGCTGTGGGTTCCGGCGCCGCCTGGTTTCGTTCGCAGGACAGGAGAAAAAAGGACGCGCAGAGCGTCCATCGAATCGCCGCATGGTTGCGCATGCTGCGTCGCTACCAACCACCGTCCGTCCGCGCAACTAAGTGCCGGCGCGGCCGCTCCGAGCCGCCAATTTGACCCTTTTGCGTGCAACGGTTACGGCAGCCGACGAGGGGAACCGTGCGCGAGAACCCAAAGAAACTGCTCTTGTTCGCAGCCAAGCTGATCTTTTCGGTCGGCATGCTGGCGTTCATTTTCCGCAAGGTCATACGCCGCGATGGCGCCGACGATCTCGTCGCCCGTCTTGCGGATCTCGAATGGGGCTGGGTTGCGGCCGCCGTCTTGATGCAGCTGATCGCGATTGGGTTCAGCACCGTCCGTTGGCAGCGCCTGTTGGTCGGGCAGGGAATCTTCGCGTCGTGGCGTTTCCTTGGCGGGTCGATCATGATCGCGCGCTTCTGGGGCGCCTTCACGCCCGGTGGTTTTACGGGCTTTGGAGGTTGGCGGATCTACGACGTGGCAAAGCACACCGGGAAGACCGCCCGCGCCACCGCGACCATCGGCGTGGAGATGATTCTCGGCCAGCTCGCGTTCGGGGTTGTCGTGATGCTCGGGAGCCTCTTCGGCATGCGCTTCATCGGCACCGAAGGCGTGCTCCTCGTCAACGGGGTTTTTGTCGGGATCATCGTGGTCGGCTTGGCGTTTCTGGCCCAACCCCAGCTCTTTCTTTTCTTCGCACGCTTCGTTCCAGCCGGGATTCGTGCCCGCATCCAGACCCTCATCGATGCGGTGGCCGCGTATCGGGGCAAAGCGGGGCTGCTGATCCAGGCGGCGGCGCTCGGGGTCGGAACGCACGCGTTCAACAACCTCATCTACGTGTGCGCGGCCCGCGCCCTCGGCGTCGAACTGAGCCTCGGCGAAGTGTTCTTTGCCTCCTCCCTGCAGATCCTGGCCACCCTGGTCCCGGCGTCGATCAACGGCATCGGGCTTCGCGAGGCCGCTGCGGTCGCCTTGTACACGTCACCCGCAGTCGGTTTGCCGCTTGCCGTCGCAGTCCTCATTCCCACGCTCGGCTTTGCCTGCGAGATGTTCGTTTCGGCATTCGGGGGCGCCATCTTCTTGCTCCGGAAGTCAGGCTACGACCCGAAGATCCGAGTCGAAGATCCCGATCGCGAGCGGCTCGCAACGGACGCGATCGAGAAGGCACCTCCCGAGGCTTGGCCCAGGCCCCTGCGCGGCATGGCGCTCGGGTTGAGCGCGGGCGTGGTTGCAGGTTTGGGCGTCGGGATCGCCGAGGCGATTGCGATCGCGAGCTCGTCTGCCGGTTCGACGGGTGCCCGCGTCTTCCTCTATGGCCCCGTGGCCTACGGTGTGCTCTGCGCGCTTGTGGGCGCCGGCCTCGGACTCGCCTCGGCGACGAGCGGACGTTTGATGAAGCGGCGCGCGTTGCCTGACGGTGACGCGTTCTCCTACTTCGCGGCGACGGTGTTTGGGATATTCTTGTTTGCGCTCTCCGCGTTTCGGCTCCGTCGCGATGTCTTCCATGAAGAGCTCGTATGGAAGAGCGTTCTCGGGCTCGGCGTGTTGGTCGGTTGCGCTGTCGTTGTTGCACTCCTGAGCGCCGCGTTCGCTTGGGTGCTGCGGGCGCTGGTCTCACGGCCGGCTCTCGGCAGGCTCATGCGGGTGCCGGTCGCATTCGGCGTGCTGGGGGTGCTGGGCGTTGCCCTTCTGGTGAACATGCGCTTCGCGACGGACACCGAAGGGTCAGTCTCGGCGACCGCCGGCGCCGTCGATGCCGGTGCACAGTCGAACGTCCTTTTCATCGTCGTCGACACCCTCCGTGCCGATCACTTGCCGGGGTACGGATATCAAGGCGGTGCGACACCGAACCTCGATCGGTTCGCGGAGGACTCCGTCCGGTTCGATCAAGCGTTCACCAATGCCAGTTGGACTCGCCCGAGCTTCGCATCGATCCTCACCGGCCGATTGCCCTCGAGCCACGGTGTGATGGCCAAGAGCGATGCGCTCCCGGGATCCGTCACCACGCTGCCAGAGGTCCTCCAGCCGGCCGGGTACCGGACCGCCGGGTACGCGACGAACTTTAACGTCGCGCCGTACTTCAACTTCCAACAAGGCTTTGACGAGTACTACTTCCTCGAGCCGGAGTTCGTCCTCGGCGCCGACGATGCAAGCGCCAAGCTACTCCTCATGCAGTTCATTCGGCAGCGCATCGAACGGTACCGTGCTGGCCGCGGCGACGTCTTGCCGGGCACAGCGTATCAAGATGCCGAAACCGTGAATCGGGCGCTGCTCGGTTGGATCGACCGCGGTACCGATTCCGCCGCCCCGTGGTTTCTGTTTGTGGGCTACATGGATCCGCATGATCCCTACTTTGTGCATCCGTATGATGGCAGCGGCTACGCCCGGGCGGCGCACCAGCATCCCAAGCCCTCGGAAGCGCCCGCCCTACGTGCCCTCTACGACGGGGAGATCACCTACTGGGACGCCCAGTTCGGGAGACTCCTCGACGCGCTACGGGAACGCGGTCTCTACGACGACCTCACCATCGTGGTGACGAGCGACCACGGGGAAGAGTTCGATGACCACGGAGGCTTTTGGCATGGCACGACCCTCTACGACGAGCAGGTCCACGTTCCGCTTTTCGTGAAACTTCCGGGCGCGCGACGTGGCGGGACGGCCGTTCGTCATTGGGTGCAGAGCATCGATTTGATGCCGACCGTGCTCGGGCTTCTCGATCTCGATGTGCCCGATGAGGTCCAGGGTGGCGACGCCTTCACCGGTACCGATGTGATCTACGCGGAAGAGAGTCACGAGGGGAACGTGCTCGAATCGGTCCGTGAGCTCCGTGGGACTGACGAGTTCAAACTGATCACCGCCAACCCGAAGAACCCGCGCGGGCTCGATCCCGTGGAGCTCTACCGTGTCGATCTGGATCCCGGCGAGACCCGCAACCTGGCCGAGAGCCAGGCCAGCGACGTCGTGGCGGCGACCAAGACGTTGGTCCGGCAGCGGGCACAAGCCGGGGAGGGCGCGGCGGTCGCCGACTCGGTCGCCCTCGACGAAGATGTCGCCGCACACCTCGAAGCCATTGGCTACATGGAGCGCTAGGTAGGACGCGCCGGACTAGGCGTGCGCGGGTCGAGCGCCCGTTGCGCCACTCCGTTCCCGAAACGAGCGGTGCACCAAGTAGGCGAGCGCGGCCACCGATCCCGTACAGACGATTCCGATCGCGTAGGGCCACGCGGCGATCCCGCGTTCCTTGGCGTCGCCGAACATCCAGACCATGAACGCCGTCAGCGCGATGCAAAGGTCGATGAGGATCTGGAGCGCCCATCCGCCGGCCATCGCCACGTCAACGAACCCGGTGACGCCGTGGTCGATCACCACCGTCGCGGAGTACCCGGTGAACACGACGAAGACTGCGATCAGGAAAAAGTTCTGTAATTTCATGGCTACCTCCTTGTTTCGGATCAGTTTGGGCCCGTCTCGCGCGTTCAGCCATGACCTCGGAGGTCATGGGCTGCCTGAAAGAAGAAGGTAAACTCGCGCTATGTCCTCTCTCAACGTGGCCCCGACCGGGTTCGGGCCGCTCTTGCGCCAATGGCGCACGGCCCGGCGCATGAGCCAGCAGCAGTTGGCGATCGAGTCCGAGGTCTCGACGCGACACATCTCCTATGTCGAGAACGGGAAGTCTTCACCGAGCCGCGAGATGGTCCTCATCCTGGCGAGCGCGCTCGACCTCCCGCTGCGCGAGCGCAACTCCCTCCTCTCCGCGGCCGGCTTCGCGCCGGTCTACCGGGAGAGCAACCTGGCTGCACCCGAGATGCAGCCCGTCCGTCGCGCGTTCGACGCGATGCTCGCGCATCACGAGCCTTACCCGGCCGTCGTTCTCTCGCGGACCTGGGACCTGTTGAACATGAACCAGGCGTTCGCGCGACTGATGACGCTCTTCTTCGATACGCCACCCATCGATCCGATCATCATGCAGAACGTAGTGCACTCTCTGTTCCACCCCGCCGGAGTCCGACCCTTCGTCGTCAACTGGGAAGAAGTCGCCGGGATCTTGCTTGATCGTCTCTACCGAGAGTCGATCGTCGAGCTCGAGACGAGCGAGATCCGAAAACTCGTGGACGCGCTGCTCGAGTATCCAGGCGTGTCCACGAAACTTCGCAACGTGGACCTCGCACGCACCCCGGAGGTTTGCATCACGGTCAAGTTGAAGAAGGGAGACGTGCAGTTGGAGTTCTTCACGACCCTCACGACTTTGGGCACACCGATGGACGTCACCGCGCAGGAGCTGCGGATCGAGTCGTATTTCCCCGCCGATGATGCTACTGGCGACTGGCTCCGAAAAGCAGCGGCGTCCGCCGCAAACTAAGGTAAAGTAAGCTCGTTGATGGAGTCGCTCGCGGCAGTCGACCTGGGGTCGAACAGCTTCCACATGGTGATCGCGCGGCTCGACCACGACAGCCTACAGATCGTCGATCGCCTTCGAGAGCCGGTCCGGCTCGCGGCCGGCCTCCAGGACGATGGCGGCCTCGATGAAGAGTCTCAACAACGGGCCCACGAAGCGCTTACCCGTTTCGGTCAGCGACTCCGAGACTTCGGCGCCGACCAAGTTCGTGCGGTCGGCACCAATACCCTCCGAAAGGCCAAGAACGCCCGGGAGTTCTTAGATGACGCGAGTACTGCGCTCGGTCACCAGATCGAGATCATCCCGGGCCGTGAGGAGGCCAGGCTGATCTACCTTGGCGTGTCGCACGGGATCGCCGGCGCGCCTGCTCGGCGCCTCGTCGTCGATATCGGCGGCGGCAGTACCGAGTGCATCGTTGGCGACAGTTTCGAAGCCGTCGCGGTTCACTCGCTCTACATGGGCTGCGTCGGTTTCACCACGCAGTTCTTTTCGGAGGGGAAGGTCAGCCGCAAGCGCTTCAACCACGCGAAGCTCGCGGCTTCCCTCGAACTCCAACCGGTGCGCGCCACGCTCCGTCAGTACGGATGGGAACGGGCCATCGGGGCGTCCGGCACGATACGGGCGGTCGCCGCAATCCTCGAAGAGGCGGGCTGGGCCCACGGCACGATCACGGCAGAGGGCCTGACGAAGCTCGAGCAAGCGATGATCACCACCGGACGCTTGGACCGCCTCGAGCTCCCCGGCCTCGATCCCGACCGACGAGCGGTCTTTCCGGGCGGCGTTGCCATTCTCAGTGCGGTCTTCGACCGGCTGGCGATCGACGAGATGTGGGTCTCGCCCACCGCACTTCGCGAGGGCCTGATCTACGACATGATCGGTCGGATCCAGGACGAGGATCCCCGCGACCGGACGATCGCCATGCTCTCGAGCCGCTACTCGATCGACCAGGATCACGCAGACCGCGTGCAAGCGACGGCATTGGCCTTGCTCGAACAGTTGGCCGACGAGTGGGGAAAAGACTCGCCCGACATGGTGCACGCACTCACCTGGGGAGCGCAGCTTCACGAAATCGGTCTCGCGGTGAACTACACGGGGCACCACAAGCACGGCGCCTATCTGGTGGCGTCGTCTGACTTGCCCGGGTTTTCGCGCGACGAGCAGCAGCTCGTGGCGACGTTGATCCGCGGGCACCGCCGCAAGCTCGACGACAGCTTCTTCGACACGCTTCCGCGGGAGCTTCGTCGCGCCGCCAAGCGCCTTACGGTGCTCCTTCGGCTCTCCGTCTTGCTCAACCGCACCCGCGACCCGGAAAACGTGCCTGTTCCCAAGATTTCCGCGAAAGACAACAAGCTCGAGCTCGACTTCGAGCCGAGCTGGCTCGCCTCTCACCCCTTGGTTGACGCCGACCTAGAACGTGAGCAGAAGCTCCTCAAGGCTGTCGGCTTCAGACTCGAAACCCACGGGGCAGAGTGAGCTGTCATGGATGTGTTCCTGATCCGCCATGCGATCGCAGAAGAGCGTCGAGCCGGTTTGCCCGACCATGAACGCGCCCTCACCGACGTCGGCCGGCAACGGTTTACGCAAATGGTGGCCGACCTTCAGCGCGCCGACATTCAGTTCGATCGCGTGTACACGAGCCCCTGGGTGCGCGCCGCGCAGACCGCGGCCCTTCTCGATCCGGTCACGGTCGGCCCCGTCGTGCAAACGGCCGGCTTGGCCCAAGCGCCTGAGCCGAGCTTCTTCGCCAGCCTCGAAGGTCGGTCTGTGGCTTGTGTCGGTCACGAGCCCTGGATGAGCGACACCCTGGCCCTGCTCACCACCGGGGATCCACTGGGAACCTGGGTTCGCTTCAAGAAGGGCGCGATCGCGTGGCTCCGTGGCGACCCCGCGCCCGCCGCGATGCACCTGCGCGCCCTATGGATTTGGAAAGGCCACTAACGAATTTCACACTTTAGGGTTATAATTTCTAGACTCTCACTCTGAAGTCTGGAATCTTGATCGTGTGTATCGGCGTCTTTTTGTCGTTCTCGCCTGCTTCGCGCTAGGTGCCTGCACGGGTCAGATAGGCCAAGGGGCTGATCCAGGAGGGCCCGGTGGTCCAGGCGGAATCGATGGGCCGCCCGCGGTCGATCCGTTACTCGCCGTCCAGAGTGGCGCCCGACGGCTCTCCCAGGCCGAGCTCGACAATACGCTGCGCGATCTCCTGGGCGAGGATACCGCGCCGGCATCGCGCCTGCTCAACGAGGACGAATTCCGTCCTTTCGACAACGACTACACCATTCAGCAAGCGTCCGAGGCCCTCGTCGACTCGCTCGAGCTGCTTGCCGAAGAAGTCGCGGAGCGGGCTGTCGCAACCCCCGAGCGTCGTGCCGCGCTGGTGCCGTGCAGCCCGGCGGGCTCCGGCGACGAAGCGTGCTTCCGGGCGTTCTTGGACGAGTTCCTCCCGCGCGCCCTTCGACGTGCGGTCACCAGCGAGGACGTTGACGCCTACCTGCCGCTCCTCGCATTCGCGTCAGAGAACAACCCCGCGGTCGAGAACGACTTCTTCACCGCCGTGGAACTCGCCATCTCCGCGACCGTCCAAGACCCCGAGTTCTTGTATCGGATCGAAGACGGCCGTCCGGGCGCCGAGCCCGGTCTCGTAGAGCTCGATTCGTACGAGATCGCCAGTCGGATGTCGTACTTGTTGTGGGCCAGCATGCCCGACGACACCCTTCGCGCCGCAGCAGGGGCGGGTGAGCTCGACACGGTGCAGGGCCGGCGCGACCAAGCCGCCCGCATGCTTCAGGACCCCCGCGCGCGCACGCAGCTACAACGGTTTCACGCGATGTGGCTCGGGTATCGATCGATTCCGCATCCCCCGGAGCTGGTCGCCGCATTCAACCGAGAGACGTCGGCGCTGATCGACCGTGTCATCCTCGACGAGCCCGGGAACTACCTCCGGCTCTTCACGATGGGCGAGACCTTCGTCGACGACGCACTCGCCGATCACTACGGCCTTCCCCGGCCGGAGGGCGGCGAGGGTTGGGTGTCGTACGAGGGGACCGGGCGCGCCGGGATCCTGGGGCACGGCACCCTGTTGGCCGCGTTCAGCAAGTTCGAGGATACGAGTCCGACACAGCGCGGGATCATGGTTCGCACGCGTCTCATGTGTGAGGACGTGCCTCGACCCCCGCCAGACGTGGACGTCGACCAGCCCCCCGAGGGCGTCCTTGATGCGGTGTGCAAATACGACCGATACGCGGAGCACCGAGACCAATCGGGCAGTTGCGCCGGGTGCCACAGCTTGGTCGATCCGATCGGGTTCGGACTAGAGAACTACGACATCGCCGGTCGCTTTCGCGAGTTCGATGACGGGCTTCCCGAGTGCACAATCTCGGGCGACGGGGAGATCGTCGGGGTTGGAGGCTTCTCGAGCCCGGCCGAGCTTTCTTCGCTTCTGGTCGACAACGGCTACGTGGACGCCTGCGCCGTGGAGCAGTTCCTCACCTACGCATGGGGTCGCGCGCCTACCCAGTACGAGGACGCGCTGCTCGACGAGGTCACCGAGGAGTTCCGCGGTGGGGGTCACGATTTCCAAGAATTCGTTCTGTCCTTCGTCGCCTCTGACCGTTTCGTTCGCAAAGTCGAGGAAGAACTCTGATGGCCGTCAAGATTCACCGACGAGCCGTTCTCCGAGGCCTTGCCGGCGCGACCGTCGCTCTCCCGTGGCTCGAGTGCATGATGCCCGCGAAGGGTCGTGCGCAGCAGACCCCTGCGCGTTACGCCATCCTGTTCGCAGGGCAGGCGCTTGGCGGCGACGGATACGCCAAGAACGCGAGTCGCGTGGGCGGCCAGAACATCACCGAAGGGGGTCACTACATCGCCGACACGGCGCTCGGTCGCGACTATCCGCTCACGACAGCCCTGATGCCCCTTCAAGGCATGCAGGACGATTTCACGATGGTCTCGAACCTCGCCATTCCCTTCAACGCGAGCTCGACTGCCGGGAGCGCCGTGCCTTCGGGGGGTGCCTACCGTGACTTTCACGGCGGCGGTGCGAGTCCCCTGCTGTCTGGGACCCGCTCGACCACCCCGAGCTTCACCTGCAACGGGATCACCTCCGACCAAGTCATCGCGGACCTGAACGCCGGGCAAACCACCCATCGCTCGTTGGTCTTTCGGTCGCAGCCGGGCTTCTACGTGAGTGGCTATGGCTTCGCCGGTCGCCAGTACATTTCCTACGGCGCCGGAGGCGGCAGTGGTGCTCGCATCGAGGCGCAGGCGAGCCCCGAGGTGGCCTATCGTTCGCTCTTCCAGGGTTTCGTTCCCGAGGACGGTGACGAGGCTGCGCGGTTCGACTTTGCGCTTCGGTCGCGCCGTAGCGTGCTCGACTTGGTCCTCGAAAAGCGCGCCAAGTTGATGAATAGCGTCGGCCGTGCGGATGAAGCGCGACTCGAACGACACTTCGACGAGATTCGTGACCTCGAAAACCGGCTGAGTGCGTTGCCACCCGTCGTCACCGGCACCTGCTTCGTGCCGCCGGACCCAGGCTCCGATCCGCCGATCGGCGGAGACCACGATGGCGGCGGTACCGGGTCGGTGGCGCCGGGAACGGGCTACAGCGACGAGCATACTCGGTCACGGCTGTTCGCCGATCTGATTCACATGGCGTTTGTCTGCGATCTCTCGCGGGCAGCGTCGCTCCAGATCACCGCGTTCCAGTCCCACATGAACGTACGCCCGATCGCTGACGGCCTCGGGACACTCGAGGGCACGACCCGGCCAGCGCAATGGGCCTCGGTCGGTGGCGACCTTCACGAAGTGGGTCACAACGGAGACCCAAACAACCGCGGTCAGATTCCGTCGGCCGCGCTCCTCGGCTGGCACATCTCCCACTACGCCTACTTGATCGACAAGCTTCGGAACACCCCGGAGGCGGGCGGCAATGCGCTCGACAACACGGTGTTGGTCTTCACCGCCGAGGCAGGTCACGGGCTCCAGCTCAACGATGGCTCGTCGCAGAATCAGACCCACTCGGTCGAGAACATGGTGTTGCTTGTCGCGGGGCGCGCCGGCGGGCTCAACCCGGGCGCGCACATCGATGGCGCCCGACAGCATCCGGCGCGGGTGCTGGTGCGCGCGATGCAGGCCGCTGGGTACACAGGCGACTCGCTCGGCGAAGTCAGCGGCGCGATCGATCTGTAAGGTGTCTCGCACTTCCCGTGCGGAGGCTTCGCTCTCACCCTGAAAGAGGCTGATACATCACCGAAGCGGCTCAATTCGCCTCCATTTTAGACACAAAAGGGTGAATTTTGTAAGCCCCGCTGCTACGTTGATGACCATGTTGTCGAGGTCTTCGCTCCCCGCTGGGGCGGCACTGCTGTCTCTATTGGCGGTGTCGTGCGCCGACCCGACCCTTTCCAACAGCAATGCGGGTGACACGTCGTCCAGCACTGTCGGGCTCTCTACCTGTATCGACCTCGCCGAGGGCGAGTCGCTGTCGGGTGTCGCGCCGGACGGCAGTGCATGGCTGACCAGTATCGACGGAGTCCGTGTGGTTCGGCCAAACGGCGACGAACGCGAACTCACGGTGCGCTTCGGTGAGGCCGATGAGCTCATTGCTTGGACGGCCGATCGCGCTTTCGTCATCAGCGAGAGCCAGCTCTGGGACACAAGCGTGGACTCCTCGCAGCCGTTCATCCTCCCCGACAATCTCGGGAGGCCTCGTTACGCGTGTGGCGATCCGACGGCAAGCTCGGGTGCGTTCGTGCTCGGGACACGCGGCCTGTTTGAGCGCCGGGCCGACCAGTGGTTCCGCTGGGATGTACCGATCGACGTGTTCGAGAGCATGGAGATCCAGCACTTCGAGGGCTCGTGCGGCACCGCCGACGACACCCTCTACCTCACCACCACCGAAGGTGCGCTCTGGGAGCTGCGGTTTGGCGATAACCCATTTTACCGAGAGATCGCATCGATCGAAGACGCCCAAGAGATCGCGCTCGACGCGGACAACGGCGTATTGCGCGTGCATCTCGGCGCTCTGTATCGCTACGAAGAGGGCTGGGAGTACGTTCCGTTCGCAGGCGGATTCGTGTGGCAAGCCGACGCAGCTGGCGGCGTCATCTGGGCCACGGTACGCGACAAGATCTTTCGTCGTGATCGATTCGCGCGCTGGGAGCAGATCGAGCCCGACACCGAGTTCACCTTCATCGACGACGTCGTCGCATACCCGGCCGGTGGTGCATGGGTTGTGGAGGGCACGCGCGCCTGCCACCTGGGTCATCGGGAATCGGTGGTCGTCCACGGGATGCGTCCGCATGAGCGTGTCGACGAAGAGAACCCTCCCGCGGCCCTGACGATCATCGCGGACCCGACCGCTTCGATGTCGCTTGCGGCGAGTCTCGACGGGCGCCGCCTCGCCGTCAACGGAGGCTCCGGGCTCTGGACCCTCGGCGACCTCGGCGCGGTCGAAGCGGGGTGGCACGAGCTCACCCTCAGCCTTTCGGGGCCGCTTGGGCCCGTCCAGCGAACCGTCCCGTTTCGCATCGACGGCGAGGTCATCATCGAGGGCAACGATCCAACGGTGTTCTACGAGGCTGACATCCAGCCGATCTTCGACATGTATTGTGCGCAGTGCCACGGCCAAGGCGGGGTGCAGCGCTTCTTTGGAGACTACGACTCGTTCGTCGAGACCTCACAGAGTGCACTCGACCTGATCAAGGGTCGCGAAATGCCGCCGCCTCCGATGTCTGGGCCCACCCAGGCGGAGATCGGTCTGATCGAAACGTGGATCCAGGAAGGAATGGCACCATGATGCCGAGATGGACGACACTAGGAGTTCTGATTCCCGCGCTGCTCTTCGGTTGTACCGGTGAGCTTTCGGGATCTGAACCGCGAAGCCCGAACGACACCAACGCCCAGCCAGAGACGAAGCGCCTCGTTCGTTTGACCGCAGACCAGTTCTTTCGCTCACTCGAAGTGACGACTGGACAGCGATGGTCGCGCGAGAACCAGTACGCGTCCACGCTCGGCAAACCCGACTTCAACCAGTCCACTCAGGAGGCCCGCGAAATCTCGGTCAGCTTCGTCAAGCTTGCCGGAGACGCGGCGCGCGAGGTATGCGGCCGGGCGGTCGATGCGGACCTCGAGATGGGCGAATCCACGGACCGTGTTCTGCTGAAGCATCTGAACGGCCTCGACCCGGAGGATGACTCGGCGCTCGAGAACCTACGGTACTTGGTTCTCCGCTTTCACGGCACCTATCTCACCGACGACCTCGACTCCCGTCTTGAGCCGTGGACGACGATTCTTCGTACCGACTTGCCGACGGAGCCTGGGGAGCGCGAAGCCCAGGCCCGCGACCGATGGAAAGCGGTCTGCGTCGGCCTCGTCACCCACCCCGATTTTCTCACGTACTGAGGTGTGACCATGTGTAACGACCACAAGCTCGAGTTCAGCAGAAGGCTCTTCTTCCGAGGGGCGTTGGCGGGTGTGGGGATGCTCACCCTCGCTCCCATCACCCGTGTCCTCGGCCAGGCACCCGGCGGGCGACGCCTCGTCGCGTGCTACCTCTCTGGCGGATGGGACGTCCTCCTCGGCCCCGACCCCCGTGACCCGCTACGAACCTACGACGGCATCGACCTCGGGACCGAGCGGCTGGACACGCTGTACCAAGACCCGATCCCCGTGATGAGCGGTGGGTCCGAGGTGTTGTGGGGCCCCACCATGACGGCCCTGATGCCGCATGCCGACCTCGTGACGATCTTCCGCGGAATGAACATGAACACGGTGTCGCACGAGAGTGCGACCCTCTACAGCCATACCGGCATCGAACCCGACAACACGTTGGCCAAAGGCGACTCGCTTAGCACGATCGCCGCTGCGACCTTCGACGACGGCAAGCTCATCCCAAACGCCGCGATCGACGTCGCCAACTTCAATAAGAGCTTCGATAACCGCGTCACCGCGTTTCAGATGAACAATCCCGATGAGATCGGGCAGCTGATTGGCCAAAACCGTGACCGGCTGCCTGACTATCTCGAGGACTTGGTCAAGACCTCCCTGGACGCCGCGCGCTCGTGCGTCTCTCCGGAGTACGAGGGGCGCCTCCCCGAAGACCAGATGGTCCTCAGCCGCGACAGGCTCAAACGGATTCAAGACCAAGACCTGATCAGTCGTTTCGACCTGCGGGGTGGCTCCGAAGAAGCCCAACAGATCCAAGCGATTTACAACGTCAACGATGGTGCTCACCAGGCGGCTGCAACCGCGGCCCAGCTCCTTCGTACCGACCTGAGCACCGCGGTGACGGCGCGCCTGTCGGGCGGCCTCGATACGCACGGCAACGAGTGGGCTTTCAACCAGCCCGATCGCTTGCAGCGCTCGTTCGATGCCGTGGGAGCGCTGGTCACGCACTTACGTGAGGACGATCCGAACTTCGATCGAACGACGGTCGTGGTCTACTCCGAGTTTTCTCGCACACCTCGCATCAACGGCAACGGCGGACGAGATCATTGGTTCAACGATTCGATCATCGTGATCGGCAACACCCTCCGAAGCGGAGTGTTCGGTACCAGCAATGACCAGGACCTCGGCATCATCTCGGTCGACCCGTCGACGGGCGCGCCGAACGACAACGGCATTCAACTCAAACCCGAGATGGTCCTTGGGACGCTCGTGAAGAGTATCGGCGGCGACCCCTTCGATTTCCGCGACATTACCCTCGACGACTTGATCCTCGATCAGGAGGTGCAGCCATGAAACGGCTCTTGATTCTTGCCATCGCCGCGATGACCGTCTTGCCGCTCGTCTCGTTGGCACAGTCCCCCGAGCAGTGCGCACCCACCGATCGTCTCGGCAAGTACCGCTTCCTCCGGCAGGTCACACTCGATCTCTACGGGCGTCCGCCCACCGTCGAGGAGTACGAGCAGCTTCATGGTGGCGCCGACGTCGACGAGGCCAAGGTCGACGAGATGCTGGCATCACCCGAGTTCTTCGAGCGTCTCGCTGCCTATCACCGTGGCTTCCTCTGGACCGCGCTCCCCTCGAATGGCGATCTCTTCGGAACGTTCATCGAACAGTTCGAATCGGGGGGTAGTCAGGTCTGGTCGGTATTCGACAAGCAGATCCAGTTTCGTGGTGCGTACGAACCGTGCCTAGACATGCAACACACCAACTACGACACGGACGGCCGCCCGCTGCCGATGCAGACGGGCTACACCGGCGGAGAGTGCGAGCAAACGGCCGAAGGCTGCAACATGGACGGCTGGGTCGAGATGTCCCCCTACTGGAATCCGGATATTTCGATCCGCGTGTGCGCGTTCGATGCACAGGAGTTCGCGACCGGCCTCGACCAGAGCTCGGGAGGCGCCTTCACCGATTGTACGCGACGTAACTCCGACCCGGGCTGTGGGTGCGGGCCGGGTCTGCGCTACTGCGCCGCCGAAGGGTCCGACGGCAACGTTGCCGATATCCGAGAGGCGCTGACCAACGAGCCCGCGCGCATCTTCGAAGGCATCATCAAGGCGGGACGCCCCTACACCGACGCGTTCTCGACCAACCAGACGTACTTCAACGGCGCGCTCAGGCATTACTATCGCTATCTGCGTCGCGATGCGGGCGGGGAGCTCAGCGATATCACGGACGCCCCGTACACAGCCGATTGGGAGCTCATCGAGCGGCCGGAACACCACAGTGGAATCCTCACCACGATGGGCTATCTGCTTCGCCACACGTCGCAACGCGCTCGGGTCAACCGACTCTATACGGCGTTCCTCTGCGACCCGTTCGTGGCGCCTGCCGGCGGCCTTCCGTCGGCCACCGACCCCTGTTCGCAGAACCCGGACCTCTCCGAACGCTGCGGATGCGCGGCCTGCCACACCACGATCGAGCCCGCGACCACGTACTTCGGTCGCTGGGAAGAGGGCGACTTCAACTACCGGGCAGACATGGACTTGTTCCGCGAGAACTGTGCGACCTGCGAACCTGGCGAGTGCTCGAACACCTGTCGACGTGACTATGTCACGCGCGATCTCGAGACCGAGCCTGGGTCTCTCGGAGACGAAGCGGGCAAACTCCTGACGACGGCTTGGCGAACCCCCGAGGAGGCCGCAGCGATCGACAAGGGCCCGAGCGGGCTCTTCGAGGACGCCACGACCCAGGGCAAGCTGGCCAGCTGCGCCGTCCAGAACTTCTCGGAGTTCCTGTTCAGCCGCGAGCTGACCACCAACGAGAAGGGCACTTGGCTGCCCGAACAAGTCGCCGCGTTCGGCGGCAACAACTACGACTTCATCGAGATGGCAAAAGCCATCGTCCTCGATCCTCGGTACCGACGGATCGACTAACGGAACGCGTGGGTTAGCCGCCTCGGCCCTCGAGGAGCGTTTCGACGGCGGTCGACACGGGGACCTGGAACTCTTGAAAGCGTTCCCGGACCCAGGGTGCCGCGTCGACGATCGAGCCAAACGCTTGAACCGGAACCGGGATCGGGGCGACCCAGGTCACGGCTTTCAACGCGCCTCGGATCAAGGGGTTACTCAGAAGGACAGCGATCGCGAAATGGACGTCTGCCGCGAGCGGGCCGGTCACCTCGAACCAAGTGGCGAGCCTTCGCCGTTGGCTCGGCGTGATCGCCGTGCTCAGTCCACGTGAGTCGATGATCGAGCCAAAGAGGACACGCCGCTCGACGTAGCTCGTGTAGCGCTCGATGAAGTGCTCGAAACCCTCATCCGACAGAGGCTTCGACGGGAAGCGCACATACAGGAGCGGCCAAGCAGAGTCGTCGAAAGTCAGCCCGAACTGGTTCTGGTTCGGCGCCACCCGCGGCTCACGCGTCTCCTGCCGGGGGCAGGGTGAGACGGAAGCGCGTACCCTGGCTCTCGGTCGTCGCGACTTCGAGCTCGCCTCCGAGCTCCTCCGCGATTCGCTTCGAGATGGCGAGGCCTACGCCCGCACCTTGCAGGCGGCCTCCGGTACCGAAGGGCTTGAAGACGCTGCTGGCTTGGTCTCCCTCGAGCTCTGGGCCGTTGTCGGAGACGTCGAGCACGGCCTTTCCGTCGAGGACTGCAGTCGTGACCCGCACGATCCCTTGGCCTTCCGCGCGGCTCGCGGCTCGTTGGATGGCGTTGGCGAGAAGGTTCAGTGCGATCTGCACCAAGTTGGTTCTCGTTGCGAGGACCTTGGGCTCGACCCCGGTGGCCACTTCGATGAGGGCGCGCCCGCGAAGGCCGCTGCTCTCTGCTTTGCGAAGCGCGACGCGGACGGCGTCGGCCAAGTCGACGATCTCTGCTTCGACTTCTTCGGGCGCCTTCGCCATCTGCTCGGTGAGCTCGAGAATGCGCTGCACACCGTCCCTGGCGTCGGTGACCGCCGTGTCGACCTGGGCCAGCACGCCGCGTGCGCGCGTGATGTCAGGCGAGGTTTCCTGCAGCGCCGAACTGGCGGCTCCGATCGAAGTCTCGATCACGGTGAGGTTGTTCCGTATCCAACCGACCGGATTCCGTAACTCTTCAGCCAAGCCGCTTGCGACCACGCTCAGCGAGTACGCGCGTTCGGTTTCGAGCAGTCGTTGCTCGAGCTCTTTGACACGCGAGTTGAGGTTGTAGAGGTCGATCGCGTCACGCAGCTCGGCGCGCAGAACCTCGGGCTCCCAGGGCTTTCGCATGTAGCGTCGGACGTGTCCGCGGTTGATGGCATCTTCGGCTGCCTGGAGGTCGGAGTAGGCTGTGATCAACAGTCGGATCGTCTCCGGGTATTCGTGCTCGACCTTCTCGAGGAGTTCGATGCCGGTCATTTCCGGCATCCGTTGGTCGGTGAGCACGACACCGATCTCGTGCTCCTTCATCAGAGCCAAGCCATCGGCTCCGCTCGACGCGGTCAAAACGGGAAACTCATCGCCGCAGACCGCCTCGAAAACGACCAGGTTCGGTTCTTCATCATCGACGAATAAAACGTGTGCTGTCATGCCGCCTGCTCCATCGCGACAACCCCATCGCGATCCGAGCCCCCCCACGGGGCCTAGGTTCACATCTTAGCTCACCAGCACGCGACTGCGCGATTCTTCGGCCGAAACACGTCTCTCACACCGCGGATCGGTCTCACTTCACCCTCGCCAAAAGCGCATCCCATTCGCCTGACCCCACTGTGATCGAGATCACAAGTCCTCCCGTGGGCGCCTCGATTTGCACCGTTCTTCGGCCGA
This sequence comes from Myxococcota bacterium, assembly GCA_039028875.1. Classification (GTDB taxonomy): domain Bacteria; phylum Myxococcota_A; class Polyangia; order Polyangiales; family Houyiibacteriaceae; genus SG8-38. Next base: position 37,083 of record JBCCHE010000018.1, on the reverse strand, counting down.
GCGGACCCCGACCGTTCCTCGCGGTTCCAGCGGCGCCGTTGAACGCCCGTGCAGGTGCGTGCCGTCGTGCGTCCCCGCGGTCGGGCTTGGACCCGATAGCCCCGAAGCACCCAACCTCAGTGAGACGGCTGGAATACACGCCTCGGCGGGGCCGCCCCAACGTGTCGGGTAGCGACGGCCGGCCCTGCGTGCGTGGGGCGCGCTAGTCGGGCCCGCCGCAGTAGCTGGCGCCCATCGGTGCGGGCGGCCCGCACGTTGCCCCCGGTCGTCCTGGTGGAAGGTCGTCGAGGCACTCCACGACTGTCGAGCAAGCGTAGGTGCATCGATCCGGAAGGCCGCCCACATCTCTGCACAGTCCACTCGGCTGAGGGCAGTCTTCGTCTTGAGCACAGCGGTCGTCCGCGAGGAGGGCCAGCACCGCTGGGCAAGTCGCGAGTTCTTCGTTGATGCCGCAGTAGTCCTCGGTCGGTGGCCCCGAGAAACTCGACCGGTCCTCTAGCGTGATTGAGAACGGCCTCTCGCAGCTTGCGCTCCGTTGACGCAAGCAGAATCCCGTTTCCTCATCCGGGAACGCCTCCCCCTGGTAGTTCATTGCGACGCATCGGTCGGCGTCGTCGCTGCATTCGGTGTCGCTCTGGCACGTCTCGCACGTGGCGCGGCTACCGATCGGTGTTGCAGTGCACCTGAAAGTGGCCGGGTTGCAACTGGTTCCAGGGCAGTCGACCGATTCACTGGCTGGCGTGCACTCGACACACACGCCGTCGCCGCAGGCAGGGGCCCCTGGGATGTCGCTGCAGTCGTTGGCCGTTTCGCACCCCACGCATTCGAGGGTGACGGGATCGCACCTCGCCGCGTCGGCCTGTTGGCAATCTTGACTCGTGAGGCATGCGACGCAGGTGAAGGTGGTCGCGTCACACGCAGGTGTTGGGGCGGTGCATGCGCTCGTGTCGGCATCGGTGCATTCGACGCATGCGCCGGTTGCATCGTTGCAGACGGGTGTGTCTCCGGAACACGGACCACAAGGAATTCCGCCACCAACGCCTCCAGTGGCCGGAGAGCCCGCCGAACCCGCGACGCCGCCGTCGGGGTCAACGGGTTGGTCCTCGAGGACGCAGCCGGCTGCGACGATCAGCCCAAGAGAAAAGCAAGCGAGACGAACCATGAGCCTAACCTCTCTCAAAACCGCACCCGCAAGTCAAACCCACGTGGGCTCACACGAACCGACGTCTCGTGGCGTGCCGCCGCGTCGCTCGAGCGGGTACGGCGGCGGTGCCCTACGACCCACCACGCGGTTCCGCCCGCGACACAGAGGCCGCCGACGACCCACCACGCGGCCGAGGCCCCCTTGTTGAGTTGCTGGGTATCGTCGCGCGTCGCCGCCACCGCGCCGACGGAGATGATGGTCACGGCGCCTCCGAACAGGAGAGCAACCGGCCCCGCTTTCCAAGCGTTGGGGTGGTCGCGACCCGCTGTGGCAGAAGGATGGTGTGCGGAGAGGTGCGGTGCCGTGATCGGCTCGGCGACCGATAGGTTTGGGGTTTGCGTGCGTGCTCCTCCGGCGCGACTTCGACGCTTGGCCAGCAACTGCTCGACGAGGCTCGCCACGGTAGTCGACAGGTCACCGTTGAGGACAGTACCCGCATTTAGGTTCCGGCCCGATTTTCCAACCAGGGTGAGGGTGAGCTCACGACGTCCGCCCCGTGCCCACACCGCCGGGACGATCGCGAACACCGCATCGGCCCGCCCGAGCGCAGACTCCACGCACTCCGGGCTTGCGCACCGCGGGATCGCCTCCTCGGCTCGGGGGGCCTCGGCCACGGCGTACCCACGTTGAAAAAGCGCCTCCGAGACTGCACCCGCGACGCGTGGGCCGTTGGCCTGACGAACCCCTTCGGTGCCCTGTACCCGCGCAACGACGACCGTCTCGGGACCGAGCGGACCTTCGTCCGCCCGGCCCGGCCCTTGTGCCGATGCATGTGCCGCCAAGGCCAAGAGACCCGAGCTACACCAAAGCACCGCAGCTTGGACAAGCACTGCGTCGGCCGAGGGCAGCGCAGCCGACACCCCCCCCGCCTCCCGCATCAGAAGACTCGCCTGAGTTCGAGTCGCGCCCCGTTTCGGTTGGCCGACACGGTGGGGTCGAGCCGCAGCGGGCGAAACAGGTACACCAGGGGGACGGTCAACAGAGGCACCGCACCACCGATCGACAGCGCGACCCGACCCGCTTCTTGGCCTCGGTCGACGCATTGGCCGACGGCGACTTCGTCGGTGACGAAGGGCTTTGGGCAGCGCGTCATCGTCACGGCTTGATAGACCCCGTAGGCGCCGAGGCCGAGACCGGCAGCGCCGAGCGTCCACCCCCACCAGGGCGTGCGCGGTTCGTTGGGGAGAAGAAGAGGCATCGCCGCCGTCGCGGAAGCTCCGCCAACCGCGGCCAGCGTCCACACGGGAATCCGCGCGTCTTGCCAGTCCTGGCCAACGGCGAGGTCTGCTGGGGCGGCGACAAACCGGTCACCCAGTGTTCCCCGGCGTACGTGCCAGCCCACACTCGCGCCCATGCTGGCCGCGCCAACCGCCAAGAGTGACCAACCGGCAACCCGTTGTCCTCTCGGCCGAGGGCCCTGCTGCGCGCGACGCGCGGCCCGTTGCGCCGTGGTGACGCGTCCCTCGGCGAGCGAACCGGACCTCGCCTGCTCGGCCATGAACCAGCTCGGCTTGGCCGTGGGGTGTGCCGTCGAAAAGTCCACCGAACGCCCCTCGAGAAGCGCGTCGACCCCGCGACGCGCGTCTTCGGGTGGCACAACGCCGCCGACTTCGCCGAGCCACACGGTGGCGGGTTCACGGTCGGCCGCATCGAGATCCATGCGAACAACGCCGTCCCCTGGCTCGCTCACCACCAACCGGTTGGCGTTGTCGAGCGCTGCGGAGAGCTGGCGGGCGTCGCGCATCCGGTCCTCGTCCCACGCTTGGTGGGTGCTGTACGCAAGGTGAAGGTCTGGGCGCGTCCGCACGACCTGGTCGAGGTTGACGTCGATGGTGATGCGGTTCGGACCACTCTCGACGGCAACCCTGTGGATGCGTCCACGCTGCTCTCGGTCACACTCGACTTGGAGCCGGTAGTTGCCAACCGGCAACTCGATGTCGCGCATCGGTGTCTGCCCGAACTCCACGCCGTTGATTCGTGCCAGGCAGTCGGTCGGAGAGCTGAGAACCGTGAGCGACCCGGGGGCCTCGGACGCCATCTCGCGATCGACCTCGGAGAGCAGATCGCGCACCTCCGGGGTGTGGCGAAAGGCCGTGGGCTCGACCCGAGGTACCAAGCGGCGGCACTCCCGTGCTTGGCCGCGAGCCTCGGCGCCGTTTCCGGTCTCGACGTACGCGCGAACCATGAAAAGGCAGGTGTCGAGCACCTGTTGGGCACGAGCCGCCTCGCGGTTGAGCTCTTCGGCGGCGCGGTCGGCCAGGTGTTGTGCCGCCTTGAGCTCCCGTCGAGCGGCCTTGTAGTCGGCCCGTGCCAAGTATCGCACTGCGGCTCTCGATCGCTCGACCCAGCGATCGATGTCGCGCTGACTCACCTCTGGAGCAGGCGCCGACCCGAGGACCTCGAACCTCTCGGCGGCTCGGCTCGGCGGCCACACCCGCAGGCCGCGATCCGTGAGGGCCTGGCGGATGACTTCGGCGTTGCCTTCGAGTGCCTGGGCCTGGCTTCCAACAGCCGCGGGGATGACGACCCACAATCCTGACCCGCCACCGTTTGCCTGCTGCGCGCGGAGCGGCGACGCCGCGCACACGATGGTGCAGAGCCCGATGAACCCTCCGACAAGTGACCCGCGCATGGTGCCTCAGTCGCACCCGAGGAACGTCAACGCCGAGGAGCCTTCTGTGGTCGACTGCATGACCGCGATGCTGCCGCCGCTGGTGGCGACGTCTGCCCGGTCGACCGTGCCGGGCAGGCCGGTCCGGCGCTCGAGCTGCTGGAGGACGGCGCGCTGATCCTGTCGGCCGATGACGAGGATCTGTGCGTCGGCAGCGACAACCCATACGTCGAGAGAGGCGAGGTAGTCGAGGCCCGTGGTCTTGTCGGGCCCCTCGAAGAGCTCGTCGGCGTCGATCAGCTCGTTGCAGAAGAGGTTCGGGACGCACTGGAAGTTCAATCCTTCGACTTCGGTGATTTGGAGGTCGTCGCCGCGGATGGATGCGACGCCAAGCGCGTCTCTCGATTCGGCGATGCTCGGTCTTCGCCCTCGACCGATGTCGATATCGAACAGCAGACTCCCAGTGTCGAGTAGAAACGACGCGCGGAGGTTGTCTCCATCTTCACGGACGATCCACGCGTTGGTGGCGTCCCAAACGACGATCTCCGGGAACTGGGGGACGGATATCGGTGGTTCGGTGAGGGCATCGAAGTCGGCACCGAATGGCACGACGGCGAACTTTCCGATCTCGTGATAGCCGACGATGCGCCTGGGCGAAGCCGAGACCTTGGGATGGTAGGGCGGAGGGGTCGCACGGAAAACGCCCGGTTGCTTCCATACGGTGTGGAGCTCGACCGAATCGACGATCGTCGGAATGAGGTTCGTATCGACCTCGGCGGCCGCTGCGGACGGGTCGGTGCTACCCCAGGTGACGACGACCTCGTTTCCACGTGCGCTCGACTCGACGTAGTCCGGGTCGTCGATCAGCGCGACGTCGTCGTGGTGACCTGTTCGGTTGCCGCGGGTGTCATAGGTTTCGAGCCGTAACTGCCCGTTGACCGTACGCGCGACCGCGAAGCCTCCGGGGATTCCCGTGAGCGAGGCGAGGCCGACGAACACTGCATCCTTTTTGACCGACAGGACCCCTTCGTCCTGGAGCCCGTCGCAGTCGTTGTCCCGGCCGTCACACACTTCCTCAGGCCCGTTGTCTGTGATGCCGTCGCAGTCGTTGTCCCGGCCATCGCAGGTCTCTTCGGTGGGACCCACTGCGCCCACGCATTCGACGCCAGCGCCGTCTTCGGTGCATTCGACGACCCCCGCGACGCATTCGCCCACCCCTTGCCCTTCGCCGCAGGGGGTTCCGAGCTCGGGCCAGTCTTCGTCGACCAGGGTGTCTTCGTCGTTGTCGACCCCGTCGCAACGTTCGGACGGTGGCTCGGGCTTGGGTTCCGGTTGGGGTTCCGGTTCCGGTTCCGGTTCGGGCTCCGGTTCAGGCTCCGGTTCAGGCTCCGGTTCCGGTTCGGGCGGTCCTTCGTTGATCGCGCTCGGCACGCAGACACCCGACGCATCGACGAAGGCGTCTGGGCAACCGAGGTCGCCGCACGCGCCTACGAGGCATGCGATGAGCGCCTCGAGGAGCCTTTGGCGCACCCACCTTGGACGGCGACCTTGGAGCAGCGTCGATTGTGGAAAACCAGGGATGTCCATTCATCGGCCTGTCGTCGACGAAGTTGCGTCGATGATCGAGAAAGACCCTGACGATACCGTTTTTTGGCCCCTGGCTGGAGACCAAATCAAGCCTTTCCAAAGGTCGGGTTTCCGTGCGCCGTGGCCCGCTTCGACCCTCGCGGAAACCCGACGGTTTCCAAGAAGTTCGCCTTTCGTCGTCGCGCCCACCAAGCGGTGCACTACCCAAGCACCCGATTTCCCTTAGGCTTGTAAACATGAGGGCGGTTCATTTTCTTACTTGGTTGGCGGTACTCCTTGCCGCTTGTGGGGACTCGCCGCCGCCGCCGATGATCCCGCAAGACCTCACCACCTGCGACATCACCGCGGCCGGTTGTCAGCTTGGGATCTTCGAGTCTGTGGCCGCTCAGCTCGAGCAAGACGCCGCCGAGGTCCCCCCGATCCGAACGATCAGCGTCGCCGAGTTCGAGGAGGAAGTGCGCGACGGTGTCACGCCCGATGATCTGGTCGGTGACGATCCGGAAAGCCGCGGCCTTCGACTCATCGGGTTCATCCCGGACGCTGCCTCGAGTGCCACCCAAGCCGAGATCGACCGACAGGTCACCTCGGTCGCGGCGTACTACAGCTCCAACAGTCGGGGGATCACCATCATCGATCGCGATTACGAAGACGGCAACGCGCAATCGATTCTTGCCCACGAGTTCGTCCATGCGCTCCAGGATCGGGAGTTCGGTATCCGCAACGTGTTCTCCGGTGTCGACTCGACCGACGGTGTGATGGGGGCGCGTGTCGTCATCGAAGGTGACGCCACCTACGCGGCCTCCGCTTGGTTCGTCGATCAGGCCGGTCAGTCGGTGTCCGGCGTGGACTGGGACGAGAGCTACGATGACTTTCAGCAGTTCGCCAAAGACGATGCCGCGGACATCGACACCTCTATCGAGGCGTCCGCAGGGTTCTTCCCGTACGCTTACGGGTACGAGATGCTCGGAAGAGCCACCCAAGGGGGAGGGCTCCCGGGTCGCGCAGAGCTCTTCGACGCGCCTCCGGGTTCTGCCCGAGACGCCATGGCCGGTTACGATGCATTTCGGGCGGATGGCTTCGCGTCGGTCGACGAACCGGACGCACTCTTGCCCCAGATCCCAAACGGCGGCGCCCTGGCGCTCGAGGATCGAAGCGGCGCCTGGTATGTCTATGCCACCCTTCTACGTGCCGGGTTCGCTGAGGAAGACGCGTGGGCCAACGCCCTCGAGTGGCGTGGAGATCGCCTTGGAATCTTCGAGAGTGGGTCCGAGGTTGTCGTGGTGTGGCGCATTCGCTTTGCCACCGACGCGTCGTTCATGGAAGACGCGATCGCGCAGTCTCTGCGGGACGTGTTCTGGTCTGCTGTCGTGGACGGTGACGAGTCGTTCGTGATTGCCGCCGAGAGCGACGCGGCGCTCGCGACCTGGGAGGCGCAGCCCGCAAACGTCGTTTCCGCGATGGTCGACACGGTTCCAAACGCCCGCAAGGGCGCTCAACTCAAGCTGCCCTTCGGCTGCACGCCGCCACCGCCACCCGCGTTTTGACACCCGCGCGGCGACTGGCGGCATTGGGCTGCGGTGATGTCCGGTCCTGTCGGGTCGAGATTTTTCGGCAATACCGCCATTGACGGGCGCCGCACTCGCGCGTACCAATAGGCGCCGCCGGCGCGACTCGGCGGCAGGAGGCTCGAATGAAGACGACTAGCTTGATGTGGACCCTCGCGATGGTGGGCGCGTTGGTCCTTGTGGGATGTTCCGACGATAGCAGTAGCAGCGACGGCGGAACCGGTGGGAGCGGCGGCAGCGATAGCAACGCCGTGTTCCAGGAACTCTACGACCAAGGCCTGACCCGCTACGTGGGCGAGTTTTCGCCGTCGAACGACCCGGAGCCCGACGACCAAGGGGTGAGGCACTACGAGTTTGCGGTTCCCGACGACCTCAGCACTGGGCCGCGCGTTCCGGTTTGCATTCGCGGTGGCCAGTGGACGATGGACACCCGAGAGGGCGCGTCCGACAACCTCATGATCTTCTTGCAGGGCGGCGGCGCCTGTTGGCCCGAGTTTTGTTCGGCCGCGGAGAACGCTGGGCCGTTGACGGCCGCGGGCATTCTCGACCCCGAACTCGCCGGCAACCCGCTGGCCGATTGGGACGTGTCTTATCTTCCGTACTGCGACGGTTCGCTCTTCGTCGGTGACGTCGACCGCGACCTGCCAGGCAGCATCATCGGCGAGGGTGGTGGCGGGCAGAGCTACCAGCGAGGCCTTCAGAACCTCACGTCCGCGCTCGACGTGACCGCGGCGCAGTTTCCGAATCCGCCGCGCATCGTGCTGACCGGGGTTAGCGGCGGCGCGTTCGGCACGATCGTCGCCCTTCCGCTGGTCCGCTTTTACTACCCGGACGCCGAGATCCTCGTCTTCAATGATTCCGGGATCGGTGTCGCCAAGGGAGAGGACGATCCTGACTTCGTCAACGAAACGCTCCTCGCCGGTTGGAACGCAGAGGGTTGGGCCCCAGCGTCTTGTCCGGACTGCACGAGCAACGGTCACGTCACCCGGGTCTTGGAATGGCAACTCGAGACCGACCCGAACGTCACGATGAGCGCCCTGAGCTTCAGCGCAGACTTTGTGATCGCGACCACGTTCCTGATGATCCCCGCCGCCGACTTCACGACCGAGCTCTTGGCGGAGACCGGCCGCATCACCGACCGCTTCCCAGATCGCTATCGCCGGTTCATCGCCGAAGGGGCAGCGCACACCACCTTGCTTCGCGCCGAGCCAGGTGAGGCAGTCCTGGGTGGGCTCGAGATTGGCAGCCTCGCCACCTCCATCGACGGCACCTCGGTCCTCGACTGGTTCTCCGCCTACGTCAACGGTACCGACGATTGGCAGAACCTGGTCGAAGACGGCGTCGAGTAACGCGCCCCATCGGCGCACCACCGCTCTTGGGCCCTGTTTCGCGCACTTTGGCGTTGACCCGACGTGCGCTTTCGCCCAAACTAGAACGCGTTCTATTTTTGGGCCGGCACCAGGGAATTCTCCCTCGTCGCACGGCGTGAGGCTTGGGAGTGTCATGAAGACTGAGATTTGTGAGCGGCTTGGGATCGAGTTTCCGATCTTTGCGTTTAGCCACTGCCGGGACGTCGTTGCGGCGGTGAGTCGGGCCGGTGGTCTCGGGGTGCTCGGGGCCGTCGCCTACAGTCCGGAGCAGCTCGAGCTCGAACTCAAGTGGATCGACGAGCATGTCGACGGGAAGCCTTACGGCGTCGACACCGTCATCCCTGCGAAGTACATCGGCCGCGACCAAGGCGACATCACCAAGGAACAGCTCGAGCAGATGATCACGCCGGCCCACCGGAAGTGGATCAACGATCTACTCGGCCGGCACGGGGTACCGCCGCTTCCGGACGACGTCCAGCAGATCGAGAGCCTCCTCGGCTGGTCGGCCAGTGGAGGTCGCGCGCATTTCGATGTTGCGATGAATCACCCGATTGCCCTCATCGCCAACGCCCTTGGGCCGCCGCCAGAAGATATCATCAGCCAAGCGCACGACCGCGGCGTCGTGGTGGCCGCGCTTTGTGGGACGGTCCGGCAAGCGATCAAACAAAAGAATGCTGGCGTTGACATCGTCATCGCCTCGGGCTTCGAAGCCGGCGGGCACACGGGCGAGATCGGCTCGATGGTGCTTCTGCCCCAAGTCGTGGACGCGGTGGCACCTACTCCGGTGTTGGGCGCCGGGGGGATTGGTTCCGGTCGTCAGATGGCGGCCGCGCTTGCCATGGGCGCGCAGGGCGTTTGGACGGGGTCGATTTGGCTCACGACCGAAGAGTCGGACTCGATTCCGTCCCTCGTCGACAAGCTCTTGGTGGCCGACTCCACAGAGACCGTTCGCTCACGTTGCATCAGTGGTAAGCCCGCGCGGCAACTCAAGACCGACTACACGCGGGCCTGGGACGAAGACCCAGAGTGTCCTGGGTACCTGCCGATGCCGCTTCAGTTCATGGCCACCGCCGAGGCCACGCAGCGCATCACGCGTTTCGCACAAACCGGTGCGGAAGGGTCCGCGTCGCTGCTCGGTACACCGGTGGGGCAGGTCGTTGGTCAGATGAACACGCGCAAGTCGGCTCGCCAGGTCGTCGAAGAGATGGTCGGTGAGTACATCGATGCTGTCGAACGCGTCTCTACGCTACTGTCGAGCTCCGAGTGACCGCGACGACGGCGTAACGGCCGGCTGACAGGGCTCAAGGCGACTCGGTCGCCGCATCGCATTGGCGCGCGACGTCACGCGCCTTCCTGGCGTACTTCCCGCCCCGATTGGCTTTCAAATAGGCCGCCGCCATGGCGCAGCCTTCTTCGGTGGGCCCAAGCTCGTGCGCCAACCGGCCTAGCGCCACCGGCATCGGGATCGGTGCGATGGCTGCGAGCCGAAGCGGTGCCTCGGACGGGCGATCGCGGTCGACCTCGATGTCGGCCTGCAACAAGAACACATCGGCATCGTTCGGCACGAGCTCGGCGGCGCGCTTCGCGTAGCGCACGGCCAGGCCCCGTTTCTGATCGGCCAACGCGAGGTGTGCTTTCACGACGAGCTCCCAGGCCTGAACGAGGGTGCTCGGCGGCGGCGGTGGCTCTTCGGCGTCCTTCCCCACCTCGGCGGCGCGCTCGAGGGTCTTCTCGGCGCCGAGCCGGCGGCGGTCGTACACCTGCGCGAGCGCGAGGCCGGTTTCGGCCGTGCGCGCGTCGGCGCCAAGGCGCTTCGCCTGTTGGTAGTAGCTTGCCGCGCTCGCGTATCGCTCGGCCTGTAGATACACACGGGCGCCTGCAAGTCGAAGGCCCGCGTTCCGACTATGGCGAGCGACCGCATTGCGGAGTGTCGTCAGCCCGGCTTGCCCGGCGCCGGTCCGAACGAGGTAGCGAATGCGCTGCTCGTCCGCCCGAAGGTCACGCACCTTGGCGCTGTCCATCGTTTTCATCACCTCACCGGCTCGGGCGAAGTCACCGGTGTCGATCAAGAGCGCCAGAAGCCCCGAGAGGGCGCGGGGCTGTGCTGGGTCGATCGCGAGCGCGCTCTCGTAGCTGGCCTTTGCGCGATTGACGTCACCGACCGCGCGCGCGGCGTCTCCCCGCAGAGCGAGGAGCCTTGCGTCCTTGGGGCTCAGTTCGACCGCGCGGTCGAGCTCGGCGACGGCCTTTGTCGCCTCGCGCTTCGCCAGCAGGACCCGACCACGACTCCCGTGTGCCCACCCCTCGTCGGGAAAAGCATCGAGGGCTGCTCGCGTCAGTGTGTCCGCGCCGTCGACGTCGCCGCTCCGGAGGGCCACTTCGGTCGCCGTGTCGACCAAGGTGAGATGGTTCGGGTGCACACCAAGGCCCGCCTCGAGGACCGCGAGCGCTTCATCGGGCCTGCCGTCTTCGGCGAGCATTCGTGCGAGCGCGTTCGAGGCTGCCACTCCCCACGTCGCATCGTCTGTGGCCTGTCGGTAGAGCGTCTCCGCGCGCGGCCGGGTGTCGGACGACAGTCTCGAGATTTCGGCGAGGGTCAATGCCCTGAACGCGGAATCGACCGGTTTTTCTGGCTCGAGGCCAGCGCCCTCGAGCGTCGCGATCGCCGCTTTGTCGTCCCCGGCCCCCGCGTACCACCACGCGATCACGTGCGCGCGGGATGCCAGATCAGAGGACGGCCCTGTCGAGAGGCGCTTGAGTAGCCGCCGCGCGTCGCCCGGTTGTCCTAGCGCCAAGAAGAGCTGTGCGGTGGTGACGATCAGGGTTTCGTCCATGCGAAGATCGAGATCGGCCGCGGTGCGCGCGTGCTCGTAGGCCGAGTCGATGGCGCCGCGCCGGTAAGCGAGCATGCCTTCGATCAGGGACGCCCATGACTTCTCGAGTGGGGTCGCCTGGTCGTCTCCGAGAACGCTCGCCGTGAGCGGCAGGATCTCTTCGGGACTCCCATCGTCGAACGTCAGAATACGTGCGCGTGCAATACGGACTGCGGGCGTGTCCGTTGTCGCGTCGAGAACCGCGAGCGCCTCTTCGGTGCTCGTGCTCTTGGCCGTGGCCAACGCGAGCAGTGCGGCGGGGGCGGGAGCCTCGGGTTCGATCGCGGCTGCGCTCTTGGCGTCTTGGACCGCTTGTGGCCACTGCCCCCGCGCCATGGCGATCATCGCGCGCCCCCGAAGGAACGCCGCCTTCTGTTCGTCGTACTTGGCTGCCTTCTCCGATTCGGCGAGCGCCGCGCGCGGGTTCCCTTGGGCCAGCATCACGTACATCCGACCGATCCGTCGGTCCGGATCGTCGTCCTGAGGCGCATCCGCCAGCATCGCTTTGGCTTGTTCCAAGCGTTCGAGGTCGCCGCCGAGGGCGGCCGTGGCCAAGAGTCGAGCCCGGACGGCGCTGTCGCCGCCATCCTCCGCGTCATCGGGAACGAGGGCTAGCGCCTGGTCGATCGTTTGAGGGGTCGCGACTTCGATGACGTCGTCGAGCGCCGATGACACGCGGCTCGCGTGTATCCAACCGAGCACGAGGTAGATGAGGTACAGGACGGCGAGGGCCACGAGTGCCGCGACCACTAGGCGCTGGATGCGTCGCTTGAGCTGCTCTTCGGGTGGCAGCACGATCTTGTCGACCGGTGAGATCGACGTACCTGCTTCCTCCACTTGAAACAGGTCGGACGGTTCATTCCCCACGCTCGAGTTCTTGTCGGCCAACGCGCATCCCTCCCCGACGACAGTCGCCCTGGTCGGACATTGTCGCGTCAATCGGCCTCAGGATGCAAGCCCCCGGCCTTACAGCAGGAAGGGGATGACCCGACGGCGGTCTTTTGGGTAGTCCTCGAAGTTCTCGAGGTACCAACGGTGATTGGAAAACGCCCTTGGCACGAGGTTCGAGGCCGTGAAGAAGACGAAGACGACTGCAGGGACCGTCCAGGCGCACAGCGCGAAGCCGGTCCATTCGACCAGTTCACCGAAGTAGTTGGGGCTCGACACCCAACGGTAGAAGCCCCCGTGGGGAATCTTGTAGCCGCTCTCTCCGGGCTTTCGCAGGTTGCGCAAAATCGCGTCTGACTGGTGGTTGATCGCGTAGCCAGTGGCGAAGATGATCGCCCCCGCGATGAAGCGCGGGTCGGAGAACCACCGCGGGTCGAGCAAGTGCGGTGCCAGTTCTGTGATCGCGAAAGCGTTGGTGGAGCCATTTGCGATGTTGAACGCGAACGCGAGAGCGCCCGTCAAGATGGGCTTTCGCTTGTGGCCCCCCCGCATCCGAAACGGGTAGATGAACGATCGATAGGTGTAGTGGCCCATGTACATCGCGAAGAGCACGAGCGGCACGGGCTTGAACGCGTTGTCGGACATGAAGTAAACGACCGCGAAGGAGATCGGGGAGGGCGCCTCCATGAGCACCCACAACGCGGTCGCGTTCATGGTTGGGCCCCACCCGTCGCGGAGGTGCCGTCCATACGGTGCGGAAATAAAAAGGAGCACCAGAAACGCCAAGGCCCCAAGGATGACGACGCCGGCAATGGTCCACGTGTAGAGCGGGTGGGCCGAGGCCGATTCGTTGAACGCTTCGATGACCGACATGGGCTGTCGCAGCGTGTCCGAGTAACGTTTAGACTCGCGGCGTGACCCCTAATTGGTTCATCGGTTTCCCGATGCAAGTCGAGGGCCTCTCCCGATGGCCCGACCCGCCGTCCCGCGTGCGCGTGTTCGCCCAGGAGGACCTCCATTGCACCGTCGTCTTCCTCGGGGCGGTCGGCGCGAAGGAGGCCCAACGAGGGTGGTCGGTCGCCCGCGACATTGCGTTCGCCCAGGTGCAGGGCGGGTTTGGCGAGGTGCGTGCACTCGGGAACCCGTCGCGACCGTCGGCCCTGTCTGCGATCGTCAGCGATGGGGCCGACGAACTTGCCGCGATGATCGATCGTGTGCGGGGGCCGATCGCCCGGGCCGCCGGCGCCCGTGCTGACACGCGACCGCCCCTTCCGCACATGACCGTCGCGCGCATCCAACGAAGAGCGACTGTCCAAGACCGTCGAGCCGCCCTCGCATGGGCGCAGGCCCTCGAGGTTCGGCGGGCGTCATTTCGGGTGACGTCGCTCGGGCTCTACACCTGGGCGAACGATCGGGCGCAGCGCCTCTTTCAGATCGTCGACGAGCACCCCTGCCAGGCCTGAACCTCGCGGAATCGGCACCCGATCGGGCGAGCGATCGCCCGGTTTTGTGTGTTGGCTCGCGCGCCAGCCGCTGCGCGTTGTCGGAACATGGCTTTTCGTCGGCAAATCGGGTTCAATCCCCCTAGGTCACGCGAGTATGTGGAAGCAGGGAATCTTTGGCGCGGTCTTGGCGGCGTTCCTCGGCTACGTCGCATGGGTCGCGTTTCTCAGCCCGACCAGGCATCAGATCGAGTGGGACGTGGCCATTCGGGTGGGCCAGGTCCTCGAGCACACGGGGTTCGACGGCGTGATGCCGGTTGTCGATGGCCGAGACGTCGAGCTCGAGGGGCAGGTTGCCTCTGCGGCTGACGCGGCGCGGGCAGCGCGGATCGTTCGCAACGTCGGTGGGGTGCGCGTGGTTCGATCGGCGCTCGTCGTGGCCGATGAGGCTCCTCGGGGCCAAGGGGGAGGGGACCAGTGACTTATCTCGTGATGCAAATGGTCGGCGCGCTCTTCATTGCCGCGGGCTTCGGAGCGATCATGCTTTGGCTGGGCCAGACGCTTTGGGGCCGGTTGGGTGCCCCGGTGCGGGCCAAAACCCTCGAGTACGAGCTCGACGAAGCCCGCACCGACATGGCTGACCGGGACGAACGGATCGAGTCGCTTCGGCGGCAACTCAAGAAGGCCGACAACGAGGTCGAGACGCTCCGGCGCGCCAAGCGCCAGCTGACGGCCACGCTGGATGCGCGCAATCACGCCATGCGCGATGTCGAGAGCAGGCTCTCGCAGATCCCCGACGCGACACAGCCGAGCTCGCGGGAGTCGGCTGAAGACCTTCGACGCGAGCTTCGTCTCGCCGTCGAGGAGAGAGACGCTTCACAATCGACGCTCCGTGATGCCGAAGCCCGCATCGAACGGCTTCGGACCGAGCTCGAGGTGCTGCATGGGATTCACGAACGCATGCTCGACGACATCGAGACGTTGAAAGGCCGCCTCCGCGAGAGCGAGCTCGAGGTCAAGAGCAGCGGCGAATCACGTCCTCCCGCTTGGGTTATGGTGCAGCCGTTCGGCGCGCGCGACGACCTTCAGCGACTCGAAGGGGTCGACCCAAGCCTCGAGCGCACGCTCAACCGTCTCGGGATCTATCATTACCATCAGATCGCTCGCTTCGAGTCCTCCGATGTGGAATGGCTTGCCGAGCACGTCGAAGGTTTGCCGGCCGATACGATTCGCGACAGCTGGATCGTCGATGCGATGCGTCTGTCCGGTGCGCCCACGGGCAACTAGCGGGTCTCTACGACGCCGCGTCGAGGGCGCGATCGGCGAGGCCGATGAGGGCCTCGCGCGCGCCTTCGAGGTCCGATTCGAGCTCGACGAGCAATGCAGGCGCCGCGTCTGTGCTCGGTAGCTCCTCGAGCTTTTGGCAGGTGGTTCCGAACCGGTGTGCGCCGAGTTGCTGACTGCTTCCCCGCACCATGTGCGCCGCTTCGCGAAGGCTCTGGATGTCCCCGCTCAGGGTGGCGCTCTTCATCCGCGCAAGACTGTCTTCGGCAGTCGTGAAGAAGCTGTCGATGACCTCGCACAGGAACCCCGGCTCCTCCTTCTCGAGGTCCAGAAGCTGTGACGTGATGCTCGTATCGAGCACGTTCGATGGGAACGTCGACGACCGGGCGTCTGGCCGCGATGCCCAGCGCCGCAGAGTTGTCCCGAGCTGGCTACGGGTGAACGGTTTCGAGAGGTAGTCGTCCATCCCGGCCGCGTAGGCGGTGCGGCGGTCTCCTGCCATCGCGTGTGCCGTGAGCGCGATCACTGGAACGCGCCGTTGCCGGGTGCTGGCTTCACGTTCGCGCAGGACTCGTGTGGCTTGATAGCCGTCCATCTTTGGCATCTGCCCGTCCATCAGGACCGCGGCGTAACCGTGGTCCGGACCGAGTGCGTCGAGCGCCGCCTCGCCATCCTCGACGCTGTCGACTTCGTAGCCGAGGGCGACAAGATGTGCCTCGACCACCGTAAGATTGATCGTGTTGTCTTCGGCGACGAGGATGCGCATTCCGGTCGACTGCGAGTTGGCCGGCGCGAGCGAAGGGATCGACAGGCGCTCGGCGTTTTGGTGTTTGGCATCCTCTTGGGGCGACTTGTCGAGTGCCCGAAGCATCGCGGCGATGACTTTCGCGCGTCGGATCGGTTTTTGGACGCAGACGTCCACGCCTGCGGCCGCCATCTCGCTGACCTCGTGGCGGTGTTCGCAGATGACGATCGCCGAGCTCCCGACCGCGTTGGCTGCGGTGGCGAGGTCCGGTGCACGAGTCCGCCAGTCTTTGCCGAGGCTCCGCAGGTCGATCAGGGTCACGTCCGGGTGAGGGGGGGCGCGCAACGTGCGCATAGCGCCATCGAACGTGGTCGTTGCCCATACCGACACGCCCCACGCGTTAAACTGGGCTTCGAGGGTCTCACGCGCGCGGTGACTGCTCTCGAGCAAGAGCACCTTCATTCCGGAGAGGCCCTCCGCAACCGCGGCGAGCTCGTCGCTGAGCTGCTCTTCGAGTTCGAACCGCGCGTTGAAGTAGAACTTGCTTCCGCCGCTCTTCGGACTCTCGAGGCGGAGCGTCCCTCCCATCAGTTCGACGAGTTGCGTGCAGATCGGGAGGCCAAGCCCCGTGCCCCCGTACTCGCGTGTCGTCGACGCGTCGGCCTGCGAGAACGGCCTGAAGATGTCCGCTGCCTTTTCAGACGAGATGCCGACGCCAGTGTCGGCGACAGTGACCTGGAGCTCCACGTGCGTGCCGTCGTGATCGAGTACACGAACGCCAACCGCCACCTGGCCGTCGTTGGTGAACTTCAGGGCGTTGTTCAAAAGATTCGAGAGCACCTGACGAAAGCGCAATGGGTCGCCACAGATCTCGGTTGGGACATCGTCTTCGACTTCGGTCGTGAGCCGGATGTCCTTCGCCGCGGCTGCGGACGCGTAGTTCATGGCAAGCTCGCGAATCATCGCGGCCACGTCGAAAGGGACCGACTCGAGTCGCATCTCGCCCGCTTCGATCTTCGATAGGTCGAGAAGGTCGTTCACGATGGCGAGAAGCGCCTGGCTCGATTTGTGGACGTCGCTTAGGTAACCGCTCTGAGGTTCGGGTAGCGCCGAGGGGTCGATCAGCTGTAGTAAACCGAGCATTCCGTTGAGCGGCGTCCTGACTTCGTGACTTACATTGGCGAGGAACTGCCCCTTGGCCTGTGCGGAAGCGAGGGCCGCGTCACGTGCTCGTCCGAGGCTTTGCGCCTGGCGTGTCGCGAGGGTGCGCATCTCTCGGGCTTCGTCGGCTTCCTCGAGCAGCTTGACCATCAAGCTCCGTCGCGACCAGAGTACGAGCCCGCCGACGACGGCCGCGGCGCAGAGCTGGAACGCGGCGAAGACGTACTCGTCACGCGGAGCGCCAGCCGCGATGATCGGCCAACCTACCGCGACGATCCCGACCATCGCGAGATACGTCGGGACTCGGTAGAGGAGAGCACCGGCAGCGACGATCGAGATGGCCAGGGTGGTCGTGTTGGCCATCTCGTCGCTGACGGCGAACATGGCGAGGCCGAGCCCCGCCGCAACCGCGATCGTGTAGAGCGAAATCGGTGTGTCGTAGCGCGGGTCGTCGACCCGGATGGCGGCCCAGACGAGGCAGACCATCCCCGAGGCCAACGAACACAGCAGGATATGGGGCGCGGCCGGTGAGAGGGGCGGCGCCACCATGAACATGATCGCCGCGGCGGCGTAGATGCCGGCAAGGACCGGAAGCATGTGTGAGAGCGCGTGGAGCGACCGCAGGCGTACCTGGTCCTCGAGCCGTCGCCGATGGTTGGCGTCGGCATCCGGGCCTCCTCGGACCACCTGCTCGTACTCCCTCATCCCCTCCTTAACAAGTTGCCCTAGCGGCCCAGCCTTGTCACCGCATCACCCCAAAAGACGACAGAAAAAGGCCCATCTCCCCTGTTGGCGGGACCGAATTCTGGCAAGGTTCGGGGATGGGTCGCCGCGAGGAGCTCGAGCAGCTCAGCGAAGAGATTCGGTACCACGAGGCTGCCTATCGTGCGGGCAAGCCCGAGATCCCCGATGGCGCATTCGACGACCTCGTCGATCGATACACCGCGCTTGCCGACGCGCTCGGGGTCGATGCCGACGACCGGCTCGACCGTCAGCCCGGGCAGGATCACACCGCGGGCTTCGCGACGGTCGAGCACCGCGTGCCCATGTTGTCGCTCGAGAAGCTCTCACCGAATCGGCGCGGCAGCGACGGCGAGCCGATGCCCATTTCGGAGCAGCTCGATGCATGGTTCAAGCGGCGACGAAAAGAACTCGAGATCGAGTCGCTCGAGGTGATCGTCGAGCCCAAAGTAGATGGGATCTCGGTGTCGATGTTGTTTGAGGACGGACAACTCGTCCGCGCCGTCACCCGCGGTGATGGACAGCGGGGTGATGTCATCACCAAGCAGGTGAAGCAACTTGGAACGGTACCCGTCGTTCTCGACGATGCGTCATCTGGTACGCTCGAGGTGCGCGGCGAACTCTACTGGCCGCTCGACGAGTTCACTCGGTTCAACGAAACCCTCGAGACGCCTCTGATCAATCCTCGCAATGGTTGTGCGGGCATGATGAAGCGCAAGGACCCCGCCGGCCTCGAGCTCACGGGGATTCGATCTTTCTTGTACCAAGTGGCGTGGCAAGAGGGGGTATCCGTCCCGACGACGCAAAGCGAGGTGCTCGGATGGCTGAGCGAGCAGGGCGCGGACGTCTATCAGGGCGAAGTGTTCGTGACGTCGTCGAGCGATGCCGCGCTCGAGTACTGCGTAAGCTACCAGGACCGCCGCGCGTCGCTGAACTACGACATCGACGGAATGGTGATCAAGGTCAACGACCTTGCCCTCTACACGCACCTCGGGTCTACGGGTCACCACCCATTTTGGGGGATCGCATACAAGTTCCCCCCCGAGCGGAAACCGACGAAGCTCCTCGCCATCGAGGTGTCGGTCGGGAAATCTGGCAAGCTCACTCCGGTCGCGATTCTCGAGCCTGTCTTCGTGTCGGGTACCACGGTGAGCCGAGCATCACTCCACAACTTCGTCGAGCTCGAGCGTAAGGACGTGCGGGTTGGAGACACGGTCCTCGTCGAGAAGGCGGGGGAGATCATTCCGCAGGTCGTTGAGGTCGACAAGAGCCAGAGAAAACGGGGCGCGCGACGGTTCGTGCCCCCGACCGCCTGCCCCACCTGCGGGACCGATGCTGTCCAAGAAGAGATCTTCGTGTACTGTCCGAATCCGGCCTGCCCGGATCAAGTGCGCGAACGGCTGCGCCACTTTGCAAGTCGACAGGCGATGGATATCGACGGCATGGGGTCGGTGCTCGTGGACCAGGTGGTCGATCAACTTGGTGTACGCGCACCGGACGACCTCTTCCGGTTGAGCGTCGACGAGTACGCCTCGCTCGACCGGATGGGCCAAAAGAGCGCCGAGCGAGTCAAGGCGGGGCTCGAGGCTGCCAAGGACCGAGGGCTCGCGCGCGTGCTGTTGGGGCTCGCGATTCGGCACGTGGGGGCGACGATGGCCGAAGACTTGGCGGGCTACTTCAAGACGAGCGACGCGTTGCTCGAGTTTGCGGGACGCTATGCGGCGGGTGACGAAGAGGCGATCCACACTGTCGCACCGGACAAGTCGACGGAGCGCGGCGCGATCGAGGGGCTTGCGCGGAGGTCGGCAGACAGCATTTTCGTCGAGCTCGATTCGCCAGCGGTTCGCGCTGTGATTGCGGGGCTCGCTGACGTGGGGGTCGGACTGACGGCCAAGGCATCTACAATCAAGTCGATTGAGGGGGTGGCCGGCAAGACGTTCGTTCTGACCGGCACGCTTCCGACCATGAAGCGAAGTGAGGCCGCCACCAAGATCAAAGCCGCGGGTGGCAAAGTGTCGGGTTCGGTGTCGAAGAAGACCGACTACGTGGTCGCCGGCGCCGAAGCGGGGAGCAAGCTCGACAAAGCCAACACGCTTGGGATCGAGGTGCTTGACGAGGATGGGTTGGTGGCGCTTCTCGGTGGCGGCTAAGGGGCCGGCCGCCGTAGGTCCGGAAGCACACGGCGCAAGCGGACGAGGCCCTCCTCGATCTCCTCGCGTGCGGTCGCGAAGCTGAAACGAAGGAAGCCTTCGGCAGCCTCTCCGAAGTCGAGCCCCGGGCCGACTGCCACGTGGGCACGGTCCAGGATCTCGAACGCAAGCGCCAACGAGTCGCGTTGGTAGTCCCGCATGTCGACCAACACATAGAACGCGCCTGGCGGGTCGATCGGGATCGAGAGACCAAGGTCGCGCAGCCCGTCCAAGAGGAGCCGTCGGCGCACGGCGTATTGCTGGCGCATGGATTCGACGTGGGCGGCTCCTTCGGCCAGGGCTGCGACCCCCGCGTGTTGAACGAACTCCGACGTGGAGATGAAGAAGCTTTGTTGGAGGCTCTGGAGCGCGCGCATGGCGGGCTCTGGGGCGATGACGTAGCCGAGTCGAAAGCCGGTCATCGCGTACCGCTTCGAGAACCCGTCGAGCACGTAGCAGTCGGGGGTGAAACACAGAGGGGACGTGACCTCAGCGTTGTCGTAGGTCAGGCCGTCGTAGATCTCGTCGGACAGGATCGGGATCCCGAGCGCGCTGAGGTCTTCGATCACCGAGCGCGGCTGGACTGCACCGGTGGGGTTGGCGGGCGAGGCCACGAAGATGGCGCGCGTTCGTGGGGTGATCGCCGCACGAACCGCTGCGGGATCGATGATGAACCCGTCGGCGGGTCCGGTCGGGACCAGGACCGGGACGCCGCCACAAGTCGCGACCATGTTCGGGTAACAAGGGTAGTGCGGGGTTGCGAGGATGACCTCGTCGCCTGGGTTCACGAGGAGGTTCAGGCACAGAAGGATGGCGGGCGAAGTGCCGCTCGTGACCACGACTTGGTCCGGGCTCACCGACACCCCTCGGCGGGTCGCGCAGTTGTCGGCAATCGCCTGGCGAAGAGCGAAGATGCCGCGACTGTCGGTGTAGTGGGTTTGCCCTGCGCGGAGTGAGTCGATGGCTGCGTTCACGGCGGGCGGGGGCGCGTCGAAGTTGGGCTCGCCGACCCCGAGTTGGACGATCGACGTGCCGTTGCGCGCCATCGCCATGCCGCGTTCCATGACTTCCATGGCGAGGAATGGGCGAACCTCCTCCGTGCGTTTGGCGAACATGGGGCAATGCTCTACGGCGCTAACTCCACGAGATCTAGCCGCAATCCTCGTGCGGTCTTGGGCAGTCGCCCCCTGGTCGCGATCCGCGCCTCTCAAAAACCTTGGAATGTCGTGTGATTACAGGTATGGACGTGGACCGGCATGGAGTCTCTCGTCGTTACTATCATCGGAACAGACCGCCCTGGGTTGGTGGAGTCGGTGTCCCGGGCGATCGAGTCGCATGGCGGAAGTTGGGTGGAGAGCCGCATGGCCCATCTGGCAGGTCACTTCGCGGGGATCCTCCGGGCGAGTGTCCCAGAGTCGGCGGTGGAGGGGCTGACGAACGCGCTTCAGGCGCTGGTGCACGATGGCCTTCAGGTCACGATCGAACGCGGCTTCTCGGCGTCGTCCGAAGAAGGAAACCTGATCCTCCTCGAGCTGATCGGGAGCGACCGACCCGGCATCATCCACAAGATTTCCGAGGCCTTGGCCGCGCGTGGCGTCAATGTCGACGAGCTCGACACCCAGTGCGAAGGTGCCCCCTGGTCCGGCGACGCCCTCTTCAAAGCCACCGCCCGCCTCCGCGCCCCCAGCTCCCTCGACATCGACCAACTCCGCGAAGGCCTCGAAGCCATCGCCGCCGACCTCATGGTCGACATCACCCTAGGCATCCCCCCCTCACCCTAGGGGTCACTCCGCCCCCCCAAAACCCCAGCCACTTCAAAGGCTTACAAGCCGCACCGCGAAAACCCATTTCGCACCCATCGGCGGCCTAAGCATGCCGAAGCGCTGCGGCCCGACAAGGGCGCTGCTTTTGGGGTCGGAGTGGCGTCGGCGGTGGCGTCGTTGGAACGGTGGTTTTGGGTTTTCGCGGTGCGGTGTGGAGGTGTTTGAAAACAAAGGGTTCCTGGAGGGTCGGAGTGACCCCGGGGTGGTAGGGTTGCGGGGTATGGGTTCGGGCCGTCGAGAGGCTGGGTGGCGCGGGTCGCTTCGGCGCGTGGCGCGCGCCGCAGAGAACGCGTTCGAGTTGGCGAGGCTCGGGCGATTCACCGATCCCGTCCATGCGCCCTACAGGGTCCTGCACACGATGGAGATCGCCCGCCTCCGTCGCTACGGCCGGGACGATCATCAACCCACGGTGCGCGCCCCGCTCCTCCTGATTCCGCCCCTGATGGTGACGGCCGAGATCTACGACGTCGCACCGGACATCAGTGGCGTGAGCGCGCTCGTGGCGCAGGGCCTCGACACGTGGGTGATCGACTTCGGATCTCCCGAGTCAGAAGAGGGGGGCATGGAACGCACCTTCGACGACCACGTGAAAGCGGTCGATGGTGCAGTCGAGTTCATTCGCGAGCACACCGGGCAAGACGTGCATCTCGTGGGCTACTCCCAGGGGGGCATGTTCGCGTACCAAACCGCGGCGTATCGGCGGTCCGAAGGCATTGCTTCCGTGGTGACGTTCGGTAGCCCGGTCGACATCCATCGCAACATCCCGCTGCTCGAGGACTCGATCGCAGGTCGGGTTTTCGAAGCGTTGCAAGGCGTCGTCGATGTCCCGCTCGACAAGCTCGAAGGACTCCCCGGATTCCTGACAAGCAACGGCTTCAAGGTCCTCGCGCTTCACAAAGAGGTCGGCCAGCTCGTCGACTTCGTACGCAAACTCCACGACCGCCAAGCCCTCGAAAAGCGCGAGGCGAGGCGTCGATTCCTCGGCGGCGAAGGATTCGTGGCGTGGCCCGGTCCAGCCCTCAAGAAGTTCATCGACGAGTTTGTCGTGCACAACAGGATGCTATCCGGCGGTTTCGTCGTCGACGGCCGAGCGGTCAGCCTAGCGGACATCACTTGCCCGGTACTCTTCTTCGTCGGCACAAACGACACCATCGCCAGCGAGCACGCGATCCGCGGGATTCTCGGGGCTGCCCCTCACGCCGAGGGGTACGAGGTCGCGATGCCAGCCGGCCACTTTGGGCTCGTGGTCGGCCGCCAGGCCATGAGCTTCAGCTGGCCGACGGTTGCGACCTGGGTGCGTTGGCGCGAAGGCATCGGCGAGCGACCCGAAGCCTT
Source organism: Myxococcota bacterium (assembly GCA_039028875.1). Lineage (GTDB taxonomy): Bacteria > Myxococcota_A > Polyangia > Polyangiales > Houyiibacteriaceae > SG8-38. The sequence goes on along the minus strand of JBCCHE010000018.1, from coordinate 14,265 downwards.
ACGCAAGCCTCCAACCATCCAAGAGCCCGAGGAGGCGGATTTCGACGACGTCGACTTCGATCTCGGGCTGCTCTACCAAACCATGGTCGGCGCCGCCGGCGCTTGGTGGGATCGCATCGGCCGCGCCGCGACCGACGCCGGCGAGGAGCTCGACAGCCTGCGATGGCAGCTTCCCCGCCTGGCGGTCCTTCAACAGCTCAAACCCGAAACCCGGATCAGCCTCGGCCTCACGTTGACCGAGCAGGCCCATCAAGACCCCGAGGGAACCTTCTTTTTGTGGGAAGGACGCGCCTTCTCCTACACGCAGGCCGATCGTCGAGTCGACAACGTCGTGCGCGGTCTGATTCGCTGCGGCGTCCGTCGCGGCGAACGCGTCGCCGTGTTGATGGGGCCGCGGCCAAGCTACCTCTCGATGACAGCCGCGCTCAGTCGACTTGGGGCGGTCCCCATCTTGCTCAGCCCGACCCGTCCGAAGGAAGCCCTCGAAGAGATGATCCAACAGTTCGCGCCCCGCTACCTCGTCGCTGACCCCGAGAGCGTCGAACTCGGGATGCAGTTCTCGTCGGAAGTCTTGGTGCTCGGTGGCGCGCGAGAGGAACGTTCGTTGCCTCGTGGCTCGGTCGACATGGAGCAGATCGACCCTGACCAAGTCCCGATCCCAGCGTGGTACGAACCCAACCCAGGTTGCGCCCGCGACCTCGCCATGATCATGCTCACCGCCGGCCGTGGCAAGAAGCCTCGCGCCGCCAAGATCACCAACCAGCGCTGGGCGTTCTCAGCTTACGGTACGGCCGCCGCGTGCACGCTCTCACCCAAGGACACCGTCTACTGCGCCCTGCCTCTTCATCACCCGGCTGGGATGTTGGTGGCGGTGGGGGGAGGCCTCGTCGGCGGTTCACGCCTTGCGCTCGCCGACGCATTCGAGCCCACCCGATTTTGGCAAGATGTCCGTCGCTACGGCGCGACCGTCGTCTTCTACGCGGGGGACATGCTTCGCGCCTTGCTTTCACCCCCACCATCGACCGCCGATCACGACAATCCCATCCGGCTTTTCGCCGGAAGCGGCCTACGAAAAGACGTGTGGCGGCGCATCGTCGACCGCTTCGGGCCGATGGGCATCCTCGAGTTCTATGCATCGACGGAGGGCAACGCCGTTCTTGCGAACGCCTCCGGTGAAAAACAAGGGGCGCTCGGTCAGCCGTTGCCCGGTAGCGCCGAGGTCACCCTGGTCCGTTACGACTTCGACAAGCGCGACTTCGTTCGCTCGCCGGACGGCCTTCTCGCGCAGAGTGAGGTCGACGAGCCCGGGGTGTTACTCGCACGTCTTGACTCCGACCACCCGGTCGCGAGTTTCGCCAGTGGCGACGACGCTGGCTCCCGGCTGCTTCAGGGCGTGTTCGAGCCCAACGACACCTGGTTCGTCACCTGGGACGTCCTCCGCCGTGACAGCGACGGGGACTTCTGGTTTGTCGATCGAGTCCGCCGCATGCTCCGGACACCTCACGGCACGATGTCCCCCCGAAGCCTCGAGGACCAGCTCTACGGCTTTCCAAGCTTTCGACAGGTCGTGGTTCTCGGGGCCGGTGGCTCTTCGGTCGGTCCCCCGGTCGCGGTCGTGACCACCGAGGGCGACCGCCCACTCTCGCTGCAGTCCTTGAACCGGTTCACCGAAACACTTCCGTGCGAAGACCGTCCCGCGTGGATCAAGCGGGTCGACCGGATCCCCATGACCGACGGTTTTCGCCCCGACCATGCTGGCTTGCAGGCTGCTGCGCTTCGTGGCGCGCTCGAGACCTTTACGCTCGATCCGGATACGTCTCAGTACGTTGCGCCGCCAGATGCGCAGCCACCGCTCCGAACCAAGCCATAAAATCGCGCCGACCGCACTCTCTTGCTACATACGCACCAGATGAACGTTCGGACCCGGTGGTGTGTTTGGCTCGCGGTCGTGTTTTCGGTCGCGACCGCTGGTTGCAATGACCGCGTCGCGATCGGATCCAACTGCTTCGACACGCAAGAATGCCGCTCGGGAGGGGTTTGTACCGAGACGGTCTACGGCAAGTTCTGCCTCGAGACATGCTCGGAGGACACGGTTCGTTGCGATGACGCGCAAGCGTGTCTCGAAGGCGCGCCCTTCATCGACGGTACCGGTGGCGCGGGCGGCAGCGGTGGTGCGGGCGGCAGCGGCGGTGCGGGCGGCAGCGGCGGCGCCGGGGGAGACGACGCGACCGGACTCTTCGTGTGCCTTCCGGGTACGCTGAACGCCCCAGACTTCGAACCGGTCTTGATCGGGCAAGTGTGTACCTACAGCATCGACTGCGAACTTGGCGGCGCCTGCGTCTGCCTCGACGGCCAAGACTGCGACCTGGACAATCCCGACCGAGCCGGGCCCATCTGCGTGGAGGTGTGCGACTTCACCATGGTCAACCGTTGCCCGTTTCAGCAAGCCTGCGTCGATCTCGGGAACGGACGGGGTTTTTGCGACCCCAGCACGAGCCAGCCCGATTGATCATTTACGTGGGCGGACCGCGACATTAGACTCCCCCGGGTCATGCCCACACCCCAAGAAACAGTCGACGCCGTGCGCTCGTACCTGCGCTCGCACCCCGAAGAATTTGGTCGCGCCGTTCGAAGCGCCCTCGGGCTCCGTTTTGGTGTTCCCCTCGCGGCACTTCGCTGGTTAGGGGCTCAGGCCGAGCGTTCCGGCAAGGTCGAGGACTTCAACATCGATTCGGTACCTCCAGGCCTCAGGGTCTCGGGCAACGTCGACTTGATGTCCACGCCGATTCGAGCGTCCTCGATCATCTTTGTCGAACGCGTCGTGTTCAACGAGGAGGAACTCACCGTCGCCCTACGCCTCGAAGAGGTGTCCCTCAAACTCAACGGTGAGTCCGAAAGCCCAGTGGCAGCATTGATCAAGTCAGGTGCACTCGATCTGACGAACCCGGGGACGCTGGTGAACTTCATGCCCGGCCGCTCGCCTGTTTTGGCTGAGGCGAACGGCAACCGCATCGTGCTCGACCTCATGCGCGACCCCAAGATTGGCAAGAACCCGCTGGTCCGTCGCGCGGTGTCTCTCTTGACGTCCTTCGTGACCCTCCACGGCGTGGAGTCGAACCCCAAGCATCTCGACATCGCCTTTCGTGCGCTGCCGGTGGGCTTCGGGGGCGCCGTGCGTTCGGTGCGCAAGAACATCGTGCTGCCGTCGATGGCCCGTATCCTCCCGAGGGCGCGCTGACGTGGCCGCCTGCCGTGCCTGCAAAGACGAGGTCGATGACTTGGTTTCGGTGAAAGCTGACGGCCGCCGCATCAAGGTCTGCGAAGACTGCGCCGAACGGATCGCCGAAGAAGCCGAGATCGCCGAAATGAGCGAATCGGCCATGCAAGACATGATGGGTTACAAAGGGCGCCGCTAGCGACGCGCCAGTAGCCGAACAATTGCGCTCACGACATACGCGATCGCCCCGCCGAGAAGGGCGAACTTGATCACCGCGAACGAGAACGCGGCCTCGGGGTAGGGGCTCGGGGAGTCAACCCGAACGACTTCAATCAAGAGCACCACGTTCTCGAGTGCGTCGCATACTGCCGCCCCGACCGCTGCCCACGCCGCCCTCACGCTCCACGTTCCGTCGCGAAGCAGCGCACCCAACCACAAGGCAAGGGTCACGAAAAAACCGCTGTAGACGACGAGGTAGAGGAAGTCGACGAGGAGGCCTAGCTTGGCGTGCCCGAGCGCAGAGTCGGCCTGCCATTGGAGTAGGATTGCAAGTGCGCGCATCGGCGTCCTTGCGAGCTGGAACGAAACGATACCCCATGGGGTAAGCTCACCCTCGAGCGGGACGCCGAGCAACGCCATCAAGGCCGTGCAGAACGCGAACAGCATGCCGAACCGAATCGTCAGGACACGCAGGAGCGCGGGGCTCAGCGATGCGAGGCGGTCGATCACTCGTCGCCGGGCGCGGGCTCAATATCGGGCGACGACGGCGCTGCCGGCCCGCGCGGGAGATTTCGGATTCGCAGAGACTCGAGCTCATCCTGCAGGAACTCCATCTCGAGCTCTGCGCGGCTTCGCGCTGCCACCGCGCGTGCGACCGCGGACTGCAGCTCGTCGGTCTTGGTGGCCTCGGCCTCTAGCCGTGCCTCGAGCGCGGCAATGTCGGCTTGGAGCTCGACTTTGCGCTCCCGTGCTCGCGCGAGATTGCGATCGAGCTGTCGCGAACGGTCCTCTTCGCTGGCCAGCTTCTGGAGGCTATCGGTCAGCCGCCTTTCGGTGCTCGAGAGATCACGCTCCGTCTCGGAGAGTTGTTGCTCGACGGCGGCTTTGTCCTGGCGGTTCTGCGCGAGCTTGTCGCGCACCCGAGCGAGCCGACGTTCCTCGTCTTTGATCTCGTTATTGAGGTCGGCGACTTTGCCATCGGTGCGCGCGAGACGTTTCGCGAGCTCGGTGCGCGTCAACCGACTCTGCTCGTACCGGAGTTGAAGCTGCTCGGCGACTTCCTTGGTGTCGGCAAGGTCTTGCCGAAGCCCCGACGCGGTCAGTCGTGCGCGTTGTGCCTCTTCACGCTCGGTTTCGGCTTGCTGATAGAACACCGTGACGGCGGCACCCGAGGCACCCAAGAGCGCAAGGGCCATCGGGATCGTCCAGCGAAGGATCGTTTTGATCCGCTTCCGACGTTCCTCGGGCAGCGCGAGCACCATCAACTCGTCGGCGAACTCTGCGGCGCTCGGTCGTTGGTCCGCCTCGCGACTGAGCCAACGTTGAAACGACGCTCCAAGGTAACGCAGTGGTTTGCGGGTTGGTGGCGATGGTGCTCTTTCCGAGCGCTCTTCGATGAAGGTGTCCACGGCTCCTGCTGCCACGTCGTCTTGCGTCTCGGGTTCGAGGGCATTGCGAAGCGAGAGCGCAAGCGCGAACACGTCGGCCTTGGCGTTGACCGGAGGCTTCCGCTCGACAGAGGAAAACTGGGCTGCGACCTCGGGCGCAAAGTAGGTGGGTGTGCCCGCGACCACCATCTCCGCCTCGGTGGCTGCGACGCCGAGGTCGAGCAGCACCGGCGTAACTTCTTCGCCGTTGAGTGCGGGGATTCGAGCAAGGAAGATGTTCTCAGGTTTTACGTCCTGATGTCGGACCCCGGCGGCGTGCATCGCCGCCAGAGCGCGTGCGAGGGGCTGAAAGATCGCGAGCGCTTCGGCTCGGTTGAGGGGTTGCCGCTGAAGTCGCGACTGCAGGGTCTCCCCGTCGTACCAAGGCATCACGAACCAAAGCCGTTCTTCGAACCAACCGTGGTCCTTGAACTGGACGATTGATGGGTGGAACACGGAGGCGATCAAACGCAACTCGCGGAGTGACGACTGCTTCGCCGATTTCGAGTGCGCCGCCTGGTGGAGGAGCTTCAGTGCGACAACGTGCCCAGGAACATCCGTGTCTTTGGCCCGGTAGACATCTCCGAAGGCGCCAAGCCCGACTCGTGCCTCGATTGCGTAGCGCCCGCCCACAATGGTGCCGTTCGGCAGGGGCTTTACGCCCTCCTGTTCACTCTCGCGGGTCTTCGGAAGAGGTTCGAGCGCGAACGCTTCGATGACGATGCGCCCAAAGCGGGCGTTGTCCCTAAGGCCATGACGGTCGAGGACTGTCTCGGCGTGGCGCGTGGCAGCGGCGAGCCGTTTCTCGATCTCTGCGACGGGATGCCCGTACACGAATGCGAGTTCCTCAACACCAAGTTCGCGGGCGTAGCGAAGCTCGAGCAGTTCGGCATCGACCGTGCTCAGCCCATAGCGGAGCCCGTTGAGAGGGCTCACCGAAGCATGAGCGGACGGCAGTGCCCGCCAAGGGAGGGCTTCGAGATCCGCTTTGGTCGGTGGATCGAGTGGGCGGCTCGCGTGGCGCAAGGTGTTCCGTGCCGTGCGGTAGAGTCGGGCGCGAATCCCCGGTGCCTTGATCAGATCTTCGCTCTCGGTCTTCGCGACGAATGCCCGGAGCTTGGCGAGATGCCGGTCCGCGACGTCGACCGACCCCGTTCGAATCGCGAAGTACTGACGTAGGCCTTCGGCGTAGTAGCGAAACGCGCGACCATGCAACACGTCGACGATCGTCTGAGGCTGCCCCTGCGAGATCGCGATCGACGCGGCGGCGTGTGTGAGGGCCGCGCCCTTTCCGAGTGGCCTCAACTGATGAAGTAAGAACGGCTCAGTCTGCATCGTCGCCCTCGCACTGCGTGGAGTATCTAAGGATGGGGGAAACGCACCGGTTGCCTCAACTAATCGGCATCGCTAGGTCCAGCCGTAGGCCGCGGCCAGCAAGGCGAGCACTGCGAGGAGGGTCAGTGCCGAAACCATGTTCAGCACGAACCCGACCCGCATCATCTGGCGAAGGTCGAGTAACCCTTGTCCGTACGCCACAGCGTTGGGTCCGGTGGCGATCGGCAGCATGAACGCGCAGCTCGCCGAGAGGCCGACTGCGAGCGCGGGCAGCAACGGGGACACGCCAAGCTCGAGGGCAGCCGCAATGGCGAAGGGAACAATCATGTTCGACGAGGCCGTGTTCGAACAAGCCTCGGTGAAGAACACAGTGAAGAAGATCATTGCGGCCGTCAGGCCCCACAGAGAATCGATTCCCGTCGCCGATAGAAACCAATGACTGATCGACGCGGCCAAACCCGTCTCGAACATCTGCGCGCCAAGCGAAAGGCCTCCGCCAAAGAGCAAGATCAGGCCCCAATCGATTCGCACGGCGTCGTCCCAAGGGAGCACGGGTGCGTCGTTGGCTTTGTCGCGGATCAAAAAGAGCGGCGTTGCGGCCAGGATAGCGACCGCCCCGATGGGAAGCGCTCGCGCGATGTCTTCGGCATGCGGTGCGTCCGCCGCCCGCAAGATTCCAGGGATGGTCCAACCAAGGACGGCCAAACCGAAACAGCCAGCCGTCACCATCTCCCCTCGGGACCATGGGCGCTCATAGGGAGTGACCGACGCCTCGGCCGGCGGCGGCGGCGCGAGCCACTGTAGCCCCACCGCGAGCACCGTTGCGAGCGCGACCGCAACCGGGACGCCGATCCCCATCCATTGCAGGAAGTCGATTTCGACGCCGGCCTGCTCTTGCAGGAATCGCACAGTGATGTAGCTCGGAGGGCTGCCGATGAGCGTCCCCATGCCTCCGATCGAGCTCGCGTAGGCAACTGCCAGGACGCTCCCGGAGTTGCCTTCGTGCTCCTCGGGGAGTGTCCCCAGGAGAATCGGGATGAGTATGGCGGCCGTCGCGGTGTTGCTGATCCACATCGACAGGACCACTGCGGTGGCCATGAACGCAAGACGGATTCGAACGGCCGACCCTCGCACGATGGGGAGCGCCATGAGTGACCGGGCGAGCCGTCGATCGAGGCCGTGTCGGGTCATGGCGCGGGCGATGAAGAACCCGCCGATGAACAAGAAGATCAACGGGTCGGCGTAGGGCGCGAATGCGGTCTTGGCATCGGTCACGCCGACGAGAACCATCAATGGCCCGATCAACAAGGCCGTGACGTAGATCGGGACGACTTCGGTCACCCACGCCACGAAGACCGCGACGAAGACCGCAGCGAGGTGTTGGGCCCGGGGTTCCAGTGCGAGCGGAGCAAACCAGGTGACCAGGAAGAGCGTGGGTGCAAGAACCAACCCGACGTTTCTGCGCGCCAACCCATCCATGGTGGCGGCATCTAGCACGGTGTCACGGGGCAGGGTGTAAATCGCCGATCGCGAAACTTGCGCCCCATCCCGATACGCCCCAAGGTGATGCCGTTGTGGTTCATGTGCGCGCGGGATTGTTGACGATTCTGGCGTGTGCAGCCTTTTGTGGCTGCACACCGAAGCAGGCCCCTGTCGAAGCTCCAGCCGAGGAGCCACCGAAGGAAGCGGTGCCCGAGCCCGTGGCGCCGCCAACTCCCGAGGTCATCCTCGAGGATCCGGTTGCCTTCTGGGAAGGCGGTCGCACCAAACAGAAGGTCGACGGAGCCAAGGCATACGAAGAGGGCCGACTGTTGCTCGACCTTGGCGATGACTGGACGCCGTTTATCTTCACCGAAGCAGCTGGGCCCGACGGGAAGGTTCGGCCGATGGCGTACCGCGACACCTACCTTGCGTTGGCGCGCGGCGAGTTTCCGAAAGACCGCCACGGTGAACGCGCGCGCAAAGACAAGTACCTCGAACTCTACGGCATCCTGCCAACGCTGACCTTACTGCGGTCACGCTTCGCAGAGGTGAGCGAGCTCGATTGCTCTGGGCAGCTTGATCTATCCCCGCTGCTCACCTTCGACGGCTTCCTCGCTTACCGGCCTGGGCGTCGGCCGCAACGCCGCCTCAACCGGTACAAGCTCCTCATGCCACAAATCAATAGCCTCGTTGAGACGCTCGGGGTGGCGAGCCTCGACGACATCACGCAGGAGGCGGTCTCCGAGGAGGACTGGGAGAAGGTCAACGAGTACCGTATCCTCAAGCCCGAAATCGAGGCGATCGCGGCAGCGCAAGGCCGTCTCCAGTGTGAGGGCTTTTTTGAGGGCCGCGGAGCTTACGTGCCGGGTCTCTTCGATTGGCGTACGCACGAAGCGCTCGCCGAGTTCGAACGACGCCACCGAGTTTACGGATGGGGCTTCATCGGCGACGACACGCTGGCGCTCCTCCAAAAGACACCCGAGGAGGCCGAGCAAGAAGCCGTGATTCGGGTTCTAACCGAACGCGCGATGCATTCCGTCGGCGTCATCGAGGATGGCAGTACGTCGACTCTCGGTTCTGGAGAACCGCGCACCTATAAGAACGAAGAAGGCGAAGAGGTCCCGATTCCGAACTTCGAGGCTCAACTTCGCGAGCAAGTCATTGAGGCGTTCGGCCTTCAGACGCCCGAATCCACCAAAGCTTGGCTCGACTCACTCGGCGAGCTCGGGCCGCATAGCTACGTGGCCATGAAGGGTGTCGACCTCCCGCCTTACTACGGCGAAGAGATGGACTTCTACGTAACGATCGACCGCGGTGACGTGTGGTACGAGTTTCCGTTCGACGAGAACGGGAAGCATCGTTCGCAGCCAGTGAGCCGACGGCCGCGGGTGACGATCTTCGTTCGCTACAACGACCAACGGATTCCACTCGCACGGTTCGGGACCACGGTTGGTGGGTGGCGCGGCGAGTTCGTCGAAGGCCAAGTCATGTGGAAGTACAAGGACTCACCGGTCGGCCGGCGCGTCTGGAGCCGGATCGCTGCTGCGCCGGTGTGGGTGCCCCCCGAAAGCACGCCGCCGAAGGTCCTCCTCGCGAAGAACCGCAAGGGCGAGTACGAGGTCAACTACCACGACACCGGCCCGAGTTACGCCTCCGCGTACGGCCTCGTCGCCGCGTATCATCGCAAGTTCTACCGGTCCCCCCAGGGTGAAGTGCAGATCGGCGGCGACGAGGGGATCCGGACGCATGGCTCGGTCGACTACATGAGCATCATGCGGCGGCACTCTCATGGCTGCCATCGCATGCACAACCACATTGCCGTGCGCCTGATGTCGTTCGTGCTCGAGCATCGTCCGCACACGCGGTATGGGCACCAACCAATGGTCTTCAAGCGCGAGTTCGAGTTCGAGGACGAGACCTTTCTCCTCGAGTTTGACCAGGGCGGCTACAACTTCGTGCTCGATCAACCCGTTCCCGTCGAGGTCCTCGAGGGCCGCGTGCGCGGCAAGGTCAAAGAACCCATCCCGCACCACATGCCGCGCTATGACAAGGAGCAACAAGCGTACGTCATGCCCGACGGGCAGTGGGTGTACGTCGACCGGTTCGGCCAGCTCACGCCGCGCATCAAACCTTTCGACTTCGACACGCCACTCGAAGCCCCTGAGCTCGACCCGGTGGTTGAGCCCGGACTTGAGGCGCCGGCACCTGGGGGCGTCCCCGTCATCCTTCCGCCTTCGGTGCGCAACGAAGAACCGGCGGCGGTACCTTCGGGGCTTCCTGCGCCAACCTCAGCGGCCGCTGTCCCGGTCAACACCGCGCCCGATCCAGTGGCGCAACCGACCGACGCTCCCTGATCGTTCAACGATTTCGCACACTCGTAACGGTGTGGATACGTTGGGTGAAAAGCACGACGCATGTGGAAAAGAAATCGCTTTTTCCACAAGCGAATTGCGTTGATCTCTACGGGCAGATCGGTAGAACCGAAAGACGGAAGATCGCGAAACGCGAGTTCGCGTGTTCTTTGAACCAACCCATTTGACGACGGCAACGAAAGTTGTCGTTTCTCACTCTCACGGGGGCGAGAGGCGGGGCCGCAAGGTCACGCAGTCGGGTTTCACGCTCGGTTTCTGCGCGCAAGCAAAGGCGCCGAGCGTGGCCGTTCGCAACGAGGTGGCTTGCCACCGAACGGTGGGCGGGGCGCATGGAGCGCCGAACGTGTCCGTGGGTCGTGAGGTCTGCACAAGCCGGCAGCCTGGGCGTGCGCGCGCATCCTTCGATGCGACGCACCTATAAGGTTGTCGGGCAAGGCGCACGGGAATCAGGACGCTCTCATGTTTCACCACAAGGGAGACGCGAAGATTCTAGGCCATCGCTCGAGGACCCTGGCACTAGGGTTTCGAGGCGACGGCGACCGAGCGTCAGAGGTTCGGCGCAAACATCGCTCATGGCGGTGCGCGCGCCCGCCGAAGCGAGCGAGACGGGGTGACACCGTCTGCTCACTGCCAAGAAGCCGGCACGGAACCGGTGGCAGTAGGCCCACGAGGTATCGGGTGCCCCTCTTTGAAAACCAAACTCTGGATTGCACGCGTCGGCCTGAACATGCTGCGCGTCCACTTCGCATACGGCGCCGATGGTGCCGGCCAAGTGGAAGACGAGGCATGTGCAAGGGATACTCGAGAAAGCGCATCCCCATATCGCCCTCGGTGAGCCGAAAACCAAGGGTTCAGGTACGACGAGAGTCGTCGCGAAGTCCAAAACACGTCAGTTTGCTAAACCCAAACTGGGGTTGGGGCTTCGTCCTGTGAGCGAGCGTGAGGCAACTCATGCGAGCCGCAGGTACGAACAACGCGGTCAAACGCGGACGAGTACGACGACAGCGCGTGGGACGGTTCGGTCAACGCTTCTCCAGTGAGCCAACACAGGCTCACGCGAGTGGTCAGCAGGCTTCCCGACGGGGAAAGCATCGCGCCCTGACGTGCCACGCAAAGTTGGCGAGGCCCAATAAGCCCGCCATCGAACCCAGTGTTCGAAATCCAGACGAAGGCGGTCGTGATGAACGCAACGTACATGCGTTGATCCAGCACCGCGGTGAATAACTCACCGCGACGCCAGCGAAGCTTCCAACAAGGGGCGATCCGTGCCGGATCGCCCCTGCCTAATTTGGGACTGATTCCGAAGGTTTAGTGCGCGTTTCTCGACTCGACGTGAGCTGGGTAGGCGGAGATCCACCCCCGCTCGAAGCACCGCTGTTCCCTTCATCGTCGTCGTCATCCGGGAGCTTGAAGTCGTCGAGGTTCGACAGTGCGACCGACTTGGAAGCCTTCTCCTTCAGCGCCGACCGAAGCACGGTGAAGCAGACGTCGGTGGTCTTCGGACTATCGTGGCGCATCAGGATCTGTGCCTCGGCCCGACTCCAGCTGTCGCCGAAGAACCCGTTGGCCAGGGCCACACAGAAGCCGTGACGGAAGGCATAGAGGCCGCGACCGTCTCCTTTGATGCCAGCGAGCTCGAGCGTCTTCTTCAGACCGAAGTCGTAGTTCCGTTTGTAGGCTCGGTCCGGTTGGTTCTTCCAACCAAAGATGAGGCCGCTCTCAGGCTTGATCCCATCGTGGAGCCGGTCGATTCGACGTTGTAGCCACGTCTTGGCCTCGTCGAGCATGTCGACGGTCTTGACGGTCCCTGTCTTCGTCGTGCCGTCTTCGCCGCCACCGTGTCGGAGGGTGAGGGTCTCGCGTTCGAGGTCGACGTCGGCCCAGTCGAAGTTCTTGGCCTCGCCTGGCCTAGGGCCGCATCCCATCGAGAAGCCGAAGAACTCACACGGGCATCCTCATCTCGGGCGTGCTCCAGGACAAGAGGGTACTCGCCGGCCGGGTGGAAGAACTTGCGCTTCTTTTCCTCGGTCGTGCGCTCCTTCAGGAGCTTCACTTCCTGAAAGGGACAGAACTTGATGTGCCCGGCTTTGATAGCTCTACGTGACAGGCGCTTCAACGCCTGGTGAAGCTTGTTGCGGCCGTCCTTGCCTAGCGCCACCTCGTTCATGAAGATGTGCGCCATATCCTCGGTGACGTGGTTGCAGGGCAGCTGGCCGATCGCCTGGGATTCCACATGGTTCTGCCAGGCGAGTTCACGTCCACGGAGGTACGTCGCTCCCTTACCAACGGAGAACTTCGGCCACTCCTCCTTCCACAGCGTGGATGTTGGCAGCGACCCGATATGTAGAACCCCTCCGGGGGTAGGGGCCGGGGATCGCCCGCGCCCCCTTTATAGGCGGGGGTACATTTCGCGGTAGATCTGCGAAAAATATGTAGGTTGCACGCCTACATATCGAACGGTTCGTGGGCTTCATTGGGACTCGTGGTCGCAGGACGCGGGCAGAAGCGGGAGCGGTGGCCGTTTGAGTGGCTCGGTCGGCGCCTCCTCATCGACGAAGCCCTGCAGCGGGAGCGCCTTCGCCCGGACGCCTGTGGCTTCCATAGCGCCGATCTTGCTGGGTTGGGGCATGGCGAGGCGGATTCGCGCTTTCACGGCGCTATTGTCGAGGGCGTCCTTGCCACACGCTTTAATCGAGCCGTCCGGCCTGATCTCCACCGAAGGCTCCGGCGGGCGCTCGGTCAGGCGTTTCACAAGCGAAGGTGCAACTTTGTCGATGAGTCTGCAGGCGAGAGCGAGAATGACCGTCGTGGCGTCCATGACGTGCTCCTTAGAGGTTAGTTACTTCACACTGGCGAATCGCTTGCTGCTCGTCAAGTATGATCACAAAAATACACTGTACTACATACAAGCGGTCGTAGTCGCCGAAGCCACCACCACTCCTGCTTGGGCTCAGCAGCCACATATAGAAATGCATGCATGGCCATAGCCATACATGCCGATCTCGCGGCGAGGAGGGGTACAGAGCCACCTCCGCAAGATCCGACAATCGCGACGCTCGTGAAAACTGAAGTCGGCCCGAGGTCACGCGCGTGCGAAAGTGGGGTAGGAAGGGGGCGTGAGTGGCAGTCAGGTCTTCGGCACCCTACCGTTTAGTGTGAGGTGGAGATCTCATCCACAGACGAATCGAGGCTGTCGGCAACGACCGCTCTGATCAACCGAATCTGGATTCTCGAGTGGCTGCTGGTGCTAGTCGCCGTGATGGCCGAGGCGACCCGTCAGACCTACACGGTACCTGCCCTCGGAATCGCAATGACCCCGGAGCAGGCAAGCAATGTCCTGCTGCTCGCGGTTCTCGGTCTCATCATGGTCGGAAGCAACCTTGTTACTGACTGGCTTCAGTGGGTGCTGCCGAAGGACCCTAAGAGACCAGGACCTGCAAGTCTTCTCCTTGTCTTCAGACGACCGAGCCAGCTGAAGGTCCAGGCCTTGTTTCGAGCACCCCTTATCGCGTGGGCGACTATCAGCTCTGTGCGCTCCGGGCAGGCGCTCGGCTTGCCGATCCTACTCCTCGTTCTTCTCGGCATCGAGCGTTCGCCCTGGATCTTGGAGGCGATGTGGCACGGGATCTTCGATCGGCCCAAGAGTGACGACAGGCTAGCTCTGTTCCACCAGTGGCTGTTGTTCTGTTTGTGTGCGGTCTGTTGCTTCATCGCCTATCTTTTCGCGCTGATCGCAGTCATTCGTCATGCTTTCGATCCTGAGTTCTACTGGTGGTCGTGGGACATAGTGATGATGTTCCTTGTAGCGGTCTGTCTCGCTGGGGGAGTTCTGATCAAGCTTCTTTCTCGTCCCCTTGACGCGTTTGGACAACGTCTCGGCTTTCGTATTCCTCGTCCGAGCGGCTCTGATTCGGCCACTCTCGCCAGTTCATCCATCGAAGGAGAGCGGACCTAGGGCGGCGTCATCGCGAATCGCGGTCCAAGTAATCCACCTTGCCGATGTGCTTCATGTAGACGTCGACCTGACGTGAGATCGGGAACGCGCCCAGGTTGAGTTGGAAAATCCTGGTGGTTGACCCGGGATCGGAATTCGGTCCGTCGTCGGTTGGCTAAAAGCTAATGTCGTTCATGAGATTTTGTTCGGGGACACCGCAGATGGCGGCGAGGTAGGCGATGGGCGGGAGGCCGTCGAGTGCGGAATGCGGTCTAACGT
>JBCCHE010000017.1:0-92488 GCA_039028875.1 Myxococcota bacterium | reverse complement strand
CTGGCGGGCATGGCGCCGGATTTGGATGTCTTCATCCGCTCGTCGACGGACCCACTGCTGTTTCTGGAGTACCACCGACAGTTCACGCACTCGCTTCTGTTCATTCCGATTGGTGGAGTGCTGTGCGCGGCCATACTCCATCCGCTCCTCGGTCGCCGACGCGGGTTGAGCTTTCAGCTCACGCTTCTCTACTGCACGGCGGGCTATGCGACTCATGCACTGCTCGATGCCTGCACGAGCTACGGCACCCTCCTCTTGTGGCCGTTCAGCTACGAGCGGTTTTCCTGGAACAACGTGTCGGTCATCGACCCGCTGTTCACAGTGCCCCTTGCTCTGCTGGTAGGGCTGTCCTTGGGAGGGCGCTCCGCCTGGTGGGCAAGACTCGGCTTGGTGTGGGCGTTCCTCTATCTCGGCGCAGGGGTGGTCCAGCGCGATCGAGCAGAGGCGTTCGGCCGAGCGCTTGCCGCCCAACGTGGGCACACGCCGCAGCGACTCGAGGCCAAGCCGAGCTTCGGCAACATCTTACTGTGGAAGGTCGTCTACGAGACGGACACGGAGTTCTACGTGGATGCGGTGCGTTCCGGGATGGAACTTTCCCTGTTTCCGGGCGGGTCAGCAACCAAACTCGTGGTCGCGCGAGACTTCCCGTGGCTCGACCCCAACAGCCAGCAAGCCCGAGACATCGAGCGCTTTCGCTGGTTCTCGAGCGACTACCTTGCGGTGGAACCTGGCGACCCGAATCGGATTACGGATATCCGTTACTCCCTGTTGCCGAACGAGATTCGTGGCTTGTGGAGCATCGAGCTAGACCCAGATGCCTCGGAGCAGGAGCATGTTCGTTATGTAACCTCCAGGCGCGCCGATAGTTCCACGCTCGATGCATTTCGGCGCATGTTGTTCCAATAGTACCCGCCAACCGCAACGTCTCGAGCGCTACGCCTAGTACTTGACGCTACACCCGTACGGCCGCGTGGTCGTGACCTCGACCGTTTTGCCCGCGAGCGCGGCGTCGAGGGCCGCGTTCACGTAGTTCTTGGCGCCGGGGATGTCACGCACGTTGGTGCTCGGCTTATCGTCGATGGCCCCCGCGTAGCGCAGCACGCCTCGAGGGTCGATGACGAACATCTGGGGTGTAGTCCGTGCCGCGTAGAGCTTGCCGAGTGTGCCGTCGGGATCGAGCAGAATCGCAGTCGCCTGAGAGCCCTGGAGCTTCGCCGTCGCGTTGGTGTCTTCGGCGGTCTGGTAGCCCTGCTTGCCCTTGGCGGAGGAGACAACCGAGAGCCAGACCACGCCTTTGTCGGTCCACTGCTTTTGCAGCCGTTGCATGTTCTTGCTGCCGTAGTGCTTCTTTACGTAGGGGCAGCCATGGTTCAACCATTCGAGCACCACGTACTTCCCTTTGAGCTGATCGAGCGAGTAGGTCTGCCCCTTGCTGTCCTTCGCAGTAAACGCAGGAGCCGCTTTACCGACCACCGGAGCGGCCAGTGCGGAAGTGGCTGTGAGGGTCAACGCCGTGAAAGCGAGCGCGACGACCGCGTTGCGTAGGAGTGTCTGAATCATGGCTACCTTTCGTTCTGATCCGCGTACCTCGACGTCACCGCCGGCTCAGCTGCGCCAACACGATGCCCGGTGTGAGAACCGACGGGAGCGTACTGGGCTTCCCCTCTTGGTCCGCGGGATAATAGAGGTATAGCGGCACCCCGGCACGCCCGTGCGCTTGAAGCTCTTTCGTGATGGCTTCGTCGCGCCGCGTCCAGTCTGCTTTGAGGGCCGCGACGTCGTACTTTGCGAGGGCATCCCGGACGGCGTCCGCTTGGAAGACGACCAGCTCGTTGGCCTTGCAGCTGATGCACCAGTCGGCGGTGAAGTTGACGAGCACAGGGCGGCCCTCTGCGCGAAGCTCCGCCACGCGCGCCGCAGACCACGGCTCCCAGAGGTCGTCGGCGGTCGTGGCGCCCGACGCGGCGCGACTTTCGGAGGCTTCGACACCGCGCGTGCCAAAGACGACGCCGCCCGCGACCAGTACCCCCGCCAGCGCAATGGCTGCAACGGGTCGACGCACGCTCAGCTGATAGCGCCCGTATACCCACGCGCCGAGGGCGACAATCAGCAGTCCCCCCAACAACCGAAACGCGGTGAGTTCGTCGGTCAGCGCGGCGAGCACCGTCAGTAGCCAAATCGCAACTGCGAACATAGGAAACGCGAGCACCTGGCGCAGCACGGCCATCCATGCCCCCGGACGCGGGAGCCGCCGAACGACTCCAGGGAATAGCCCAACGCGAGATACGGCAACGCCATGCCGAGACCGAGTGCCGTGAACACGAGGAGGGCAACGCCCGGTGACCGCGTCAGCGCAAACCCGACCGCTGTGCCCATGAAGGGGGCCGTGCACGGCGTGGCCACGATCACGGCGAGCGCGCCGGTAACGAACGACGACAGCATCGCATGGCGCGGGGAGGGCTCCTCGCCGGGTGCCGTGGCGCCGATCGCGCCGACGCGGGACAGGCCCATCCCCACTTCGAACGCCCCAAGAAGGTTGAGCGCAACGAGCGTCATCAAGATGGCAAGCGCTGCAATGAACTCGGGCGACTGCAGCTGGAACCCCCATCCGAGCCGTTCCCCGCCAGCGCGCAGCGCGAGGAGCAAGCCGGCCACGACCCAAAAAGAAGAGAGGACGCCCGCCGTGTACATGCGTCCGTCTCGCCGTGTCGCGGCGAGATCGTCGGCATGCTCGAGAACACCCAAGATCTTGAGCGAAAGCACAGGAAACACGCACGGCATGAGGTTGAGCAACACGCCTCCACCAAACGCTAGCAAGAGCACGATCGCCAACGGAGTCGCCGGTGCGTTCTCGGGCGACGTCGGCAAGGTGTTGGTGTCGGCGCTACCCGGTGCCATGCCCGCTGGCGCTGCCTCGCGAATCACCGGGGTGTCGAGCTCGAAGACGCGTCGCACACCATCACCCTCCACCACGACGAGACCGGCGAGAGCCTCGAGTGGCGTGTCACGGGTGGGGTCCTTGCGCACGCGGAGGCTCACGCCGTCGGGGCGGTACTCCGCTTCCTGATTGGCGGCGTGGTCGAGCACCAGTGCGTCGTACGGGAACAGCGTGACGCGCGGCGCGTCCCCGAGCTGAACGGCGTCGACCGCGATGTCGACGATCACGGCATCGCCGTCGTCTACGGCGCGACCGCGTACGGGTTTCGGCTGCTCTCGTTCGACCTGGGCAAAGAGAGACGCGTGCGCTTTGCGTGGTGGCGTTGGCTCCGACCGCACCGGCAGCGTCAGCGTCAGTGTTGCCTCCCCCGGGATGCAGTCCTCACGACAGACCAGCCATCTCGTCACGACTGTGAGTTCGACCTCGGCCCCTTCGGCAGCCTGTTGCGACAAGGTCTCCGGTACGTCGATGGTGACCGGCAGAAGCAGCTCGCCCTCATAGCCGTAGTTCATGAGCGGTCCCACGGGGATCGGACGCGGCGCGGGCCACGCCACCTCACTCGGGACGAACCCCTCGGGAAGCCGCCATTCGAAGGTCGGGGCTTCGCCCGAGTCGCCGGGGTTTTTCCAGTAGAGGTGCCACTCCGGCTCCAACTCGAAGTGCACCGCCGCCGTCACGGTTTCCCCGGGGACGACGGCGCTCTCCACGGTGACCAAGCTCGCTTGTAGGTGCGGTGCCTCGACCGGGTTTGCACGCGCCACGACGGGGAGGGCCGCGCCGACGCAGAGCACGCTCACCAACGCCCAACCAAACTTCGCGCTCCGGATCATCGCATCACCGTGTTCATCGACACCTTGCCCGTGGGCAGCCCAAGCTTCGCAGCCGATCCTAGGGACGCCACCCCGTCGACCGCAAGAGGACGGCCGTTTTCGGCACCACTGCATGCGCAAAGACGTCCAAAACCGCCGAGGGAGATTGGGGGCGACACGTAGGGTGGCCTGCGTCGTTGGCGCACCTTTGAGGGCCTGCCGCTAACCGGGGCCAAAGCCGGGAAGTTAGAGTTTAACGACTGTGCAAACCAATTCATTCCTGTGGACAGCCTCCTCTCTTGCGACCGTGCTCGCGCTGACGCTTGGCTGCGGCGCATCCGACGCGACCGGCATCGGCGACGACGGGCAGGGCCGCTCCGCGGCGGGCGGTGGCGGCGGAGTCGAAGACGGCGGCGGAGTGCGCGATGGCGGTGGCGCAAGCGATGGCGGCGGCAACGCCGACGACACGCCTCGCGTGGTTTCAGCCACGGGGCAGACCACCTGCTACGACGTCGACGGCAACGCGATCGACTGTGCAGGTACCGGTCAAGACGGCGACATTCAAGCCGGCGTTCCTCACCCCAGCCCGCGCTTCACCGACCGAGATGACGGGAGCGTTCGTGACAACCTCACCGGCCTGGTCTGGCTCAAACGCGCGAGCTGCCTCGGCAAGGTGAACTGGTCGGAAGCCCTGAGCCGCAGCAACGCGCTTGCCGAAGGGCACGGCGACTGTGCGCTGTCCGACGGTTCCGTCGCAGGCGACTGGCGACTTCCGAACGTGCGAGAGCTGATGAGCCTCATCAGCGTCTCGAAGGGCTATCCGGCGCTCGCGGAGGGGCATCCCTTCGTCGACGTGAAGAACGAGATGCACTGGACCTCGACGAGCCGCCCGGACGGTTCGCCCAAGGCGTGGACCGGAAGCCCATTCGCATCGGGCCGCTTTTCGTCCGGAAACAAGTCCGACGACGACTGGTGGGTTTGGCCGGTGCGGGAGGACTCGCAGACCGCAGATGCACCGTTATCGGTAGCCGCCACCCATCAAACCGAGTGTTTCGACCCCGACGGCAATGCGGTCGACTGCGAAGGCACGGGGCAGGATGGGGAGATCCGCGCCGGTGTGCCGATGTCGAGTGTGCGGTTCATCGACTCAGGGGACGGCACGGTCGTGGATACCCTCACGGGGCTGGTCTGGCTCAAGCAATCGAACTGCCTCGGTATTAACTCGTTGGCCAACGCCTACGTCGAGAGCGCGAACCTGGCTGACGGGGACTGCGGGCTCAGCGACGGCTCCGCGGCCGGCGACTGGCGCGTACCAAACTATCACGAGTTCTTGAGCGTGCTCGACCTGTCCAACAACGAGCCTCAACTCACCGAGGGCCATCCGTTCACCAACATCCAGAACGGCCTCCACTGGACCTCCACGACGCTCTCGGCGGGGAGCGACAGCAGCTGGAAGATCAATCCCTTCTGGCCAAACATCCACGGCGGCGGCAAGGACAACTCACATTACACCTGGCCGGTTCGAGACCCGTAAGCCGCGCCAACCTACGAGCGCTTCCGGCCCGCGACGCACGTCTCATCGTTCACGTCCCCGATGCCAAGTCGAGGCCCCCCCGGAGCCTGCTGCAGATGCCGAACGGCCATGCTATCGAGAGCCTGTGGCCAAAGAACGGCTTGGGCGGGATGTCGTCATTGGCCTCTTCGCGATGGCCGCGGGGATCCTCGTCGTCGCGAACGACTTCACGGCGCTGTCGGTGGCGATTCCCGCCATTGAGGAGTCGTTCAATACGGATGTCGACACCGCGCAGTGGGTGATCAACAGCTACGCCCTGGTGTTCGGGGTCGCCGTTGTCACCGGCGGTAGGCTCGCGGACATGTTTGGCCGGCGTCGTGTGTTCCTGATCGGCGCCGGGGTCTTCGCGCTGTTCTCGCTAACCGGCGGGCTCGCTCCCAACGTCGAGGTGCTCATCGCGAGTCGCGCGATCATGGGCGTGGGCGGGGCCCTGATGTGGCCGGCCGTCCTTGGAATGACCTACGCCTCCGTTCCCGCCAGCCGCGCAGGGCTCGCCGGCGGGTTGATCATGGCCGTCGCCGGGATTGGGAACGCGATGGGCCCGCTGCTTGGAGGGGGCTTGACCGACTCGTTGGGTTGGGAGTGGATCTTCTTCATCAACGTGCCCGTGGCGGCCCTCGCGATCGTCATCATCATCCCGGTCGTTCCGCGGGATGAGCCCGCCGCGCCGAACGAACGTATCGATTACGGGGGAACGGCCCTATTGACTGTCGGACTCGTCGCCCTGTTACTGGCCCTCGACTGGGGCATCCATCGCGGCTGGACCAACACTTCCGTCCTGTCGCTCTTCGGCGTCGGACTGGTCTCGCTTGTGGCCTTCACGTTCTACGAAAGACGAGTCGGCGAAACCGCGCTGGTACCAAAATCCGTGATGACGAACCTGCCGTTCGCCATGACCACCCTGATGACCCTCCTGATCGCATCGGTGTTCTTCGCCTCGATGGTCTACCTGCCGCAGTTCATGACCAAGCAGCTCGATTTCACTGCGATGCAATCGGGTGTTGGGCTGCTGCCGATGATGCTCACGTACGCGTTGGTGTCGTTCGCGGCGGGCAGAGCCTACGAAGCGTTCGGAGCAAAGCGGGTAGTCTCGGTGGGCGCCGCCTTCCTCGCCGTTGGGATGTGGCTCTTGTCGAGGGTCGGACCGGAAACGACCTACGCTGACATGGTGCCGGGCCTGCTGGTGCTTGGAGTCGGAACGGGGGTCTTCTACACGTCGATCGTGACCGCGGGGGTCACCGCACTCGACTCGTCTCGATCCAGCCTGGCGAGCGCCATCATCTACATGGCCAACGTTGCCGGAGGCGCGCTCGGATTGGGGTTGAATACATCGATCGTCGCGAGCGCATCGTCACTCTACGACGGGATCGGCAGGGCCTTCGTCGTCGACGCTGTCCTATGCGTCGCCGGGATGATCGTCGCGATCTTGTTCATTGGCGGCCCCACACGGGACGTGGAGCACGGACCCCACACGTAGCAGTGGCGGTATGGCGACGGCTGGCATCCACGTCGCCTGGCGCCCGCGCTTGTGTCAGCCTCTAGTCGACGCAGGCCGGGTTGCGGGTCCAACGGGTCGGATTCGGTGAGGTTGGCCCCGGGTCCGTGCAGCACCCCCCGGGAAAGATGTTTGGTGCGATGGGTATGTCGAGTCGCGTATCTTCGGCGGAGGTCAGGGCCTCGTCGTGACGATCAACTCCTCTCAGCTGGGCAAAGCCAACTACGTCCCCTTGATGGCGAAGGAAGGATGCGCCGGTGCGGTTGCCAAGATCGTGACCCCCATCGATCCGGGCCGGGCCGAGTTGATTGAATCCGCGTCGTTTTGGTACGGGCTTCGTAGTGAGTCGGTCCCTAACCGATTCGCCATCTTTGACCTCTTCGCGGATGGCGCGGCCCGCAGTGCGTATGTCGAACGCGGGGGACCCGCACGCCTCCAAGAGCAGGCTTCGACGTTGGTGGAGCATGAGGTTCTTGCGAACGTTTGTCTGTACGAAGTCGTCGGCTCGCTCGTTCCAAACGAAACGGCGATCGTTACGCACGTCACCCATGCTTCTTTCGAGGTCGAGCCCAACGAGACCGAGACCGTGGAGCGATGGCTGCGCGACGCCCCTTCCCAAATCGCATCGTCGGTGCCTTCGGCGGCTCACTGGTACGGTCTGCGCGACGAACAACGCCCCGGGCACTATGCGATCGTTACGCTTCGAGGGACCGAGGGTGCACGGCCCCTGCGGGAACGAGGCGATCTGAGTTCGACGTTGGCGGCCAGCGGCCTCTTGGCGCCGACGCCCACTGCGCTACGACACGTGCCGACCGTCGTCATTGATTACGAAGTCCTCTACTCCAAGGAGCCAAGCATGCCCAAGGTGCCCGAATGAAGATCGTCCGTACACCTGACCAACGGTTTGAGAAACTGCCTGATTTCTCGTTCGCTCCGAACTACACCGAGGTTGACGATGGAGAGGGCGGAACCCTGCGGATCCACCACTTGGACGAGGGGCCGACAGACGGCGAACTCATCCTGTGTCTTCACGGAAACCCAAGCTGGGCGTTTCTCTACCGCAAGATGATCCCCGTGTTCGTCGCGGCGGGGTATCGCGTGATTGCGCCGGATCTGGTGGGTTTCGGGCGGTCCGACAAGCCTGCTTTGCCGAGCGACCACAGCTACTCCCGACACGTATCCTGGATGACGCGATGGCTCGAAGGGCTTGACCTTCGCGACATCAATCTTTTTTGCCAGGACTGGGGAGGCTTGATCGGCCTGCGTGTGGTGGCCGCGCTGCCCGACCGATTCGCGCGGGTGGTGGCATCCAATACCTCGTTGCCCACCTCGGGAGGCGTGCCGATCGAGAAGGCGAAGTCACTTCGAGCGCGATACGACGCTGTGCCGGTCGTTCCAACCAAGGAGCTCGTCCAGCGATTCGTCAGCAACGAGGGCGCGCCGGGGTTTTGGTACTGGCGGAAGTACTGCGAATCCTCACCAGAGTTTAGGGTGCGCAACGTGATGGCCGTGGCGTTCGGCGGCGCGGGTGTCAGCCCTGAAGTGCTTGCGGCCTACGAGGCGCCGTTTCCAGACGAGGCCTTTGTTGCGGCGCCCCGGGTGTTTGCATCGATGGCCCCGATCTTTCCAGACGACCCAGAAGTCGAGGCGAATGCGCGCGCTTGGAAGGTACTCGAGTCTTTCGAGAGGCCCTTTCGCACCTCGTTCAGCAATGACGACTTCGTTGGGCGGCCGGGAGACGCCGAAGCGTTCCAGACCCGGGTGCCGGGTGCCGACGGGGTCGACCACCTCACCATTCGCGGCGGCGGCCACTTCCTCCAGGAGACAAAGGGCCCCGAGGTCGCCACAGCCATGGTTGACTTCATCCGCAGTTCGTCCGTGTAACGTCGAAGGATCCCGCCTCGCCAGGGACTTGGCTACTCCCTCGCGAACACCCGGACGTAGTCGACGAGCATCCGCTGCGGGAAGATCGAATCGTCGATCCCGCCGCCCGCGCGGCCCCAGCCACCCCCGATGGCGATGTTCATGATGAGCGTGAAGGGCTGGTCGAAGGGCCAGGATCGCCAGCCTTGGTTCTCGTTGACGTAGGTGAAGTAGAGGGCGTCGTCGACGAACACGTCGATGCGGTCGGGGGTCCACTCGAGGGCGTAGACGTGGAACGCCTCGTCGACATTGGCCTGGAGGAGTCGGCCCTTTCGCTGCTCCCACTTGAACCAATAGTAAGCCTCGTTGTGCACGGTTCCGTGCACATGACCCATCTGGTAGCCGACGTGCTCCATGATGTCGATCTCGCCCGAGTTCGGCCACGCGTCGCAGGTCGAGCTGCCTTGCCAGTCGTCCCCTTCCTTGCATGTCGTCGCGTACTTGAAGGGGTCGGCCGGGAGCATCCAGATCGCGGGCCACGAGCCCTTGCCGCGAGGTAGCTTGGCGCGGATCTCGAACCGACCGTAGAGAAACGAGGCTTCGCCGTGTGAGTAGATTCGCCCCGAGGTGTACTTGGCCCCGTCATACGCTTCCAAGTGCGCTTCGATGACGAGATGCCCTTCCTCGATTCGGAGGTTCTTTTCGCGCGCGGTGTAGGCCTGATCTTCGTCGTTGACTTTCTTGGCCGGCCACTGCCGAATGCCCCACTTGTCTTGATCGAGGTCTTGCCCGTCGAACTCGTCGCTCCAGACCAGCTCCCAGTCTTTCGCTCTCGCGGTCGGCTCCCGAACCGCCAACGCGCTCAGCACGGGTTCCTTGGCAGACGCCTCGAAGCGAACGTTGAGCTCTCCGTCGGTGACCTCTACGTCCGCGATGGTAACGGTGAGCGCCGAGTAGACCTTGCCGTCGCGGGACGCCATCACGTCGAGGTCCTGGATCACACGTTGATCCTCGATGAAGGTGTCGAACAACCGCGCGCCACCGGGGATGTCCTCGGGCTCCGCGAAATGAAAAGTGACGTCGTAGGTTCCGTTCGCGATCGGGCGGTCGATATGGACGTCGCCGGACCGATACGTTTCGTAGAGCACGGGGTCCTGCGAACCCTTGACGGTGTCGAGGCTCCCGACGGTTCCGCCAGTGACCGACGACTCGGCTTCGTACTCGGTCCCATCGATCCCTCGGTACGCGGGGCCGCCCACATTCACGGCCCACACCGTCGGATCCTCGCCTGACATCCGAGCGGGCGCCGCCGCAGCCGTGGGCGTTGGGCCGACCGTGGAGGGAGCCTGGCGGGCGCTGCAGCTCGTCACGATGAAGGCGGCGACCAGTAGGCTCGGGGCGGGCTGCCATCGGAGCATGATCGAGACTTGATCGGCCCGATCAACCCCGTCAAGCGTTGGCTTGCAGGGTTGCCGGGCACGTTGGAGGCTCCAGGCGACATGACCGTCGAATCTCTCGCCGCGCCGCTGCGGCTCCGCCGCGGGGGCTCTCTCCCCAACCGTATCGCCAAGGCTGCGATGAGCGAGGCGCTCGGGGACGACGCCTGCGCGCCGACCGATCGTCTCGTCCGGCTCTACGAACGGCTAGGGCGGGGCGGGGCGGGGATGCTGATCACGGGCAACGTCATCACTGACCTCGGTGGCAGGACCGAGCCGCACAATGTGGTGTTGGTCGGAGGCGAGCGTCTCGAAGGTCTCCGGCGATGGGCGGACGCAGCGCAGGCTGAGGGGTCGAAACTCTGGATGCAGGTGGGTCACGCCGGCCGGCAAACCGCCCGAATGGTCACCTGGAATCCGGTCGGCCCATCCGAGGTCGCGCTGCAGGGGATGGCGGGGCTCTTCTCGCCGCCGCGCGCGCTCGAAGACGGCGAGATACGGACCCTGATCGGGCGCTTCGCGAATGCCGCTGCCCAAGCGGAGGCCGCCGGCTTTGCGGGCATGCAAGTCCATGCGGCGCACGGGTATCTGGTCAGCCAGTTCCTCTCGCCTCACACCAATCGCCGAACCGACGCGTGGGGCGGGACGCCCGAAAAACGAATGCGATTCCTCCTAGAAATCGCGCGTGCGTCACTGCAGGCGACCAGCGAAGGCTTCGGAATTGCCGTCAAGCTCAATTCGGCCGACTTCCAACGTGGTGGGTTCACTTTGGAGGAATCGCTGGACGTTGCCCAGGCGCTCGAGGCCGAAGGTATCGACTACCTCGAGATCTCAGGCGGCAACTACGAGCGCCCCGCGATGGTCGGCTCTGAGGCCGTGGAACGGGCCAGCACGCGCGCTCGCGAGGCGTTCTTCCTCGAGTATGCGGAGCGCATGCGGGAAGTCGTTCAGCTCCCGCTCATGCTGACGGGTGGTTTTCGGAACGTCGAAGCAATGGCGAAGGCGGTCGCGTCTGGCGCGGTCGACATCGTTGGTCTCGCCCGCCCAATCGCCCTCGAGCCCGATCTGCCGAAAGCGATCCTGTCTGGTGAAGCGACAGGCGCGAAGGCGGTCGACGTCAAAGTCGGAGTTCGGCTGTTCGACGACATGCTCCAAACTGCCTGGTACCGTCGGCAGCTCGAGCGCATGGGGGATGGCCTCGAGCCTGACGCATCGCTCAGCCGCTTCGGCACGATCACCGCCAATCTTGCCGAGTTCTACGGTCATCAGATCCGAGCGGCATTTCGGCGCGATGCGGCGAGACGAATCACAGGACCCATGTAGCGACCTGAAACGGGCCGAAATGGGCGACGAATGGGTCCTCGGGTTTGCGGCGCTCGTTGTCCGAGGACGGTTCTAGGACGCCCGGCTATGACGATTTCCGTTGGAAGGCGCGCGCAAACGGGATATCCCTGAGGAGCGCCGCGCCGGGGTCGGCCGCCTCTCGCTCGATGACGAACTGGACCGACTACGACTCTGGGGACCTCTATGACGAGATGGTCGACCGTGATGGTCGCCCGCGCGCCGGGGCCGAACTGCTCACCGCCAGGCTGTCCGGCCTTACCCGCGGCAAGCTCAAGCTCCGCCAAGAAGCAGCCGAGCGCGCGATCCTCGAAATGGGGATCACCTTCACGGTCTACACCGAGGGGAAGAACATCGATCGCTCGTGGCCTTTCGACATCCTTCCGCGCGTCATCTCGGGTGGCGAGTGGGCGCGAATCGAACGCGGGCTCCGCCAGCGCCTCACCGCGCTCAACATGTTCATCGATGACGTGTACCACGACCAATGCATCCTTCGAGACGGGCTCGTTCCGCGGGAGCTGATCGAGTCCTCGCCCGACTACCGCGAGGTGTGCATGGGCGCGAACCCGCGCTACGGGGTCTGGGCGCACATCTGCGGGTCCGACCTCGTGCGGGACCGAGACGGGACGGTCTACGCCCTCGAGGACAACCTGAGAGTTCCCTCGGGCGTTTCCTACATGCTCGAAAACCGAAGTGTGACCAAGCGTGTCTTCCCGGAACTCTTTCGCGACGAGAACATCGCCCCTGTCGGCGACTACCCGTCCAATCTCTTCGATACGCTGGCCGCCGTGTCTCCACGCCCACAAGACGACCCCGAAGTCGTCGTCATGACGCCTGGCATCTTCAACTCCGCCTACTTCGAACATGCCTATCTCGCCCAGGCCATGGGCGCTCAACTCGTCGAGGGAGGCGACCTCGTCGTCGATTCCGACGACTGCGTCTACATGAGGACCGTCGATGGGCTGCAGCGCGTCGACACGGTGTATCGCCGTGTCAACGACGACTTCATCGATCCCGAGGCGTTCCTCGAGGACTCGTTGCTCGGGGTTCCTGGCCTCATTCGTGCCTGGAGAGCCGGGAACGTCGCCCTCGCGAACGCACCCGGTGCTGGCGTAGCGGATGACAAGCTCGTCTACACCTATGTCCCGGACATCATCCGCTACTACCTCGACGAAGATCCGATCATCCCGAATGTGCCGACCTGGCGGTGTTCCGAGCCTAAGCATCTGAGTCACGTGCTCGAGCATCTGTCCGAACTGGTTGTGAAGCCGGCGAACGAGTCCGGCGGCTACGGGATGCTGGTGGGTCCGCACGCGACCCGGGCCGAAGTGAGGCGGTTCGCAAAGACCATTGCGGACAACCCTCGGAACTACATCGCCCAGCCGACACTGTCTTTGTCCACGGTGCCCACCATCTGCGACGGTGCGATCGAGCCGCGTCACGTCGACCTGCGGCCGTTCATTCTCCAGGGCAAGGACACGGCGATCACGGCAGGCGGGTTGACCCGCGTTGCCCTCCGCAAGGGCTCGCTCGTGGTGAACTCGTCGCAAGGCGGCGGAAGCAAAGACACCTGGATCGTCGGCGGGGCGGACTGACGTGCTTTCCCGTGTTGCCGAACGCATGTATTGGGCGGGCCGCTACCTAGAGCGGGCCGAGAACACGTCGCGCCTGATCAACATCTACGCCACCATGCTTCTCGACCTTCCCGCGGAGACGGGGATTCGCTGGGACCACTTGCTTCACATCTTTGGGGCCGAGGAGCCGTTTCGACAAACCAAATCGAAGCGCTCCGAACAGACCGTCATGAAGTTTTTGATCGCCGACCCGGACAACCCAGCTTCGATCCTCTCGTCGCTTCGGGCCGCACGCGAGAACGTCCGCACGTCGCGAGACATCGTCCCAACCGAGGGCTGGGAGTGCGTCAATGAGCTCTACCTGATGGGAAGCAAGCAATTGAAGAGGGCGGCTACCGGTCGTCGCCGCCGCTTCGATACCCTGTCGAGCGTGATTCAGCGGTGCCAGCAGATTACCGGCCTGCTTTCTGGCACGATGAGTCACGGCCAGGCGTACAACTTCCTGCGCATCGGCAATTTTCTCGAGCGTGCGGACATGACGTCTCGGGTGGTCGACGTGGCGGCGTCGACATTGGCTCCTGAAACCCCGGCCATCAAACACTACGAGAACACGCTTTGGATGGCGGTGTTGCGCTCACTCAGTGCTTATCAGATGTACCGTCGATACATGCGGCGTCGCGTCGCGTCCGCAGACGTGGTGGCGTTCCTGTGGTGCGACCCCGATTTTCCGCGGGCGGTCAGGCGCGTGTTGGACGTTCTTTCGAGCTCCCTCGAGCGGCTGCCGCATCCTGAGGAGCCCGTTCGCGTCGTCCAAGAGCTTCGTAGCGACGTCGAGATCGATCGGGAAGCACCGATGGACTGGGCGAACCTCCACGATCGCATCGACCGCTTCCAAGTCGACCTGGGACGACTGCACGCCGCGATCGAGCAGGAGTGGTTCCTCAAAGAGGCCGAGCCGCCCGCGTAGCAGGGCTTGCCGCGGCTTCGGTGGTGCGCTTCCGGGGCTTGCTCGCGGGCACCCGGAGCTCTGTGTCCCGACCACGCTAATCGACGCGAAGCAGCCGGCCCGCGCCTCTGTTGGCGGTGACCTCGCCGTTCCGCAAGACGTGGTGCCCGTTGACGAAGACGTGCTCAACGCCGACCGGGGCCCCGTCTCCCGCTTCGCCCGGCCGGTCGCGAATCGTGTTCCAGTCGAACACCACGACGTCGGCAGCGAGTCCGGCTTCGAGTCGCCCCCGGTCGGTCAGACGAAACCTCTTGGCCGAGGCGTCCGTCATCTTGTGCACGGCAGTCTCGAGTGAGACAGGGCGCTTCTCGCGCGCGATCTGCAGAAACCGAGGGAACGCACCGTAGGCCGCGGGGTTTTGGTGCCCGCCGGGCTCGGGCCAGGCGTCCGTCATGAAGAGGGCGGCAGGGTGCTGCATGAGTCTCTCGATGATGTCGTCGCGGTAGTAGTCGTGGAAGAGCGCGCGGGCTTCGATGTCGCTCTTGTCGAGGATGTCGAGCATGACGTCGAACTCCGACTGACCGACGCGCTTGGCGATCTCTGGGATGAACAAGCCGTTGTAGATGTCGTACTCCGGGCAACAAGCGTTGCCGAGCTGCATGTTGTCGTACCCGAAGCCCGCGAGCTTGAACCCAATCTTCGCTTCGAGGCGAAGGCGTGTGCGCGATACGAACGCGTGCAAGGCGCCGGGCATGCGCGCCATGAACCAGTCGGGCAAGAGGGTGTTTAGAAGCGTGGCCCCGCAGGTGTAGGGAAAGAGATCAAACTGAACGTCCACCCCGTCTGCAATCGCTTCATCAAAGAGGCCGAGCGCCTCGTCGACCGTCTCCCACGCGCGGGAGCCCACGAAGATGAGATGCGAGAACTGGAGGCGTACGCCGGTTCTGCGCGCGACGCCCAGCATGTCTTCGATGGCCCTCAGGTTGTGGGGTTTGCCGAACGGAATGGGTGGGTAGGTCCCCGAGAAGGCCGAGAACGCGCGCGCGTGCACCGTCAGGAGCTTGTCATGTCGTTTCACCAGGCGCGCGACATCATCGAGCTCGGCCGCGTCCGCGAACACGCCAGGCTTGTACTGAAGACCGAGAGACACCCCAGCGGCCCCCTGCGCCATCGCCTCCTCGAGCAGGTCGAAGAGGCGCGCGTGCTCGGTTTGGGAGAGCTTTCGCGCTTCAAAGCCCGCGAGCGACGTGCGCGAGGTCCCGTGTCCGACGAGGTGCAGCAGGTTGTGGGTGGGTCCGAGCGCGTCGAGGGCCTCGCGGTACTCCTCAAACGTGTTCCA
Source organism: Myxococcota bacterium (assembly GCA_039028875.1). Taxonomy (GTDB): domain Bacteria; phylum Myxococcota_A; class Polyangia; order Polyangiales; family Houyiibacteriaceae; genus SG8-38. The sequence goes on along the minus strand of JBCCHE010000017.1, from coordinate 77,174 downwards.
GTCGAGCTCGTCTCTGCCGGCTTTGAAGAGCGAGTTCTCGAGGAGTTTTCGATGCGGCGTCTCCGGTGCAAAGCCGAACGGACTGAATCCACAGTTGCCCGTCACGAACGTGGTCACCCCCTGTGCCGTAAAGGAGTCGAAATGGCGGGGATTGTCGCTCGCCGTGAAGAAATCCATGTGGGAGTGGGCGTCGATGAACCCGGGCGCAACGACCTTGCCGGTGCAGTCGATCACCTTGGCGTCCTCGACCTGAAGGTCTCCGATGGCCTCGATGCGTTCGCCGTTGAGTAACACGCCGCCCGGCCGCGGTGCGCTCTCTGTTCCGTCGACGACGGTCGCACCCTGCAGCCAAGTCCTCATCGATTGACCTCGTTCCAGTCGGATTGTGGCGCGCGAATCCGCGCCCCGGGCGATGCTAGCCTATCGCGTGGACCGCGCCTACGACCTGATCGTCGAGCGGTGGCGATTCGGCCCTTGCGTGCTCCAAGGCCGTGTTCGGTGCGAATAGCGATCGACGAGGTCGCCCGCCTTGCGGTATAGGGTGCTCTGAAATGGAGCTGCCGATGCGCTTGAGAGTCAAAGCTGTGATCACTTTCGTCGCCTGCCTCGCGCTGGCGGGAGGCATGTCGTCTACCGCGTTCGGCGAGGAGTCGAAGGCGCCCAAGCAGGATGAGTCGAAGCCGAGCAAGCCGGCATCCCGAAAGGCGCCGGCGCGATACAAGGCGGAGCTTCTCACCACCCAAGGGCCCATCGTGATCGAAGTAGAGCGCGATTGGGCCCCGAGGGGAGCGGACCGGTTCTACCAGCTTGTGAAGTCCGGGTACTTCACCAACGTCGCGTTCTTTCGGGTGATCGACGGGTTCATGGCGCAGGCCGGTATCAGCGGCGACCCAGGGACCACCGCGAAGTGGCGAAACAAGCGAATCCCCGATGACCCCGTCAAGCTCAGCAATACCCGGGGAACGGTCACCTTCGCGATGGCGGGACCCGGATCACGAACCACCCAGTTCTACATCAACCTCGTCGACAATACGCGACTCGATTCCATGGGCTTCTCCCCCTTTGGCAAGGTCAAGAACATGAAGGCGGCGGATGCCCTGTACAGTGGCTACGGGGAGGGCGCCCCAGCGGGCAAGGGGCCATCGCAAGCCGTGATGCAGCGCGAGGGGAACGCCTACCTCAAGAAGTACTTCCCGAAGCTCGACTACATCAAGAGCGCGAAGATCCTTAATTAAGCCGGCGGTCGCGGGACCCCGAGAAAAATACGTATCGACGTGGGGGGCCTGGGGTGGTTGATAGGTGACATGGGGCTATGCTTCGTGTCGATGGTGACGTCATGACAAAGCACGTCGATGTGCTGATCGCGGGTGCTGGGATCTCCGGCATCGCCGCCGCCTACCATCTGCAGAAGGACTGCCCCGACAAGACGTTCGCGATCATCGAGGCGCGGGATGCGATCGGCGGGACTTGGGACCTCTTTCGCTACCCGGGCATTCGTTCGGATTCGGACATGTACACCTTCGGGTTCTCGTTCTATCCCTGGAAGCAACCCCAAGCGATGGCACCCGCGCCGGCGATCCTCGAATACCTCAACGGTGCCGTCGACGAGTTCGGGATTCGAGGGCGCATTCGTTTCGGGGCGCGCGTCGAGCGGTTGAGCTTCTCGACTGCCAAGAGCCGTTGGTCCGTGGACGTGCGCGACGCCAGCACGGGTGAGGTCGAGGAGTACAGCTGCAACTTCTTCTGGGGTTGCACCGGGTACTATCGATACGATGCGGGGTACACACCCGAGTTCGAAGGTCTCGAGAGGTTCGGGGGGCCAGTCGTCCATCCGCAACAATGGACCGACGACATCAACTACGACAACAAGCGCGTCGTGGTCATCGGTAGCGGCGCGACGGCTGTGACGCTCGTCCCTGCGCTGACCGAGAAGGCCCAGCACGTCACCATGCTGCAGCGCTCCCCGAGCTATGTGGCCTCCGTTCCGCAGGCCGATCCGGTCGACCGCTTCCTGAAGTGGCTCCTCGGCGAGAAACGCTCCTACCGTTTACTTCGTTGGAAGTACATCTTCCTGACGACGATGTTCTACCGAATGGCTCGGCGGTTTCCGGGATTCGCGCGAGGGCTGTACATGGGCGGGGCACGCAAGGCGCTTCAGCCAGGGTACGACGTAGAGACACACTTCAATCCGTCGTACCCGCCGTGGGATCAGCGCCTCTGCATGGTGCCCGATGGGGACTTGTTCGAAGCGATCAAGGCCGGGAAGGCTGCGGTGGTCACCGACGAGATCCAGTCGTTTACCGAACGTGGAATTGCCGTGAATTCTGGCGCCGAGCTCGACGCGGACCTGATCGTTACGGCGACCGGCATCACCCTTCAGCTCTTCGGCGGTGCGGAGGTCGAGGTCGACGGCGAGGTCATCGATCCGTCCAAAACCGTGGGATACAAGGGCGCCATGCTCAGCGGCGTTCCGAACTTCGCGTTCACCGTGGGATACGTGAACGCTTCATGGACACTGCGGGCTGAAATCACGAGCCAGTACGTCTGCAATGTGCTCAATAAGATGGACGAAAAGGGATGCAGCGAGTGCCGACCGAGGCTCGAACCGGGCATCGAGCTCGACACGCCGGTCGACCTGTCATCCGGGTACTTCCAGCGGTCCGCGCACATTTTGCCTCAACGGGGCAAGCAGCTCCCGTGGCGTGCCGAGCAGAACTACAAGGTCGATCGAAAGACGACGCTCGAAGGGCCCATCGACGACGGCATCCTGGAATTCGCGGCCGCCGGCAGCCCCGACCAAAACGAGTCGCCGTTGCTGCAGGAAGCCCTCCCGGCAAGTTAGAGGCTTCGATCGCCCGGCCTCGGGGCACGGCCTCTAGGCTCCGTCGGGCCAGTGAGATCTCGGGGGCTGAGCGCGCGCGAAACCATCGAAGGCGTCCAAGGTGCGCGAGAACCACTGCCCGATCAGGCTCGTTTCGGGAACGAGTGGGCGCAAGGTCGTGACGCGTCCGCACTGGAGCAGACCGAATAGAATGTAGTCGCGGTAGTCTGGGTCCGTGCCTGCAAGATACAGCTGCGTCGCAAGGCGCGCTTCGATGGGTGCGAGCCTCCGTCTCAGCTCCGCGATCGCGCGGTCCGGGTTGGCTCCGAACTGGTTGAGGGGTTGTCCGAACTTCCGGAGGGTGCGTTCGAGGTAGTAGTCCTGGTCCTCCGGTGCGAGCAGCGGGAACTGGTCGACGACCATCGCTTCCGCGAGGAGGGGGTGGAGTGTCTTCGTGACCCAGCGGTCAAACCGTTGCGCGTCTCGTCGCTCCGGGTCGTCGACGAAGAGGGGCGGACCGCCATAGGCCTCGTCGAGATGAACTGCGATGTCCCAGGATTCTCCAATCCAAGCGTCGCCGTCGACGAGAACGGGGGCCGTCGTTCCACCAGACTTCTCGATGCGCTGCTTCTCGACGGCGCGCCAGGGGACTGGCTCAAAATCGAGCGACTTGTGCGCAAGTGCCATGCGGACGCGCCAGCAGTACGGACTCGGCCTGAACTCCACGTCGACCCCGCGCACTTCGAACAGCCTCAACGTCATGTTCGGATCGTAGCGCGGACCGTCCAACTCGGCTGGGCTTCGGTCAGGGCAACCGCAGCTCGCCTGGATCGCGTGGGCTACTGCCGATCGGTCCACGGGAACACCACGCCGATGGGCGCAGATTGGAAAGCGGGTGGTCTCGGAAGGCGCGATTAGACACCCTCAACATTTGCGTATGGACATGGACACGAGGAAGGCCCTACAACACGATGACGGGGTTTGGCCTCGTTGCGCTCCCGCCGTGGTGGCGTTGCCCCGTGTTGACGCACTTACTTGGAGTCCCCGCCTTTGACTATGGCTCGTGCTTGGAGAACCGTCGTGTTGACGACGTTCGCGTTGGCTCGGTGTTCTTCTGAGACGTCGTCGAGCTCCACAGTAGGCTCGAGGCAGGCGGCAAACTCCGCGAACTACGGCGACTTCTCGGGACGGGGGCGCGGCGCATGATGATGTGATTGGCGATGCGCGTCCTTGCGTGCGGTCGTTTTTGCGGAGCCTTCCCGTTCGGCTAGTATGAGTCACGCACATGGCGTCCGAAACGGCCGGAACAACGAAGAGAAGCCCGGGGCGACTTCCAGATTTCCTCATCATCGGTGCAGCGAAGGCGGGCACTACCTCGTTGCACGGCTACCTCGAGAAGCACCCCCAGGTGTTCGTCAGTGCCGACAAAGAGCCCTGCTTCTTCGATTCGGCCGTCGCATGGGATCGCGGCGTCGACTGGTACCGCTCGTTGTTTGCCGATGCACAGCCTGGGCAGCTTTGTGGCGAGGCCTCGACCAACTACACGCGCTATCCGCAGGTGCCCGACGTGCCGGAGCGCATTGCGGCGTTGACCCCTGACGTCAAGCTCATCTACATGATGCGCCACCCCGTCGATCGAGCCTATTCGCACTACCTGCAACGCCACCAAAAGGAGCTCCATCCGGACCAACCGACGAACTCGCCCTTCGAAGAGTTCGTGGAGCGCGACCCCTTGTGTGTCGACGGCAGCGACTACCGCTTGCAGATTGGCCGCTACCTGCCGCACTTCCCGCGATCGTCCTTCTTGTTCCTGAACATGGCAGAGCTCAAATCGCCGCAGTCGGTCTTCGACAAGACGCTTCGGTTTCTCGAGTTGGACCCGATGGAGGTCCCGGCGGTCGATTCATGGCGCGTGAACCGATCGAGCGACTATCAGGCGACGGTGATTCGCGATCAGATCACCCGGCCACTCCGCGAGTTTCGGGTCGTCCGCGCCGTGTCTCGCGCGCTGCCGCAGCGGGTCAAGGATGGGGCCTACCAAGTTCTTCGGCGCTCGTCCTATGGCAACAAGGTGTCCGACCGCTTCGAGCCACCACCCATGCGACAAGAAACCCGAGCCAAACTGCTCGAGCGCTATCGCGACTCCAACCGATACGTGCGCGAGGAGCTCGGGGTGAGCACGGCCGGGTGGGACCAGTAGTTCGGCCGTAACGCTCAGGTTTTGGAGGCCGCGCAGCAGGTAGGGTTCCCTGGGATCCGGGTTTCGCGGGGAATTCGATTTGACGCGAGTTCGGGGGACCATCCGGTGTCTAGGGTGCTAGGCTCGCGGCGCAAAGATCATGCTTGACCGACTCATCCCCATCGACCCGGCAATCGCCGAGCGCGTCGAACGACTGAATCTAGGGTTCAACCACTACGGCATCGACAAGTTCGGCATCGACAGGGCCGAGCTCGGGCGGCTGTTGACTTTCTTCTCGTGGTTCTACGAGCACTACTTTCGGGTGCGCGTGGTGGGCCTACACAACGTCCCCGAGCAGGGCCGGGCGCTCTTGATCGGCAATCACTCGGGTGGTTTGCCCATCGATGGAACGATCGTCATGGGATCGATGGTGTTCGAGAAGACCCCGCCTCGACTCGTGCACGCCATGGTCGACGAGTTCTTCTACGCCGTCCCTGGCACCGCGCAGCTCTTCGCCCGAACCGGGCAGTTCACCGGGAACCCCGATCAGGCGACGCGCCTGCTCCTCGATGAGCGCTTGGTGCTGGCCTTCCCGGAGGGCGCGCGAGGCACCGCCAAGCTCGCCAAGGATGCGGATTCGTTGGTTCGGTTCGGGTCCGGGTTCATGCGCCTTGCCATCCAGACGCGTTCGCCAATCGTTCCTTTCGCGTTCATCGGAGGCGGCGAGGCGCTTCCCACGATCGCCAATCTCGAGCGCTTGGGAAAACTGATCGGTGTCCCCTACATCCCAGTGCCCCGCTATCTCCTCATGTTTCCGAGGCCGACGAGTCTGCAGGTCCTCTACGGGGAGCCCATGGTGTTCGAGGGAACGGGGAACGAAAGCGACGCGGTCGTTTCGGAGATGGTCGAAGAGGTTCGCACGCGAATCACCGGCCTGATCCGCCAGGGACGGCAGTTCCGAGACGGCCAGTTGCGCGCCGACGAGATCCGCCTCGGCCCGCTCTGAGTCCAACCGAACCACCGACGCTCGGCGTTCGCCGAACGCCTCAGGGCGAGGGGGGAGGCGCGAGGTCCGCAAAGATCGAGAAGAACTCCCCGTTTCGGTCGATCTCGACGACGTCGAGTTGGAGGTCGAGAAATGTCGGGACCGGGAAACTCGCGAGTGCATCGGCGAGGCTCGGGAAAAAGAACGCCAGGATCGAGGGCAGGATCGCCTCGAGCTGCGCCGGGTCGGCCTCGATGGCAGTGCTCACGATGTCGACGCTGATCGCGGAGCCCGGGGGTTCGGCGAGTTCGAACGCCAATACGTTGGCGGCCGCATCCACGCTCAGGTTGACGCCGACGTTGGCGTCGATATCGAACTCGAGGAACACCGTCTCGCTTCCATCGTCTTGAATGACCTTGGCCGACAGGGAAGCGATCTTAAGCTCTCCGAGCTCGCCACTTGGGCCCACGTTGCCCGAAAACACGGGCGCAAGTTTTGGGGTCAAATCGATGCGAACCGGCGTGGCGGGTGGAAACGTTCCGAAGGCTGGGATGAACGTCGCCAGCACGCTGGTCGTGAGTGGGTTCGTCGAGCCGAAGAGCTCGAGCTCATTGATGCTGGTCAGCAACAGCCCGCACTCGGTCTGAGCCCGAAGCAGCTGATTCATCCCCGACGTCGAGATGCAGATCCCGATGCCGTAGGGAAGGCCTCCGGGCGTGTTGGGGCCGAAGGCGGGGAAGGGATCCGTCACACTGTACGAAGCGTCGAAGTCGGGGGCTCCTGCGGGAGGGGTGCAGGTCGCGACGAAACGGACGTCCGACCCGAGCGTCAGCCCTGACTCGTCTTCGGTGATCTGGAAGAAGGGCGCGTCGAGGTCAGCGCCGAGTGACGCGCCGATGGGTCCCGAGATGTCGACGCCGGCGAGGGCGTCTTCGACCGCTCCCGCGACAGGCGTGTTGCCGTTGGCATCGACGGTGTTGAGGAAGTCTCGGACTCCGTTTTCAGTCGTGCTCTGAATGTCGGGCAAGAACAGCTGAATGATGTCACCGATGATGGGCGCATCGCAGATGCCGCCGAAGTCATCATTGAAGCCCGCAAAGGCGACACTCACGTTCCCGATCTGCGATACGTCGACCGCCGAGGGGTCCGACGCCATGGGCTCGAGGTCGTAGAATCCTCCGATGGTCGTTTCGGTGGCCGTGATGAGCAGTCCACAGTTTGGAACGAGGCCACTTCCATCGATGTCCACGTTGATCGCCAACCCGAGAAGGTCGATGTCGGCAACGACTTGTCCAGTCTGCGCGTCGAACGCCGTGGAGAACCCGTCGGACGTCGGCGGAGGGTTGGCAACGCGGACAACAGCGCTCCCAAGGCAAAGACCAAAGAGCGGATCCTCGATGAAGCAGTCGTCGATGATCTCGGTTCCAACGGGCAGGAGCGTTCCAAGGTCGAGATCGATCAAGCTTCCGACCACCGGTTCGAGTGCGTCGAGGCCGGTGTCGTTGATTCGAAGGGCGACTCCTTCCGTGGAGAAGTCGCCATCTGCAACCGAGTTTCCGGCGACCACGCGGAGGCGGACCACGTCGCTAAACACCGCATTGGTGGCGCTGGCGACGATGTCGTTGAAGATGGCTTCCTCGTCGAGCGGAATCTCGACGGACCATGTGCGGTCGGGATGGATCACGGCGGTGACGCCATTCACTTCGATGGCGTAGAGTTCCGCTGACTTGTTGATGGTGCCCGTCACGGTCGCTGTTGGGCCCGGGACGAACTGTCCGTCGACGGGTGACGTGACGACCAGCATGACCGGCGTCTCTTCGCACTCCATCATCCCGACGCTCCCCATCGCAAGTGCCAGGATGATGGGTGTGGCCCAAGGGTGCGCGGTCCTCGTTCGCGACATGGCGGCTCCAATCACTGCAAGCGCTGCGTCTGACGTTGCAGGTCGATACTGCATCGAATGCCCGGCGCTTGGAAGCCATGGCAGACCGCTCGGCGAGGTCTTGGGTCGCGCACCCGAAATTGATGCGGATTTCCGAACTGGCGGGTGCCCCGGTATCGATCGATTCGATCGCTTTCCCGCTCTGAGGCCCGATCTCAGTGCGACGAACCCTAGGGGGTGTCACCGCCGAGACGGGGCGCTATGGTCGGCCTCCAATGGGAAGACCAAGTCAGCGCCTGCGTATCGGCGTCATGGGGGCGGGGGCGATCGGATGCTACTTCGGTGGGCGACTGGTGGCTTCGGGTGGCGTCGATGTGACGTTTGTCGGTCGACCGGCGCTCGGCGAAGTCCTCGCCGAGCGAGGCATGACCATCCGCGAGTTCGATCGCGACGAGCACATTGAAGCCTCTCAGATCGAGTTCGCGACCGAGCCCGAGGCGCTTCGCGACTGCGATGTTGTCCTGTGCTGCGTCAAGAGTGGTGGCACCGCAGACACCGCGATCACCCTGTCTCAAGTTCTTCGGCCTGAGACGATCGTCGTGAGTTTGCAGAACGGTATTCGTAACCCGACGACGCTCCGGGAGCACCTCCCCAACAATCGGGTTGTTGCGGCCATCGTGACGTTCAATGTGGTGATGTTGGATGGGGGTCTCTTTCACCACACCACTTCGGGCCCTCTCGTCCTCGAGACCCGCGACATGCCAGAGCACCAAGGCTGGGTCGACGCGTTTCGTGCCGCGGACGTCGAGATCCAAGAGGAAGATCCCATTGCCCCAGAACAGTGGACGAAGTTGCTCGTCAACCTGAGCAACGCGATCAATGCGCTCGCTGGGGTGCCGACCCGGGCGATGATTCTGTCGCGTGACTATCGACGCGTGGTCGCGATGGTTCTCGAGGAGGCGCTCGATGTCCTAGAGGCGGCAGGCGTCAGGCTTGCCAAGTTCCGAGGCGTACCCCTCCGCGCCATGGCATGGATCATGAAGCTCCCAACCCCGTTGTTTCGTGTGGTGATTCGCGCGCAACTCCGGATCGACCCCGACTCCCGGTCTTCCATGTGGCAAGACCTGGTCCGCGGTCGCATGACGGAGATCGACTACCTCAACGGGGAGATCGTGCGCCTCGCCGAGGAGCACGGGATCGACGCGCCGCTCAACCGTCGCATCGTCGCGCTGATACGAAAGGCGGAACGCGCAGGCACCGGGTCCCCTGATCTCAGTCCCGAAGCCTTGACCGCGGCGCTGCACTCCGCCTCATCGCTCACGGATGCGACCGCATGAAGCACGAGTTTCGGGACGGTCCTGGCGGGCAACGGTGAGCCGATCCTGGTGGTGCCCAGGTGGCGAGTTCGCGAGGCGAGTCGGCTTCCGCTAGTTGCGCGACCAGCGGAACTCGCGCTCGGCCTCGGTGATCGGCAGATCGTTGATGCTGGCAATCCGCCGGCGCATGAGGCCGTTCTCGGCGAACTCCCAAAGCTCATTCCCGTACGAACGAAACCACTGGCCAGATCGGTCATGGCACTCGTATCGAAACGTCACCGCGATCCGATTCCCCTCGAAGCACCAGAGCTCCTTCCTGAGCCGGTAGTCGAGCTCGCGGTCCCATTTTTGGGTCAAGAACGCGCGGATCTCGTCCCGGCCAACAATGAAGTTGGAACGATTGCGCCACTCCGAGTCCGCCGTGTACGCCAGGGAGACCTTCTCAGGGTTTCGGGTGTTCCATGCGTTCTCGGCCGCTTGCACTTTCGCCTTGGCGGTCTCGGCGTCGAAAGGGGGAAGGGGCGGTTTGGGGGCGTCGACGGTCATCAGCTCTCCTGTTCGACGGCCAAAGGTTCAACCGCCGGTCCCGTGTATACTCGGCGCTGGGAAGAAGGTTACCATGGGCGAAGAAGAGGCATCAGGCATTCAGCTCCTCGATGAAGATGACGCCACGGATGGGCTCCTCGCGTACGCGATGGAGGCAGGCGACGTCAGCGACGAAGCCTTGGCTCCGATTTGGCGTCGCTTCGACGATGCGAAAGCAGCGGGTACGAAGGTTCGGGTGTATGCGGAGATGCGGGGTATTCCGAGCGTTCACGCCAGCATGATCCTCGACAAGCTCAAGCGGCTAGGCACCATACTCGGCACGGTCGAACGCATGGCGATCGTCGGCGACGCTGGGTGGCTCGAGCTCTATGCCAAGCTCGTCGACCCCATCACCAAGCCCGACATTCGCCATTTCGCCACGAGCAACAAAGACGGTGCGCTGGCCTGGCTTCGCGAGTAGCGTCACAGTCGTCGGCCCGAAACATGTACACCAAGCAATACTACTCCGTCGGCGCCATGATGGCGTGGACCCGCCAAGAGACCGCGATCTTTATTGGAATCGCCCTCGTCCCGTGCGTACTCTACGATACGTTCGACCAGCGGTGGCTCCATCTGCCATGGCTGCCGATCGCCGTGGTGGGCACCGCCGTTGCTTTCATCGTCGGCTTTCAGAACAATGCGACATACGACCGCACTTGGGAGGCCCGCAAGATTTGGGGGGGGATCGTCAATGCCTCTCGCTCTTGGGGGATCGTCGTCACTGACTACGTGACCAACCAGTTCGGCAGCGCACCCGCCGGGGAAGCGGAGCTGCAAGGGCTGCACCGCGAGCTCGTCTTCCGCCACATCGCTTGGCTCACCGCGCTTCGACACGGGTTGCGGCAACCACGTCCGTGGGAGCGCTCGATGGCGCACCGAACGAACCGCGAGTGGCAGGAACTCATCGGGGTGCGTGAGCACCAATACGCGCTGGAAGACGAATTGGATCCTTACTTGTCCGCGGAGGAAAAGGCGTACGTGCTCTCCAAGTCGAACAAAGCGACGCAGCTCATTTCGTTGCAATCGAGGCAACTTCGGCTCCTGCGGGAGCGAGGGCTGATCGACGACTTCCGCCACGTTGAGATGGAGAAGCTACTGATCGAGTTCTACACGCTCCAAGGCAAATCCGAGCGCATCAAGAACTTCCCGTACCCAAGACAGTACGCGACCTTGAACGTGACGTTCCTCTGGGTATTCGTGCTGCTCTTGCCGTTTGGGGTCATGTACGAGTTCGACAAAATCGGCCAAGGGCTGGCCGGCAGGTACCCGCTGATCGGTGACAACTTCGTTTGGTTTTCGGTTCCGTTCAGCGTGTTGGTGATGTGGATCTTCTACACCATGGAACGGATCGGGCGCGTGACCGAGAACCCATTCGAGGGCACTCCGAATGACGTGCCCATCACCACGATTTCTCGTGGCATCGAGATCGATTTGCGCGAGATGCTGGACGAAGACCCAAGCACGATTCCAGGGCCTATCGAGCCCCAACATGACACGCAAACCTAAGAAATGAGCCTGCGATTGACTGATCCGAGATCGACAAACACGGGTTCCGCGAGCGGCGCTTCGGTGCTGATCGTCGGCGCCAACAGGGGTATCGGCCTCGCACTGTGCGAGCAGCTTTCTCTTAGGGGCGATCGCGTCGTCGCGACCAGTCGCGCGCCGAGCCAGGCGCTCGGTTCGATCGACGGCGTCGACGCTCGGTCGGGGGTCGATGTCACCGACCGCGCTTCGGTCGAGGCCCTGGCCGCGGATCTCGCCGAGCAAAGTGTTGATGTCCTTTGGGTGGTGGCCGGGGTGCTCAAGGGGGTTTCGCTCGACAACCTCGACTACGACGTCATTCGCGAGCAGTTTGAGGTGAACGCGCTTGGGGTCCTCGGCACGGTCGCCTCGCTCCTTCCGTGCCTTCGTTCGGGTAGCAAGGTCGCGCTCCTGACGAGCCGAATGGGCTCCATCGCAGACAACACGTCTGGCGGGAGCTACGGCTATCGGATGTCGAAGGCGGCGCTCAACATGGCGGGCCGCTCCCTATCGATCGACCTTGCGCCCCGGGGCGTCGCCGTGAGTATCCTTCACCCCGGGTGGGTCAAGACCGACATGACGCGCAACCAGGGGTTGATCGATGCTCAAACGTCGGCAGCGGGTCTGATCGACCGGGTCGACGAGCTCACGCTGGAGACGTCGGGGCAGTTCGTTCACCAGAGCGGCGAGGCGCTGCCCTGGTAGTCGGTCCGCCGCTACTCGGGCGGCGTGACGATCATGTCGAACTGGCGTAGCCGGATCGCGACGCTGCCCGCGCATGCGCCCTGCACTTCGAGGGTGCCCTCCGCCACAAGCAAGGGCTCCTGATCGGGATCGCTGACGGCGAGTGAGCTGCCGCCCATCTGGATGCCGACCTCTTCGGCGGAATCGTCCTCGTATGTACACTGGCCCTCGTCTTCGACCGGGAGCCACCACCCGCCTTCGAGGTAGAGCGTCGCGTCGCACAGCCGAGCTTCGATGATGTACTCGTTGTCGACGAGCACGGTGTAGTCGCCCACGATGGGCGCGCCGTTCTCGTCGAGCGCGGGTTCGAACTCCCAGTTGAGCGGGCACACGTCGAATGTGGCGCCCGCGGGCGCGCCGTCACACCCCTCGCTCTCAACCGTGACGACGCCGCTATCGAACCACGTTCCCTCGAGGTCGAAGGCGGCTGCTTGGTCGCAAGCGGGAAGGGTGGCGCTTCCCGGGATGAAGTAAGGCGGGCCGGGCTGACAGCTCAGCAAGACGACGGCCGCTCCGAGGAAGCCGATCTGTCTTGTGAGGGTCTTCAGCATTCGGGTTCCCTACTCGTGTACCGTGACCTTGACCATCTGGACCGGCGTCACCGGCCGGTCCCCGGCGTCGGTAGGCGTCGTGCTAATTTTCTGAACCACGTCCATTCCGTCGAGCACCTTGCCGAAGACCGGGTGCTTTGAGTTCCCTCCCGAGAACCAATCGAGGAATTTGTTGTCTGACGTGTTGATGAAGAACTGGCAGCTTCCGCTGTTTGGTCGTCCGGTGTTGGCCATCGAGAGCGTCCCCGGTTGGTTCGAGATCTTGGCGTTGTCCGGATGCTCGTCGTCGATGCAGCCGTTGGGGCTGTCGCCGGTGCCGGCTCGTGGGCTGTTTGGGTCGCGGCTGTGTGGGCAGCCGAACTGGATCATGAAGCCGTCGATCACCCGGTGGAAGTGCAGACCGTCGTAGAAACCTTGCTTCGCGAGCGCGACGAAGTTGCCCGCCGTGACAGGCATCAGGTCCGTGAAGAGTTCAACCTCGACATTGCCAAGCGAGGTTTCGAGGGTTGCGGTCGGATTGGCCATGGTTGAGGTCGTATCATTTTTCCCCTTCCGCGCCAGGAGTCGACGACATGAGATCGTGCCGCACCCATTGTGTCTCGTCTTGAGGTATCCTCGGTCGCTCGATGACCCTCCACGAGAAGCTGACACGCGAGATCTGGAACGGACCGGCCGGCCCGACCGTCGGGGCCTTCTTCGATCTCGATCAGACCCTCTTTGCGGGCTTCTCGGCCACCGCGTTCACGCGCGATCAGTTGGTCTCCGGACGCTTGTCTCCCCGGGACCTCGCCGATTCGTTCCGAGCCACGCTATCGTTTGCCATGGGGCGAATGGGATTCTCTTCGTTCGTTTCGGCGACCACCGCGGTGTATCGAGGGCTCGACGAATCCGTGCTCGAGGAAGTGGGCCAGCACGCCTTCGAGAAGTACCTGGCGACGCAGATCTATCCCGAGTCGCGAGCGCTCGTGGAGGCGCACAAAGAGCGCGGGCATACCGTCGCGATCGTGACATCGGCCACCCGGTACCAAGCCGAGCCGGTCGCACGCGAGCTCGGCATCGACCATCTCATGTACACCGAGCTCGAAGTAAAAGACGGCGTCCTGACCGGCGATGTCGTGCGGCCGACGTGTTACGGAGAGGGAAAGGCCATCGCAGCGCGAGCCTTGTCGGGTACGCACGACCTCGATCTCGGTGACAGCTACTTCTACTCCGACAGCCATGAGGATCTCCCTCTTTTCGACGTCGTCGGTCGGCCCCGGCCGCTCAATCCCACCCGCCAGCTCGCTCAGATCGCCAAGGAGCGGCGATGGCCCGTGAGGCGTTTCACCAGTCGCGGCACCCCGACACTCGGTGACGTCGCCCGGACCGGCCTCATCTACGGGACGCTCGCGCCATCCTTGGTGTTCGGGATCGCGGCCGGCGCGCTCAACCGGTCGAAGCGTGAGGCGTTCAACGTGATGGGGTCGCTCTGGGGCGATCTCGCCACGTCCGCGGCAGGCATCGACCTTCGCGTCGAGGGGGAGTCGTACCTGTGGTCCCACCGACCGGCGGTGTTCATCTTCAACCACCAGAGTGGCCTCGAGTTGGTGTTGCTGCTCAAGTTGTTGCGGCGAGACTTCACGGGCATCGCCAAGGCCGAGCTCAAGCACAACCCCGTTTTCGGGCCACTCTTCAGTGCAGCTGGCGTGGCGTTCGTCGATCGCTCGAACACGGTAAAGGCGATCGAGGCGCTCGGTCCCGCGGTCGAGGCGCTTCGCCACGGACGTTCTCTGATCATTGCTCCCGAAGGCACGCGTTCTACTACGCCGACCCTGGGCCGCTTCAAGAAGGGGGCGTTCCGGCTTGCGATGGAGGCGGGGGTGCCGATTGTTCCGGTTGTCTTTCGGAATGTACTCGACGCCCTGCCCAAGGGGGCGATCGTAGTGCGCCCGGCCGTGATCGAGGCGGTGGTGTTACCACCGATCGACACCTCCAGTTGGACGCTCGACAAACTCGACACCGAGATCAACGAAGTCCGCGAACGTTATCTCGAGGTCCTCCACCAGGGGCAGGACAGCTGAGGCCTCGAGCCCAGTGCGACGCCCGACTAGTCCCCCCAAAGTGTCTCTTCGGAGTAGGCTTCGCCGATGTACCAGAACGTCGCGTCGACCATCCGCCGGTTGTGGTCGAGGGCGCCAAGGGCCCCGAGGGCAGCTTCATCGAGCGCCACGTCGTGGGCCCTCCAGTTCTCGGCGATGCGACCGGGGTTGACCGACTTGGGGATGACACTCGTATCTCGCGCGAGCGCCCATGCGATGAGTACCTGGCCAGGCGTCGCCCCCAAGCGGTCCGCGAGTTGGACGACCGTCGGATGCTGGACGAGCGGGGCATCGTCTTGACGGCGAAACATTGCCGCGGAGTCCGGTGAGCCAAGGGGCGAATAGGCCGTTACCCCGATTCCCATCTCGTGGCAGGCCGCTATGAGTGCGTCCTGCTGAAGGTACGGATGGAGCTCGACCTGGTTGACCGCGGGGGTCACGCCCGTAGCGTCGCGAACTCGTTTGATCTTCGTTGCGGTGAAGTTCGAGACGCCGACCTCCCGCGTCATCCCGCGTTCGGATAACGCCACCATGGCCTCCCAAGTCGCTTCAAGAGGGCGCTCCTCGAGGGAGTGGAAATCGTCCGGCGTGCGGGGCAGGGCGACGCCCTTCTTGAGCGCGACGGGCCAGTGCATCAGGTAAAGGTCGAGCCGTTCGAGCCGAAGCCTCCGGAGACTCGCCTCGAGCGCAGGTTGAACGTCCTCGCTAGCATGGGCGTCGTTCCAGAGCTTGCTCGTGATCCACATGTCTTGCCGATCGACATCCCCTGCCGTGAACGCATCGGAGAGTGCGCGCCCGACTTCGTCTTCGTTGGCGTAAATCGCGGCACAGTCGATGTGACGGTAGCCGACCTCGATGGCGGTCCGCACAGCATGGTACACCTCGTCAGGCTTGGATTTCCAAGTCCCGAGCCCAAGGGCGGGCATGGCGCTTCCACTTTGGAGCCTGATCTCCTTCATGGTTGTTTCTCCTGGGGCTGTTCGTCCAATGAGTCTGATGCGCGCCGTTGTCGCGCGCGTCGAGTGACCGCGTTGAAGACCCTCTGGAACACTGCCGCGTCCCCGCTCGCCGGACGGTTGAGGTCCTTGGCGTCGCCCGACTCGGGGTAGAGCTTGTAGGCGGCGTGCAAGACCCGATCGATCGCACTTGGCGCGACGCCGTAGGCGAACTCGAACGCACTTCCGGTCGGCGTGGCCACCCGCTTCGATTGCTTCACGATGCCGTCGACGATGAGGTCGGTGGCTTCGGCGGCGGTTCGCATTGGGAAGGCGCGATAAATCGTCGTACTCTCCATCATTGGCGTCTTGACGAGCGGCATGTACACGGTGGTCACCTTGACCCCATCCCCGAGCGCTTCGACCGCCAGGACGCGGGAGAACGCGTCGAGGGCGGCCTTGCTAGCGATGTAAGCACCGAAGCGCGGGACGTTCACTTGGACGCCCACGGTCGATACGTTGAGGATGTGACCGTGACCTCGTTCCCGCATTCCCGGCAGAAAACCCATGATGAGCCTCACCGAGCCGAGGAAGTTGAGCGCCAACATGCGTTCGAAGTCGTAGACGCGCTCATACGACTTTGCGACGCTCCGGCGGATCGACATGCCGGCGTTGTTGACCAAGATGTCGACCCCTCCATGGTCCTCCAACACGCTGTCGATCAGCCGTTGGGTATCGGCGGCGTCCGAAAGATCGCACCCGTAGGAAAACGCCGTTCCGCCACCTTCCACGATCGTGTTTCGCATCGCGTCGAGCTTGTCCTTCGACCTGGCCACCAACACGACCCTGGCGCCCGCGTCGCCCAGGCGATACGCCAGGGCTTCGCCGATTCCGCTCGACGCCCCGGTCACGACGACAATTCTGTTCGCGACACGCTCGATCAGGTTCACGACGGACCCCCTTCGCCGCTGACGCCGCCGATGAACTCGCTCAACGCGCTGATCACCGGCATCGGCAGTTCGTGGCCGCCACGAAACGGCACCCACCGGACCTCGAGCCCATGGTCGACCATGGTGTCGCGAAGCTGCTCGGCCGCCTCGAACGACAGTAGTGGGTCCACCTCGCCGTGGCTCTGCAGCACGCTGGGTCGCGGTTGTCGGGGCATGCCCTCGGCCCAGCCGGTCAAGTGCACCGGCGTGCCGGAGAGGATCACCAGGCCCCGAGGGGAGACGTCGCGTGTGAACGTGGCGTTGCATGCGGCCATCGACCCTTGCGAAAACCCACCGAGGATGAGCCGTTCATCGGGGACACCGAGCTCACGCTGGAGCCCGTCGACCATCTCCACGACCCGGTCGGTCGCCTCTTCCATGCCCTCGGGCACGACCGTCGCGTAGCTACGCGGCCCTGAAGCCACCGCTTGTTCGGCTTGCGCCAGGTCGAGCATCCACCAGGCGCGCGCGCCCGGCATGCCCGGGATCGTTTCGGGGGCCTCGGGAAACGCGAAGCGGACGTCCCTCGGAACGTCGAGGACCCGCCACAGCCCGATCAGGTCGGTCCCCGGGGCCCCGAACCCGTGCATCAGGATCACAACAGGTCCGTCTCCCCCGCCTTCGCGGTCTGTTCCTCCCGTGAGTCGAACAGTCAGGCTTCCGAATCGTTGTTCCCGCACGGTCGAGACCATAGCATCTCACCTCGTCGATGCTTGACATCGCCCGACGGCCGACCAGGAATAGTCGGACCACGACTAGCGAAAGGCCGAGCGATGCTGCGATACCGACTTCTGGGCCCGACGGGGCTGCGCGTCTCCGAGATTTGCCTTGGCACCATGAGCTTCGGTGACCAGTGGGGTTTCGGTGCCGACCAAGCCACGAGTCATCAGGTGTTGGACGCCTATGCTGCCGCGGGCGGCAATTTTCTCGACACCGCCAACAAGTACCACGGCGGCCAAACCGAAGAGATTGTCGGGCACTGGCTCGAAGACAAACGCCATCGGTTCGTGGTCGCCACCAAGTACACCCTCGCGATGGATCACACCGATCCCAACACGGCCGGCAACCATCGCAAGAACCTCGTTCGCTCCATCGAAGACAGCCTGAGGCGGTTACGCACCGACTACATCGATCTTCTCTGGGTCCATGCATGGGACGACCTCACCCCGTACGAGGAGACCATGCGGGCCCTCGACGACGTGGTCCGCTCGGGGAAGGTGCTGTACCTCGGCGTGAGCGATACCCCGGCATGGGTTGTATCGGCCTCCAACGTCCTTGCGGAGCTTCGCGGTTGGTCGGCATACGCGGGGCTGCAGATCGAGTACAGCCTTCTGCAGCGCACCCCAGAGCGTGACCTGCTTCCCATGGCCGACCGATTCGGTCTTTCCGTGCTGGCTTGGGCACCGCTTGGTGCGGGCGTGCTGACCGGCAAGTACACGCGCGGCAACCAGGACAACGATTCACTGCGCGGCGCGAACAACGAGCAACGCGGCCGCACGTCGGAAGCGTCGCTCGGGATCGCACGGGCGGTCGACGCCGTAGCGGATGAACTGGGGGCATCGTCGGCGCAGGTCGCAACCGCGTGGGTGCAGGCCCAAGGGTACCGGTACATCCCCATCGTCGGTGCACGCAAGGTCTCCCAGATTGAAGACAGCCTCGGTGCCGCCGAAGTGCGACTCAGCGACGCGCACCTCAAACAGCTCGACAAAGTGAGTCGGGTCAGCCTTGGCTTCCCGCACGATTTCCTCGCGTCAGACGGCGTTCGCGATCTCGTCTACAGCGAGATGCGCTCTCGCGTCGACCGTCGACCTTGATTGGCTAGCGGCGGTGGCGGTCGATCGCGCGCGTCACTGCGGTCGCGACCGCTACCGTGCGGAGGTCGAGCGGAATGGGCGCGAAGAAGCAGTTCGTGACCAGGCCGACACCGACCTCGCGTTCGGGATCGGCCCACGCGCCCGAGCCGCCAAACCCGAAATGCCCGAACGCGTGAGGGGCGGGAAGGCCGATGTCGACGTGGCCTCGTCGGACCGGTACTCGAAGCCCAAGCGAAACCGGTCGCATGTAGCCGACCTTGAACCGGAGCGGGAACGGGATCACTCGACCGATCGCCGCGTTCTGGTCGATGGTGGCCTCGGCCAGTGCTGATGCCGACAGAAGCCGTACGCCGTCGATCGTCCCTCCGAGGCTCAGGGCTCCATACAGCCGGGCAAGTGATCGGGCGTTGAAAACGCCGTTGCCCGACGGGATGACCGACGTCAACCAACGCGGGTCACCGAGGACGTCGCCAAGGCCGGGCGGAATCATGGCATCGACCGCATGCCCGATCGCCGAACTCACCCGAACCGTCATCGACGCCGTCTTGCGAACCCGCGCCCGCACGCCTCGTGGACGACCGCCCAGGATCGTGCGTGGCACCTTGGGGACGAGAAATTCGGCGACGCGCGGCAGTTCGGACTCGGGCAACCCGATGTAGAGGCCGTCGAGGCCTAAGGGTTTGGCCATGTAGCGTTCGAGCAACTCGGGGAACCGCTGCCCTGTGGCTCGCTGCAGGACCTCGCCAATCACCCATCCCCCCGTCCATGCGTGGTAACCAAAGTCGGTGTCCGGCGCGTGCACTGGCGTCGTGTCCTCGATGACCCGGAGCATGTGGTCCCAGTCGAACATCTCGACGGACGATTCAATCAAGCGGCCGATCGAGTAGAGGCCGGCCCTGTGGGACGCGGCTTGCCGGATGGTGATCTCTTCCTTGCCGTTCCTCCCGAACTCCGGCCAATACTTGGCCACCGGATCCTCGAGCGAAACTACGCCTTGGTCGACAAGGATATGAAGCAAGGTCGCCATGACGCCCTTGCCGGTCGACATGCTGAGGGAGAGTGTGTCGGGTTCGAACGGTGTTCCGGCTCGGTCGCGCGTTCCCGCCGATACCTCCGCCACCAACTCACCGCGGTGGTAGACCGCGATCGCGGCGCCTCCCGCGCCGCTTGGCGCGCACCATCGAACCGTATCCCGTAGCGACCGGAAATCGGGATGCGTGTACCCGTGAATGTCCATGCGCGAAGGCGAAACCCTCCCGAACAGTATAGCGCGAAGTGAGACTAAGGGTCGTAGCTACAGAACGTCCCTGTCCTGATCGCTTGATCGAGGTGCTTTGCGAGCTTCGGGTCGTGCGCCTCAACACGCCGAATCGCGTCACGAATGCGGCGTTGGACGTTGACTCGCGCACGTTCTGCGGCCGAGCCCGTGCGTCGTTGCCGACCGCCGAGTCCAAGCGCTTGCGACAACTCTCGTTCGAGAAACGCGAGCTCTTCACGTGCACGCTCGGCGCGTCCGGCGTCGTTCCAGCTTTCGGCTTCTTCGAGCTCTTCGCGTAATGTCGCGACCCGCGACTGGTACTGTCGCCGCGCTTCTTCATCGAGCACCTCGCCCGCGTCGCCGCGATCAATGGGTGCTTTGGCCCCGTCGCCGAGGTCGAGTACGTGGTACTCCCGGCCCGGGTTGCCGACGAGCTCGGCGAGGAGCCGGATCCCCTTCATGTCCTTCAGGTGAAATTCCTTGGAGTCGTGTGAGATGCGCCACGCGTCGCCGACGCGATCGATCGTGAAGCGACGACTCGGACTTTCGGACGAGGGTATGGCGCCGCCCGCCCCGTCACTCGGAGTCTCGAGTTGCGACGCGCGCTCTTCGAGCCACGCCATCCCGAGCTCGCTGGCCCTTTCGCTGGCGAGTCGTCCAAGCTCGATCGCCCGTGCTCGTTCGCTCGCGTCCTCGCTCGTCGCCAACAGTTCTGCGAGCTCGCACGCGATCCAAGCGGCAACGGGTCGTCCTCCAGCACGCCGCGCGGTCACGAGCGCTTGCTCGTAGTGGCTCTTGGCGTCCTCGGTGCGGTCGAGGCATCTGCAGAGGAGGGCCATGGCCCAACTTCCCGGCCCGTCGATGGTGGCTCCGATCATCCCGGTCGTGACGAGATGGTCTTTCGATCCAGAAACCCGCCTCAAGATTCGCTTTGCAAGCGCCTGATCGCGGGCGGCTTCGCAGAGCCTCGCTACGCACAGCGCGATCGACGAGTCTCCGGTCTGGACCAGCTGTTCTACGCCCTTGGCGCTGAACCGTTCCAGCGCCGCACGCTTTCGCCCCCCGAGGAGGTGTTCCGACCCCGCGATGACGTCGGCGGTGAGGTTCCCGAAGTCGGTCCCGCGCCACCACCGTTCAACACCGTCGACGAGGGCTCGGTGCCCCTCGAAGTCGCCGCGCAACTGGAGCCAGCGCATTCGCTGGTACTCGTAGGTGCACTGCGCGTTAGGGTCTTTCGAGCTCTCACCGAGGATTCGCACCTGCTCGATGTGCCCCTCGGCCGTGTCGAAGTCGCCTTCCCAGAGTGCCCGAAGCCCGTGAAGCGCCTGGCAACGCCAGCGATAGGCTGGGTGGCGCAGATCGTTGGCCACGCGTTCGCATGCGTGAAGTGTTCGGTAGGCATCGTCCAGGCGGCCGAGCTGAACGAAGTCCATGAAGGAGCGTACGTTGGCGCGAAGTGACTCGCTCGGGCTGTTGAGTTCCTCCGCGAGGGCCGCGTGCTCGCGATCGAGGACGAGTCTCTCCTCGAGGTTCGACATGTCGACCATCGCGGAACCCCCAGTGCGTAGGGTGTCGAGGAGGGCGTTCTTGTCGCCAACACGGCGCGCCATGTCGATCGAATCGCGAGCCAGTGCGATCGCGTGCCTCGGGTCAAGCGACGGTTGCAAAGCCGCGGCGAGGCGCGCCATCACCCGGGCGCGCGGGGCGCTGTCCGAATCCTCCAGCAGATCGAGCGCTTCTTCGAGTAGTCGAATGAGGTCCTGGTCGACGTGCGCGAAGATGAGGGCGGTGCCGTGTTCGAGGGCCGCCTCGGCGAACAAAGGGGGGCTTCCGAGCGCTTTTGCGGCGGCAGCGGCGCGTTCAGCGGTGCCTTTTCCCAAGCGAATGGCGCCGGCCCGCGTTTGCGACCGGGCCAGGTCGATCAAGATGCCGATCCGCTTGGGCTCGTCGACGGGGTCCGCGCGCTCGATCGCCACCAGCGCCTGACTCGCAGCCTCGACGGCTTCGTCGAACGCGAGTTGATGCAAGGCTTGAGTGCTCGCTTGGCGGTATGCGTCGGCCGCGTGGGTGACCGCTTCGGGCCCGGCCGCTGAGAAGTGATGAGCAACCTCAGACCACGGGGGCTGTCGATCTTTGTTGGGTCGATCCCTGAGCGTCTCGGCGACTCGGCGGTGGGCGGTGCGCCGTTCCGACTCCCCAATCGACTCGTGGACCAGCTCTCGAATTAGAAAGTGGCTGAACCGGTATCTCTGCGGAGCGACCTCGAGCAGGATGGTTTGTTCGTGGGCTTCGCGGCACGCTTGTTCGTAGTCTGTTCCGTCCTCCGGGTGACTTGCCTCGAGCAGGGTGGTGTCGAACTCACGGCCGAGCAGCGATCCGCGCTGGAGCACGAGTCGACACTCCGCGCTGAGCGCGTCGAGCCGCTCATGGATCGCCTGACGAACCGACCTTGGAATCTCGGGTTCGTGGTTCGTGCGAGCAGCGTCTCGGGACCGCCACAGCCGAC
The DNA here is from genome assembly GCA_039028875.1 of Myxococcota bacterium. GTDB lineage: Bacteria > Myxococcota_A > Polyangia > Polyangiales > Houyiibacteriaceae > SG8-38. The sequence goes on along the minus strand of JBCCHE010000017.1, from coordinate 55,010 downwards.
CCACTTCGACTAGGAACAGAGGATGCCCCTCGGTGACACGAAAGAGGTCTTCGGCCAGCTGCGGGTCCGCGTCGGAACCGGTGTGTTCGAGAAATGTGGCGACGTCGGCGGTCAAGAGACGGTCGAGCGGAATCCGCTGCGCCTGCTGTGCGGTGCGGAGCAGCTGGGCGCCACTCGCGGCGCGCGCGGCCTCGGCTTCCCGAAAAGTGCCGACGATGAGCACGGCCTGGTTGCGTACGCTTGCCGCAAGGAACTCGAGCAGAAGCACAGTCGAGACGTCGGCGACGTGAAGGTCCTCTAGGATCACCAGGATCGGGCACTTTGCGGAGACGTCTCCGAGAGCGTGTCCGACGGCGTCCATGAGCTGGAACCGTGCTTGCTCGGGGCCGAGATCGGCCGCGCCCGCAGATCCATGGCTGCTCTGGAGCTCCGGCAAGAGCTGCGCGAGTTGAGGAAGGAATGCGTCGAGCTCGCCGGGCTCGGCGGTTCGTACGATCGCGCGCAACACTTGGACCCACGGCCAATAGGCGGGCGCGCCGCCGGCCTCCCAGCAGCGTCCCCAGAAGGTCCGGATCCCTTGGTCGCGGGCGATGCGCGCGGCTTCCTCGGACAGCCGACTCTTTCCGATCCCAGGCTCGCCGGTGATGAAGATGAGCGAACCAGCGCCCTTGCCGGCGTCCTCGATCGCGGCGGCTAGGCGTTCGATCTCGCGTTGGCGTCCGACGATGGAAGACTCAGCCACGTTGTTCCTTCCGGCGCGAAGTTATCACGCACGCAGAGTTCGTCGAAACCGAGGCGTAGCATGTTTCGGTAGGACGAGTTGGGTTCTCCTTCGCGTGGCAGGCCCGTTTCCGCAAAGACGCGCTTGCATCCGTGCATTGCCGCAACCTCCAACCGCGTCTTGAGCAGTGCGCGTTGAATGCCTCTTCGCCTCGCGTGCCGCGTCGTCCCGGCGAACGCGAGGTAGCCCTCCTCACGACCCAAGAAGAGGGCGGCCGCGCCGACGACACCCGACGGGTCTTCTGCGACGAACGCGCGCCAGCGAGGGCGGCCCGCAGTCGATGCGAACAATTGCGCGCCCGACTCCGGGAGATCGAAGGTTTCGCGGAAGATCAGAGCGATCGCATCGCGGTCGCTCTCATCTGCCATGCGAAGCGTGGCGTCCGTCGGTTGCTCTAGAAGGGGCGCTGTCGCGCGGACGAACTTCATCCAACTGCGCGGGTATCTCACCACGTCACGCATCGCGAGGAGTCTTGGGAGGGGGCCGTGCCGCTGGTCGCTCGCGAGCTGGACCCAGAACCGCCCGATTCGGCGGCTGCGGTAGTGTGCGATCGCATCCTCGATGGCTTGATCGAGCTGATCGCCCGGGGGGCGTAGACACATGGCCCGGTTGAGCAGCAGATGATCAGCATGTCGGGCCACCAGCAGCGTCCCGCCCGCGTGGTGCGCGACCTCGAGGCCCATCCGCGCTCGGAGAGGCGCCGAGGCGCCCTGGTAAAGGTCGAGCCAGGCAGCCTGCTCGAGCGTCTCGCTCCTCTGAATCAGCGTGTCCATGGCGGTCTCCATTCACGATCTCTCGCGTGACTCGCCACGGAACGATGTTCCGTCGATGCGGGCGCCTCAGGCCAAGGGTTTGAAGACGGCGAACGTCACGATCAGCGCGGCGACGATCCCGATGAACCAGCCGATTCTTGCGAACGACTTCGGTTCGATGTCCTGCCCGTCGCTCCATCGACGAATCCGGCCCGACAAGACGCCGGTTGCCGCCGCGAGCAGGACCGCGAGGGTGACTTTCGAGTGCATCCACCCCGCCTTCTTGTAGAGGGCAAAATTGGTGATGAACATCGCGAGTCCGCCAGCAAACGCGAGCAGCATCGCGGGCGCGGTGATTCGGAGCATGACCTTGCGCAAGCTGACCGCGACGCCGGAGTCTGAGGGGGTCGGCGTCGCCGCTGCGATCGCCACCGCAATCGCGCTGCCAGCCCAAAACGCGACGCCCAAAAAGTGAAGGTAACGGAAGACCAGTGTGTCCATGAGATGCTCCTCGGCGCGACTCTAGCTGCCATGGACGAGCGGCACAAAGACGCACCGACAAAGGTCGTCCACCTCGAAGCGATCGCCGCGACGAGTCATCGCCGTGAGGGTCTGTCCCGAATGCTCTCCGACCGGGATGACCAGGACGCCGCCCTCTTTCAACTGTGGCTGCAGCGCCTCGGGAACGTCGGCTGCGGCGGCGGCGACCACGATGCCATCGTAGGGCGCGGCCCCAGGCCAGCCTTGTCGGCCGTCTCCGAGGTGAATCTCCACGTTCGTGACCCCGAGTCCCGCCAGGGTTTTTGCCGCCTTCTGCGCGAGCGCAGGCACGATCTCGATCGCGTGGACCCGCCCGGCAAGGCGGCCGAGCACCGCGGCCTGATACCCCGAGCCCGCACCGATTTCGAGGATGGTTTCGTCGCCGCCGAGTTGAAGGGCCTCCACCGACATCGCCACCATCAAGGGTTGAGAGATCGTCTGGCCTTGCTCGAGTGGAAGGGCGCGGTCTGCGTAGGCGAGGTGCCGGTGAGCCTCTGGCACGAACGCGTCTCGCGGCACTTCGGCCATGGCCGCGAGCACGCGGCTATCGGCGATTCCCCGACGTCGCAGCTGCTGCTCGACCATGGTTGCCCGTTGTCGCGCCGCGTCCACGGCCGCCTCATACCATTCATTCGGGGCGACCGACTACGGGCTTCGACAAGCTCGCCTGGGTTGCGTTCGAAGCGGCCCCGCGTAGAGTCCGTCCCCTCAATCGAGGAATCCATGGCGAAAACCAACCCCGGCAACTTTTTCGAGGACTTTGAGGTAGGCTCCGAACTGGTTCACGCAGTTCCGCGGACCATCACCGAGGGTGAGTGTGCGATGTACATCGCGCTCACCGGTTCGCGCTATCCGCTGCACTGCTCGGCTGAGTTTGCGCGCTCGCTTGGATACGAACGTGAGACCGTCAACGACATGCTGGTCTTTCACATCGTGTTCGGTAAGACCGTCAACGATGTGTCGCTCAACGCGGTCGCGAACCTCGGCTACGCGGGGGTGCGGTTCCGTGAGCCCGTGTACCCCGGCGACACGCTGCGTTCGGTCTCGAAGGTCCTCGGCAAGAAGGAGAACAGCAACGGAAAGACGGGTGTGGTCTGGGTTCGTACCGTCGGGACGAACCAGCGCGGACAAACCGTGCTCGAGTTCTACCGCTGGGTCATGGTGAACAAGCGCGATCCTGGAACGCCCACCGGTGCCGCGGATCGGCCGAAGATGCCGGGCGAGGTCGCTCCGGACGAACTGATCGTTGCGCCGAATCTCGACCTCTCGGGGTATGAGCCGTGGCCCGCCGGGGGGAGCGCCTACTTCGACGACTACGAGGTCGGCGAGAAGATCGACCACGTCGACGGCATGACGATCGAGGAAGCCGAGCACGCCACGGCGACCCGCCTCTACCAGAACACCGCCAAGGTCCATTTCGACGCGGTTCAGACCAAGGACACGCGATTCGGGCGGCGCCTGATGTATGGCGGTCACGTGATCAGCATCGCGCGATCGCTTTCGTTCAACGGTCTCGAGAAGGTTCTCGGCATCCTCGCCTGGAATGGTGGCGCCCACGCGAATCCGACCTTCGCCGGCGATACGATCTACGCCTACAGCGAGGTCCTCGACAAAGCGGACCTACCTCGACGTACAGATTGCGGCGCGCTTCGCGTGCGATTGGTGGGCTTAAAGGACACCGCAGCCACAGCCGCCGGGTTTCCGCGCAAGGTGTCCAAAGACGGCAGAGACGTCTATTCGCCCGATGTTGTATTAGACTTGGACTACTGGCTGCTCCTGCCGCGACGGCAAGGGTAGTGCGGGGCGGATGGGAGCGACGCGTGATTCGACGACATTGGATTGGCTTGTTGGCGGTATTGCTGGCACTCGGTTGCGGGGGCACCGACGACAACGGAGAAGGCACCGGGGGTGATGGCGGTGCTGCCGCGATGGGCGGCGACGGAGGCGCGACCGGAGGTTCGGGCGCCGGTGGTAGCGTGGCGATCGAATGCTTCGATGAGCCTGCCCTTGCGGGCGACTTAGGGGGAAGCTGCCGCGGTGACACGTCCGAGTGCAACGGCGAACTCGGATGCCTCGGCGAGACGGTCGTCGAAGTGGGTGGGCCGAGCGACCCCATCATCGACAATCCTGCCGGCGAAGACGTGGCTATCGAGGCGACGATCTGGCCTGACGACTACTGCACCAGGCCGGTCACCGGGATCTGCAGTCTCGAGGAGGCGGCCGCCTGCAACGATGTGTGCGGTGCGTGTACCCCGTTTCTCGAGGATCTCGACATCTGCCTTCGCCAATGTCGTGCTGCCGCCGCGGACAACAGCGCTTGTCGCGACGGCTATGAATGCGACCTGTTGTTCGAAGTGTGCAATTCCGGCTGTGCCACCGACGACGAATGCCGAGTCAGCCGCCCCGACACCGACGGAAACGGCGAGATCGAGGTCTATGACGCCGAGAGCATGACGGGCGACCGGCTGGTATACCGCGCCGATTCCAACGCCTTTTGCAATCTCGATACCTACCGTTGCGAGACCCCGGGCGCGCCAGGCGCCGAGGCCGGCATCGAATGCGAGCAGGACGAGCAGTGCGAGGCCAACGGGACATGCTTCAGTGAAGTCGGCTTCAACTTTCCCCTTGGCTACTGCTCGAAGCGCCGGTGCGACCTCGCCGGCAACGATTGCGCCGGCGAAGGGGTGTGCGCGAACCTCGGGGGGGCGCCGGTATGCGCTGCGCCGTGCCAGGTCGGCGCAGGGTCCACACCCGGGGATGAGAGTACCTACCTTGGCAACACGCAGGGCTGCCGCGAGGACTACACGTGCTTCTGGGGCGGCTTTCCGGATGATCCAAGCGGCGTTTGCGTCCCCGGTTTGTACAACGACGTGACCGACAACAACGTCGGGGAGTCGTGTGACGACTCCGAGACATGCTACTCGCCGTTCGGCCAGGGCGGTTGTGTCAACGAGGAAGTTGCCTGTGGTCTGCTAGGCGCGCCGCCAGGAGAGGCGTGCCCAGCCGGCTTCGGGTGCACGGTCTTCGATTGCGGTGTGCCAGGGATGCCGACCGACGTCTGTGGCACCGACGCCGAGTGTGTTGCGCTCCCCTCCGGCCTGACCCTGTGTCTCGAAACGTGCGCCACGGCCGACGACTGCCTCTCGGACGCCGCCTGCTTCGAGTTGGACCCCGACGAGGGAGTCTCGATTTGCTTCCCGCTCTGCCTCACCGACGAGGAGTGCAGAGACGGCGAGATCTGCAGCGAGGATGGGGAATGTACACCTGCTCCCTGAATCGGTTGCGGCCCTTGCTGCCATCCCGTAGAGAGCGCCGATAGGAGTATTCATGTACCTGCATCTCGCCCGAAGCGACCGCCCCCGTAAGCGAAACAAGGCCGCCCGTCGAAAAGCGGCGCGCAAGGCCAAGAACCGCCGTCGCGTTAATCGCATGCACGGACGTAGGCAAGGTCGCCGCCTCTAGGTGTACCAACATGGACGCGAGGGTCATCTACGTCGTCAGCGACTCGACCGGGGAAACCGCGGAACGAGTCACCCGCGCAACCCTCCTCCAGTTCCCTGACCACAAGGTGCGGCTGCGGATCGAGCGACGCGTCCGCGACCGACGCTCTCTCGAACCCATCCTCCGGCGTGCGGCCGAGCAAGAGGCCATCGTCGTCTTCACGCTGGTGCGTCCGGAGCTGCGCGCGCATTTCCACGAGCTGGCGGACGAGCATGGCGTTCCGCACGTCGATGTCATCGGAGCACTCCTCACGCAGATCGGCTCCTACCTCGAGGCCGACCCGGTGAACATTCCCTCCGCCGAGATGCCACTGTCCCAAGAGTACTTCCGGCGCGTCGAGGCGATCGAGTTCGCGGTCAAGAGCGACGACGGCAAGGAGCCGCGCAATCTCAAGAAGGCCGATCTCGTGCTCGTAGGCGTGAGCCGAACGAGCAAGACGCCGCTCTCGACATATCTTGCGGGGCGGGGCCTCAAGGTCGCGAACGTACCCTTGGTGCTCGGCGTCGAACCGCCCGACGAGCTCTACGAAGTCCCGGGTCACCGCGTCATTGGCCTTACGATCGACGTCGAGCAACTGATGGACATCCGCAAGCAGCGGCTCCAGCAGCTCGGCATGCCCGCCGATGCCAACTACGGCTTGCGTGACCACGTCAAAGCGGAGCTCGAGTTTGCGCATGCCATCTTTCGCGCCAACCCAGAATGGATGGTCGCCGATGTCACGCACTGCGCGATCGAAGAGACCGCCACGATCATTTTGGAAGCCTACAAAGAGCGAGAAGAGAATCGGGGGGTCACCGGACCGCCCCCTCGTGTGCTCTGACGGAGCCCGCAGCAACGCCACGTGGCATCGCGTCGAGCCGGACCACGTTGGTCGAACGTCGGCCGCCGACTGCTTCGACGGTGGCCCCGGGCTCAGGTGCCGTACTGGTGGGAGAGGGCGGCGTAGAACTGGGCCAGGATGCCGTCCGCGACGCGCAACCGGCGGCTGAGCTCCCGCGCGATGTTCATGACGAAGAGTGCGTAGTCCTTGACGTCTCGTCGGTACAGGAGGTTCTCGACGTGGTCGGCCGTAATCGCAAGGACGAGCGTTGGCGCGACGGCGCGGACTGACGCCGACCGAGGTTGCACGTCGAGGATCGACATCTCCCCGAACCAGTCGTTGGGGCCGAGAACCGCGACGCGGACGTCACCCCCAGAGTCGCCCTTCTTGATCACTTCGAGCTCGCCCGCGACCACGACGAACATCTGGGTCGACGTGTCGCCTTCCTCGACGACAATGTCGCCTGCCTCCACGCGGCTGGTGGGGACCGACTCGGCGAAAACCTCGAGCGTATCGCGGCTCAGGCCGCCAAACAGGCCGATGCCGGCGAGATGATCCGCAGTGAGCTTGGGAGTGGGAGGTCGGCTCATGAGAACAGCATACGCGAACCATTCGTTTCCGTCATGGAATCGAATTGAATAGAGTCGCCGGGGGATGCCGGTGACGAGCCAAGACCTTCCGACCACGTTTGGGCCGTACGCGCTGACGCGTCGCCTGGCTGTCGGCGGGATGGCCGAGGTGTACTCCGCGACCCTTCATGGCGCGGCGCCGTTCGAAAAGCCCGTCGCGGTGAAGCGAATCCACGCGCACTTGTCTTCGGACGATGACTTCGTCTCGATGCTCATCGCGGAGGCCAAGCTCTGTTCGCGGCTCCAGCACAAGAATGTCGTCCAGACCCTGGACCTCGGTTGTATCGATGGCGCGTACTTCATCGTCATGGAGCGAATCGAGGGCCTCGATTTGGGGCTCCTTCTCCATGCGCTTCGGGAGCGACACGAACTGCTACCGTGGCCACTCGCTTCGTACGTCGTGTGCGAGATCTGCCGCGGGCTCTCATACGCGCACAGCCATGCGGACGAACATGGCGTTCCGCTTGGTATCGTGCACCGAGACGTTTCGCCGCAGAACGTCTTGGTCAGCGACGGCGGGGAAGTGAAGGTTGCCGATTTCGGGATCGCCAAGAGCGTCGTACGGTTGAGTGACCCCGAGGCTGGGGTGATCAAGGGGAAGTACTTCTACATGTCGCCGGAGCAGGGTTGGGGAGACCCACTCGACCGACGTACGGACATTTTTTCGGCAGGGGTCGTGTTGTGGGAGAGCCTCACGGGCCGCGCGCTTCGACAGACACAAACGGTCACCGATCTCTTGAACGAGGTCAGGGAGGGCCGGGTCCCGCCTGCGTCTCGGACACGACCCGGTCTCCCGTCCGAGCTCGATGCGATCATCGCTCGGGCGACCGCGCACGATCCCGCGGACCGCTACCAAGATGCGGCCGAGATGGCGGATGCCCTCGAGGTCCTCGCGGGGACGGTCCCCGATCCGGCCGAGCGCCTCGGCACCATTGTGCGGGGAATCGAAAGTGTGAACGCCGCAGCGCCCCAACCCCTACCAAGAACACGTCAGCGGGCGGTCGTTCGGTCGGCTGTGGAGCAACGGACCCCGACCGGCGCGACCCTTCGATACCGTCTGGAGGATGGCGAACCGACCGTAGCTGGGCTCCGCAGCCCCCGCGCGACTGCGCTGTCCGCCGGGCGATGGGTCGTGGTGGCCCTTGCCCTTGGGCTCAGTGCGGCCGGAGTGTGGTGGTTCGGGCGCGGGATGTAGCGACGCCAGGCTGTGCGGCTACGGCCGTGGGTCCTCGCCGAGTACCACGTTGTCGATCAGTCGCGTGGATCCAACCTGCGCGGCGGCCGCGATCAGCAGTCTCTTCGGCGTAGCGTCGGCTGGTTCGAGCGTGTCAGGGTCAGCGGAAGACACGTAGTCGACCGTATCGAAGGCACGCTCGACGGGGGCTGCCGCGAGACGTTCGAGAGCTTGCGGGCTGCGCTCTCCGGCCTCCCAAGCGCTCCAGGCGGACCGGAGGCCTTCGACGATCGCGAGCGCGCGCTGCCGTTCATCTGGCGAGAGGTAGCGATTTCGCGAGGAAAGCGCGAGGCCGTCGGGTTCGCGGATGATCGGGCAGCCGACGACCTCGATCGGCATGTCGAGGTCCCGAACCATCGTTCGAAGCACCGTCCACTGCTGGTAGTCTTTGCGGCCGAAGACCGCCGTGCACGGCCCCGTCAAATTGAAGAGCTTGGTCACCACCGTGGTGACGCCGTCGAAGTGCGATGGGCGGAACCGACCTTCGAGGGGCTCGGTGACACCACTCAATGACACCACCGATTGAAACGCGTCCGGGTACATGTCCTTTGGGTCGGGGGCAAACACGAAATCGACCCCGCGGGCCTCGCATGCCTTGAGATCGGCTTCGAGCGTGCGCGGGTAGCGAGAGAGATCCTCGCCGGCGGCGAACTGGAGCGGATTGACGAAGATGGTCACGGCGATGCAGTCGGCTCGCGTGGTTGCAGCGTCGATCAGAGAAATATGGCCGGCGTGGAGCGCTCCCATCGTGGGCACGAGACCGACTCTTCTCGAGGCGGCGCGCGCGTCGTTGCAAGCTTCCCGAAAGCGCGAGCGCTCGCGGATGAGCTCGGTCATCCCTGGGGACCGTACGCGGTCTTCGTCCCTCGAAGGAGGGTGAGCCCCGACTTGGTCGAATCGGGCTTCGCGGCGTCGGGTCTGCGAACGTTCCCGAAGTCGTAGTCGGACGTTGGGAACGAGCCGGCCCGGACTTCGTTGCGATATCGGCGGGCGGCTTCGATTCCGTCTTCGTAGAACTCGGCGTATCGCTTGACGAACTTCGGCCGAAGGTCGGGCGTGAGACCGAGGAGATCGTAGCAGACGAGGACCTGGCCATCGCAGTGCACCCCCGCCCCGATGCCGATCGTCGGGATCGGCACCGCTTCGGTGATCCGTTCGGCGAGGTCGGTCGGGACGCCTTCGAGAACCAGTGCGTACGCCCCGGCGTCCGCGACGGCTTTGGCGTCGGCAAGTACGCGTTCGGCGGCGGCCTCGGTTTTGCCTTGGACCCGGAAGCCGCCCATGGCGTGAACGCTTTGCGGCGTGAGCCCCACGTGACCCATGACGGGAATGCCTGCCCTAACGATCGTTTCGATGGTCGGCGCGGCGTCGACCCCGCCCTCGAGCTTCACCGCCTGGGCCCCGCCCTCGGACAGGAACCTTCCGGCGTTGCGGAGCGCCTCGTCTTGGCGAACCTGCCAGCTGAGGAATGGCATGTCGCCGACGATGTGGGCACGTCGTGCGCCGCGGGCCACGGCGCGACAGTGATACACGACCTCGTCGACCGTGACGGGGAGGGTGGAATCCTGCCCTTGCACGACCATCCCGAGCGAGTCGCCGACCAGCAGGACGTCGATCCCCGCCTCGTCGAAGAGCCGCGCGAACGTCGCATCATAGGCCGTCACCATCGTGATCCGCTCACCCTTGCGTTTCATGCGTCGGAGCGCCGGCACAGTGACTGGCCGGTCGTCGGACGCGCCTCCACGATCTCTTGGGCTCATTGGGCTTTTTCGCTTGAGTCGCGGCCGAGTCGATTCTCGGTCCACGCCGCTGCGCCCCATGAATGTAGCACCGAATCGCCCACGGTCATGGACGCCGGAAGGCGATTTAATCTCAGTGTTTGGGTCTCATTGCTGCAATAACGCAGCAACTTCACGGGCGAGTTCTTCGTCGTCCGAGGCCAGTGCCTGGGCGCGCGTCAGCATTCTGTGTGCCTCTTCCTCGAGGCCAATCGCACGTAGGAGGCGGCCCGCTTCGAAGTGGTAGCGACCGTGGTTCTCGCGGTCGAGGCCCTGGCTCAAAGCGCGATAGAGGTCGGCTGCGCGATCCCGCTTTCCCGCGTCCTCGTAGAGCCGCGCCAAGTTGGTCGCGGTGGCCGGGGGCAGGTCGGTCTCTTGCCGTTGTGCAAAGAACTCAACCACTTGCTCGAAGAACTTCACGGCTTCTTCGGTTTCGCCGATCGCCTCTTGGGCGAGCCCAAGTTCCTCGAGCAGCCTCCAGTCGAGTGCCGCGCTCTTCGAGAGCTCCTGCGCGGTCTTCAGGACCTCCACTGCCTCGGCGGCGTGACCCTTGCCGCGCAGAAACGAACCCATGGCGAGGTAGGGGCGATAGTCGCTCGGCATCGAAGCGACGGCGCTCTCGAAGTGGTCGGTCGCGCCTTCGAAATCGCCTTCATCGTCGGCCAGTCGCGCCAGGGCGAAGTACGCGGCGAGCTTCGTCTCGCCCCCTTCATCGTCCGCGAGCGCGCCGATGAACCGCTCGATCGCATCTTTGGCGCCGGCGGAGTCCTCGCTCAAGAGCCGAGCGCGTCCCACCTCGAGCCAGAGGTATCGCGGCTCCGCGGCGGCGCCGACCAGCTCTTCGAGCGCCGTTCTCGCCGACGAAACCTGCCCCGCTTGCATCTGCACCAGCGCATCGAAGAGTGGTTGGCCATACGTCTCGTACTCGTCCGCTTGGGCCTCTTCCCAGTGCCCTGCGATGACCGCGAGCCGCTCTTCGTCGGTCATCTCTTCGGTGCCCGCCTGCTCGACGGCATCTTCCGCTTCCAGGTTGTCGAGCAGCCCTTGGGCCTCGGCGACGAGTGCGTTGCTTGCCGCGACTTCGAGGGCGCCATGGAGCTCATCGCTGGCAAGCGCGATCTCGCGGCGTGCGAGGTAGTCTTTCGCTTCCTTGATGCGGTCGCGCGCGATGCCGTCCATGCACTGGGCGATCTTCCCCTCGAGGTCTTGCCGCTTCGCAGCGTCGGTCGCGTCGAGCGCTTTTTCATAGGCGAGTTTCGCCGGCCCGAAGTCGCCGTCGGCGAAGAGTGCGTCGGCCTTGTCCTCGAGGGCCGCGGGGTCGGCCGTGAACAGCTTCTTGAAGAATCCCATGGTTTGATGTCGTCTAGTCGAACTGCTTGGCGCGACGCTTCGCCGCTTGCTTGAGGGGTCCTGGGATCCCGCGGCTTCGCGCGAGCGTCCGAAGGTCGTTTCGGCGAAGGTGGTTTAGAAAGCCCATCGACATGGCGAGTGGCGTTTTCGGGTTGTTGCAAAGGTGGCGCTTGATCTCGTAGCTCCGAAGCCACTCGCGCTTGTTGCCGATGTAGCGAAGGACGTCCTCGGAAACCTCTCGGCTCTGCGATGCGTTCTTCGCTTCGCTTTCGCTGATCGCCGGCGACGAGATGGCGGCCATCGCGACGATGCGGTTCGGGTCGCGCACCAAGATCGAGCGCGTCGCTGCATTGCCGAGGAGCGCCATCCGAATCTTCTCGCCCACATTCATGTTTCGAAGCTTCGACTGCAGCGGGACGAACTCCTCCTTGGTTTCTTCGGTGCCATCGACGCTGTCGGTCTCGACGGCGTCCCGATCGTCGTCTTCGGCGAGCGCTTGGTTGAAGAGCTCGTCGCTCGGGAGGGGTTCCTCGCTTGGTTCTGGAATCAACTGTCCCTGGATCGCGCGCTTGAGCTCGTCGAACATCGGGATCCCGGTGAGCTCGACGTCGTGACGCGCGGCGAGCTCGACCAGCCGATCGGCCGTGGACATGCGGGTGTTCTTGTTCTTGTAGAGCGCCTCGATGATGGCGGGCGCCCCGAGCAGCCGTTGCTGGTTGACCGCGATGATCTCGGTGATGCGCTCGACGCAGTGGCTTGCGATTTGGGCGATGGTGGCGTCGCTCGTGGCGTGGTTGGAGGCCAACCGGGACAGCACCTCGTCATTGCCGCGAAAGAGGACCCCAACGCCGTGGAGGACGGCCGGCGGGAGCGGCGCTTTGCATGCGGGAAGGAGCACGTTCTCCGGGAGGCCTTCGAGGGTGGCTTTCGCTGCATCGCTGACCCCGTCGTCGGAGTCGGCGGACAACTGAACCAGGATCAGCACGAGGTCCGCGCCTTTGACGGGGACCATTCCCTTGGCTGCCATCATCCGCGCCGGGCCCGGCCCGTTCGGATCCGCGAACCGCTTCAGGGCTTCTGGAACCTGGTCCAGCGAGAGCGGTAGTTGGGGTGCCTCCTCCATCGTGTGCTGTTTTGATCCTAGCGCTAACGCCCTCGAAACTCAGGTTCTCGTTTTTCGAGCGCGGCTGCGATTCCTTCCTTCGCATCGTCGGTTGCAAGGCTTGCGGACTGCAGGGCGGCCTCGGCCATCGCGGCCTCACGGATCTCCCACGCGAGGCCTCGCCGAATCGAAGCCTTCATCTGCCGGACGGCCAGCGGAGCGGCCGCCGCGATCCCGCGCGCGATCCCAAAGGCGGTTGGGAGGACCTCCTCGGCGCCGACCGCGTGGCTCACCAGCCCAACGCGTTGCGCCTCGGACCCGCGGATCAACTTGCCGGTGAAGAGCATCTCGCAAGCCACGGCGGGCCCCACCAACCGGGGGAGCGTATAGCTGATGGCCAATCCAGAATGGATCCCCAAGCGCGCGAAATTGGCCCCGTACTTGGCCTCTTGGTTGGCAACTCGGATATCGGCGAGAAGGGCGAGCCCGAACCCGCCGCCGACGGTGTGCCCGTTGAGGGCCGCGACCACGGGGACCTCGAGATCGAGGACGCGAAGGAAGGGCTCGTACATCGCGTACGAGGTCTGTTGAGAGGGTCCCCCGAGGTCGTCGCGCTGCAGCGACGCTCGTAGGTTGGCACCCGCGCTGAAGCACCGACCCCGCCCGGTTAGGACCAGGCAACGGATCTCCGAGTCATTTCGAGCCACTTCGACCTGTTCCGCGAACGCGTCGAGGAGCTCTGGGCTCATCGCGTTTCGTTCGTCAGGTCGGTTGAGGGTCAGGACCCCTACCTGATCTGCCGATTCGTACTCGACCGCGCCCGTGCCCATCGTCAGGCGGACTCTAGCCGCCGCTTGGCCAGCGGCAACCGCGGATTCTTGGCCGATTTCTTGCCCCGGTCGACGCGGGCGGGTTAGCGGGGTTCTATGCAGGGAACCAAGGTCGTACGCCCGTTTCCGTTCTTCCGCGCGGGGGCGCGCGCGAGCCAACCACAGCTGGCCAAGCCGATCCTCGTCCTCGAGGACGTCTACAAGTACTTTCGCCCGGACCAGCCGACCCTTCGCGGGGTGGATCTGACGGTCGAGCGCGGGGAGTTCGCATTCATCACCGGACCCAGTGGCGCCGGCAAGAGCACGCTCCTCAAGCTGATCTACCGTGAGCTCCATGTGGACGAGGGCCGCGTTCTGTTCTGTGGTCGGGACATCGGTCGGCTCACCGACAACTCCATTCCGTTCTTGCGGCGGAACCTCGGGATCGTGTTCCAGGACTTTCGGATCATCGACCACTGGACTGTTTTCGAGAATATCGCGGTGGCCCTCGAGATCCTTTCGATGCCCCAACGGTTGATTCGCTCGCGCGTTGCCGAAGCGCTCGAGAGAGTCGGACTCAATGGGCGGGGCGATGAGCAGACGAGCAATCTGTCTGGCGGCGAGAAGCAGCGCGTTGCGGTAGCACGCGCGATCGTCCCCGAGCCGGCGCTCATTCTTGCCGACGAGCCGACCGGGAACCTCGACCCGCATCTCGCGATCGACATCCTCACCTTGTTCGAAGAGATCAACGCAACCGGCACGACCGTGTTGTTTGCGACCCACGATCACTCGCTCATCTCGAAGCGTGACCACAGGCTCATCGCGATCGACGAGGGCAGGGTGGTTGAAGCCCAGCAGGGGCTCAAGCATTGGCCGGGGAGCGGCATTCACACACTGGTGGGGTGACACGATGGACGTGAAGAGCGCGATGACACGAGCGAGGCGGGGCCTTCGCGAAGAGAAGCGACTCTACATCGTCGCGGTGTCGAGCTTGGCCGTGGCGTTCCTGTGCCTCGGTGCGACCCTGCTCGGGGTTGCCAACCTGGATGCGGCCGCGACGCGATGGGGGCAGAGCGGACGCATCACCTTGTTCTTGAAGGACGATGCCGACCCCCAAGACATCGCGCAGCTGCGGGTGGTCCTCGAGGGGTTGAGCGACATCTCCGAGGTGCACCACGTGAGCCCCGAAGAGGCGAAGGCGTCGTTCTTGGAGGAGGCCGATGTCGGCGCCGACCTGAGCGGGTTGCCCAAAGAGGTCTTCCCGGCCTCGCTCGAGGTCACCCTGAACCAGGGGGTCACCCGGGACCGCAGCGAGTCGATCGCGACGCGCCTTGGTCAGTTCCGTGCGGTGAGTGATGTCGAGAGCTACCGCGGTTGGTTCGAGAAGCTCGACCACCTGCTTTGGGGAGCGAGGATGCTCGCGGTGGGCCTCGCGCTCTTGGTGATGTTCTGCGTGGTCGCGGTGATCGGAAACACCATTCGTCTGGCCGTGGCGAGGCGTCGCCAGGAGATCGAGGTCATGAAACTCTGCGGCGCGACCAATGGCTTCGTGCGAGGCCCGTTCGTCCTCGAGGGGATGTTCCAAGGGTTTTCTTCGGCGTTGCTGGCCGTCCTCGCGCTACTCGTCGTCTACCTCTCGCTTCACGAGTCGATCGACGCCACCCTCGCGGCGCTGACTGGAAGCCGCATCGTCTTCTTGAGCACCTGGACCCTGCTCGGGCTTCTCGCCGGGGGCGCGTTCATCGGGGCGGTCGGGAGCGCGGTCTCGGTGCGACGGTACCTGACGGTGTAAAGGATGAAGAGCCAACGCCGATTCTGGATCTTGTTCGCAGTGGCCTGCATCGCGACGCCTGCGGTTGCCGAGCCCGAGCCCGACATTTCGGCGATGACCGACGTCGCGGCCATCGAAGGTGCGATGGCCGAGAGCCTCGCGCGGATCGAACACGCCCAGACTCGGCAGTCACAGATCGACTCGGAGATCTCTGGCCTCCAAGGCCGACGCAGCGATGCGCAGACGCGCCTCCACGACCGCGCGCGGGCGCTGTATCGCGTGCGGCGGGCAGGGATGCTTCCGGTCGCTGGGGGGTTTGACGCGTTGATGCAGCACCTTGCCCGCGTGCAGCGTCTGTCCCGAATGGTGAAGAACGACTTGAGAACCATGCGGTTCCTCGAAAACCGGGGCGTCGCGCTCCGCGTCGAAAAGACCGAGCTCGCGCAGGAGCTCCAGGGGGCTCAAGTGTCGCTCAGGGCGCTCGAGGCGCGAAAGGCCGAACTCGAGCAGAGCCAACGAAGCGCTTCGCTCTTTCAAGATACGCTTCGGGGCGTGGCGGAGGAGCCGCCGCCCGAGCAGTCGCTTTCGTACGGACGCATTCGGGTAACGGGTGACATGGACGACCTTGGCGATGGGTTCGCGCGTCTCCGAGGAGAGCTCGCTTTGCCGGTTCAAGGTTCGATGCGGATCGGGGACGCACAGCGTGAAGGCGCGCCCGGTCTCGAGTTCTACGGGCGCCGGGGAGGGCCGGCGTTTGCCGCCGCAGACGGCCGCGTCGCCTTCTCTCAGACGTACGGCGCGTATGGTCTGATGGTCATCCTCGATCACGGCAGCAGCTTCTACACGGTGTACGCCGGCCTTGGTGATACCGACGTCCAGGTGGGCGACTGGGTCGGCATGAGCACCCGAGTCGGCACGCTCGACGCGACCGGCACCGACGCCATCCTCTTCTTCGAGGTCCGCCGAGGAACCAAAAGCCTAGACGCCCGCAGCTGGCTCGGCCTCTAACAAGGGGTCACTCCGCCCTCCCAAAACCCCTTCAATTCCAAAGGCATACGCACCATACCGCGAAAACCCGCGGCGCCGGTCGCACGTCTAACCCAAGAGGCCCCACACCAAGGCTTCCACGGCCCCCTTGGCCTCGTCGATGGTGAGACCCGCTTCCTCGCGAGACGCGCGCCAGTTCGGAAACCCGGTCGCGAGCCCAAGCGCGTGTTCGGCGGGTCCGCGCATTGCCGGTGTGGCCGGCAGCGCATCGCCCACCATCAGAACCGCGTGCATCTGGAGTTCTCGATGGGTCTGCGCGATGTCGTCTCGGACGAAAGCACTCTGTTCCTTGAAGGTCTCGGCGACCCGTCGGAGTGGCCGAATGAACTCGTACACCGCAGCGCGGTGAGCCACGAGCAACGAGACGCGCTCGTCGAGCGGCTGACCCATCGGAAAGGGTGGCGGGAACCGGTCGATCACCTCTGCCCTCTGAAGAGAGATTGCCGCGACGTGGAGCGACTCCATGTCGGCGAAGAGCCTGAACACGGTTCGACTCGAGACACCGGCGAGCTGTGCGAGATCGGCGACCGCGGGGACCTGACCCTGTTCCCGAACCGCGCGAAGCAGGGCTCGGAGGACGGCGTTCTTGTGTCGCTCTGCACGCTGCTTTCGGCCGTCGGTCTTGGGTGGCGTGGTCATTCGGACTCGAAGTTATGTCTTGACACTCAGGGTGTCAAAAGATAGGTTTGCCTCATACGAATCCAAGGAGCGGGCGAACGTTGTATAGAAATTTAGTGATTCCAGCGGTTTGTGCCTGTTTGTCGTCGGTTGCGGCGTGCGGGTCAAGCGGTGACGGGGATGTGGCGGCCCTTCGAGGCGGAGAGGCGCGCTTCGGCACGCTCAATGAAGCGCAAGCGAGGCGCATGTTGGAGACCCCGCCGGAGGAGGACGGGCCCTTTTGGATGATCAACCTCATTAAGTATCGGGAGAAGGCCGACTATGCCGACGGGAGAGAAACGGAACTCACCGGCCGCGAAGCCGACGCGCTGTACGCGCCACAAGAGTTCCTTGAGGCCATTGGCGCGGTCATCGAGTTCGTCGGGGATGTCGACGACACGCTGATCAGCCCAGATGGCGTCGAATGGGAGCAAATCGCGATCGTCCGCTATCCGAGTCGGGCCAAGTTCTTCGAGCTAGTCCGAAACGAAGAGTTCCAGGCACGCGCGATTCACAAGGATGCCGGGGTCGAGAAGAGCCTCGTCATTGTCTCTGAGCTTGAGGAAACCCAGGCGCTGCCCGAACCCTCGGTGATTCCGAATCCGCCAACGGCTTCTGACCCGCCGGCCTTGGTCACCCACCTGCTCCGCTACCGCGAGGTCGCGATGTACCCTCCGGGAAGTGACGAGCCCGCGCGCAGCGGGCGAGACGCGATGGCGCTCTACGAAGCCGCTGCCGCGGGGGTTGCACTCGAGCAGGGCGGGGCACCGGTTGCGCGCTTTGCCATCGAAGGCGTCTACATCGGTGACGGCCGCGTTTGGGATGAGTTCCGCATCAACCGCTTCCCAAGTCGTGCGGCGTTCGACGTGGTGGCTGCCGACCCAACGCGCCAAGCGGGGGAGTTCCATCGCATCGCTGCCCTCGAGGATACCTACTCGACCGCGGGGACGTCGATCATCAACCGGTTTGCTGGGGGGGGCGACGGGGGTTCAGACGGCGCAGTTCTCGAGGTGACCGACAACGGCACGGGTACGCTCTGCGCGACGGACGCCGATTGCGGGGCGCTCACCGCGAATCGTTGCGTGGGCGCCGACGGCGCGGGCTTTTGCTCGGTGCAGGGCTGCTCCGCGGGGACCTGCGAAGGCTCCTATGTCTGTTGCCGAGACTGCGCCGACTTCGCAGCGGACCTTCTCCCGTTCCAAGGCTCAGCCTGCGTTCCCGGGGCCCTATCCGCCCAACTCACCGACGCCCCCGCCTGCACCTGCGACTAGCGGGGTCACTCCGCCCACCTAAAACCTTTTCAATTTCAAAACCATAGAAGCCATACCGCGAAAACCCGACCGATTGCTATCGGGTTGAGCACGCGCGGTCAGGCGGGCCGGTGCGCGTGCGGGGTGCCAAGCCACACGCCAGCGGTACCGCTCGGCGGATCGTGCGAAACCCATGGCCGAGTGGGTTTTCGCGGTGCGATCCGGAAATGGCTGGAAAGATTGGGGTTTTGGGGGGGCGGAGTGACCCTATTATTGGCCGAGGTTGACGGCTTGGAAGGTGGCTGTGTAGGCCAGGAGGTCGTCGAGTTCGGTTTTGCTGATCTTGCTCGCGTCGAAGCCGGGCATGCCGCCTTCGCCGCTTCGGACGCGCCATCGCATTTGCGCCGGAGTCAGCATGTCGCCGACGATCGCGGGGCCGTCGCCCTCCATTCCGTTGGGATGGCAGCCTTCGCAAAACGTCGCGTAAACCTCCTGACCCGCGGCCGCATCGCTCGATACCATCGGATACTCGAACGCGTCGACGTTGACTACGGTTGTTGACCCGCCCGAACCACCGGACGAGCAAGCCGTCGACATCGCAAGTATCCCGATCGCCAAAACTAAGACTGACTGGTTCCCCATTGCGTTGCTCCTATGTAACCCGGGGCCGCGACTACGGCCGTGCCCCCTCTTTTCCTTTGCGGCGCAAGGTTAGCAGCTTTTGCCCCTGAACCCGAACCGCCTCGGTGTCGTCGGCGACAACGTCGCTGTGGCAGGAAGCCTTGGACTCTCCGGACACCGCACGCTTGGTTTTGTCGGCCAATCTGTGAATCTCTTCCGGGGAGAGGTACCCCCGCGTACGTAGGACCTCCTGCTGGTCTGCCGTCAGCGCCGGCGATTTAACCACGCGTCCCCGCTCGAACCCTTCGGCCTTGCCCGATTCGAACTCGACGATCTCCTTGGAGATGCGCACCGAGCACCAGTCGTGCCCGCACATCGCACAGAAATCGGTATCGACGTCGAGGTCTTCGTCGTGAAGCGCCCTAGCGGTGTCGGTGTCGAAGGCGAGCTCGAAGTGTTTGTCCCAGTTGAGCGCGGCCCTTGCCCTCGTGAGGTCGTCGTCCCAGTCACGTGAGCCGGGAATACCAAGCGCCACGTCCGCGGCATGCGCCGCAATCTTGTAGGCGATGCAGCCTTGCTTGACGTCGTCGCGCTTTGGAAGCCCGAGGTGCTCTTTGGGCGTGACGTAGCAGAGCATCGCCGCCCCGTGGTACCCCGCCGAGGTCGCGCCGATCGCACTTGTGATGTGATCGTAGCCGGGGAACACATCGGTCACCAACGGCCCAAGCACATAGAACGGTGCCCCGTGACACACTTGGCGCTGAAGCTTCATGTTGTATTCGATCTGATCGAGTGGGACGTGCCCCGGCCCCTCGACCATGACTTGGCAACCCTTCTTCCATGCGCGCTCGGTGAGCTCACCGAGTCGGTCGAGTTCTCCAAGCTGTGCGGCGTCTGTCGCGTCGGCAAGGCCTCCGGGACGCAAGCCATCCCCAAGTGAGAACGACACATCGTACTCGCGCATGACGTCACATATCGCCTCGAAGTGTGTGTACATCGGGTTGTCTTCGCCGTGGTGCAGCATCCACTTCGCCAAGAGCGAGCCGCCGCGCGAGACGATCCCGATCAGCCGCTTGCGAATCCAGGGCAGGTGGGCGCGCGCGACACCCGCGTGAATGGTGAAGTAGTCGACGCCCTGCCGCGCTTGATGCCGGAGCGATTCCAGGATCACGTCGAGTGTGAGTTCCTCGATGCTTCGCCCAATGATCATCGAGTAGATGGGGACAGTCCCGATCGGAACACGCGCGTTTCGCACGATCGCGTCCCGGGTGGCGTCGAGGTCTCCGCCGGTCGAGAGATCCATGACCGTGTCGGCGCCCCAGCGCTCGGCCCATCGAAGCTTGTCGACCTCTTCGTCCGTTCCCGACGAGACTGGCGATGCGCCCATGTTCGCATTGATCTTGGTGAGTCCGGCACGCCCGATGCACATGGGATCCAAGTCGTAGCCGAGGTGGACGCGGTTGGCGGGGATGATCATCCGACCCGCGGCCACTTCATCACGCACCTGCTCCGCAGTGAGATGGGCTTCGCGCTCGGCCACCCGCGCCATCTCTGGTGTGACGGTTCCGAGTCGGGCGTGCTCGAGTTGCGTCACGGGCACGAACCCCTCGGGCGGATGCCATCCGATCGCGTCCTTGGTCCAGTCGTCGGGCATGAAGTCCCACGCGGTCTTGTGACTCGGAGGCGGCATACCGGGTGTATCGGGCGAGGAGAACATCCTCGGGCCACCAATGTCCGGCGCACGCGCAAACGAACCCGGGGTTGTTCCAGCCCCTGTGCTCGAGGGGTTGTGTGCGCCACGAAGGGGAATCTTGAAATCAGTCATCGGACTCCTCGATGCAGGGAAGGAGCCGAGGCTTAGCTTCCCTACGCCGGTGCAAACCGGATCAGGTTCAACGGGTACGTCTCAGCCCTGTTGGGCGCCCCGAGCGAAGTGAAGGCTAGCGCCGAGCATCCATGTGCGAAAGCCCAATCGAGGATTTTTGTGCACCTGAAGAAAGCCGCCGCGGCGCGGAGCAGCCCTGTTATGCTGCGCGGCGCGACTCGCCAACGGGCGGGAGGAGGTCTTACCGTGCGGCTTTCGAAATACGCGACTCTAGGGGTCGTGCTGACCTGTACAACATGGCTTTGGGGCGGTTCCGCCACTTCGGCCCAATGGGATCCGGCGCTCGAGCCGGCCCCTCCGCCCGCGACCGTCGCGCCCGCTCCGCCACCGGCACCGCCCGACATGGTGGAGGCTCCGCCGCCCACGTCGTTCGCTGCGCCGAAACAGGGGCTCACCCTCGGCTTCACCTGGGCGCTCCAGATCGGCGTCCCGATCTTCCTCGACGTCCCGAGAGATATCGTCAGGCCGGGTGCGGACATCACGTTCTTTGGCGGTGCGGACTTCGGATACTTCGTCATCGGCGGCGCAACCGGGGTCGGCTGGAACCCCATCGATCTGAATGGTGTCACTGTCGACATCAACGGGACACCCGTGCGTCTCTCCGGCCGAAGCCCGCTCTCTCGCATCTTCCTCACGCTGCCCGAGTTCCGGGTGCAGGTGCCGAACCTCAACGTCGTCCTCCCGTACATCAGTGGTGCGTTCGACATGAACTTCTGGAACTTTCGCGAAACCGAGGTGGGATGCGGTTTCTACTACTGCAGCGAGTTCTCGGTCTATCGCTTCACGCCAGGCTTCACCGGACGTGCGGGCTTCGGGTTTCAGGCCAAGCGAGGGGTCTACATCGACGTCGGCTTTCGCTATTCGATGAGCGGGAAGGGCAACTTCTTCGAGCAGGTCCGCTGGTGGCTGACGCCATACGTCGGGGTGATCGTCCGCAAGCGGCCCTAGCGGAACCGACGAGAGCTGCCAAGGCCGATCGACGTTCCCGATTCGCGTGCGTGTGCGGCCGGTTGGGGCAGCCGGGGCTTCACGAGCGCGGAGCGAGACGCGCGAGGTACTGCGCTACCAATCGTTGCTGCTTGTCCTCGGGCCAGGAAGCCGGGTCGGACGCGGCGTGAAAGCCAATCCCGTCGACGAGCGCGACGGCGAGGTGAGCCTCCGCCTCGATGTCCACGCACGGGTCGAGCTCGCCCCGGCCCCTCATTTCGCTCAGTACCTGGACTGCCATTCGCTGCCACTCCGCGTCTCTCGCGCGTTGTTCAGCCATCAATGCCGGGTTGCGAGTCGCCCGATCATAGAAGACGCACCACACCAACCATTCGGTTCGGCTGGCTTCGTCCTGCGGAAGGGCGGCCAAAATGATCGCCGCCACGTCGTCGTGTTCTTCGAGCGCCTGCGCGGTCCGTGCTTGCATTGCGCCGTCAGCCCAGCGCAACGCCGCCAGGATCACGTCGTCTTTGTCGGCAAAGTAGTGGGTTACCGCGCCGGTCGTCATCCCCGCGGCCCTCGCGATGGCGACCATGGTCACATCGTCGATCCCGTGCGCGACGATCGCATGGGCCGCGGCCTTGGCGATCTCGGCCCTTCGTTGTTCGGCGTCGACAATCCTAGGCAAGCGTCTGACCCTTCAAGCCTCTTCGTTGCAGCCGAGTGATACGACAAGGCCCGATTCGAGCGCGACGCCTCGGCCCTGCCGGCCGAGCAGGCGCTCGGCTTCGCGAATCCCGCTCAATATGGCGCCATGGACGTAGCCATTGTAGTCGAGGCTCGTGGCCTCGCCTGCAAAGAGCACCCGTTCGCCGACGGGCTCGGCAAGGGTTTCGATATCGGCTGAAGTCGCCCCCACTGGAAGGTAGACGTACGACCCCATCGCGAACGGATCGGACTTCCAACGCGTGACGTGAGTGTCCGTCGGGGCGGGTCCCGGCGCTCCCGTGATCTCTTCTACGATCTCCGCGAGCCGACCGGAAATCGCTTCGTCCGCCATTGCCGAGACCCCCCGCCCGTAGTCCCCGCAGTAGAACCCGACCAGGGTGGGCGCGCCCTCGGCGAACCCGGTGTAGTCGACGATCAGTGGAAACTCCCCAGACTGCTCTGAAAGGTAAAGGAAGTTGCCTGTGCCGGGCTCCGGCCAAAACGCCTCGTCGTAGCGAAGCACCACTTTCTCGAGCTCGGCCATGTCGAGCCGCGAGATCGCGCCGCGCTTGGCTTCGGGAAGCTCCGGAGAGAACGCGATCGCGCCGGCTTTCAAGACGCCGAGTGGGACCGTGACCACGACATGAGAACCGCGCTCGACGCCGCTGGACGTCTCGACGGTCACGCCGTCATCGTCGTAGGCGACCCGCGAGACCACCGTCTCCAGTCGAACATCGACGCCACGTCCGAGTGCGTTCACCATGCCCCGATACGAACCCTCGGGAAAGTGCTCGCCTCCAGGCAGCGCGCGGCTTGGGTTGTCGCTGAGCGCGACCAGCTCCGGTGATTGCGCCGTATTGATCTCGAACTCGACCCGAAGCGCGAACTCCGCATAGCGCCGCTCGGTTCCCGTCAGTCCGGCTTGATCGAGGAATGCCTGAATCGCATCGGCCGAAGTCGCGCTCGGTCCAAGGTTTCGTGCAATGCCGCCGACCGCTTCGTAGAACGAATCGATGGCGGTGGCCGCCTCGAGCAGCGCACCGAGGTCCAGGCTCTGCCCGAGGACGGCATCGTAGGCCCGGGTTGTGACGTCGAGAGGCTCGGCAGCGCGCCATTCGAGCCCTTCTTCGCTCATGACGCAGGTTGCGGGATTTCCGACAGGCCCCGAGATCCACATGCCCCCGAGGTCGACGGGAACGCCACCGACGTCGCGCGAGTCGACGCGGCCCCCGATCCGCTCCCGTGCTTCGAGCACGACGCTCTCGACGCCCGCTGCGGCCAGGGCGTTGCCCAGGGTCAGCCCGGCAATCCCCGCGCCGATGATGATCACACGCTCGGGCGACGTAGAACCCGACTGCCCGCCGTCCCCGCAGCCTGACCAGAGCAAGGAGGCCGACGTCGCCGCGCCGGCCCCCAACCACCTCACGAACGCGCGGCGATTCCACTTCGGGGGGGTTTTGAAGGTCATGGTGACATAATGATTATTATATAATAATCATTATGTCCAGCAAGATCGACGTAAGACCGGTCGGGACGCGCTTGACGGCGCTGGGGACTCCTTGGATCGTGGGGTTGTGCCGTCCCCATCCGCGACGCTCCCTCCCCGCGTGCTCTCTGCCGCCCACGGCTGCCGCGGCGTGGCCAACACCCGTGGGCCCGTAGCCTGATGTCGCAGGCGAAGTTCGTCGATCAGACGCTGACGTGGGGAACGTTTCCCGTTGTGTTCGGCGGCGCGATGGTGGCCGCGCTCGTTGCCATCACGCATGGGAAGAACCCGGTCGTCACCGCCACCATCGCGACCGCGGTGGTCGTCGTGGCGCTGGCGATCTTGGAACGGGTCCACCCGTACCAGCGGGCGTGGTTGTCGGCCAAAGGCGACGTGCGGACCGACTTGATACACAACGTGGTCAATGCCGCCATCCCGCAGCTCTACACCGTCGCGTTCGTGGGTGTGGCGACCGCAGGAGCGGGATGGCTCTCGCAAGCACTCGGGATGACCCTCTGGCCTTCGACATGGCCGTTGATCGCGCAGCTCTTGGTTGCCCTGGTGATCGGGGAGTTCGGCACCTACTGGATTCACCGACTGATGCATGAGAACGCGTTCCTTTGGCGGTTCCACGCGGCGCACCACAGCGCCCCCAGGCTCTACTGGTTGAACGCCGCCCGCTTCCATCCGATCGATCTGTTCTCGCAGTACGTGTTGTCGGTGACGCCGTTGATCCTGCTCGGGGCAGGGGAGGGAGTCATCGCCCTCCACGCCCTCTACACGGCGATTCACGGGATGTTCCAGCACTGCAACATCGACGTGCGCCTCGGGCCACTCAACTGGTTTTTCAGCATGGCGGAGCTCCATCGGTGGCATCACTCGAGGCGCCCCGACGAGGCCAACAACAACTACGGGGCCAACATCATCTTGTGGGATATGGTCTTCGGCTCACGGTTCTTGCCACCTGATCGGCGCGCCTCGGCGGACATTGGCATCGAGAGCCTCCCGAATTTTCCTCGGGGCTATTGGGCACACTTGGCGAGCCCGTTCCGATGGTCCGAGGTTGAGGGTTCGTCCCGCGAAGAAGACCCTCGAGCGGGCGGCCCGTCCGATTGAATGCGACATGGACTTCGGAGGGAGACGCCCCCGGTCTCGGATGCTATGTGGCTGGCGCGATGGCGCGGTATGAACCAGGGGCGATAGAGCCCAAGTGGCAGGCCTATTGGGAAGAGAACGGAACGTTCCGGACACCTTCCGGCGACGACCGACCCAAGGCTTACATCCTCGACATGTTTCCCTATCCTTCAGGATCTGGGCTCCATGTCGGCCATCCCGAGGGGTACACCGCCACCGACATCGTCGCCCGGTACCGCCGAGCCAAGGGTGACGCCGTGCTCCACCCGATGGGTTGGGACGCGTTTGGGCTTCCGGCCGAACAGCACGCGATCAAAACGGGGACGCATCCCCAAGCGACGACCGCAAGGAACATCGAGACCTTCAAGCGCCAGCTCAAGATGCTCGGGTTCAGCTACGACTGGAGCCGCGAGATCGACACCACATCGCCCGAGTACGTGAAGTGGACGCAGTGGATCTTCCTGATGCTCTTCGAGCGAGGACTCGCTTACCAAAATGAGGTCCCGGTCAACTGGTGCCCAGCCCTCGGCACGGTGCTCGCCAACGAGGAAGTGATCAACGGCCTAAGCGAACGGGGGAACCATCCCGTCGAACGTGTGCCCCTCCGCCAGTGGGTGCTCCGAATCACCGAGTACGCGGACCGGCTCCTCGAAGACCTCAGCCTCGTCGATTGGCCGAACAGCACACGGATCATGCAGCAGGAGTGGATCGGTCGCTCCGAAGGCGCGGAGGTGAAGTTCGAGCTCGCCGGAGCGGAGGGCACGATCGACGTCTTTACCACTCGTCCCGACACCCTCTTCGGTGCGACGTTCATGGTACTTGCCCCGGAGCATCCGCTGGTCGAGGTGCTGACCACCGATGATCGCCGTGACGAGGTTCATGCGTACGTCGAGCTGGCCCGGAACAAGAGCGAGCGCGACCGTCAGGCGAGCAAAGAGAAGACGGGCGTGTTCACCGGCGGGTTTGCCGTCAACCCCGTCAACGAGGAGAAGGTGCCGGTGTACATCGCCGACTACGTGCTCTGGGGGTACGGCACCGGCGCGATCATGGCGGTCCCCGCGCACGACACACGCGACTTCGAGTTCGCGCAAGCGCTTGGGATTCCGATCATCGAGGTGGTGAGCCCCAACGGTGCGGCGCGCGAGGCGCCTCTCGCCGAAGCCTTCGTTTCCGAGGGCATCGCGGTCAACTCCGGCAAGTACGACGGCCTCGAGACCGCGACTTTCAAGAAGCAGGTCACCCAGGACTTGGAAGCTGCTGGCAAGGGGGCGGCACGTGTCGAGTACAAGCTCCGCGATTGGATTTTCTCGCGCCAGCGGTACTGGGGCGAGCCGATCCCGATTTACTTTCCTGTGCAGACCGACGGTGACCCGCGTGCCGGCGCCGACTTCAAGATCGACTACGACAAGCCGATCGCGGTCAACGCGGAAGACCTTCCACTGCAGCTCCCCGAGCTCGAAGACTACCAGCCCGGCGAAGACCCCGCAGGCGTGTTGGCGCGCGCAACCGACTGGCGCTTCTTCCAACAGGACGGCGCCTGGTTCGCGCGCGAGACCAACACGATGCCCCAATGGGCTGGCTCGTGTTGGTACTACTTGCGCTTTTTGGACCCAAGCAACGACGACGCCCTCTGCTCGCCGGAGGCCGCCGCCCGTTGGCTCCCTGTCGACCTCTACGTCGGCGGCGCGGAACACGCGGTTCTCCACCTCCTCTACGCACGGTTCTGGCACAAGGTGCTCTACGACGCGGGCCTGGTTCCGGTGAAGGAGCCCTTCGCCAAGCTGATCCATCAAGGCATGATCCTCGGTGAAGACGGCGTGAAGATGAGCAAAGCACGGGGCAACGTCGTCAACCCGGATGACATCGTGACCGACGCGGGGGCGGACGCGATGCGCATCTATGAAATGTTCATGGGGCCGCTCGAGGCCACCAAGCCTTGGAGCACCAGTTCGATCGCGGGCGTCAGTCGGTTCCTGGACCGGGTTTACACGCTCGTTGCGCGCGCGCGAGGGGAGGGCGAACTCGACGAGCCGACCTTGCGATTGCTTCACCGCACGATTCGAAAGGTCACCGAAGACATCGAAGCGATGCGATTCAACACAGCGATCAGCGCGATGATGGTGCTCAGCAACGAACTCACCAAGCTCGACACCGTCCCGCAAAGCGCAGCGATGACGTTTTCCCTGCTCTTGCACCCCTTCGCGCCTCACCTGGCCGAGGAACTCTGGGAGATGCTGGGGCAGCCGCCCAGCATTCAAGCGCAGCCGTGGCCGGACTTCGATCCATCGCTGTGCGAGGAAGATCAGGTCGAAGTCCCGGTTCAGGTCAATGGAAAGGTGCGGGGTCGCGTCACGCTCTCAAAGAACGCGACCGAAGATCAGGCGGTGGCCGCCGCCCTCGCCATCGACAAAGTCGCCGGACAGCTCGAAGGCAAAGAGCTTCGCAAGACGATCTGGGTTCCCGGCAAGATTCTGAACCTCATCGCCTAACCTGCGTCGAGGGCGAGCTTGGCCAGAACGCATCCCGAAAGGGCCGCGTCGTCAGCCATCGAGCCGAAGTCGGGCACGGATGGCGCGAGCCACGATTCCGGGCGTCTCGGCGGGCAGCATGTGCCCTGCGCCCCGAACGTCAATGAACTCTGGGTCTCGTCCGGCGTCGACCATGCGTTCGCAGATCCTTCTTGCGTTTTGTGCGGGGACGGTTCGATCTTCGGTGCCGTGCACGAAGACGGTGGGCACGACGATCCGGGGCGCATCGTCATAGAGCCGACCGCAGGGATTCCCCCGGGTGACGCGCGCCATGTTGCGCAGCATCGAGCGGTTGTCGCGCAGGAGTTGAATCTCGTCTTCGAGATCCTCTCGGTCAATCGCGCGTGGGGCGTGCGTTCGTTCGAGAAAGTACCTGACGAGGCGTCGCTGCAAGCTCGGGCCCATCGCCGGAAACGAACGGTCCGCCACGGACAGCAAGAACTCGATCCCAGGTCGAGGCAGAACCCGATACCACCCGTGGGCCGGCGCCCCGAGCGTGCCGACGAGAACGAGCGCCCGGACCCTGTCCGGCCATCGAACCGCAACGCGCTGTGCGACGCCTCCCCCGTGGCTATGGCCCACGAGGACGGCGTTGTTCCAACCGAACCGGTCCAACAACTCCACGGCAAGCTCTGCCAACGCGTCGATCGACAGCAGGTCGGGGTTGTGCGGCCGTGGGCTCCACCCGAACCCCGGTGTGTCGTACGCGGCGACGTCGCCGATCCCCTCGAGCGAATGGAGCAGCGGTGCGAAATCGAGCATCGATCCCGGGTTTCCGTGGATCAGCAGCAAGCGTTCCGGCCCCTCGTCGGCGCGCCTCGCGGTCAAGACACGCAGCGCTTCGCCTCGTAAGCTCAGGCTCACATAAGCTGAGTCTCGATAGATCGCAGGTCTCGTTGGCGCTCTCAACCGAGTAGTCCTAGTCGGCCGGACGCGCCCTGTCATCCGGGCTGGCGGCGCTTCACCAGGTCTTGTGTCGTGGGGTCGGCGCCAGGGCCGGCGCGGACGTCGATATCCCACGCGTCGAGCGGTTTGCCCTCGCGCGAGAGCACCCGTGCACCTTGGATGCGTGCTCCGGTCTCCCTCTCTAGAAGGTCGAGTCGACGTCCACGGCCGTTCGGGCACCACTTGTCGCCCCACTGCATCAGCGAGATCATCACGGGGTAGAGTTCAAGTCCCTTGGCCGTCAACCGGTACTCGAAGGAACGACCGTCGTGGGCCGAGGGGCTTCGCGACAACACACCTTCGTCCGTCAGCTTCTTGAGTCGCGCACTGAGGACGCTCGTTGAGATGCCCAGCTGAGCTTGGAAGTCATCGAAGGTCCTCATACCGTGGAACGCGTTTCTCAGGATCAGAAGCGTCCACCATTCGCCGATCACGTTCAGCGTCTGGGCGACGCTGCAATCCATGTCTGCCAAGGATCGAGACACGTCTCGTCCTCAGGCGTTCGCTGCGCGAGGGAGCGATTCCGTCGTGCCGAGAAGCCCTCGGAGCCGATCTTTGATGAGTGCCTCCGCCTCGCCCATGATGCGATCGATCAGCTCTTTGCAGGTAGGGATGTCGTGAATCAAGCCGGCGACCATCCCGCAAGACCACGCGCCGGCGTCCATGTCGCCTTCGAGCAT
Organism: Myxococcota bacterium; assembly: GCA_039028875.1. Taxonomy (GTDB): domain Bacteria; phylum Myxococcota_A; class Polyangia; order Polyangiales; family Houyiibacteriaceae; genus SG8-38. Next base: position 26,075 of record JBCCHE010000017.1, on the reverse strand, counting down.
GATGCGCGGATAGACCCCGGCGACTTCCTCGATGATATCTTCGAACTTGAGGTCCGGACCGAGCTTCTGCTCCTTGTCGAGGAGGCGTTCCACGGCGGCGTTGTTGAGTACGCGTTCCGTATTCCGCAGGGGCCGCATGACGAGCCTCGTGTCGAGTTCGGAGGCCGCGACGATGGCCTGCTTGACGTTCTCGTGAACGGGGGCCTCTTGGGTTGCGATGAAGCGCGTTCCCATGTTCATGCCTTCGGCGCCCATGGCCAGTGAGGCCACCAGCGACCGCGCGTCTGCCATCCCACCGGAGGAGACGAACGGGATCTCCAGCTCCTCGGCGGCTCGCGGAAGGAGGATCATGTTCGGAATGTCGTCTTCACCGGGGTGGCCGCCACACTCGAATCCGTCGACGGAGACCGCGTCACAACCGATCGACTGCGCCTTGAGTGCATGGCGTACCGACGTGCACTTGTGGATCACCCGGACGCCCGCGTCGTGGAGCTTTGGCAGGTAGGGTTGCGGGTTGCGGCCGGCGGTCTCGACGATTCGGATCCCCCCGTCGAGGATTGCGTCGATGTAGCCTGGGTAGTCGGGCGAGCTGACCGTCGGGAGGAAGGTCAGGTTTACGCCGAATGGCTTGTCGGTCATCTCCCGGCACCGGGCGATCTCGTTGGCGAGGTCCTTCGGGCTCTTCTGGGTGAGGCCGGTGATGATGCCGAGGCCGCCGGCGTTGGATACGGCGGCCGCCAGTTCGGCGAACCCCACGTAGTGCATTCCTCCCTGAATGATCGGGTGCTCGATCCCAAAGAGCTCGGTAATTCTCGTTTTCACGGGGGTCCTTTCGCCAATGGCCAATAACTTCGGTAAAAGAAGCTATATCAGTCGCCCGAGCTCCAGCAACCGGCATCACTGCCGCACCCCCCGGCTGGTTTGCGAGGGCCGGGCCGCGATCTCGGCGCCGCATCGGCGCGGCCGGGGGACACGCGCTACCCTCCGGCCCATGCCGGATGATCCTCCCGTGGTGGTGACCCGTGATGCCATGGTGGCCACGGTCGAGTTCAACAATCCGCCCTACAACGCACTCGGCCTCGGGTTGATCGACCAGCTCGAGGCCGTGGTCGAAGAGGTTGCGGAAGACAAGACGCTACGCGCGATGGTTCTTCGTGGTGGTGGTGGGCAGCACTTTTCGGTGGGCGCCGACATTCGGGAGTTTGGGAGGGCGGCTTCCGAACGCGGCATTCGCCCGTTCATCGAGCAACGACACCGGCTGATCCGCAGGATCGAGACGATGCCCAAGCCGGTGGTTTGCGCGATTCGGGGTTCTTGCATTGGCGGGGGGATGGAAGTCGCCCTCGGTTGCCATTTTCGGGTCGCCGCGACGGACGCGAAGATCGGCCTCCCGGAGATCGACCTCGGCGTGGTTCCCGCGTGGGGCGGGACCCAACGGCTCACGCGGGCGATCGGCCGCGCGCGTGCGCTCGAGGTCATGCTGCTCGCGAAGAAGCTGACGGCGCAAGAGGCGGAGGCTTTCGGACTCGTGACCGAGGTGTGCGACCCCGAGGCCCTCGACGGGCGCGCTGCAACGCTCGCCCATACGCTCGCCAAGAAGGCCCCCATTGCCGTTGCGGGGGTCCTCGAAGCCGTGGTGCGGGGCGGCGAGGAAACCCTTTCCCGCGGGCTCGAGCGTGAGTTCGCCGCGCTCGAACGCGCCTCAACGTCCAAAGATCTGCAGGAAGGCGTGATGGCCTTCTTGCAGAAGCGCCCACCCAACTTCACCGGCGAATGAACCGACGCGCGCGTACAACTCAGGCGGCGCCGCGCTTGAGCTCGGTCAAGACGAGCTTAGCGACCGACTTCAACGTCTCGAAGACACCTTCACCGGTCGTTGCCACAGCTTCGAACTCTGGGACACGGTTCGGGTTCAACTCCCGGCTCAACTCATCGACCGAAGATACGGCCGGCATGTCGCGCTTGTTGTACTGAATGACGTACGGAAGCGTATCGAGGTTGTAGCCTTGCTCTGCGAGGTTCGTGCGGAGGTTATCCATCGATTCGATGTTGGCTTCCATGCGGAGCATTTGAGAGTCGGCAACGAATACGACGCCGTCCACGCCTTTGAGAATCAGCTTGCGGCTCGCGTCGTAGAACACCTGCCCAGGAACCGTATAGAGGTGAAAGCGGGTCTTGAAGCCGCGGATCTCGCCGATCTCGAGCGGAAGAAAGTCGAAGAACAAGGTTCGCTCGGTTTCGGTCGCGAGCGAGATCATCTTGCCCTTCGCATCCGGATTGGTGCGGTTGTAGATGAACTGCAGGTTGGTTGTTTTGCCGCACAAGCCCGGACCGTAGTAAACGATCTTGCAGTTGATCTCGCGCGACAAGTAGTTGATGAAAGACATCTCCCCCAGGCCCCTCTAATCAATCATTGAACAAGTTGTCGATGTCGTCATCGGTAATTTCCGCGAATGGCGAGTTTTGAAAAGGGTCTTGGGTTTTGGCCATGACCACTTCGAAGATTTGGGTGAGATGCTCGTTTGCGCGTTTCACCCGCAGCCTTACCAGCCCTAAGCTTGTCCGATTATCGAAGATGACGACAAGAATCACGCGACCACTGACCACTTGGATATGCACGTTTTGGCGCACGCCCTCATGATATTGGGTTGCGAACTCCTGCTCTCGGAGGAGCTGGGCGATGCCTCCGGTGGCCGCGATGTTACCCGCCGCGAGTGAGGCGAGAGAGGTCGTATCAAGGTCGCCGGTATCGCCGGAGGCGGCGATCAGCTGGCCGTTCTTGTCGACCACGAACACCACACGTGCGTTTGCGTCCTGGACGAGCCTGTCGGTCACCGCTTGGACCTGGGCAAACTCCTCCTCGTACATCACCATCTGGGGGCTTGCCATATCCCTGGGCCGTGCTCCTTCACCTCTCGCGGTGCTAAGTGTTCCTAGCAGAGGGGCCACCCCCGGTAAAGATTTGCGGCCCCACCACTCCCAGCATAACAAGCGGTAGCTATAGGGGAAAATGGTGCTTCGTATAATCGCGCGCTCGATTCGCAACCTGCTGTACCTGCCGCTCTTGCCCCTGTGGCTGATCGGGCGCTGGATCGGCCGCCCCAAGGGCCCCTGGATCGTGGTTCGGCTTCGCCCGCGGCTGGTGGAAGTCCAGCCGCCGGTGCCCTGGATCCGCCGAATCCTCGACTCGAATACCCTTCGTCGGACGAGTTCGCTCGCGTCGGTCCGCCGCCTTGCTGACTATGCGATCAGCGATCGCCGAATCGAAGGCGTGGCCCTGGTGTTGCCTCCTCTGACGGCCGGTTGGTCGGTCTGTGTCGGCCTTCGGGATCAGATCGCGCGCCTCAACGACGCAGGCAAGTCGACCGCGGTGATGCTGCCTCGGGGCGGGAGTCACCGGGAGCTCTTCGTCGCTTCGGCCGCGAAGCGGGTCTTGATGACGCCTCGCGCGACGATTTCCTTGCTGGGTCTCAGCGCCACGGCGCGCTACGTGAAGCCACTCCTCGGGCGCTTGGGGGTCGAGGTCGAGCCATTCGCGCGAAAGGAATACAAGACCGCCGCAGAGCGGGTGAGCCGCGATTCCATGAGCGAGGAGCAGCGCGAGCAGCTTCAGGCGGTCATCGACGGATACACCGCGGCGCTCGTTGATGCGTTGGCTCAGAAATCGGGGAAAACGGCGGACGAGGTACGGCGTTTCTTCGAGACCGGTGTCTTTCGGGCCGAGGAGGCGATCGAAGCAGGCCTCATCGACGCCGTCGCGTACGAAGACGAGTTGTCGGGCCTTCTCGGGTGCGACAAGAAGCGGCCCTTGGTGGAGGGAGGTCGCTACCTCGCCTACCGGGAGGCCACCCCGTTCGTGCGCGTCCGCCCACGTCCGTACATCGCGGTGGTGTCCGTGAAGGGCGCGATTTCCGAATCGGGCTCGCCCGGCGGCCGTCGCTCTTCGGTCGTCGGCGCGCTACGTCGGGCGCGTCGCGATCGGCGCGCGCTCGGTGTCTTGCTGTGGGTCGACTCCCCAGGCGGTTCCGCTGAATCGTCGGATCTGATCCATCGAGAGGTCGTCCGCGTCAAAGAGAAGAAGCCGGTGGTGGCCTACTTCGGCGAAGTGGCGGCAAGCGGGGGCTACTACGTGTCCACCCATGTCGATGCCATCGTTGCGCAGCCGCTGACGATCACAGGGTCCATCGGGGTTGTCTCTGCCCGCTTGCTCGCCAAAGACATGCTCGACCGAATCGGCATTCACACCGAGGTACTTCGCACCGGTCCCCATGCCGATCTGTTCTCCGCGCACCGACCGCTGACCGACCCAGAGCGCGACCTGATGAACCGGGAGCTCGACGCGTTCTATGAGTCCTTTGTCGGACTCGTCGCGGAGGGGCGAGGTCGATCTTTTGACGAGGTCGAACCCTTGGCCCGGGGTCGTGTGTGGTTGGCCTCGGATGCACATCGTCTCGGCTTGGTCGACGTGATGGGCGGAATGGATACCGCGATCGATGAGCTTCGGAGCCGGATCGATGTCGCGCCTTCGGTCCGCGCCCGCCTCGAGCCGCGCCCGCTCAGCTATTTGCGCTTTGAGCCCCCGCCGCCGGGGTCCTGGCTCGACCACACGGCGATCGCCGCCTGGAAAGACCTCGGGCTGCTCCTCGCGGAGGAGGGACACGTCCTCTACCACTTGCTGTCGGTCCCTCGGATCCGCTGACTGCCCCCTTTGGGCCGGCGCGTACCCCAAATTACGCTTTCGGCCGAGGGTCGTTTATCGTGAGGCAGGGGAGGGACTCGATGTCCGCGAAGCATATTCTGGGGGTTCTGGCGCTCGGGGCCGCACTCGGTTGCGGGGGCACGCAGATGCCAAAGGCAGGGCCACTACCGCAGGGCGCTACCTTCTATGGAGTCTGGCAATCGCCCCAGTACGGAAGCATGCACATCTGCCAGAGCGGCCGTCAGGTGATTGGCGACTACGCGAAACACGAACGGTCAGGGCGGATTCAGGGCGACCTCGATGGGGACTTGCTCACCTTCCAATGGGAGGACAAGCGTGAGCTGATCGCCGGCCATCCGAAGACGCGCCGAGGCCACGGGTATTTCCGCATCGAGATCGGAGAGGATGGCGACCAGTATCTCAAAGGCGAGTGGGGCCTCGATGAGGACTATGCGGGCGGAGGACCGTGGAACGCAGTGAAGCTGCGGCGCGGCGAACCCGACCGTTGCATCGGCGAAGATGAGGACCTGACGGTCGACACCGAGGCGGTCCACCCGTGGGACACGGACGGCTAGCGGACGGCTAGGCCGCGGACTCGGCCGGAGGGCAGAACACCACGGAGCAGTGCTTGCGGCGCTCACCGCTCAGGCGGGCGCAAAGGTCGGTGAGATTGTCGTCATGGTCGACGACGAGCCCCGAGGTGGCTTCGCCGGCCTCGTTGTAGGCGCAATCGTCGAGTGCGACCCATTGGCCCTGCCAAGTCGCGTCTCGGCAGATCTCGGTCCAGGGGATCGGACGGTTTGGCGCCGCGCGGCCTCGAAGCTGAGTGAATGAACTTTTTCTCGATTCGTGCATGGCTTTCGCCTCCGCGGACCCGTCGCCAACAGCGCGAATCCTGCGAATCGCGGCGAGTGTCCTTTGCGATTTGGCGCTGTGCAAGTCGATTGTACAGGTGTATCTGCGTCGGTACGGCGTCAAGGATTAGACGGATAAACCTTGGAATTCTAGATATTTAGAATGTTTTCCTTGGGTTCCTTCGAACGAAATCTTTCGTTCGGCGCGGACTTTTGAACCCGGTCCGTGCAGGACGGGAGCGGCGCGTTCCCGAGGTTTCGACTCAGGCCGCCAGTTCGGTGAGCAGGCGGTCGAGGTCGTCTCGCGTATGGAGCTCGGTGACCGCCACTAGGAGGTCGTGCTTCCAGTCGTCCCGGAAGCGTCCGAGGTCGACCCCCGCGAGGATCCCGCGCGCAGCGAGCGCACGGGCCACCTCGGCGGCCGTCCGGCCCTCGAATCGAATCACCTGCTCGTTGAAGACTGGCGCGGCGTAGGGCGAGGAGGCGCCGAGTGTCCGGTCGATCCCCCGACGAAGGTAATGCGCGGCGTCGAGACAGCGCTGACCTGCGGCCACGAACCCCCGCTTTCCGAGCATGGCCGTCCGAATCCCCATCGCGAGGGCGATGAGCCCATGGTTGGTGCAGATGTTCGACGTGGCCTTCTCGCGCCGAATGTGCTGCTCGCGGGTGGACAAGGTCAGCACATAGCCGGGGTGGCCGTCGGCGTCCGCGGTCTGGCCCACCAGCCGGCCCGGCATCTGCCGGACGAACGCCTGCGATGCCCCAAACAAGCCGACCCCTGGTCCCCCAAACTGAGGTGGCACCGCAAGGGCCTGTCCTTCGGCCACACAGATGTCGGCGCCACGTGCACCTGGGGGATCGAGCAACGACAAGGCGTAGGGCTCGGAGGTCGTGGTGATCAAGAGTGCGTCGTGCGCTTCGGCGAAACGCTTGGCTGCGTCGAGGTCTTCGACGCAGCCAAGGAAGTTCGGATACCCGACGACGACGGCGGCCGGCGCGTCCCCTTTGGGCGCCGCATCCCAATCGGTCAGGCCCCGGGAGTCGAGCGGTATGACTCCAACGGTGTCGTGTTCGTCGATCCCTTGGATGTAGGTCCGAATCGTCTCTGTGTACTCGGGGTGAAGGCCATCGCTCAGCAGAACCCGCGTCCGGCGCTTGATTCGCCGCGCCATCAAGACGGCCTCGGCAGCACCACTTGCGGCGTCGTACATTGAGGCATTGGCGACGTCGACTCCGAGGAGCTCGCATACGATCGTCTGAAACTCGAAGATCGCTTGGAGCGTTCCCTGCGAAAGCTCCGCTTGGTAGGGCGTGTACGCGGTATAGAACTCGCTCCGCTGCAGGAGCTGGTCGACCGCTGGAGGCACATGGTGCCGGTACATGCCAGCCCCCAGGAACGAAAGCATCGTGGGTCCAGCGTTCCGGTTGGCCAGGGCCGTCAGGTGTTGCATCAAGCGTGGCTCATCGAGCGCCGGCTCCAAGTCGAGGTTCCCGTCGACCTGGTAGTCGTTCGGAATCGCCGCGAACAAACCATCGATGTCGTCCACGCCCACCCGCGCCAACATGGCGGCGATTTCACGTTCGGTATGAGGGAGGTATCGCACGTGGTTGCGTGAGTCAGCCGTCGAGAGTGCCCAAGTATTCTTCGTATTTTGCGGCGTCCATCAAGCCGTCGAGCTCGCCCTGGTCAGAGGGCCGAATCGTGATGAGCCAGCCGTCTTCGTAGGGGCCCTCGTTGACGAGTTCGGGGCTGGACTCGAGGTCGGCGTTAACATCGACAATCTCGCCGCTGACGGGCGCGAACAGCTCACTGACCGTCTTGACCGACTCGATGTCGCCGAAGCGTTCGTGGGCTTGGACGTCTTCCCCAGGGGCAGGCATGTCCACGAGGGTCACGTCGCCGAGCTGTTCGACGGCATAGGCCGTAATTCCAACGCGGATCACGTCGCCCTCGATCCGCGCCCACTCGTGCTCGCGCGTATATCCTAGATCCCTTGGAAACGTGGCCATCATCACCTCTTGTAAAACGGGGTCCTCACTACCACGGCATCCACCACCTTGCCACGGATCTCGATTCCCAAGGTGGTCCCAACCCGGCTGAGGCCTTTGGGCACATAGCCGAGTCCGATGTTCCGTCCAACCGTCGGGCCTGGCGAGCCGCTGGTGACGGTTCCGACGACCCGCCCATCTGCCACGATCGGGTAGCCATGGCGCGCGATTCCTCGGCCGGTCATCTCGAGCCCAACGAGGCGGCGGTCGAGGCCCGCCTTCTTCAGGGTGGCCAGCGCGTCCCGCCCGACGAAGGGCGCCCCGTCGAGCTTGACCACCCAACCAAGCCCGGCCTCGAAGGGGTGCGTCGTCTCGTCGATGTCGTTGCCGTAGAGCATCAACCGGGCCTCGAGCCGCAGGGTGTCGCGGGCGCCGAGGCCGACCGGTGCGAGCCCATGCGCCTCGCCGGCCCTCATGATCGCGCGCCAAAGCGCCGCGGCTTGGTCGCTTGCGCAGAACATCTCGAATCCGTCTTCGCCGGTGTACCCCGTGCGGGCCACGATCGCCCCGACGCCATCGAGCTCGGTTTCGACGACACGAAAGGACTCGAGGGAGGTGACCGCCCCGGGCGCCCCGAGACCCTTCAGAATCGCTTCTGCGCGGGGCCCCTGAACCGCGAGGAGTGCCATGCGGTCCGACGCGTCCTCGAACCGGACCCCCGGTTGGAGTCGTGATTGGAAGTGGGCGGCGATCTTGTCGCGATTGGACGCATTGCAAACCACCATGACGCGCTCCGCCCCAACGCGATACACGATCAGGTCGTCGAGAATGAACCCTTCGTCGTTGCAGCAGACGGTGTACATCGCTCGGCCAACGTCGAGCTCCGACGCGTCGTTCGTAATGAGGGCGTCGACCGCCTGAAGCGCTTCGGCGCCCTCGATGAAGAGCTCTCCCATATGAGACACGTCAAAGAGGCCGGCTTGGTTTCGCACGGCGGCGTGCTCCTGCTTGATGCCTGCGTACTGGACAGGCATCCGCCACCCCGCGAACGGCACGAGCCGGGCGCCGAGCGCGCGGTGTTCCTCGATCAGCGGCGTCTCACGAAGGGGTTCATTCACGGCCACGGGAGCTTAGGGAGGCCGGCATTGGGTTTCAAGGCTTGGTGGGGAGTCAGCGCAACGTTTCGCCGCCTCGACCGATACCCACCGCATGCCCCTCACCCAGATGGTGCGACTCTGCCGTGACGACACCGTGGTGCAAACCTACGTGCTCGACGGCGACCCGCTCGAGGTCGGATCGGACCCACGGTGCGAAATCCGCGTCGACGCTCGAGGCTTCCCCGCGCGCGCTTGGCTTGTTCTCGCCCTCGGTCGTTCGTGCCGCCTCCACGATCTGGCGGCCTCGCGCGGTGATCGCGGCGTTCCCCTGCCGGTCGGGCGGCCCGTGCCCATCGGGCAGGGCTTCAATCTCACGCGGCTCGCGCACCGCGAAAGGCCGCGGTCCAAGGGTGGCACCGAGACGCTTCGTCCGCCGCTCTGCGCCCCACGTCCACTCTCGCTCGTGATTGGACGGGGCCCCGAGGCTCGCGGGTTGGCGATCGAAGAGGCGCCTATCTCAGTCGGCTCCGGCTGCGAGAACACCCTGATGCTAGCCGACCGGGCGGTGAGCCGCAGTCACTGTCGGCTCGAACCTCACGGTCAGGGCGTTTCTGTCCGTGACCTCGACAGTACCAACGGCACCTGGGTCGACGGTGTGCGCGTTCGCTGCGCCAGGCTGAGGCCAGGCGCGCTCATCCGGGTGGGGCGGACCCGTCTCCGCGTCGCAGGCCGGGCCCCAATGGGTGCGCGCCCCGATTCGCTGATCGCCGCCTCGGGCTCGATGCTCGACACACTCGCCGATGTCGATCGGTTTGCACCGCTGCCTTGGCCGGCGCTGGTGTGTGGTGAGACGGGGGTTGGCAAGGAACTCGTCGCTCGCGCACTTCACGAACGAAGCCCGAGGTGTGAAGGTCCGTTCGTCGCGATCAACGGTGGCGGGCTGCCGGGCGAGCTCATCGAAAGCGAGCTCTTTGGCCATGAGCGAGGTGCGTTCACCGGCGCCGTGCAGTCCCATCGCGGCGCGTTCGAGCGTGCGCACGGTGGGACGCTCTTTCTCGACGAGATCGCCGAGCTTGCGCCGTCGCTCCAAAGCCGTCTCCTTCGTGTGCTCGAAACTTGGCAAGTCCGTCGCGTCGGTGGCGAGGCCGCGCGGCGGGTTGATGTGCGGTTGGTTTGCGCGACGCATCGTGACCTCGCGGCGCTCGTGCGCCAGGGGCGGTTCCGAGCCGACCTCTACTATCGCGTACACCGACTGGTCATTCGCGTAGCGCCGCTCCGCCAACGCTCGGCCGACATCGACCCGATCGCGAACCACGTCCTGGTTTCGCTCGCAGAGGTTCTGGGCGAAAAATCGCTCTCTCAGGGAGCCCTCGCGCGCCTGCGGGCGTACGCGTGGCCAGGCAACACCCGGGAGCTCCGCAATACCATCGAGCTCGCCGCCGCCATGAGCGACACGGTGGTCATCGGGGCCGACGCGATCGACGAGGTCTTGCGCACGGTCGGGGACGCTGGTGCGCGTCCGAGCGCCGCCCGTCTCCAAGAGGTGCTCGCAGAGCACGGCGGCAACTACGCCGCGACGGCGCGGGCGGTCGGCATGCCGCGATCCACCCTCCGCGACCGGCTCAAGAGCGCCGGGTGACGCGCTGCCGGGCGGAAAGCGATTCCCGAGTCCGCCGAACGCGAAGGTCGACCAGGTCGCGAAAAACCCTCCACACTCGCTTCAATCCCGCCGACTTCGAGTAGCCTGAGCGGCGCGGCCTGCAGGCGATCATGACCTCGCTTGCCCTGGTCCCTTCTCCGAGGACCCGAATCGGAAACTCGAAGTTCAGGAAGAACGTGTCGGGTCTCAGCTGATCGGGATCGAACAGAGGCCTTCGAAACAGGTAAGGCCCGTCGCTTCGCATCCGAACCCCGTGCACGAGCAGAATCAGCGACCGCACGCCGGCCGACAACACCTTTCGGTGAAGGCCGTCGTCCCGGCCCTCGTACACGCTGAACACGACGTCGGTGCCATCTTGGTTCGCCGCGTCCCGGAGCTGCCCGATCGCGTCGGGTGCGATCTGTCCGTCCGCGGGCATGAAGGTCACCCAATCGCCGCGCGCGGCACGAACCCCCGTCTTGAGTGCTGCGCCGATTCCGCGGTTGCCCACATGGGAGTGGATCTGATGCTTCATCCCGGCGAGGACGGCGGCCGCTGCCCCGACGGTTCCGTCCGACGAACCGTCATCCACGAACACAACTTCGGAGTTTGGTTCGTGGGAGGAGAGCCACTGGCGGAGTTCTTGAAGGACGGGGCCGACGTTGGTTTCTTCGTTGTAGGCAAAGACGACGACGGTAAGATCGAAGGATGTCATTCGGGCCGCCCTTTGGTCACGCGGGCAGGCACGCCGACTGCAACCGCGTACGCGGGGACGTCGGTGGTGACGACGGCGCCCGCGCCGATTTGTGCGCCTCGCCCGATCGTCACGCCCGGCAAAACGATAGCCCCCGTGCCGAGGTCAGAGTCGTCCTCGATGACGACTGGGGCAAAGTCGATCGGCGCATGGAGGATCGGAACGTCGCGCCCCGCCTCGCGATGAAAGGACGTGATGATCTTCACGCCCGGCCCAATGCCGACCGAGGTTCCAATCGAGATGCCTCCGGCGCTATGCAAGAACGCCTGCTGCCCGATCCAAGTCTCGTCTCCGATGCGCATCTTGTTCTGGTGGTAGCCTTTGAGGATGGCTTGGTGTCCCACGTAGACGTTCGACCCGAGCTCGACGTTTTGCGGGTGGAACACGAGGACGCCCGCTTCGAGGACACAGTCGGGGCCGCAGCGGCCGAGATCTTCGACCCGAAACGTCCCATCCCCGTGACTTCGGTGACGCATGAATCACAGACTAGCAGGAGTGGTGGGCATCCCCGTAAACTTCGGCGTCACGGGCCCGAGCGCTTCGGCGAGCGACTCGAAGTACACCGCCAGGTCGTTTGCATGGGTCGCTCGTGCGATCAGCGACGCGTAGTGAAGGTTCTTGGCGGGATGGCCAAGCGCGGTTCGGGGGTCATAGTCGGGCGCGGGCGAGGACTGAGGGTCGACGCGTTCCGGGATCACCGAGAGGTCGACCGCGTCCAGCCCGTCTTGTCGGGGGACGCCTGCGAGCAGGCTTGCGACCGCGGCGCGCGCGAGGCCGTGCCGCCAAAGATCATGGCCGCGGTCGAATGTGACCAGCGCCAAGAGCCCGTCCGTTCCCGGGGACCCTTGGTCGAGGGCAGTGATCGCTTCTTCCGCGTGCTCGACGATCGCTGGGGCATCGGCGCTCGCCTCACAGGCCGTCGTCACGTCGAGGAGCCAGTTGGCCGGGCACGTACTCAGACTGAGCGCCTCTGCGAGCTCAACGCGCTCGACCTGGACGGGGCGGCTCGGGTTTGCATTCAAGAATCGTTCGACGCGTCCGGGGTTGCCGCCTTCGCCACGGACCTCGAATGCGAAAAGGTCAGGATGCTGCCGGTAGACGTGGTTCCAGTACCAGGAGGATCCGGTCAACCCGTACGCGATCGAGACCACGTCGGAGCGAAGGCCGAGTTGTTCCTGTAGATACCAAATCGCGCCCACCCAGTGGTCGCGTTCGACCAGGAGGATCGCGTTGTCAGGGGCGGCGAGAAGCGATTGGTAGGCCAGCTCTTCGGTGTACGCGTCCCTCTGTCGGGTCCGTTCGAACGCGCCGGGCGGAACGACGATCGCCAAGGATGCGATGAGACCGACCAACACCCACGCGGGGCCAGGTCGATCCACGGCAACTCTCGCGACCAGCAGCGCCACGCCTGCGGCGCTGATCCACATCGGCAGTGCGAGGTAGCCGAGGTAATCGAGTACGTCCGGCGCGAAGACGCCGTTGCGGGCCAAGAACCCGGTGAAGAAGCCCAGGGTGATCGCCAAGAGCGACGCACCCAACGCCGACGGGCGCGCAAAGATGAGAAACCCGACCAGGCCAGCGATTACGACCGCGAACGCGGCGTTGTGGAGGGACCACGCGCCGAGGTCGATCACGTGACCCCACCACGCGTCGATCGAGTCGACTTGCTTGGGGGTGAAGTCCGCGGCGGTGAAGTACCTACGCACCGACATCGTATCGACCGGCTGACCCCAAACGAGCGCATCCTCGCGAGAGGCGACGGCGAACACGTAGGAGTAGGGCAGGAGACCGGACACGCCGCCAACAACGAGCCCGAGGAGCTGTCGCGGCCAGATCTTCCGTTTCGCGGTTCGCACGATCAGGATTGGCGCGACTCCGAGTGCGGCGCCGACCGCGCAAACCGGGTTCGCGCTCGCGGACAGACCCAGCGCGCATCCGGCCGCGAAGTAGACCCCAGCGCGCGCTTCGGGATCGTGAAGGGCTGGCGCAAGCTTTGCGAGCGCCCACAAGCCAAAGAAGACCGCCACCGGGTAGACTTCGATGCGCGTTGCGGGCTCCCAAAGCACCGGCAGGGCACCGACCAGGGCCGTGGTCGGCGCGACGAAGCGCTGTGCTCGATCGACGTCATCGCGGTTGAGGTCGATCAACGTTTGGGCGAGGCTTGTCGCCGGGACGACAGCGAGCGCACCAAACAATGCGGACAGACCGTTGAGGGCGATCAAGGGATCGATGCCCGGGAGTCGCGCGGCCATCGCGCCGAGGAGCGTGTGGAGCGGCTGGCCAAGCGGGTGCCCGAGGCCAAGCTGTTCAGCGACCAACGCGAGCTCCGGGCTGTCGTAAAGGGAGAAGCTCCGGGACATGGTGAGCGCGTAGAACACGAAGAGGCCGAGGGCGGCGACCCCGGTTCCTCGGCGGGATCGCACTCGCAAGCCGAGCAGAGACTCGGCCTCAGGGATCATCGGGGCCCCCAGAGATCGGGATCCACAGGTTGATCAACCCACCGACGCCTGCGGAAATCAACTGGCAGGCCCAGAAGCTCAGAGAACCCGCGTAGGCCGTTGCCTCCGGTACGCCGACCGTGCCGTAGAGCGCGGCGAACGCAGCCTCCCTGACCCCTGCGCCTCCGACTGTAAACGGAAAGAACGCCGACGCGCTGATCAGTGGCATGGCAACGGCCGACTCGTCGAGCGTGACGCTCGGATCGAGGGACGCCATGATCGCGTGCCCCGCCACGACGTTGAGCGCATGAATCAGGAGGGATGCCACGATCGCGCCAAGGAAAGGGCCCCACGCGCGGAGTCGAGGCAGCGCGCGAAGCGGCTTGGCCAGGGCGTTGGGCAGCCGCGGCGCAAAGCGGGGCGCCAAGGCGATGCCGGAGATCGCAGCGAATCCCGCGGCGAGTCCCAAGGTTGCCCACAGGCCGACGTCTTCGAGTCCAGGAAGTGGATGGGCGAGATACGCGCCCGCGGCCAGTGCCAGGAGCGCGGAGACCCCAAGCACGCGTTCGATGAAAACGACCGCGACCCCGGTGGTGCCCCCAGCCCAACTCATGTCGCCGAAGGCCTTTCGGCTCGCCACACCCCGAAGCACATCGCCGCCGACACCACCGGGCGCGTATGTGTTGTAGAAGTGTCCGACCAGATAGAGGTGCGCGAGCCGTACCGAAGAGGGAATCTCGACGGCGCCGTACGCCCGCAGGAGCAAGCGCCACCGAAGCACCCCCAAGCCGAGTCCGACGAACACCATCGTGAGAGCGCCGAGCGCCGCTCCGATCGAAAGCTCGCGCCAAGCTGCGAGTACCTCACCCGGGTCGACGCGGCTTGCCAAGTACGCCACCGCCCCGACGGTGACGGCGATGCGTCCCCACTTCAGCAGGCGCCGTCGCGCGTCGGCGTTGTCCGCTCCCCCACTTTCGGTCATCTCAGCGCGCCAAGCCTAACGCGTCTCGGAGCTCGTTGAGCAGTTCCGGGGCGCGATCCTCGACCGATTGCTGCAATCGCGGCAGAAAGTCGGCCACGGCCAACCGCTGTTCAGCGAGAATGGCGAGCCTCGGCCTCGTCCGGAGCGAGTCGCTCAGCCGGTCGAGTACGAAGGAAGGGTCCCGGTACTCGTGCGGTGTTCCCCAGGTGCGCAGCCTTCGTTGGAGCTTCTGAAAGGCCACGCCTCGGTCCTCCCAAAGGATGGCATCGTGGGTCTCCTGTCGAAGGGCATCTTCGTAGGCGGAACCGTGCTCGGCGTCACGCGCCAAAAGTCCGTCGAGGAACATCTCGACGCCCACGTGCGCCACCGCCCGTGATGTCCCGCGCCGAACGCCGAGCTCGGTCAACTCGTCGAGACCCGTGCGACAGAGCGAGACGAATATAGGCGACTTGTGAAAGGCTTCGTCGGTCTCGTGGTGCAAGGCGACGCCCACCCTCACGGCTTCTTGCCGGACTTCGCGAACGCGAACGTGGGTCATCCCTTCGAAATCGGGGAGCATGCTTCCGAGTACGCCGAGCGAATGTTGCTTCTTCCAAGCGGCGACCACGGCGTGCCCGAAGAAGTTCACAGCCCGAGCTCCTTTTCCAGCCGAGCGCGCCCCGCCGGGCCGCAGAGCTCGCTTGCGTTCGTCCGCCAGGCGACCCCCGGCTCGCTCTTGAACCATGTCCGCTGGCGGCGCGCGTACGTGCGGGTCGATTTCCGAATACGCCGGCGGGTCTCGTCGAGAGGAACATTGGCCTCGACGTGCTCGCGGACCTCGCGGTAACCCACGCTTCCAAAGGGACGGACCGCGCCTCCCCATTTCGCGAGGAGCGCCTGAGTCTCGTCGACCCATCCGCGGTCCAGCATGGCGTCAACTCGCCTCGTCACGGCATCGTCGTGCTCGTTTCGATCCATGTCGAGTACGACGAAGGTGTCGTGGTAGCGTGGCTCACCGAGGGCATGGTCGCGGCGAAGCTCGCCGAGCGGCGTGCCGGTTTGCTCGAAGACCTCGAGCGCCCGCACGATGCGGAAGAGGTCGTTTGGGTGCACTTGCCCCGCGGTAATGGGGTCGACTCGCGCGAGGCGTTCGTGCAGCGCTTCGGACCCCACTCTCGCGCCGTCGGCTTCGAGTCGGCTTCGCACGGCTCCATCGACGCGCGGCAATTCGACAAGGCCCCGTAGAAGGGCGCGAAGCCACAGCCCCGTTCCCCCGACCACGATCGCGAGCTTGCCACGCGACGAAATGTCGGCGATCGCCAGATCCGCAAGCTCTGCGTACCGGCGGGCGTCGATGTCCTCGTTTGGATCAATGGCATCGATCACATGGTGGGGGATCTTGTGCCTTTCTTCCTGCGTCGGCTTCGCGGAACCGATGTCGAAACCTCGGTAGACCTGCACGCTGTCGGCACCGACAATCTCCGCGTCGAACGCCGAAGCGATCGCGAGGGCGGCGCGCGACTTGCCGGTGGCCGTCGGACCCGCGAGTACGAGAATTCGCGTGTCGTTCATCGGTCGTCTTCTTCGGGGTTGGGAAGCGGAAGCTCACCGCGCACACATGCACGATGACGGGGGTCTTCGAGGGTGATTCGACTCACGAGGATGCGCGCGGCCGCCGGGTCCATCGGCTCACCGGCTGGTACTGCGCCACTGGTGGCCAGGGATCGGATCAAGGCCTCGCGTGGGGCCTCGCCATGGTCGTCGAGCGCGGTCAGCGCAGCAAGGAACGCGGCTCGCGCCGCGGTGTTTCCGACAGCCGATGGGATCGACCTCAGTACGAACGACTCGCCACCCATCGAGGACCAATCAAACCCGACGGAAGCGATCAGCGCGTCGTGCTGCGCGAGGACTCGTTGCGCCATGTCGTCGAGCTCCAGCCGATCCGGGAACAAAAGCGCCTGGCGGGTCAGCGGGCCGGCCTCGAGCGCCAGCGCCATGTCATCGCTCAGGACCACCTGTTCGATTCGAGGGCGGTCGATGAGGTGGAGCCGCGACGGACTCTCGCACAACAAGTGGCGGCCATGCAGTTGCGCGACCAAACGAAGCCCGTCTCTCGGGCGCGAATCGTACGTGTTGACCCGCTCGGAGACGCGAGGCGGCGACCACACTCCGCTTTCGTCGTTCTTGGGTGCAGACGGGAAGGTCGCCGATGTCGCCCCGCGAGAGATCACCGGGTCCGATCCACCTGGCTCGGCGCGAAGTCGGCTTCCGAGGATGCGGCTGAGCGCATCGACCACGCCGGACGCCCGCCGAAAGCGAACCTCGGTCTTCTGCGGGTGGGCGTTGACGTCGACGTCCTCGGGCGGGAGCTTGAGTGCCACGATGCCGCGTGGGTAGTGGCCTCGCGGGAGCCGCTCTCCATAGGCGAACGCCACGGCACGCGCGAGGGCGCGATCGGCGATCGGTCGGCCATTCACGTAGATGAACAGGTGCCGCGGGCCCGGCCGCGCGAGGGTGACCGGGGCGAGCACTGCGCTCACCTCCAGGCCTTCGCGGGAAGCGACCACCTCGTCGAACCGAAGATCGCCGAACGCTTGGTAGGCGCGCTCGGCGAGCGTTCGCACAGGCGGGTAGTTGCGGGTCATTCGGCCCTCCGATGACGCCTGGAGTCGCAGATCCGGATGAATCAGAGCGGTTCGCTGGCAAATCTCCATAACCTTCGAGGTTTCGGTCTGCCGAGCCTTGAGAAACTTCCGACGGGCCGGGACGTTGTAGAAGAGGTCTTGGACGTCGACTGTCGTGCCGGCGGGGCAACCGCATGGCTCGCACACGCGGTGCGCACCGCCCTCGATGACGATGCGGGTTCCCTCGGGGTCCTCAGGGCGCCGCGTCGTGATCGACAGTCGCGAGACCGCCGCAATGGAAGGAAGGGCCTCGCCTCGGAAGCCGAGTGTCTGAACATGCGTCAGGTCTTCGAACGAACGAATCTTGCTCGTCGCGTGCCGCTCTACACAGAGCCTGGCGTCCTCTCGCGACATGCCGGTTCCGTCGTCGGACACGCGGACCTGGGCTCGGCCGCCGTCGTGGACATCCACTGAAATCCGGCGTGCACCGGCGTCGAGGGCGTTCTCGAGGAGCTCCTTCACCAGATTGGCAGGGCGCTCGATGACCTCCCCGGCCGCGATCTGATCGATCAGGGTCGCATCGAGCTTCTGCACCGTCGTGCCCACCGCGTGCGCGTATCAAAGGTCCTTGGGATTCGCAACGGTGGGCAGGGGTCGAGGCCCGCTCGGGACCACCCCATTTGGCCCCCCGGAAGCGCCGATGCTACCGTGAAAACACGAGTGGGGGAGCTCGGGAGCGTGAACAAAGTATGTCCCACCTGTAGGTTTCAGTACGGGGGCGGAGAGGTTTTCTGTCCGGTCGACGCGTCGCGCCTCGTGAACACCTCGCAGATGGGCGGCAAGCCGCTCGACCCGGACGATCCCCTGGTCGGCACGCTGCTCGCCGGGCGCTACGAAGTCATTCGCCGGGTCGGCGAGGGTGGCATGGGCCTCGTCTATGAGGGCAAACACCGGGACATCGACAAACCCGTTGCGATCAAGGTGCTCCGAGACGACCTGTCGGGCAGGCCCGAGGTCGTCGCGCGTTTCCGTCAGGAAGCCAAGAGCGCGTCCCGTATCGGCCACCGCAACATCGTCAACGTATCGGACTTTGGCGAGACGCAGTTCGGCGCCAGCTACTTCGTGATGGAGTACCTCGAGGGAGAAGATCTGGCGAACGTCCTCGGGCGCGAGGGGACCATCGCTGTGGACCGTACGTGCCGGATCGTCCTTCAGTGCTGTCACGCGCTCGGCGCCGCGCACGACAAGAAGATCGTGCACCGTGACATCAAGCCCGAGAACATCTTTCTCACCGCCAGGGAAGGCAATCCCGAGTTCGTGAAGATCGTCGACTTCGGGATCGCCAAGATGGGCGACATCGAGACCGAAGGTCAGCCTGGCCGAAAGCTCACCAAGACGGGGATGATCTTCGGGACGCCCGAGTACATGTCGCCGGAGCAAGCCGCTGGCAAAGACCTCGACCATCGTGTCGATATCTATGCGCTGGGCATCATCCTCTACGAGTGCTTGGCCGGGACGGTACCTTTCGTTGGCGATACGTTCATGGGGGTGTTGACCCAGCACTTGTTCGCCAAGCCGCCCCGCATCGTCGAGAGCAATCCCGAAGCCGCGGTGAGCCCCGAGATCGAATTGGTCATCAGCAAAGCGCTCGCCAAGGACCCGAACGATCGGTACCAGACCACGGCGGAGTTGGCCGAAGCGGTCGAGTGCGCGCTCGACGGGCGGGTCAGTACGGCCACAGCGGTCAGCGCCGCCCGGGCCGAGCCGCTCGAGTTGTTGGCGACTGATCCGGCGCCGCCACCGATCCGGCACAAGCCGCGCTGGGTCTGGGGCGTGGCCGTCTCGTGCGCGCTCGCGATTGGGGTGTGGCTTGGCCTCGGCACGAGCAGCAAGGACGCCGACGCAAGCGAGCAAGCGCCGAACGTTGCGACGCCGGCGCCGGTAACAGTGGCTGAAGCGGACGACCAGCTGGTCGAGCCCACACCGACGGACGCATCGCCTGTGGAAGCGGAGATCGCGACCGTGGTCGACGTACACGTGGCCACCCAGCCGGCGGGCGGTGCCGTCTTTCACGCGGACGGTTCCCCGGCCTGCGAGCAAGCGCCGTGCACGCTTGTGGCGGTCCGCGGGACGCCGCTCATCTTGCGTGCCAGACTCGGCAAGCGCACCGGCCGCACCCTGATCACGCCGACGCAAGAGGAAACAGTGCTCATCGAGCTGAAGACGCCCCGAAGAGTCGCCGCGAAGCCACGCAACAGCACGCCAGCCAAGCCTCGCCGCACGAAGTCCGATGCCAACCGCGCGTCCGACCTCAAAGTCCCAGCGTGGGCTCGGTGAGTGACGCAGAGGCCAAGACCTTAGCTGACCTCGAGTGGGACCAACTGGCGCAAGCGGTCGCCGACCGGTGCCAGGGACCGCTTCGCGATCGGCTCGAGCTGCCTCTCGCAGAGAGCTTCGAGGACACCGCGCGCGCGCTGTCCGAGTCCACCGAAGCCTGGCAACTTCTGCGCCGCGGTGAGCCGATTCCGCTCGATGGACTCAAGGCAGTCGAGCCGTCTCTACAGCACCTTGAGAGGGATGGCGTGCTCGACGCAGAGGCCCTTCGCGACATCAAGCTCTCGCTGCGTGCCGCGGCGACCCTTCGGCGGTTCCTGAGTGAACGAAGGTCACAGGTTCCGTTTCTCGATCGGGCTTGCGCCGTCGATCCCACGCTCGAAGGTCTTGAAGATGAGATCGGGATGTCCGTGGGCGACGATGGCTTGCTTCTCGACTCGGCCAGCGTCGAGCTCGCGCACTTGCGCCAGGAAGTCGGGAACCTACGTGGGCGCATCGTCCGCAAGCTCGAGGAGTTGATCGCGAAGCGAAGCGCGATCCTTCAAGACTCGTTCTACACGCTCCGAGAGGGGCGCTACGTCCTGCCGGTCCGCGCCGACGCACACGAGAAATTTCACGGCATCGTTCATGGATCGAGCGCGAGCGGGGCCACGATCTTCGTCGAGCCGCGCGAACTCGTCGACCGTGGGAACCGTCTGAAGATGGCGCAGGCAGAGCTCGACCGAGAGGAGCGTCGAATCCTGGCAGCGGTGTCGAACCTCGTGCGGCAGTATGTGCCCCAGCTCCGCGCCGCGGCCGAGGCGCTCGACCATGCAGACCTTCGGGCTGCGAGCGCCAGGCTTGCCGTTGACCTCGACGCGCACTTCGTTTCGCTCAGCGAGCATCCAACGATCTCGCTGCGCGGTGCGAGGCACCCGTTGCTGGCGCTTCGGGGGCTCGACGTCGTTCCGAACGACATCGATCTTCGAGGGGGAGAGGCGCTCGTCATCTCGGGGCCGAATGCGGGCGGTAAGACGGTCGCTCTCAAGATGCTTGGGCTGGCCGCCCTGATGACGAGGGCCGGCCTCGCCTTCCCCGCTGAGGAGGGCGGCGTTTGTGGCTTCTTTGCGCCGGTGCTGGCCGCGGTGGGCGACGAACAGAGTTTGGAACGGAGCCTGTCGACGTTCTCGGCGCATCTCATGACGCTCAAGTTGGTGATCGCGCATGCGAACGAGCGAGTTCTCATCCTGCTGGACGAGCTCGCTGGCGCCACCGATCCAGAAGCAGGCGCGGCGCTCGCCTGCGCCATCACCGTCGAGCTGGTCGAGCGTCGCGCGGCCGTTGCGGTCACCACGCACTACGAAGCGTTGAAGGCCCTCGCGGCCAATCGAGACGACATGAAGAACGCATCCGTGGGCTTCGATTTCGAGCGCATGGCGCCGACCTTTCAGCTCGGCATGGGAGTCCCAGGCGGCTCCAACGCACTCAACGTGGCGCGGCGATATGGCATCCCCAACGAGATCGTCGATAAGGCGGAGCGCGCACTTCCAGACCACGCACGCAGCTTCGAAGCACTCGTGGCGGAACTCGAAGCCGCCAAACGCCTGGCCGCCACGGAGGCCCAAAGGCTCGAGCGCGAACGCGCAGGGCTCGCCGATGCCGAGACGAAGCTCGCGGCGAGGCGCAAGGTGCTCGAGGCCCGAGATGCCAAAGGTCTTGGGGTCGAGGCGGCGAAGCTCGTGGAGCAGGTGCGCGAGCTTCAAGCGCGGTTCGATGCCGCGAAAAGAGCTCTCCGCGAGCGCGCGTCGACCGAGGCGCTGGCGGCGGTTCAAACGCTCGCGGGCGAGGGCAGTGAGCTGCTGTCCAAACTCGACGAAGAGCGCACGAACCTCGAACCGGAACCGGTCGAGACGACGGAAATCGACCCATCCTCCGTCCGGGCCGGAGACCGGGTTTGGGTCAACCGGCTGCGAAGCGTCGCAGAGGTCATCGAGACCGAGGCGCGAGGGAAGATCCGCGTGTCCGCAGGGATGATGAAGCTGTGGGTTGACGTCTCAGATCTGCGTTCGGTCAAACAAGCCGAGCCGATCGGGCGCGAAAGGCGGACTCGAGCGCCGGCGCTCACCCCCGCGACACGCGAGCGAACTGTTCGGACACGCGACAATACGCTCGATGTCCGCGGGATGCGTGCGGACGAGGCTGTCGCGATGGCGGTCGCGTTTCTCGACCGCATGTTCGGCGCTGCCGAGCCGAGCGCCTTCATTCTGCACGGCGTCGGCAGCGGGGCCCTCAGGGAGGCGATTCACGCACATCTCGCCCAGGACACGTCCTACGTCGGCGACTACCGCCAGGCCACCCCGGAAGAGGGTGGCCCGCAACTCACCGTGGTGTCGCTGAAGTGACAGCCGGCACTGGGTCCGGGCCCAGAGCGGGCTCGCCCTAGGCCTCTCGCAGCTCGGTGCTTGGCTCGTGTCGCGAGACGTACCGCCAGACCGCAAGCCCGATCGCAACCATGGCGATCGAAGACCACTGTGCGGGGGTGAGTCCTGCGTAGCGTATGTCTCCGCCTTCGAGCGGCGTGGCTCGCAAGAAGTCGAGAAAGAAGCGACCCGGCGCGTACGCGAGCGGCAGCAGCGCGCAGTAGAAGCCGACCACGCGCCTTCTCTTCCGCTCGAGGGCGAAGAACAGCGCGATAATGGCGAGGCTGTAGAACACTTCGTAGAGGCCGAGGTCATGGCGCGGGAGATATGGCGGCGATCCAAAGTGATAGTCGGCGACCGCCAGAGGAAAATCGGTGACCTTGCCGGCGTGGTCGTGCACCACGAAGCAGCCCGTGCGGCCAAAAAGCCAGCCGACCGGAAGCCCGAAGCAGACCGCGTTGGCGTATGGGAGGAGCGGCTTCTTCGTACGCCAGCGCCAGAGGAAACACCCGAGGATCCCGCCGAAGAAACCGCCGTAGCTTGAAAGTCCAAGCCACGTGGTGAAGAACTCCGACGGGTGCGTGATCACGCGAATGAACGTTTCACGCTCGTAAAAGAAGCCGTTGAGAAGATAGCCAGTGATGAAGCCGGTCACGACGGCCCATGTGACTAGGTCGCCGGTGGCGACGACATCGAGCCCGTTTCGTTCGGCGAAGCGCCCGGCCACCCACGCACCCAGCAAGACGCCCGTGGCCACGAGGACTCCGAACGGTTGTATCGACAACGTGTCACCGAGGACGGGTACCGAAAAGGGCAAAGGGATGTTCCAAGCTTCGAGGCGGAACCAAGGAATGAAGAGTAGGGCGTTCATCGCGGCGGAGCCTAGCATCCACATCCTTGCGCTGCCGCCAGACAGCCGCTAAGGGCTGCGCGAGGTGTAGCCATGACCGAAATCATCGCAGTGGGAGCACGTGAGATCCTCGACTCGCGGGGAAACCCGACCGTTGAGGTCGACGTCGAACTCATGGGTGGCGCGACGGGCCGGGCAGCCGTTCCGTCGGGCGCATCGACCGGTGAACATGAGGCCCTCGAGTTGCGAGACGGCGACAAGAAAAGGTACCTCGGCAAAGGCGTCCTGAAGGCCGTCGACAACGTCGTCGCCGAAGTCGCGCCGCAGGTCGTCGGCCTCGATGCGCTCGACCAGCTCGGCGTCGACCAAGCGATGCTCGATGCGGACGGAACGGACTCGAAGTCGGTGTTCGGCGCCAATGCGATCCTGGGGGTGTCCATGGCAGTCGCCCGAGCAGCCGCGGATGCTGTAGGTCTTCCGCTTTGGCGGTACCTCGGTGGGGCGCAGGCGCACGTTCTTCCGACTCCTTTGATGAACATCATCAATGGCGGCGCGCACGCAGACAGCGGCCTTGAGATTCAAGAGTTCATGGTCGCGCCCTACGGCTTCGAGCGGTTCAGCGAGGCGCTTAGGGCCGGGGCCGAGACGTTCCATCACCTCAAAAAGCTGCTCAAAGAGGCTGGTCACGCCACGGGGGTCGGCGACGAGGGAGGGTTCGCGCCGCACCTCGCCACGAACGAAGAAGCGCTTTCGTTCGTGGCCAAGGCGATCGAGGCTGCCGGTTATCGACCCGGTGAGCAGATCGGCATCGCGCTCGACTGCGCCGCGAGCGAGTTCTACGACGCCGGGACCGCCCGATACACGTTCGACAAGAAGCCGGTCGACGCCGCCGGCTTGGTCGATACCTACGCCGAGTACTGCTCGAAGTACCCCATCGTCAGCATTGAGGACGGCATGGACGAGAACGACTGGGACGGTTGGAAAGTGCAGACCGAGCGCTTGGGGACGAACGTTCAACTCGTCGGCGACGATCTGTTCGTGACCAACACCTCGCGTGTCCAGATGGGGATCGATCGCGGGGTCGGCAATGCGATTCTCGTGAAGGTGAATCAGATCGGAACCGTGACGGAGACTCTTCGCACCATCCGCCTCGGGGCATTGCACGGCTATGCCTCGATTATTTCGCACCGAAGTGGCGAAACGGAAGACACGTTCATCGCGGACTTGGCGGTCGCCACCGGCGCTGGTCAAATCAAGACCGGCTCCGCATCACGCTCCGAGCGAATCGCGAAGTACAACCAGCTGATCCGGATCGAAGAGCAGCTTGGCGATCAAGCCGTGTACGCTGGCAAGTCCACGTTCGCCGCTTGAGTCCACCGCTTCGCCGATTGGCCCTCGGGCGACCTAGGAGACGAACCGATCCACCGACTGGGTGTCGTACTGGCCCGCGCGAAACGCGTAGTCGGCAAGAATGCGCCGTACTTCGCCGACGTTCGTCTCGAACGGTTCCGCCTTCAGTTCTGCGAGGATCCGGTCCATGGCGAGCAACGCTCGGTGACGAATCGGGTCGTAGGTGGTCAACTTGGCGATCAGCGGTCGATCGTCCGCGGGCAGCGGGAGGCCCAACGTTGCCGAAGCGGCAGACTGAACGCGACCTTGGGGTGCCGGTGCGATCGAGAGCGAGGCCACGCTGGCGTCCGGGTTGTCGATGGCCACGATCGATGTCGCGAGCGCGTGCCCTCGTGCCTTGAGCGACCGGAGTTGTTCGGTGAGAGGGTCGCCGGATGCGATCCGAAGCTGTTCGCCGACCAGATCCACCTTGGTGACCATTTCGATCAGCGTGTGGTGACGGGGGAGTCCTATCGAGACGCCGAGCACCCAGGCACGTCCATCCGGGTCCAGTTGGAACCGGACCTCGAGGAGGCCGGCGTAGCGTAGTTCGCAGGCAAGCCTTCGCGCCGACTCGAACAGCGACAGGCGAAAGGCTTCGCCGTCCCGACGGAAGAAAAGCTCCGGCGCCGGGCTCTCGTGGAGGATCACCCGGTCATCGACCGACAGACTGCGATCGCACTCGGCGATCGCGATTGCGTCGCCGTGGGTGTCGGCCGCGACGAGCACCCCGACTTCTCGAGGACGAAAGATCGCCCCAGAGTCCTCCACCACCTTGACGCCCGCGCGCTCGGCGGCCGAACGGAGAGTCGTCGGATCGGTAAGCGCACCGAGAACGTCGAGATCCGTTCCGACCACCGCCAGGTCCGCCTTCTCGGCGGCGCTCGCGAGTTCCCACATCTGCGGCTGACCTTGGTAGCCGAGATGGACCGCTTCTGCTTCGGCCTCCGCGAAGACCCTCGGCAGCGTTTCGGCGGGGATCGCCCCCGTTGCGTCGAGCTCCACCTCGATGGTTCGGTCCGCTGCGTCGACGTGGCGGCTCGCTGGCTCGTCCTTTGAGGCGATGGCCACCGAGGTCACCCCCATCCGCCGACAGCTTCGGGCGACGCGAGTCGCGGCCTCGCCCCGACGGAGGATCAAAACGGTGTCAAACATCGCGCGAGCATAGCAACGACGGCTGTGCGAGCACCCCGGGGGGCTTGACGACTCCGCGGGGCGATCGCAGGAGGCTTGGATGCCCATCTGGCTTCGATCGCGTGGCGTCCGGCGTCGCTCGGTGCGCCATCCCGAGGTCGCGCGGCGGGCTGAGGTCATGCTCGACGCCTTGGGTCTTGGCGACGCGGAGCTGTCGATCCTCCTCTGCGATGACGCGACGATCCGGGCGCTCAACCGTCGCTATCGAGACCGCAACAAGCCGACCGACGTTCTCGCGTTTGCGATGCGGGAGGGGCCCGGCGGAGATGCCCAGCCGACGCTCCTCGGGGACGTCGTGATCTCGATGCCGACCGCCGCCGCGCAGGCCAAAGCGCATGGCCGGACGATCGTCGATGAGGTGACCTTTCTCCTCGCACACGGCCTGCTTCATTTGCTCGGGCACGATCACGCCACCCCCGCCGAAGAGCGCGATATGACGGCTCGCACGGAAGCGCTGCTCGAGGCGGTTCGCGCCGCGGGTCCTCGCCGAAGCGCTGTGGAAAAACCCGCCTGATCGTTGACCGGCGCGCGCTGAATTGTGAAGGAGCTTGGGAACTTTCACCGTTCAAGGCTATGAAAACATGGCTGATTTCTCAACGCGTCGCTCGCGTGTCAGAACCCGCACGATGTCAGGCGGGAACCTGTGGAAGACCTGGGGGTAACCCGCGCTCGGGTCGGCTCCCGGGCGTCACCCAGGTGTTGGGCCGAGGTGAGATCGGCTTAACCCCTGAATTTTTCTTTGCGAAAGCGCACAAACCCCCTTGTCAGCGCGGAAAACCTTAGGCATAGATGGCGCCGTGCCTGTCTAAGGCTCTTTTCTGGGGGCTTTTTCGCACCGTTGGGCAGGTTAGCGG
>JBCCHE010000016.1:0-94560 GCA_039028875.1 Myxococcota bacterium | reverse complement strand
GCTGTCGTCGATCGAGCTGACCGCGTAGAGGTAGCGTTGGGTCGCCTCGGTGTTGTCGAACGTCGCGGGAACGAAAGGAGTCGACACCACGGTCGACGTCGGTGTTCCCACCGCGATTGGCTCGTCGGTCGAGCCTGCTGCGCCATTCTCTCCGAGCGCGAATCGATGAATGATAGGAAGGTTGTTGTCGGCGACGAGAAGGTAGTCGTCGGAGGCGTCTTCTGGCGTACCTCCATCGTCGACGTGGACGGCGACGGGTCGGGGGCCGTCGGTGGGTGGTGGGGTGCACGTGAGGGTCGTGTTGACGATCTTGACTTCACGCACGCTCGGACAGACCCGATCATAGTTGGGCGCCTCGGGGTCGGCTTCGACCGGGGTGATCGTGTCGCAGTCTTGGGTCGCGAGAGGAATCGCGGTCGGAGAAAGCCACGAGTTGCTCGCGAGATCCCATTCCACTTGGTAAACGGCCCCTAGATCGGGCACAGGGACGAACAGGAACCGGTACGCGATTTCGCCAGGCGTGATCTGGTCGGGGATGATGATGTTGTCGTCGTCGGTCCGAACATCGGGTTGTACGGTCACGCTCTCGTAGAGCGCCAAATCCGTCGGTCCTGCGTCGAACGACACCCGCTCGGGTGGCGGTAGCGAGTCGTCGTCGACCCCGAGAATGAGCTCGGTGGCGTAGGCTTGGAGTGTCTTCGCCGAGAAGCTGCTCACGTACGTGAACGACGGATCGGCCGGGGAGACCTTGATGCCCGTCGGTTGCTCGTCGACGACGAAGCCGGTAACGCCGGGGACTGTTTGGTTGGTATTGACGACGAATTGCTCGGTAAAGCTGATCGATGCGACCTCGCCGCGCTGAACCTGGGTCACCGCCCCGAAGGTGTTCGGGTCGAAGTCTTCTGGGATCTGCTCGGTTTCGAAGTCGCACGCCTCGAGGGGGAGCAGGCTTCGAACGTTGAACGAGACGTCTTGGATCACGTCTTCGATGTCGGCGCAGAAGAGGTCGAGCTTCCCGGGGCGATCGAGGTCGGGGATGACGACCTGGTTGCCTCCGCGGTCGCAGGCCAGGAGCCCGAGGACGCAAAGAGCGATGACCAAGCCCCGGTTCATCGTGGGAACTCCGAGACGGGTTGAGGGAGGCCGACCAAACCAACCAAGAACGGGGCGCACTCTGCGGAGACGGGCTCTTGCCCGCCGGTTCCACCGGTCCCGCCACTACTGCCGCCACCCGTGCCGCCGGATCCGCCGTTTCCGCCTGCGCCACCCATGCCGCCAGTGCCCGCCGCACCGCCAGCGCCTGCTGTGCCGCCGTTTCCGCCTGCGCCACCCATGCCGCCAGCACCCGCCGCGCCACCAGCTCCACCTGCGCCACCCATGCCGCCAGCACCGGCCGCGCCACCAGCCCCACCGGCGCCGCCCATGCCGCCCGCGCCCCCTGCGCCACCGGTGCCGCCGGTGCCGCCGCCAGTCGGGGCTTCCAGGCAATCGATCAGGGGGCCGAGGTCTGCGACGCGAAGCACCGAGATGCTGAAGTCGGCGACGTACAGTCGCTCGCGAGCGGGGTCGACCGCGAACTCGAAGGCGCCGCTGATGTTGGTCAGGACGGTGATCGACTGAAGGAGCTCGAGGTTGATGATCTCGATTTGGCGCTGATTGAAGCAGCTGACAAATGCGGTCAGAACCGGGTCGCCCTGCCGGGTCTCGAGCTCGACGAGCTTGACTCGCGACGGCCCTTCGCAGACCGAGGTTTGCGCAACGACATTCAACTGGTCACCCGCCGCCTGGCGTTGCGCGACGACCAGGGATTCGGGCGACCGCGAAAGCAGGTACGCGAGCCCGTTGCCGCGCGGGTCGAACTGAATGTCTCGCATGCTGTCGCCGGTGTCGATGCCCGAGATGATCAGCGTGCCAACGTTGGAGAGGCTGCTTTCGTCGATGGGGTCGGTGATCCCCACGCCCACACGCGAGACGAACGGCGTCAGCTGGCTGGAGATCCAAGCGGTCCCGGTCTTCGGAGCGTTTTCGTTGATGTTCGACGGCGGCTCGAGCGTGATGGTGACCTGTTCGGCGGCAAGCTCGTCAATCGTCGCCACGATGCGCGGCCGCCGCTCACCATCGACGTCTTGGTCCAAGAACAAGCTTGCTTCGCCCTCGCGATGCGCCATCAGGATGTAGTCGCCATCCGCGTCCGCCCCGAAGTCTTCTCGGATGCTACCCGAGAAGACATCGACCGGGTCCTGGGGAAGGACGACGGGCTCAGGCGCGTTGGGATTGGCCTGGACCGACGCACCGTCTCGGTAGACTGCCGAGCAGGACTGCACCACCGCGCTTGGGTCCGCGCCACACGTCAGGATGCCGTTGGCGTCGACGTCGACATAGGTGAGGTTCGAGTTGCTTCGAACGGGGAGATAGAGTCGATCGCCCTGACTCGAGAGGGAAAGGCCGTCGGCAAACGATCCGATCTGGACTTCCGACGGCAGCAACCCGGGGGCGACCACCGTGCTGAGAAGCGCGCCCTGGTCCCGAAGAGCGAGCTGTGTCGGTAGGACGGAGCACCGGTCTGCCGGCACTGGGTCGCACTGAAGGCCGTCGGTTTGGCTCGGATCGCAGCTGCACGGAACGCAATCGGGCTCGACCATCGGCACGCACTCGCAGTCGCTGACCTGCTCCCCGCCAAGCTCCGGGACACAGGACTCTCGAATGCCGCCGGCGACGCCGCGCTGAAGGCAGATGTTGAGGAAACCAGCCCCGGCGCACCCGATCCCCTCGAAATCACCGGTGCTATCGAGCGCCGCGTTCATGACGTCGAGGTCATAGGACTGAAGCGTGCCGGTATTGAACTGGAGGGCGAAGTTCGAGTTGGCGACGAACACGAACCCGGGGGGGTCGTCACCATCGGCCTGCGAGAGCTGAATCGCGATGGGGAACGTCATCAGGCCCGGCGGGAGCGTCTCTCCGTCCTTGTTGACGCAGCCGCCGGCGAGCACTCCGAGCATAAGCAAGAACCCCAGGGAGAAGACGGAACTTCCACCCCGTGGGCCGAATCGCGACCCCATGACGCGCCACCCTAGCCGTTCGGCCTAACCAGGGCAACTGGCTGTGAACACGCTATTTCCAGGGATCGAGGATGGGTCCGTTGCTCGAGTCGGGGCGCTCTTGGGTCGACCGTCGTCGTCGTGCCCGGCGCCGAGCGTCGTCCTGAGGACGTGCCCGAGCGGGCGTGGCGGCAGGGGTCGTGCTTGGCCTCGCCGAATCGACCTCTGCCGGCGCGGGCGGGTCCACGGAGTCATGGGTGGCAGGTTGCTCAGGTGGAGCCCCTTCGGCTGCCGCTGCTGGGCCGGGCTTGCGCGAGGTGGCGGCGCCGCCCGTCGAAGGATCCCCAAACCAGGTGAGCGCGCCAACGGTGCCGAGCGTCGTCACGATCCCGCCCAAAGCCAGCGCGGCGATGAGTTTCGCTCGCTTGCTGAGCCCCGTCGGCTTGGCGCGGCGGACAGGGCCCAAGGTCAGGGTGTCTTGGCCGCCGGCCTGCGGTTCCTGCTCGAGGCGGTGGAGGTCGGCCTCCATGGCTTGCATCGTCGCGTAACGTTGCTCGGGCTTCTTTTCGAGCGAGCACAGGATCACCCGCTCGAGCTCCGCCGAAATGCCTGGCACACGGGTTCGGGGTGCGACGGGATCCTCGTACATCTGCTTCGTCAGAATCGCCATCATCGTGTCGGCGTCGTGCGGCACGTGACCCGTCACCATTTCGTAGAGAAGGACCCCGAGCGCGTAGATGTCGGTTCGATGATCCACCTCATCGCCGGAGCATTGCTCCGGAGACATGTAGTGGGGCGTGCCGAGGACCTCACCGTCTCTGGTCAGCCGATGCGGACGATTGGTCACCTTCGCGATGCCGAAGTCCAGCACTTTGACGAAGTCTCTGTCGTCTCCTCGGCGCGTGAGGAAAACGTTCTCTGGCTTCAGGTCGCGGTGCACGATCCCCGCATCGTGCGCGGCGCCAAGGGCGATGCAGATCTGCCTCGCAATGTGGACTGCCCGGGCTTCGCTGAGCCGGACCGTGTCGTCGAGGGCATCGATCAGGTCGACTCCCTCGAGGCACTCCATCACGAAGTACGTCGAGCCGTCCGGGAGCGTCCCGAAGTCGTGGATGTCGATGATGTGCTCGTTGCCGATGTTCGAAGCGCTTTGCGCCTCTCGCTGAAACCTCGCCAGCACTTCGTCGTCCCGGATGTTCTCGGTTCGGAGCACTTTGATCGCGAGGGGCTTGTCGAGCTTCGTGTGGGTCACGCGGTAAACGAGCCCCATACCGCCCTCGCCAAGGAGGGCCTCAACGCGATAGCGACCATCGATGACGGTGCCGATCAGCGCGTCGGCCGTCCGAGACACGCCGGAGTGGCGCGCTCCGATCTCTCGGCCGTCATCGATCCTTCGTACGCTACCGGGCATACAGTGTCACCACAAAGTCCAACCTGTATTGGAACATGCGGCGCGGGCTTCAGCAAGCAGAAAACGGGTCGGTGCGCTTCTTGAGCTGGCGGAGACGGGCCTGTGCTGCGGCGAGGCGCGCCCCTGGGAGCCTCGGGAGCGGGCACGAGATGAAATCGAGGCCAAGCGCTTCGCAGGCCTCGATGGATGCGGGGTAGCCCCCTTGGTCCCCACAAAGTCCTGCGACGAGCGTTGGCCGCGCCGCTTTACCTCGGTCGAGCGCCATCTTCATGAGCTCGAGGACACCATCGTCCAGGTGCGTGAACGGGTCCTGACGGATCAGGCCAAGGGCGTTCACGTAGCTCGGGAGGAACCTGGCGGTGTCCTCGCGACTCATCCCGAGCGCCGCCTGGGTGAGGTCGTTCCCCCCGAACGAGAAGACTTCGCTGTGCGTCGCAAGGTCCCCAGCGACCAGACACGCCCGCGGCAACTCCATCATCGTTCCCATTCGGGCGGTGAACCTGGCGGCGGTCTCTTGGGTTGCGTCTTGGAAGACCTGCCGTTCGACGCCTTGCATGATCTGGCTCACCGCCTCGACCTCGCTCGCGAACGCGACCATCGGGACCAGCACCTCGAGTTCGACGGGTACACGTTGCTCGGCGCAGTCGCGCGCGGCGAAGAACATGGCGCGGAGCTGCATATCGTAGAGCCCCGGCGTTGTGAGCCCCGAGCGCACGCCTCGTTGTCCGAAGTCTGGGTTCTCTTCGTGGTGCCGCGCGACGGTCGCGCGTACTTCTTCAGGCTCGAGCTCCAGGGCCTCGGCGATCTCGAGCACGGCCTCTTCGGAGTCCGGCATGAACTCTTGGAGTGCGCGGTCGAGCAGGCGGATCGTCACGGGCCTCCCGGCCATCGCGCGAAAGAACTCGACGAAATCGTCTCGCTGGGCGCGCTCGAGCTTTGTAAGCCAATGCGTCCGTGCCTCGCTCTCGGGGGCCAGCAACGCGCACCGCATCGCGAACAGGCGGTCCTTGGCGAAGAACATGTGCTCGGTGCGGCACAGGCCGACCCCTTCGGCGCCGTAACTGAGCGCTGCCCTTGCGGCCCTCGGCGTATCGGCCTCCGCGTAGACACGCATGCGACGGACTTGGTCCGCCCAGGACATCAACTCCTCGAACTCGTCGACCGTCGCGGATGCGACCACATCGAGCTCTCCGTCGTAGATACGACCCGTCGACCCGTCGAGGGTCAGCATGTCGCCCTCGCCGAGCGCGCGCCCTCTATCCCCGTCGAGGCGAACGGTTCGGCGGCGTAGGTCGATGTCGAGCGAGCCGCATCCCACGACACAGCTCTTCCCAAGGCCGCGCGCGACCACCGCGGCGTGGGAGGTCATGCCTCCGGCCGCCGTCACGACGCCCTTGGCCGCCCGCATCCCGTGGATGTCGTCGGCGCTGGTCTCGGGGCGCACCAGGATGACCTCCTGCCCCTCGCTGGCCAGGCGAACCGCGTCGTCGGCGTCGAACACGATCCGGCCCGATGCGGCGCCCGGGCTCGCGGGCAAACCCACGGCGAAGGGAGCGATTCCCTGCGAGGCCAGTTCGTCGATGCCGGGCAAACGAGCGCGAAGAAGCTGCTCGAGGGCGCGAGGGTCGACCCGGAGCAACGCCTCCGACTTCGACAGTACCCCTTCGTGCACCATGTCGACGGCCGCACGGACGGCGGCGTGGGCCGATCGTTTGGCCGACCGTGTTTGCAGAAGGTACGGGCGCCCGTCCTCGATGGTGAACTCCACGTCCTGGATGTCGCCAAAGTGGGCTTCGAGCGTCGCACAGTGATCGACGATCTCGGAGAAGGCTTCCGGGAGCGACACCTCGAGGCTTTCGGCTTCTTTGCCAGGGGCCGCCGCATTCGCAGTCAGTGCCGCGGGTGTTCGGATCCCGGCGACGACGTCCTCGCCTTGGGCGTTGGCAAGGTACTCTCCGTAGAGTTCCCGGTGGCCGTTCGATGGGTTTCGGGTGAACGCCACGCCGGAGCCACTGTGAGGACCGCTGTTGCCGAAGACCATCGCTTGCACCGTGCAGGCGGTGCCGACGTCCGGGTCGATCGCCTGCATCTGCCGATACCGCACCGCTCTTGGGTTGTTCCACGACTCGAAGACCGCACCGATGGCCTCCCAGAGTTGCTGCTCTGGGTCTTGCGGAAAGGGCGTACCGTCTTCGGCGACGATCGCGAGGTTCGCGTCCACCAGTTCACGGAGCGCGTCCTCTGGGACCTCCGAGTCGAGCATCCGTGGGGCACCCAAGTCTGTTTTCAATTCCCCGAGGACGAACTGAAAGCGGTTGGCACCGATCCCACGAACGACCGTTCCGTACATCTGGATCAAGCGACGGTACGCATCGAGTGCGAATCGAGGGCCGCCGTGCATGGCCGAGAGGCCATCGAGGGCTCCTTCGTGGATCCCAACGTTGAGAACCGTGTCCATCATTCCTGGCATCGAGACGGGGCTGCCGGAGCGAACGGAAACCAGAAGCGGGGTTGCTGCATCGCCGAAGCGGCGCCCGAGGGCCGACTCGATGGCGCGCATCGCCTCCCGAACTGTCACTTCGAGCCCCGCGGGCCAGGTGCCATCTCGTCGGTACTGGGTGCCAACCCCGGTCGTGATCGTGAAGCCTGGCGGCACCGGGATCCCGAGCGCGGCCATCTCCTGAAGACCCGCAGCTTTGACACCGAGGAGAGCGGCTCGACGCTCCGGGTCGAGCGGGACATCGAGCGGATAGAGATGCGCCACGTCGCTAAGACTTTGTCGCAAGCTGGTGGAAGTGTGCAACGCCGTTGACCGTGTCGGCGATTTCCCCAAGCAAACGAAGCCTATTCTCCCTCACGGCGGCGTCGTCGACCATGACGAACACCTCCTCGAAGAACCGGTCGATCGGTCGACCGAGCTCGGTCGCGACGAGCTTCAGGGCGTCCGCGTACCGTCGCTTTTGGGTCGCCTCCCGAATCTGATCGCGGACGGTCCCGAACCTGTCGGCCAGGTCGGACTCGGCGCCCGGTTCGAGAAGTCCACGGTCGACCGGGCCTCGGGCGCTGTCCTTCGTGATGTTGAAGGCGCGCTTGAAGGCGACCGCCAGTGCGTCGAACTCGGCCGCCGCTCTGACCTCGGCGACGGCCTCCATGCGAGAGCGAAGGTCGCGAATCGACTTGCCGTCCCAAGCGCCGAGGCACGCGTCGACCACGTCTGCGCCGTACTGGTCTTTCGCAAGCGCTCGGATGCGACCTCGGAAGAACTCGTCGAGCGACTCCCGGACTTGTTCCGACGAAGCCAGCGAGGCGTCGCCTTCGTACGAGGTCAACGCGCGATCGATGATCATTGCGAGATCGACATCCATCGGCCCCTCGAGCGCGATCCGAATGATCCCGAGCGCGGCGCGTCGCAGCGCGAAGGGATCGGCGGACCCGCTTGGTACCAGGCCGATCCCAAAGCAACCGACGAGCGTGTCGATGCGGTCGGCGATCGCCACGGCCGCGCCAACGGCGTGTTCGGGGACGCGATCATCCGCACCCTGCGGTCGGTAGTGGTCGCGGATTGCGTTGGCGATGACCGGGTCGATGTCCTCACGAAGGGCATACCAACGCCCCATCTCCCCCTGGAGTTCCGGGAACTCGTACACGATCAAGGTCTCGAGGTCTGCCTTGCAGAGCCTGGCCGCTTCCTCAGCGGCAGCCGCGTCGGCCTCGGTCTCGAGGGCGACCGCGCAGGCAACCGTTCGAATGCGACGAACCTTTGCCCCCATCGTTCCAAGTTTCGACTGGAAGACGACCGACTCGAGTTTGTCGAGACGTTTCTCGAGTGGCGCCTTGCGATCTTCTTCGACGAAGAAGCGGGCGTCGGCGAGGCGGGCACGCAGAACGCGATCATTGCCCTTGGCGATGGTCGCTGGGTCCTCGGCGGTGTTGACCACGTTCAAGTACGACGGCAAGAGCGTGCCGTCTTCCCGGTTCCGAACGGCAAAGTAGCGTTGGTGGTCGCGCATCACAGCAATGACCACCTCCTCTGGGAGCGCCAGAAACGATGGGTCGAAAGATCCTGGCACGACGAACGGTTCCTCAACGAGCGAGGTGCACTCGTCCGCCAGAAACGCGTCGGGCTCGACGACCCCGCCGAGAGCCGCGGCTGCGTCGTCGAGGGCTTCGAGCATTCGCCGCTTTCTCGTGCCGAGGTCGACCCACACGTGTGCCTCTTCGAGCGCTGCGACGTAGCGCGTGGCGTCGGAAAGGTCGAACGGCTCGGGCGCGAGAAAACGATGGCCCCTCGTCTGCCTTCCAGACGACACCCCAGCGAACTTGAAGTCGACCACCTCGCCCCCGAGAAGGGCAACGACCCAGTGGATGGGGCGGCCGAACGCGACCTCGCCGGCGCCCCATCGCATCGACTTCGGGAAGGTGATGCGCTGGCAGAGCTGCGGCAGGATCTCTTGAAGCACGACCTCGGTCGGGCGGCCGGGCTCGTGGACGTGGACCGACACATAGTCGCCCTTGTCTGTGGTCGTCTTCTCGAGGGCCGAGACCTCGACTCCGTGTTTCTTCGCGAAGCCGAGGGCCGCTTTTTTGGGGGTGCCGTCCTCCTCGAAGGCGGCTTTCCACGGCGGTCCCGTCACCGTCTCGCTCCGGTCGGGCTGCGAGGTCGACAGCCCCCGGATCCGCAGCGCGAGTCGCCGCGCGGTGCCGAGCTCGCTGATCTCCAGCGAGGCTGAGCCAAGTCTCGACTGGGAGACAAGATCGGTGGCGGCAGCCTTCATCGCGCCGAGCGCGTGCGTCACAAACGACGACGGCAGCTCCTCGGTCCCAATCTCCAGCAAAAACTCGGCGGACATGGAGAGGCGTTGCTACCAGACCCGATCCAACGGTGCAATCGGCCGCTACTGCGCGGCGGCCGCCTCGACGAGGGGAAAGCCCAACGCTTCTCGCTGGGCATACCAGGACTCCGCCACCGCGCGTGCGATGAAGCGGACTCGGCCGATGTATCGCTGACGTTCGGTGACGCTGATCGCGCCCCGCGCATCGAGGACGTTGAAGTAGTGGCTGCACTTGATGACGGCGTCGTACGCGGGGAGGACCAAACGTTCGAGGGGCGCCCGGTCGAACTGCAGTGCGCCGCCCTTCCCGCGCTTGGCGCTGAGCCCCAGCAACTTGCTCACCTGGGCCTCGTACTGGGTGAAGAGCTCGTCTTGGAGGGCAGTGTCGGCCTGCTCGAAGTTGTAGGTACTCCACTCCCATTCGGCGCGCTTGTAGAGGTCGCCGTAGCGAATCCCTGGCGCCCACGTCAGCTCGTAGACGTCGTCGACGTCCTGGAGGTACATCGCGATTCGTTCAAGGCCGTACGTCAGCTCACCGCTGATCGGTTTGCAATCGATGCCGCCGCACTGCTGAAAGTACGTGAACTGGCTGATCTCCAGGCCGTCGAGCCACACCTGCCATCCAAGCCCCCAGGCGCCCAGGGTCGGCGACTCCCAGTCGTCCTCGATGAAGCGGATGTCGTGGCGGTGTGGGTCGGTGCCAAGGGCGCGCAGCGAGTCGAGGTAAAGCTCTTGGATTTCGAGCGGCGACGGCTTGAGGATCACTTGATATTGGTGGAACTGTTGGAGCCGATTCGGGTTCTCGCCGTATCGACCGTCGGTTGGCCTTCGACTGGGCTCAACATAGGCGACGTTCCATGGCTCCGGCCCGATCGCGCGGAGGAACGTATGAGGGTTGAAGGTCCCGGCCCCGACCTCCGAGTTGTAAGGCTGGACGATCAAGCAGCCGTGCTCGGACCAGAACTTCTCGAGCGCGAGGACAAGCTCTTGAAAGGTCATTCGTCGTCCTCGTCGTCTTCGTCGTCGGTCTCGCCTTCGAAGTCGTCGTCGTCTTCGTACGCGGCTTGCTCCGCGGCCAGGCGCGCGGCCTCCTCTTTTTCGAGGAGCTCTTGCTCGGCTTGCTCCAGGGCCTCCGCGGCCGCGATCTCCGCCGAGGCGATGTCGATCGACTCGCCCGTCTTCTCTTCGAAGAGCGCTTTGTGCTCGTCGGTGAGGTCGCTGAACTCCTGGAGGGTTGGCAGGTCTTGGAGGGTGCTCAGCCCGAAGAATTCGAGGAAGCGTGCGGTGGTGCCGTACACGAGTGGACGACCCGGTTCGTCCTTGCGGCCGAGCGTCTTGACCAGGCTCCTCTCCGCGAGCATTCGAAGCGACGACCCGGAATCGACGCCGCGGACTTCGTCGACTTCGGGGCGGGTGATCGGCTGACGGTAGGCCACGATGGCGAGCGTCTCGAGCTGCGCCCGCGTGAGACGAAGTGGCCTCGGGGCGACGAAGCTCTTCACGAACTCAGAGCTGTCCGAGGCCGATCGGAACTGGTACCCGCCCGCGATGAAGTAGAGTCGAACGCCCCGGTGTTGGTAGT
The DNA here is from genome assembly GCA_039028875.1 of Myxococcota bacterium. Taxonomy (GTDB): domain Bacteria; phylum Myxococcota_A; class Polyangia; order Polyangiales; family Houyiibacteriaceae; genus SG8-38. Next base: position 83,697 of record JBCCHE010000016.1, on the reverse strand, counting down.
CGGCGACGAGTTCGTCCAACAACGGCTGGACTTCGGCGAGGGTCGCGTGGGCGGTGCGCGCCAGTCGCTTGGCGGACACCGGCTTGTCGGCAACGAAAATCAGGCTCTCGAGGACGTTCTTGAGCACCGATGACGTTTCTGTCCGGGGTCCGGCGGCGCCGTTTGTGTTTGTGGCGGGGTCTGCCTCGGTGTGTGCCTGGGGGTTGCTCATGGCTTCAACTCGTCCTCGATCCATCCGTAGGCCTCGGAAGAGCCTGCGGGGACCACCACGGACTCACGGCGTTCGTCGGTTGATTCGTTCATGTCGGGCGCTTCGTGGCCTGAGAGTGTGCGAGCCACATCGTCCGGGATCAGTGCCTCGCCGCTCGCATCGAGGAGCGTGTACTCGAGGTAGATGGGCTCTTCGTGATCGGTTTGGTAGACGCTTGCGATTCGCATCTTGGCCATCTCGAGGAGCGCCAGGAACGTCACCACCAAGTCATAGGACGTGGTCACCCCTTCGAAGAGCTCGTCGAATCGGCATCGCCCGCGGTCACGCAGGACCTCGACCAAGTTGCCGATGCGTTCCTGGATGGTCATTCGCTCGGCATCGACCTCGAGTGAGATCTCGGCGTTGATGCGTTCTGCGACCTTCTTGAGCGCGTCGATCAGCTTGAAGACGCTGAACTTGGCCAATGGTTGCACGCCGTCCGACACGGGCGCCTCGGTGCCTCGCCCGAATACGTCTCGACCGGCGATCGCCCGCTGACCAAGATCTTCGGCGACCCGTTTGTACTTTTGGTATTCGAGCAGGCGGCGGATCAGTTCTGCGCGGGGATCGGTCTCATCGACCTCTTCGTCGTCTTGATCGTCGGGCGGACGGGGGAGCAAGGTCTTGCTCTTGATGTGCGCCAGAGTGGCGGCCATCACCAGGTACTCGGAGGCGACGTCCAGGTTCAGGTCGCTCATCAAGCTCAAGTATTCCAGGTACTTATCGGTGATGAAGGCGATCGGGAGGTCGAGGATGTCGAGCTCGTGTTTGCGGATCAGGTGCAACAGGAGGTCGAGCGGCCCCTCGAAGTTGGGCAGGGTGATCCGAAAGTTGGGGTCCAGCGCCTCGGGGGCGTCGGGCGGGTGCGCCGTCGGGACCGTGGTGGGCTCGCTCATCGCCATCGAACCATGCGCCTCAACTCACGGAGGTGTCAATTGCTTCGGGCTTCGTCGAGCGCTTCGATGACGGCGTCAACGTGTCCTTTGACCTTCACCTTTGGGAAGTGCTTGAGCACTTTGCCGTCGGGCCCGACCAGTACCGTCGAGCGTATGATGCCCATCGACTTCTTGCCGTACATGTTCTTCTCGCCCCAGGCGTCGTACTTCTCGAGCATCTTGCCATCAGGGTCGCTCAACAGAGGAAACTTCAGTTTGTATTTGTCAGCGAACTTACAATGCGATGCGATGGAGTCCTTGCTGACACCGAGGACGACCGTGTCGCGCGTCTTGAACTTTCGCAGTGCCTTGTTGAAGTCGTTGGCTTCGACCGTGCAACCCGGGGTGTTGTCGCGTGGGTAGAAGTAGATGACGACGTACTGGCCGGCGAAGTCTTTGAGTGCGACCTTGCCGCCGTCCGACGATTCGAGGTTAAACGCGGGTGCCTTGCGGCCTTCCTTGATCATTAAGGGCCCTGTATTGCCCGTTTCCACGGCCTGTCAACGCACGGGGTGACCCGCGAAACTTGGATCTCGACGCTGGCGGCACCAAGATCGGGAGCATGGTGTCGCGCACGTTCATCATCGGCGATGTTCACGGTTGCCTCGAGGAGCTCGACGACCTGCTGCGGGAGGCCGACTGGGCGCCCGACGACGGGCTGGTATTCGTGGGAGATTTGGTCGCGAAGGGGCCGGATTCGCTTGGGGTTGTCCGCCGGGCGCGGGAGCTTGGCGCGCGAGCGGTCCGAGGAAACCATGACCAACATTGTCTCAGGTGGTGGGAAGCGCTGCAGCGTGGCGAGGAACCGCCGGAGCTTCGGGACGCCCACCAAGAAGTGGCGGACAGCCTCGAAGAAGCGGACTGGCGCTGGCTCGAGTCCCTCCCGCTTTGGCTCCTTCTCGACGAGCACGAAGCCTTGGTCGTTCATGCGGGCTTGCTTCCGGACCTCCCCCTCGAAGAGCAGGAACCCTACGACTTGATGAACATGCGAAGCATCCTCGAAGACGGTACGGGCTCGCGGTCCTACGAGGAAGGGCGGCCTTGGGCAGAACGCTGGCCCGGGCCCCGCCTGGTGGTGTTTGGGCACGACGCGGTGCGCGGGCTTCAGCGACACCCACACGCGTTTGGCCTCGACACCGGTTGCGTGTATGGCGGCTGGTTGACAGGGCTCTGGCTCCCGGATCGCGATCTCGTGTCTGTCCCTGCAAGGGCCGCGTGGGCCGAGGCTGGGGAGAGCTAGGATGCGGAGGGGTCTCGGGTGGACACGTTGAGGCGCCAAGTTGACCGGACCGACGCTTGCGCCTGTGCGAGCGAGGGAGCCCCGCGGCCATGACCCCCGATGAAGAGACCGAGGTCTGGGTCTGCACCGACGAGGAGCTCAAGATCGGCGACGTCCGCACGGCGCACCTCGGTCACGACCGACAGGGCCTTCCGATCATGGCGCTGGTGACGCGTGACCGCTCCGGCGTGGTCCGCGCGTATCGCAACTTGTGTCGGCACCTGCCGGTCCCGCTCGACGGTGGCACCGGTGAGCTCCTCACCGAAGACGGCGCCCACCTGGTCTGTGGCACCCACGGAGCCATCTACCGCATCCACGATGGCTACTGCATCGAGGGCCCCTGCGAGGGCCTCGCCCTCCACCCCCTCCAATGCCATCGAACCCCCGACGGCCTCTACATCAGGGTCACTCCGCCCCCTCAAAACCTCAAATAAATCATAAGCTTACACTCCATACCGCGAAAACCCGAAACCCGACATGCCTCCACCTCCCAAGCACGCCACTCGAAGCAAACCATTCCGAAGCACACGGCGACACTCCAAGCGCCTCGCCTGAGCGCTTGGCCTTGCGAGGTGATGGTCGAGTGGCTCTCGCGGGCGTGGATGTCGGCGGCGCGGCGGCCGGGGCGGCGGGCGGCGGCGGAATGCGGCGGGGGGTCCGGCGCTCCGGTTTTCGCGGTGCGGGGCGGAAAGGTGCGTGGCTGTTGGGGTTTTGGGGGGCTAGCGTGACCCTGCGGCTTGGGGGCGGCGGGACCAGGCGGCGGGGGATGAGAGGGGGCCGACTTGGGACCAGGGGAGGTCTTCGGATCGGGTTGCGACGTTCTTGCGCGCGGTGAGGACTTCGACGCCGTCTCGGGTGACCAGGACCGTGTGCTCGAACTGCGCGGAGAGTGAGCGGTCCTGGGTGAGGACGGTCCAATCGTCGTCCATCAACTCGGTCCCGGCGGAACCTACGTTGATCATCGGTTCGATCGTGAAGACCATGCCCGCCTTGAGCCGCTTGTCTTTGCCGCGCCTTCCATAGTGAGGAATCTGCGGAGGCATGTGGAACTCGCGGCCAACCCCATGGCCGACGTAGTCGCGCACCACCGAGCAGCCTTGACCCTCCGCGTACTCCTGAATCGCCGCACCGATATCGCCGATTCGCTTTCCATGTTTGACTTCGGCGATCCCGAGCTCGAGGCAGTGCCGGGCAGTCTCAACGACGTGAATCGCCTCCCGGCTCGGCTCGCCGACGTAGAACGTGAGACTCGTGTCGCCGTGATACCCGTGCTCCTTCGGAAGATAGGTGGTGACGTCGACATTGATGATGTCCCCATCCTTCAGCACATCGGTTCCGGGGATCCCATGACAGACGCATTCGTTGATGCTGGTGCAGACGCTCTTCGGGAAGCCCTTGTAGTTGAGCGGCGACGGGTAGGCGTCCCGGGTCACGATGTAGTCGTGAACGAAACGGTTGATGTCGTCGGTCGTGATGCCCGGCGCGATCATCTCCCCGACTGCGGTGAGACAGTCCGCGGCCAGCTGGCAGGAACGGCGCATGTCGTCGAGCATGCGGGGAGTCATGAGTTCGATGGCAGCCAACGTCGGAATCCTTAGAAGCTTGACTATCCCTTCTAGGACGACCGGGCAAATTGTCCAGAAAAACTGGATTTCTGGCCCTTTGTACGCCTGTTTGCCACCCCGCGCGCACAGGTTCACGGCAGTTGACCGAAGTCGGCGTTGGCACTATCTAGCCGAGCCGAGAGGCGGCTGAAGTCCGATGGCAGACACGTACAATAACGTCCCGATGAGCGATCGAATGAACGATCGCACCCTCAAAGAAGACGCGTCCTGGAACGGGCCCAAATTGATCGTGCTCAGCTTCATCACGCTCGGCATCAGCTTCGCCCTGCTCTGGGCGATGGCCGAGGGGATCATCGGCCCAACGCAGCACGAAGCGGACTGGGGCCACGAGCAACACTTCCTTCAGCCTGGCGTCGGCCCGCTCGACTGATACTGAGCCGCGTCAACCGAAGTCGAAATCGAGTTCCTCGGGCTCTTCGTTTCGGAGCGAGTCGTCTTCGCCTGGCTCGAACGTGGCTTCTGAATAGAGATCGTCCAGCGACCATCCGGCTTTGTGATGTCGCCTGAGTTCCTCGCGCTCGAACTCCGCAAGAGTAAAATAGTTCTTCGGTCCCTTCGGGCGCATGTCCCCCCCTTTTTCGTCAGTCCGCCACCTCGCCGGAATCCAGTATGGTATGCCAACTGACTACTTTGTCCTACACTGCAGCACACCCTACCCATCCCGATCTCGAGCGCAAAAAAACGGACGAGATTGAAACCCACGGTCCGCGCTGGTAGACGCAATCCATGAGTCGGGTGGTTGCGATCGCCAACCAAAAAGGCGGGGTGGGTAAGACGACGACCGCGGTGAACTTGGGAGCAAGCCTTGCCGTGGCCGAGCAGCGTGTGCTGCTGGTCGACCTCGATCCCCAGGGCAACGCGTCCACGGGTGTCGGCTGCGACCCGAATGACAAGGAGATGGAGGGCTCCTACGAGCTCCTGCTGGGTGACGTAGAGACAGCCGACGTCATCTACGAGACGGAGATGCCGTACTTGCACGTCATCTCCGCGACCCAGGACCTGGTCGGGGTCGAGCGCGACCTCCTCGAGGCAGACGATGCCGCCACACGCCTCCGCGAAGCGCTCGACGCCGTGCGCGACGACTACGACTTCATCGTCGTCGACTGCCCTCCCTCGCTAGGCATGCTCACCATCAACGCCCTCACCGCGGCCGACATGGTGATGGTCCCGTTGCAGTGCGAGTACTACGCGCTCGAGGGGCTTTCCCAGCTGGTTGGCACCATCGAACGAGTTCGCGCCTCCATCAACGAGACCCTCGAGATTCACGGCGTGCTCCTGACGATGTTCGACGCGCGCAACAATCTAGCCAACGAGGTGGCCGCCGAGGTACGACGGCACTTCCGAGTGTACGACACGATCATTCCGCGAAACGTCCGCCTCGCCGAAGCGCCTTCACACGGCAAGCCCGTGATCCTTTACGACGCATCTTCCCGCGGGTCCTACACGTACTTGAGTCTCGCGCGCGAGCTTCTCGAGGACCTGGAGGAAGCAGCGTAGTGGCTCGAAGAAGGCTTGGCCGAGGGCTCGACGGGCTGCTGCCTGCAGCGCCACCAGCCCCCGTCGAAAGAGCGACCGATAGCACGGCCGCCATCGAGGAACTTCACCCCGGCCGAATGCAGCCCCGTACGCGCATCGACGCCGAAGCGCTCGCCGAGCTGTCTGCGTCGATTCGCGAACACGGCGTCCTCGAACCGATCTTGGTTCGAAAGCGGGCCGCCGGGGGCTTCGAGATCATTGCGGGGGAGCGTCGGTGGCGCGCGGCGCAGCAGGCGGGTCTCAAAGAGCTTCCGATCTTCGTGCACGACCTCGGCGACGAGGCCGCCTTCGAGGCTGCGCTGGTCGAGAACCTCCAGCGTGAGGATCTCAACCCACTCGAAACCGCCCGAGCGTTTCAGCGTCTCGTCGACGACTTCGGGTACACGCAAGAAGCCATCGCGACCAAGGTCGGCAAGGAACGTTCGACCGTCACCAACGCGCTTCGCCTGCTCAAGCTCCCCGAAGCGGTCATGGCGCTAGTCGAGGACGGCGAGCTCACCGAAGGCCACGCGCGCGCGCTCCTTGCTGCGCCCAACGTGGCGGCGATGAACAAGCTCGCCAAGGTTGCCGTCGCCAAGGGCTGGAGTGTGCGCGAGGCGGAACGTCAGGCCCGCAAGCAGGCCAAAACGGGTGATCCCGCCACGGCGCGCGCGCCATCGGAAAAGAGCGCGAACGTGCGCGATCTCGAGAACCGGCTCTCGAAGGCCCTAGGGTCGACGACGGTCATCCGTGAGAGCAAAAAAGGTCGCGGCCAGGTCTGCATTCACTTCTCGAGCTACGATGAACTCGACCGCCTCATCGACGAGCTCACCTGAGCACCCGCACCGCGCGACTGCGAGACCTAGGCTTCGCGCGCGTCGGCCGCGTCGACCGTGTTGCTGAGAAGCATCGCGATGGTCATCGGCCCGACTCCGCCGGGCACGGGTGTGATGTGGGAGGCGCGTGCGGCCGCTCCTTCGAAGTCAACGTCGCCCGTCAACGATCCGTCGTCCAGGCGGTTGATGCCGACGTCGATCACGACCGCGCCCTCTTTAACCCACTCCCCTCGGACGAGGTTCGGTCGGCCAACCGCCGCGACCACGATATCGGCCTCACCGACCCGTCCTGCGAGATCCTCGGTTCGCGAGTGTGCGATGGTGACCGTCGCGTGCTTCTCAAGCAGCATGAGGGCGATCGGCTTGCCCACCAGGGTGCTTCGCCCGAGTACGAGCGCGCGCTTGCCCTTGGGATCACATCCGATGTGCGCCAGCATGCGCATGCAGCCGCTCGGCGTGCATGGCCTAAGACCGGATCGCCCGACGACGAGGAGGCCCGCGTTGAAGGGATGCAGGCCGTCGACGTCCTTGGCGGGGTCGATGGCGTCGACGATCGTCTGGTCGTCGAGGTGATCCGGCAGCGGCAGCTGCACCAAAATGCCATCGATGTCGTCGGCGGCGTTGAGCTGGCCGATCAGCGCAAGCAAATCGGCCTCGCTGGTTTCTGCGGGGAGTCGGTGCACCTCACCCGCGATCGCGGCTTTCTTAGCGGCCCGCTCTTTGTTGCGAACATACACCTGAGAGGCGGGGTCCTCACCCACCAGCACCACGTGCAGCCCAGGTGCTCGCCCATGCTTCGCCGCAAACGCTTCGGCCCGCGCCTTTACCTCGGCGCGGACTTCCTTTGCGAGTGCCTTCCCATCGATCAGCTCCGCCATGCCGAGGGGTGTAACAGCTGGTCTGCGCTGGCTCAAACCACCGCGTGAAGTGGAAATCGCCTCGCGGCGTGGTATGCCGCGTGGCCATGTTCGAGCCGGTCTCCCCCCAGGTTTCGTTTCCCGAGGTCGACGCGACCCAGCTCGCGTTCTGGGAGCAGGCTCGCATCTTCGACAAGAGCCTCGAGCAGGCCGAAGGGAAGCCGCCCTTCGTGTTCTACGAAGGACCCCCGACAGCCAACGGGATGCCCCACCCCGGCCACGTGATGACCCGCGTCATCAAAGACGTCTTTCTTCGTTATCGCAGCATGTGCGGCTACCACGTGCCGCGCAGAGCGGGCTGGGACACCCATGGCCTCCCCGTCGAAGTGGAGGTCGAGAAGGCACTCGGGATCAGTGGGCGCGACGCCATTGAGGAGTACGGCGTCGAGGCGTTCAGCCGCCAGTGCATCGACTCGGTGTTCAAGTACATCGACGAATGGCAGAAGATGACCCAGCGGATCGGGTTCTGGGTCGACTTCGACGATGCATACGTCACGTTCCACAAGTCGTATGTCGAGAGCGTCTGGTGGGCCCTGTCGGAGATGTTTCAGCGCGGCCTCCTCTACCAGGGCTACAAGGTCGTCTGGTGGTGGCCTCAAGGCGGGACCGCCCTGTCCGCGGGCGAAGTCGGACAGGGTTACAAAACGATCGACGACCCGTCCGTGATGGTGCGATTTCCCCTGGTCGACCAGGACGATACGTCTTTTGTCGCATGGACGACGACTCCGTGGACGCTTCCGTCGAACATCGCGCTCGCGGTCGATGCCGACACCGTCTACGCGACCGCTGAAGTCGAGGGCGGCGAGCGACTGATCGTCGCGGAACCCCTCGTTGGCAAAGTGCTTGGCGACGACGCGACTGTGGTCGCCACACACAAAGGCCGTGAGCTGGTCGGCATGCGCTATGAGCCGCCCTTCCGATACGCAGAGCCCGAGGGCGGTCCCGCGTGGGAAGTCGTCGACGCAGATTTCGTTTCGCTCGACAGCGGCACGGGGTTGGTTCACCTGGCGCCCGCGTTCGGCGAGGACGACTTCCGGGTCTGCCAGGCCAAAGGCATGGGGTTTCTGCAGCTCGTTCGGCCGGACGGAACGTTCCCGCCGGAGGTGACCGACTTCGCGGGACGCTTCTGCAAGGAGGCGGACCGAGACATCATCCGCCATCTGCGGGCCACCGGCGCGCTCCTCAAAGAGGAAGTGTACCGGCACGACTACCCGTTCTGTTGGCGGGCGATGGACGACCCACTCATCCAATACGCGCGTCGCTCCTGGTTCATCCGGACCACCCAAGAGATCGAAGCGGTCAAAGAAAACAACCGTGCCATGCACTGGGAGCCCGACCACATCAAGACGGGGCGCATGGGCCAGTTCCTCGAAGGGAACGTCGATTGGGCACTGTCGCGGGAGCGTTTCTGGGGCACACCGCTTCCGATCTGGGTGAACGATGAGACCGGGACGATGGAAGCGGTGGGGTCGGTCCGCGAGATCCTCGAGAGGAACCCGGAGGCCTTCGCCCACTTCGACAAAGCCAAGGCCGAGGATCCCACGCTCCAGGACCACCTGATGGTTCACAAACCTTGGATCGACGCAGTGACTTGGACCAAGGAGGGCGAGCCCGGGGTCTACCGCCGCGTTCCCGAGGTCATCGACTGCTGGTTCGACTCCGGATGCATGCCGTTCGCGCAGTGGGGGTATCCGCACCAGCATCGTGAGGCGTTCGAGCGGAACTTCCCCGCAGACTTCATCACCGAAGCGGTGGACCAGACGCGAGGCTGGTTCTACTCGCTGATGACGATCAGCACCTTGATGTTCCCCGACCAGGCCCTTCCCCATCCGTTCCGCAACTGCGTCGTCATGGGAATCATCACCGACGAGAAAGGCAAGAAGCTAAGCAAGCGCGACAAGAACTACACCGACCCCCTCGTCTTGATGGACAAAGTGGGCGCCGACGCCGTCCGATGGGCCCTCTACGCCGGCACCGTCCCTGGTCAGAATACGCGCTTCTTTGACGACGCAGCGACCGACGCCGTTCGGGAGTTCCTCCTCAAGATCTGGAACGTGTACAGTTTCTTCGTCACTTACGCGAACATCGACGGATGGTCTCCGTCCGCCGATAGGCCCCCTGTCGAAGAGCGGTCCGACCTCGATCGCTGGGTCCTTGCCGAGCTCGACGCGACGGTCAACGCGGTGCGCGATGAGCTCGACGCATACAAGAGCCACATGGCCGTCCGGCACTTGCTCGGCTTCGTGGATGGCCTGAGCAACTGGTATGTCCGGAGAAGCCGCGGTCGCTTCTGGGCAAGTGAGGACAACCATGACAAGCAAGCCGCGTTCGCGACCCTTTACGAGGTGCTGGTGGACCTTACCAAGTTGTCGGCGCCGTTCATTCCCTTCATGACCGAGACGCTATTTCAGAACCTGGTCTGCAAGCACGACCCGTCGGCGCCCGAGTCAGTGCATCTGGCGCCCTTTCCAGAGGGCGATTCCGCGCGCGTCGACGATGCCCTTCGGGAGTCGGTTCAATGGGTGCGCAACGTTGTCGCCCTTGGCCAGCGCGTCCGCAACGAGAACAAGCTCAAGGTTCGACAGCCTCTTGCCGAAGCGATCGTCGTCGTCGCAGACGACGCCCAGCGTCAGGCGATCGACCAGTTCTCCGATGCGATTCGGGAAGAGCTCAACGTGCGACGCCTTGGTTTCACGCAGGAACCTGAGAAGTACGTCGAGTTCGAGCTCGTGCCCAACTTTCGAGTACTCGGCCCGAAACTCGGGAAACAGGTCCCCGCGTGCAAGAAGGCGCTCGCGGAAGCTGACGGCTCGGCCCTGTACGCCGAGATGGAAGCGAACCAAAAAGTGAGCGTGGAGCTTCCCGATGGGCCGATCGAGTTGACTCCCGACGAGGTCGAGGTCCGCCTCTCTGCCAGGCAGGATTTCGCAGCGGCGTCTGGCAACGGACAGGTCGTCGTCATCGACACGCGAATCGACGACGATCTTCGCCGCGAAGGGCTGGCCCGGGAAGTCATCAACCGTGTGCAACGGGCGCGCAAGGCCATGAACCTGCCTTACGAGACGCGGATTCATGTCAGCTGGAAGGCGGAAGGAGAAGTCGCACGCGCGATGGAGCAGTACGCCGACCGGATCGCCGGCGAAACCTTGGCCTCCACCTTCGAGCCCGGCGACGCGTCTGGGGACACCGTCGAGAAAACTGAGGTCGAAGGCGAGACCCTCGAACTTGGGATTCGCGCGTCGGTCTAGGTCCGGCCGGGCTCGGTCCCGAGTGAGTTGGCCCCGTCTGCGGCGTGCTCGGCTCTAGCCCGTTCGCGCTTGCCCTCGAGAAAGCCGTCGATGAGGATCAAGACCACGCCCGCGGTGATCCACGCATCGGCAACGTTGAACGTCGGATAGGCCCAGCGGTCGTTCAAGTGGAACCGCACGAAGTCCACGACGTATCCAAGCTTGACCCTGTCGACGAGGTTACCGATGGCCCCCGATACGATCAGGGGAACGCTCCACGCGAAGAGGGGGCCGCCCCGGCCAGTGATGAACATCCAAAGGAGCAGGACTACCGCTCCGAGGGCGGCGATGTAGAACACGCCCTTGCGAACCAGCGCTGGCATGTCCCGCATGAAGCCGAACGCTGCGCCGCAGTTCTCGGCGTACCGAAACTCGAGATAGCCGTCGATCAGGACCACCGGTGCCGTCTGGAGGCGCTGTTGGCGAATGCGGCCTTCGTCGTCGGGGGCGCAGGCTGGGTCCGACCCAAACGGGGATGGTTCCGAGAGGTTGTCGAGCGCCCACTGCTTCGTGCCGAGGTCGGCGGCCGTGAGCACGCCGACGGCGACGAGGCACAGGATCAGGGCCTTGCGAGAGCGGGGAGTTCGGGACACGGCGCCGGACTCTAACAGTTGGTCTTCACGGGTCAAATCCGGGGGCGTCGCTTCGGCGTCGCGTTCGCTCATCGTTTCTTTCGATCCATGGGCCCGTGAGGCAGCCCTCGCTCATCGCGCAGATGCCGGACGGCGTTGATGCCCCACCGCGTCGCGAAGTAGAGCGGAATCCCGCACACAACACCAAACGCCAGCCCGCCAACCCAAAGCTCACCCCCGGTGCTGACAAGGAGCCGGCCCGCGTCGATCCAGAACTCGGTGTCGAGGAGCCGCTCGATCCCTGTCTCGCGCAGAGCGCGCCCCGTGTCGCCGAGCCACGCCTTGATCGTGTCTCGGGTCACGACGCGCCCTCCGTCTTCGGGGTGGAGAATGCGCGCACCGACCGACCACGTTGCGTAGTAGAGCGGAACCGCGGTGAACGGGTTGCTGATGAACAAGATCGGAATGCCAGACACCTTGTTCGCGCCGAGGAGCGTCGCGACCAGCACGTAGAATACGATCTGGAGGCCCAGGGTCGGCGTGAAGGCGATCAGGGTCCCGATGAGAACGCCCCACGCGATCCGATGGGGCGTATCGTCGAGATGCAGGATGTTGTGGAAAACGATCTGCTGTAGTCGCCGCCAAATCGCCCGTGCGTTCATTCGGGCTCACCCCAACCTCCACCACCCGGAGTTTCGATGCGGAGCACGTCTCCGGCCGATACGTCGATCGACGTCCGGTGTGGGAGTGGGTTGCCGTTGAGTGAGTTCATGCCGGGGGCGCCTTCGCCGCCGCCGCGCATACCATAGGGACGAAGGGCGCGCCGCTCGGAGAGCACTGAAACCCGCATGTCGTCGAGAAACTCGATCTCTCGAATCAGGCCATCGCCTCCTCGGTTGCGGCCTGCACCGCCGGAGCCTGGACGGACAGAGAACCGCCGTACGCGGACCGGAAAGCGCGCCTCGAGCACTTCGGGGTCGGTGGCCTTCGAGTTGGTCATATGCGTGTGAACGGCCGTGGCACCCTCGCTGTCCTCCGTGGCCCCGGCCCCGCCACCGAGGGTTTCGTAGTAAGCGAGGTTTCGGTTTCCGAACGTGACGTTGTTCATGGTCCCCTGGCTGGCACCAGCCAGCTCGAGCGCTCCGAAGAGCACATCGACGATACGCTGGGACGTTTCGACATTGCCGGCCGCGACCGCCCGCCAGCGTTCTGGCGCCAGCAGGGATCCCTCGCGAATCCGGATCGAGACCGGACGCAAGCAACCGCTGTTGAGAGGGATCGGCCTGCCGACCAGGACACGGAGCGTATACAGAATTGCTGCGATCGAGACGGCTCTCGGGGCGTTCAGGTTCGTGTCGACGGCGTCGTCCGTGTCGGAAAAGTCGATCGTCATCGCTTCTCCGGAGACGGTGACTCGGACGGCAATGCGGGTGCCATCGTCAAGCGCATCGTCGAACGTGTAGTCCCCGTCCGAGAGCTCGCCGATTGCCTTGGCGGTGAGCTCGGCGGCGTTGTCTTGGATGTGTCCCATGTAGGCCGCCACCATCTTGGGCCCGTATCGTGCGAGCAGTTCTCGGAGCAGCTGGGCACCCTTCTCGTTGGCTGCGATTTGCGCCTGGATGTCCGCTTCGTTCTCCGCCGGACGGCGGGCCGGGTTCTCCGTGCCGTTCAGAATCTGATCGAGGAGTGCTTGGTCAAACGCCCCCCCGCTGACGAGCTTCACGTTGCTGAAGACGACGCCCTCCTCTTCGAGCCGCGTCGAGAACGGGGGCATGGAGCCAGGGGTCGTGCCGCCGACATCGGCGTGATGACCCCGGGAAGCGAGAACGAATGTGGGCGTTCCCGTGTCGTCGTGCAGAGGGGTGACGACGGTGATGTCCGGCAGGTGCGACCCGCCGGCCGCAGGGTCGTTGGTGACGAAGACGTCGCCGGGCTCGGTCTCGGGGTGGGCTTCAAGGACGGCCCGCACAGATTCGCTCATTGCGCCGAGGTGTACCGGAATGTGTGGTGCGTTCGCGACGAGGCCGCCGCCGGGGTCGAAGACCGCGCAGGAAAAGTCCAGTCGGTCTCGGATGTTGGTGCTCATCGCCGTCCGTTGGAGGACGACACCCATTTGCTCTGCGATCGATTGGAACTGGTTGTTGAACACCTCGAGAAGCACGGGGTCCACGTTCGTGGCCTCGAGGGTCGCTGACACCTGGGGCTTCGCTTGCCGGAGCGTCAGGTAGTCTCTGCTGTCCCGCTCCGCGACAAAGCCTTCCTCCACCACGATGGTCCCGGTCTCGTCGAGGATCAACGCAGGGCCTTCGAGAGGCGCGTCGATCGGAACGTGTTCCCTCAGGTATACCGGCGCCTCCACTTCGCGCGCGCCAGACCACATCGACGCCGTGCGTAGCGGCCGCCCTCGTCCACGCGGGGCCCGTTGGATCTCGGGTTTGCTGGGTTCGAGAGATACGCGAAGTCGGAGCGTGCTGGCTTCGATGCGGTGGCCGCGCCTCGTGTAGCCGAACTCCTCGCGGTGACGTGTTTCGAAGTCCGCCTGCATCGCCGCTGGACTCGCGAGGCCGACGGGGATCGCGGCCTCCGCGCCCTCGTACCGGAGCTCAACCTGCCGTTCGATGCGCCAACGGGAGCGATCCTCCGCGTCGCGACGAAGGACGGACCTTCCCTCGGCTTCGAGCGCGGAAAAAGCCGGCTCCCAGTCTGCGGGATCGATCTTGGCCAAGTCTTGTCGGCCGGCGTCCCGCTGGCCATGCCATTCGAAGCTCGCGACGCCCATGCCGAACGCGGAAAGCACGCCAGCATACGGGTGAAACACCAGGGTGCGAATCCCAAGTCGTCGCGCAATGGCGCACGCGTATTGGCCGCCGGCGCCGCCGAACACGACCATGGCGTGCGTTCGCACGTCGTGGCCCCGACCCACCGACACCCGTTGGATCGCCGATGCCATGTTCTCAACTGCGATCCGCAGGAACCCTTGGGCGACTTCGGCCGGCGATTTGGATGTTCCGAGGTGTTGGAGGGTCTCCGCAACCGCAGCCAACGCACGACTCGTCCGCTCGGTTTCGAGTCGGAATGGAAAGCGATCGGAGGCGATTCGGCCGAGGAAGAGGGAAACGTCCGACAGCGTCAGATGTTCGGCATCTGGCCGTCCATAGCAGAGGGGCCCCGGCTCTGCGCCGGCGCTCTCGGGGCCAACGACCATGCGTCTGCCTTCGAGCCGGCAAATCGAACCGCCGCCCGCGGCTACGGTATGGATTTCAATCATCGGCGCCCGAACGCGGACTCCCGCGATCTTCGTTTCGAAGACCCGCGCGATGCTGCCGCCGTACCGCGACACGTCGGTCGAGGTTCCTCCCATGTCGAATCCGATCACTTCGGGGAAGCCGAGTTGATCAGACACCGCGGCTGCCGCCACCACGCCGGCGGCGGGTCCCGAAAGCACGGCGTTGCGCCCGCTGAAATGCGCGGCGTCGATCAGACCGCCATTGCTTTGCATCATCCGAAGCCGGCCCGTCCCGAGGACGCTCTCGAGCTCACGAAGGTACTCGGTGAGGATCGGAGTCAGGTACGCGTTCGCCGTTGTGGTGTCGGTGCGACCGAGCAGCCCCGCTTCGTTCGACACGCGATGGGATATCGAAACGTGATCGAAGCCAAGCTCTTTGGCGATCTCGGCGATGTCGGCCTCGAAGTCGCCATTGGTGCATGCGTGGATCAAACAGATCGCAACCGACTGGGCCCCGTCTCGCTTGGCTTCGGCTAGCGCAGCGTGGACGGCACTCACGTCGAGGGCGTGCGTGACCCGTCCGCTGGCAGCGACTCGTGCGTCGACCTCGATGACCCGGGACGGCAAGATCGCGGGCTTGTCGATGTTCAGCGCGAAGAGATCGGGACGGGTTTGGTCGCCGATCTCCGCCAGATCGCCGAGCCCTTCATTGGTGACCAGGGCGGTCCGGCTCCCTTGCCGCTCGAGTAGCGCGTTCGTGGCGAGCGTGGTGCCCATCCGGATCGAGACGTCTGGGATTGGCGCGTCCGATTCAAGCCCGAGAGATTTTCGGATCGCATCGATGGGCGCCGAGTTCGAGGAAAGGACCTTGGTGACCCGCATGAGCCCGGTGTGCGAGTCACGGTGGATACAGTCCGTGAAGGTCCCGCCTCGGTCGATCCAGAACTGGTGCCGCGGGGGGGACTGGGACATGCGCGCTCCCATGGAAGCATGCCGGCGTGGGGGGTCAAGACACGCGTCGAGATCGGCCCAATGTGGCCCCGAGATGACCCGCAGAGGTTACAGAAGCGGCAAAATCGAGTACTGGTGGGCGGGTGACGGGTCTATTTTTTGGTTTTCAAACCGTTTTCATGGACTTATACAGGCCACGGAGTCAAGGAACCTAGCAGCGATGGACGCGGAAGAATTTACTGTTTCGTCCGTGATACCCGCGAGTCCAAACCGTATTTATTCTGCGTGGATGGACGAAC
This sequence comes from Myxococcota bacterium, assembly GCA_039028875.1. Classification (GTDB taxonomy): domain Bacteria; phylum Myxococcota_A; class Polyangia; order Polyangiales; family Houyiibacteriaceae; genus SG8-38. The sequence continues at coordinate 68,005 of JBCCHE010000016.1, read as the reverse complement.
GCCACCACAGCGCGTTCACCGGCGCGCGGGCCACGGTGGACCCTTGGGTGGGTGGGCGAGTCGTCGCGCACGACGGCCTGATCGACGCGACCCACGTGTACTTGGTCACTGGAAGCCGGATCGCCATGACGTGGCGAACCCGGGATTTTCCCACCGATGCGAACGATTCTCAGGTCGAGATCACGTTCGAGCCGATTGCGGGCGGGACCAAGGTCGAGATTCTCCACTCGGGCATTCCGGAAGGCCTTGGGAGCGCCTGCAAACAGATTTGGCGGGCCCAATACCTCGAGCCCATGAAGAAGTACTTCGCCAAACCCGGGGCGATGCGCGCGGCCTACACCGCGGCCAAGAAGGCGGGGCACCTGCCGCTCTCGGGGATCAAGGCCAGCCGCCCTGCGCCGCGGCGGCCCTACGTCCCGGCCCCTCCGGCCGACCCTGAGCCGACCGAGGAAGAGCTCGAGGAGCAGAAGCCGAAGAAGAGTCGCCCCAAGGTCGAAGCCAAGACGATCGATCTGCGGGAACTCGCCAAGGCGCAGGCCGCGGCTCGCAAAGAAGCCGCTCGCAAGAAGGCCGAGGCCAAGAAGAAGGCCGAAGCGGTCCGCAAGAAGGCCGAGGCCGCCCGGCTGAAGGCCGAGGCCAAGAAGAAAGCCGAGCTTCTGCGTATCCAGAAGGCCGAGGCCAAACGCAAGGCCGACGAGAAGCGACGGGTGGCCATGGAAAAGAAGAAGGCGGCCGCCAAGAAGAAAGCGGAGATCGCCAAGAAGAAGGCAGCCGCCAAGAAGAAGGCCGACGCGATCAAGCGCAAGAAGGCAGCCGCCAAGAAGAAGGCCGACGCGATCAAGCGCAAGAAGGCAGCCGCCAAGAAGAAAGCAGCGGCCAAGAAGAAGGCGGCCGCCAAGAAGAAGGCAGCGGCCAAGAAGAAGGCGGCCGCCAAGAAGCGCGCGAGCGCGAAGAAGCGGCCCACCCAGCGAAGAGGGACGACTGCCAAAAAACGAAAGCCCGCCAAGAAGCGGAAGCCCGCCAAGCGCGGCGCGACCAAGAAGCGAAAGGCACCCGCCAAGAAACGACGCTCAACCAAGAAAACCAGTCGGGGCACGACCAAGAAGCGTCGAACCAGCGCGTCGAAGCGGGGTTCCACCAAGAAGCGGGTGACCAAGCGTCCGGTCAAGAAACGTCAGACCACGAAACGCGCGACAAAGAAGCGAAGCACCACGAAACGGGCGGTCGCCAAGAAGCGTCCAGCATCCAAGAAACGATCGCCTGCCAAAAAATCGCGATCCACGAAGAAGCCCAAACGGCGGCGTTAGCCCCGTCTAACCCGCGCTGACGCTCGGGCGAGCGCGGCCTAGGCCTTCCCCAGATCCGTCGCGATTCGATCGAGAACGCCGTTGACGAACGCCCCGCTCCCCTCGGAGCCGAAGCGCTTGGCAAGCTCAACCGCTTCGTTGAGCGTCACGCGTTTGGGGATGTCGCCCATCTCGCGAAGCTCCACGATCGCGACGCGGAGCACGTTTCGATCGACGATCGGCATTCGTTCGAGGCGCCAGTGATGACTCGATGTGCGGATGAGCTCGTTGATCTCGTCTTCGTGCGTCGCGTAACTGTCGACGATGCGATTGGCGAACTCGGATTCGACGTCTGCTTCACGAGACTCGGCCAGATGCCCCCAGTACGACTTGATGGCGTGGGTACCGCTGACGCCAGCGACGTCCATGAAGTACAGCATCCTGAGGGCGGCCTCTCGCCCCTTACGTCGCGAGGGCATCGTTCCGCAGCTTTCGATCGAGCACGACCATCTCGATGGCAGTCAGCGCCGCATCGCGACCCTTGTTCCCTTGGTCGCCTCCGGCGCGTGCGTTGGCCTGGGCCTCGTCGTCGGTCGTCAAAACCCCAAATGCGATGGGCACACCCGTGTCCAGCATGACTCGCATCAGACCTCGCGTGACTCCGTCGCAGACGTAGTCGAAGTGCGGGGTGCCCCCTCGGATCACCGCGCCCAGGGTGATGATCGCATCGTAGCGTCCCGTCTTGGCGAGCTTCAGCGCTACGTGGGAGAGCTCCCAAGCACCCGGCACTTGAAGGGAGTCGACGGCGTCCGCATCGACGCCGTGATCGAAGAGGCAGGTCGTGGCGCCGTCGACGAGTGCCTGCACGACCGAGCGGTTGAACCGGGACCAGACGATCGCGAACCGCGCATCGGAGGGTGCGACGACCGGCGTCGAAGGGGCGTTCGGGTCTTGGCTCATGGGGTCTTCTGGGGCACGGGCCCGGCCGGTTCGAGTTCGCCTCCGGGCATCACGCGAAGCTGTTCCACGACGTTGAGCCCGTAGGCATCGAGGCTCGGGATGCGGCGGGGACGATTCGTCAGAATTCGAAGCTGTTTCATGCCGAGGTCGGCCAACACCTGAGCGCCAAACCCGTACTCGCGGAGCACGACTCCGGGCTCTTCCGGCGGTCGCTTGATCGGCTCGTCCAGGTAGAACGCCAAGTCGGTATCGGGGTCCGGGTGACCCGGCAGGAACAGGATGACGCCCTCGCCCTCGCGTTCGATAGCGTCGACGACGTCTGCGATGTGCACGCGCTCGCGCATGCGAACGTGGAAAGCGTCTCCGAGCACGCTTCCGCGATGCACCCGAACCAAGGTAGGTCCAGTCGTGATGTTCCCAAAGCTCAGTGCCATGAACTGTTGATCACGCCCCACCTGAACTTGGTATGCGGACGCGGTCCACGTCTTGCCGGTCGGCATCTCCACCGGTGTCTGGCGGATGAGACTGACGAGTCGTTCACGCGCGAGTCGGTATTCGATCAGATCAGCGATGGTGATGAGACGCAGGTCGTGTTCCCTCGAGAACTCGACCAGGTCGGGGTAGCGCGCCATCGTGCCGTCGTCTTTCATGATCTCGCAGATCACGCCAGCTGGCTTGAGCCCCGCGAGTCGTGCGAGGTCGACCGATCCCTCGGTGTGACCGGTGCGCTGAAGCACGCCCCCAGGAACGGCTTTGAGAGGAAACACGTGGCCAGGGCTGACGAGATCCGCAGGCCCGGCCTCGTCAGCAACGGCGGTCAAGATCGTATGGGCGCGATCGGCGGCGCTGATACCTGTGGTCACCCCATGGCGCGCTTCAACGGACACTGTGAAAGCGGTCGCGCGTGATGACCGGTTCTCGTCCACCATCATGGGCAAGTCGAGACGCTGAATGCAGTCTTCGGTGAGGCTCAGGCAGATGAGGCCGCGCGCGTGACGAGCCATGAAGTTGATGGTTTCCGCATCGGCTTTCTCGGCGGCCATGCAGACATCGCCCTCGTTTTCGCGGTCTTCATCGTCGACGACGATGACCATCTTGCCTTGGCGGATGTCATCGAGTGCCGCGACGACCCGCTCGATCGCGCTCGCCATGCGCCCGACCATGACGCGAAACCGCGTCGGGTTCCAGCGGAGCGCTGCAGATGTTCAGCCCCTGTCGGCGGGGGCGCCGTCTACCCCCGGCTTCCCCATCAGACTCGCGACATACTTCGCTAGAACGTCGACTTCGAGGTTGATTCGGCAGTCTCGGGCCATGGCGCCGAAGGTGGTTTCGTCGAGCGTGTACGGTACCAACATGACGTCGAAACGGGCGCCTTCCACGCCGTTGACGGTCAGGCTTACACCATTGACCGTGATCGAACCTTTCGGGGCCAAGAACGGTGCCAGACGAGCCGGTGCCTCGAAGGTGGCGCGGACGTAATCCCCAGAGGGCGTCTTGTCGACGAGCCTCCCTACCCCATCCACGTGCCCGGTGACCAAGTGGCCCCCGAGTTTGTCGCCAAGCGAGAGTGCTCGCTCGAGATGAACTCGGTCTGCGAGAGCTCGGTCTGCGAGGTTGCTCTTGTCTAGCGTTTCGTTCGATGCATCTGCGTCGAAGCTCGTTTCCGTGTTGGCTTTGACCGTCAGGCAGATCCCATCGACCGCGATGGATTCGCCGAGCTCGAAGGGATGCAGCGCGCAAGTGATCCGCAAGGACATCCCGTCGTCCCTGCGATCGAGGTGCGCGATGGTGCCGACCTCTTGGACTAGCCCTGTGAACATTCCGCGGTCCTTTCGAAGTCTCCGGTGATGAGCCAGTCGTCGCCCAGAGTCCGGATCTGCGTGCGAACGAGTCGACTGGACTCGTTGACGGAGCGAAGCACGCCGCCTGTGGCCAACGAGACGGCTTCCTCGTCTCCCATGATGCGCGGAGCGATGAAGAGCGCGGCGCGATCAGCATGGTGGCCACTGAGAAACGAACCGTGTACCTGTGCGCCGCCTTCGACCATCAGGCGTACGATGTCTCGATCGCCCAGGGCTTGCAAAACCGCGTCGAGCGAGACCCCATGCGAAGAACGGGGAACGGCGATCAGGGTGGCCCCCGTCGCCTCGAGCGTTCGCCGGCGATCTGCCGGGGCGTCGTCGGCATGGAACAGCCAGGACGGTGCCGTGGAGGTCTTCGTCAACTTGAGGATCGTCGCGTCGGCCGGCGTTCGAAGGTTGGCGTCGAGGACGACCCGCACCGGGTCCCGTCCGTCCACGTGGCGTACGTCGAGACGGGGATCGTCGGCCAGAACGGTCCCGACACCGACGAGAATGGCGTCCGTCGCGGAGCGCATACGATGGGTTTCAGTTCGCGCCTCAAGGCCGGTGATCCATTTGGAGTCGCCCGTGCGGCTGGCGAGTTTGCCATCTAGGGTGGTTGCCGCCTTCAGCGTCACGAACGGAATTCCCGTAGCGTGGTGCTTTCGGAAGTCGGCCACGAGGCGCGTCGCGTCGTCCTCGCACACCCCTACCAGGACCTCGATGTCGGCGGCCCGCAGCCGGTCGGTGCCGCTGGGCCCATGGTCGGCCGGGTCGGGGCACCCGACCACGACACGGGCCACGCCGGCGTCGATGATCGCTTCGGTACAGGGTCCTGTCCGGCCGTGATGATTGCAGGGCTCGAGCGTCACGTACATCGTTGCGCCCGCAACGGGTTGGCGCGCGTTCGCAAGTGCAGCAACCTCGGCGTGCGCCTGGCCGGCCTTGGCGTGGTGGCCGCGCCCGATGATTTCACCCTCTCGAACGATCACGCAGCCGACGCGCGGGTTCGGACTTGGCCGGCCGAGAAGAGCCTCTTCGAGCGCGAGCTCCATGAACCGGACGTCATCGCCCGTCGCCATCTCGATCCTTCAATTTAGTCAGCTCTTCGAGGAACTGGCTCACGTCCTGGAAGTCTCGGTAGACGCTCGCGAATCGCACGTATGCAACCTGGTCGAGGTCACGCAGCTCCACCAAGACTTGATCCCCGAGCTGCGCGGCCGAAACTTCCTGTTCGCCGGTGTCAGCCATCCATCGCTCGACCTGGCTCAGCAGCCGCTCGAGGGCTTCGGCTGAGACCGGCCGTTTGACGCAAGCGCGACGAAGGCCCGCGAGAAGCTTGTTGCGGTCGTAGGGCTGACGCCGCCCGTCGTTCTTGATCACCAGCGGGAGCATCTGCTCGACGCGCTCATAGGTCGTGTAGCGCCTTCCACACTTCTCGCACTCGCGCCGCCGACGCGTCACTTCTCCGGCCTGCGACAGGCGTGAGTCGATCACGCGATTGTCGAGGGTTCCGCAATAGGGGCAGCGCATCGGGCGGAACGCTAGCGCCCCCATTGAAGCAGAGCAATGAGAGGCCTCGTGCGACGTCACCGCACCAAACGCACGACGCTCTCGAGGTGCGCGGTCTGCGGGAACATGTCGAAAGCGACTGCTTCGTCGATCGCGAAGCCCTCGTTGCAGGCGAGGCGCAGGTCTCGCGCGAGCGTCGCCGTGTCGCAGGACACGTAGACAATTCTCCTGGCCGAAGCCCAGACACCGCGTTGTTCGAAGAATGCCCGCGCGCCTTGCCTCGGCGGATCCAGGACCACAACGTCGTATTGCCCCTTCGGGGGATTGGACGCGTCGCCCTCCACGATGCTCGCGTTGAGCCCGCGCCGGCTCACGTTGTGTCGGCACGCCTCGGTAGACGCGCGGTCTCGCTCGACGGCAACGAGCTTCGCAGCGCCATCGGCCAGTCCAACGGTGAAGTTCCCGATGCCACAGTGGAGCTCGAGGACCCGCATCCCTTCCGGCGCGGCGAGGCGAACGACCTCTTCGACGAGACGCTGGTTGACCAGGTCGTTCGCCTGCGAGAATCCACCGAGCGGAGCGTGGAGCGGAAGGCCGTCGAGAGAGGGGACTTCGATGTCGACCTGCCCCCAACTCGCGGGCGCACCCGCGCCGAGCCCGCAGGCCACACCGGCAATCGCAGGGTCCGTGCAGAGCGCCTCACACGCCCGGAAGAGCTCGGGCGATTGTGGGTCCTCCGACACCATCTCGACGACCACGCCTCCCAGGGTGCGCGATAGCTGCACCTCGCCCTCACCGTCGAGCAGGTTTGCGACATGATCCCGCGTCGCCCTCCAAGCGCGCTCGAGCTCTGGCTCGAGCACGAGACATGCCTCGACGTCGACGACTCGGCGGCTGTTTCGGCGTCGGTATCCGAGTACGCCGTGTCGCCACGCGAGGCGAGCGCGTCGTCTGTAGTGTTCCTGTCGCTCCGAGCGGACCCACCGCAGGGTCACGGCGTCGGCGCCAGGGAGTCCTTTGTAGGCGTCGACGAGGAAGCCTTCCTTGATGCGTCGTTGCAGTGCGGGTGAGGCGATCATGAGGGGGCAGCCCCCACATCGGTCCGCGGCTTCACATGCGGGTTGCCTACGTTCGGACGAGGGTTCCAGGATCTCGGCGAGCTCGCCTCGCTTGGCGCCCCGACGCGATCCCACCCGCTCGATTTCGACGCGTTCGTCGGGAAGCGCGCCTTGCGCGAACACGATCCCCTCAGGGGTCTCGACGATCGAGTCTCCGCCTCGTCCAACCGCGCGGACTCGCCCCTCGATCCGGCCGCCCTTGGCCATCAGAAGGAGAAGTTCTGCGCAGGCCGGCCGCGTTGATAGAGGAACGTGAAGTCGCCACTCAACACCGCGCGGCGATTCTCGGGATCGTCGGTATCGACGAACAGAACGTCTGTGAAGACGGCTGTCGTGATGCGATTGTCATTCGAAACCCAGGGAACGAAAAGCTCGTCGAACTGGATCGTGCCGGAGATCGATCGGTAGACCACCGGGATGTCGGTGGGACAGGTCGAGTTCAAGTAGACCGTCATTTCAACGGCTGGATCGAATCTTTCGAGTGGTATCTCGATGCCAAGCATCTCGTCTTTGACCATCTCAGGCTCCGCGATGAAGACCGAGATGCCGTTGCTCAGGTTCGGGATATCGCTGCCGCGTTGGATGCGAATGTCGATGATCTCGACGGTCGTGCTTGGCTGCATCGCGAAGAAGTTGGGATCGAGGGAGAACGGTTCGGCGTCCAACCCGCACTCCGGTGCCCAGACTTGCCCCGTCGCTGTTCCCTCTCCGCGGCCGGTGCTGCATCCCAGCACGTGAAGCGCTCCAAGGATGAAGAGCGCCAGCACGGCCATCCTTCGTGGGAAGGTGGCGCGTGGCCTACGCAATGAAGCCCCCGCCGATCACCTCGTCACCCTGGTACACCACGGCCGCCTGTCCCGGCGTGATGGCCCGCTGGGGCTCGCCGAATTCGACGACGAAGCCACGCGGGGCCGGCGTGATCACACCGTGCGCGCCCTTGTGGCGGTATCGAATGCGCACTTCGCCTTCAAAGGCGTCCGAGGGTTCACCGCAGAGCCAGTGTGCATCTCGCGCCACCAACCGTCGCGTGTAGAGGTCGCGCTCCTCGCCGACGACGACTTCGTCTCGTTCCGGAACAATGCGAAGGACGTATCGGGCGCCGCCGCCGCCAATCCCGAGACCCCGTCGCTGACCGCGGGTGAAGTTTGCGATTCCTTCGTGTTCGCCGAGGACCTTGCCGTCGGCGTCGACGATGTTCCCGCGGCGTGTCGGTCGACCCTGCCCTTCGATGAACCGGCCCACACCGCCGTCGGGCACGAAGCAAAGCTCCTGAGAGTCCGGTTTGTCGGCGTTGGGGACTCCGAGCCTGCGCCCCGCCTCGCGAACCTCCGCTTTGGTGAGGTCGCCGAGGGGAAGCACCAGCCGCCGGAGCGTCCGCTGTGGGAGCCCGAACAGAAAGTAGCTCTGATCCTTGTCGCCGTCGTGGCCTCGGTGGAGCCTGTGAGCGCCGTCGTCGGTCGTCTCGATTCGCGCGTAGTGCCCGGTGGCGATGTGAGTCGCCCCGAGTCGGTCCGCGACGTCGGTCAGGTAGGTGAGCTTCACCGTACGGTTGCAGTTGACGCACGGGATCGGGGTCTCCCCTCGGAGGTAGTCCGTGATGAATGGCTCGACCACTTCATTTCGAAAGGCCTCGCGCTCGTCGAGGACGTAGTGAGGCACCCCGAGCACCTCGCACGTTCGCCGCGCGTCGTCGCGGTCTTCGGGCGCGCAGCATCGGCCGACTTTGGACGCACCCTCGGCGTCCCACAGGTGGAGGGTGACACCAAGGACATCGTGGCCCTGCTCGCAGAGGAGTGCCGCAGCGACCGACGAGTCAACGCCGCCGCTCATTGCGACCAGGATTTTTGGAGAAGTGGACACTGACGGACTACTGAACAGACATACCGGTTTCTATTACACTTAATGGAAAGGAGTATTATCTATCTAACGAAAACTAAAAAATAAATAATATCAGGTATTTATGGATTTAAACTAAGATGATTTATGGGTTCGATTTCACTGATCTCGAATTTGGTTGAGATTTGAGGGTGTGTTCCGGGCAAGCACAGCCCTGAACGCCGCGCGAGCCCGAGCGATATCGTCGTCGCGCGTCTCGATACCTAGACTGATTCGAACCGCCGATCCAGCCCGCCACTGCTCATCTGGATACATCGCAAGAAGCACCGCGGAAGGCGCCTGCACACCCGACGAACAGGCCGCCCCGTTCGAGACGCAGACCCCCTCGAGGTCAAGCGCGGCGACGAGCACCGCGCCGTCCCAGCCTTGGAAGCTGATATTGGACGCGGTCGATGTTCGGGGAGCCCCGCCGCCGTTGACCACCCCGCCGAGGCCGACGAGTTGTCCCTCGATCGCGTCTCGAAGGCCTGCGAGTCGACGTTGTTCATCGAGACGCCCGGCCAACAGGGCCGCCGCCGCGCCAAAGCCCACCATCGACAGCGTGTCGGCGGTACCAGGCCTTCTTCCTCGCTCCTGAGAACCCCCGGCAAGCGGCGAGTCGATGTCCACCCCGCGCCGCACCCAGCAAGCCCCTGCGCCAGCCGGGGCACCGATCTTTTGGCCCGCGAAGGCGACCGCATCGGCCCCGAGTGCGGCGACGTCGACCGGCAGTTTGCCGAGTGCCTGGGTACCGTCGACGAAGAGCCGCGCCCCCGCGTCCCGGCACACCTCTGCGTAGTCGCGGACCGGAAAGATGGTGCCGGTCTCGTGATTCACCCACTGGAGGGCGACCAAGCACTCCGAGGAGACGACGCTGGCGAGCTCGTCACGAGAGGGGGGCTTGCCCGCCGGAACCCTGAGCGCGGTCACCTCGGCGCCTGCATCGGACAGCCGGCGGATGCTCTCGGATACCGCGGGATGTTCGACCGCAGTGGTGATCACCTTCCGACAGTTCGCGCCGAGACCGCGAACGCCGAGATTGCACGCTTCGGTGCCGCCTCCTGTAAGAACGATATCAGCGGGCTCCGCGCCGATCGCGCCACCGACTTTCACGCGGGCGTCTTCGAGAGCCTGTTTCGCCGCTCGCCCAGCCGCGTGCGTGCTCGAAGGATTCGCCCATGCGGCAGACTCGGCGTCTCGCATGGCCTGGCGAACCGCAGGAGGTACGGGCGTTGCGGCGTGATGGTCGAGGTAGATCACGAGCCGGCCGTCTCGAGTCGCTCCGGCGCACGGTCGACCCGGAGCTCAACCAACGTGCCCGAGAGCTGACGGTCTGCAACGCCGCCCGCGGGCGGGCTCGAAATCTCAATGCCCCCGCCGAGCGCCTCGGTCACGCGACGTGCGAACGCGAGGCCAAGACCGACGCCACCTTGCTCGCGGGTGACCGACCCATCGACCTGATAAAAAGGCTCCATGATGCGCGCGATGTGCTCGGGGCGTACACCGGGCCCACTGTCCGCGACCCCGAACAACAAGTGTTGGGAGCCTTCGGCACGAACCTCGACCGCCACCTCCCCACCGATCGGTGTGAACTTGGAGGCGTTGTCGAGCACGTGAACCATCGCGCGCATGAGCTTGTCGGGGTCACCCTGCGCCGGAAGAGGGTCCTGCGGGATTCTCTCGACGAGTGTCACGTCCCGTTCGGAGAGCTTCTCGCGCATCTGCCGTAGCGCGCCCTCGGCGACCTCGCGAAAGTCATACGGCCTTGCGTAGTAGTGCATGCGACCCGTCTCGAGGGAGCTGACGTCCAGGAGCGTGTCGACGACGGCCCGCAGGCGCTGGGTGGAGGTTTCGATCGACCCGAGGCACTTCTTCTGTAGATCGGTGAGCGGGCCGAGTTCTTCGTTCAGCAGCAACCTGAGATAACCCACGACTGGCGTCATCGGCGTGGCGAGCTCGTGGCTCACGTTCTGTAGAAACTCGCGCCGAAGGCGGGCCACGTCTTCGAGTCGTTTGTTGGTTTCGGACAACTCGACGATCTTCTTCTCGAGATGCTCGACGATCTTCTGCGTACGTTCCCGAAGCAGCACCTCGCTGGCGTCATCCGCCCATTCGCGATGGCCTTCGAGAAACTGGTCGATCGACTGCGCGAAGTGGGAAGCGTCGATGGGCTTCGAGATGAACCCGTCGCAGCCAACCGCCAGGGTCGAGTCGCGGTCGCCCTCGGCCGTGATCGCGACGATTGGCACGTCCTTGAGTGCGGGGATCCCCCGCAGCCGGAGGGTGACCTCGTAGCCGTCGAGGTCGGGAATGTTGATGTCGACCAAAACCAGATCAGGGAGCGACTCGCGCGCCATGCGGATGCCCTCGACCCCTCCTTCGGCCTCGATCACCTCGTGTCCGGCGGCTCCGAGCAGCTTCTGGACCAGGCGACGATTGTTGGGGTCGTCCTCGATCTGCAGGACCCGAGCCATCGAGAAAGGATGCTATCAGCGTATCGCGCTTGCCGCACGCGGGCGCCCTGGCTAGGCATTAACAGAGATGGCGAGCGCTTGGGTCGGACAGTTGGTCGAGGCCGGTCTAGTGACCGAGGCACAGGTTCGCGACAGTGGCGCCCGGGATGCCGAGAAGGCTCCTGTGGAGGCGATGCGCGGCCTCTTGTCCCAGGGTCTCGACGAGCGTGCCTTGGCAGGGTTCTTCGTGTCTCTCGGCTTCGGGCCAGTTCTCCGAGCCAGGGAGCTTGCCAGGGCCGACACCGAACTCGTCCAACGGCTTAGCGGCAAGGATGCCCACGACCTGTGCGCGGTTCCGCTGCGCCCGAGCCCTGCGGGGGCTGTCGTCGCGATGGCAGACCCTACCGACGCCGAGGCGATCGATCGGTTGGCCGAAGCCCTGGGGGGTCCGATCCTGCCCACAGTAGCGCGCCTCAGTGACTTGCTAGACGCGCTCGACCAACTCTATCCGGGCGACCGACCCACCGTTGTGAGCGACCCCATGAGCGCCGCGCGGAGCAAGCACCCGAGCGGCGTGGTGCCGCTGATCCAAGACAAAGCGGCGCGGGCGCCGCAAACGCCAGACGGTACATTGCCTTCGCTCGATCCAAAGCTCGCGGGCCTGGCGCACACAGCGAGTTCCGTCTGGGACCGTGCTTGGGATCGCAATACCGGTGTGGAGAGCGCCCCGCCGCCTGCCGACGAGCAGGACACGCAGGATGCGCGGGACGAACCGATCGCGAACGCGCGCCCAGCCTCGACGGCCCCAGAGTCACCCAGCTTGTCGGAGCTCGGTCACGTGACCACGAGGGACGAGGTGGTCCGGGTAGCGTGCGAGGCCTGCCTCACCCACGCGAGTGGTGCCGCTTTCCTCGCCCTGCGCAAAGGTGTTTTTCGGGGCTGGGACGGCGCGGGTGCCCACGTGACCAGCGCCAGCATTCGAAGCCTCTGGGTCCCCGCCAGCAACCCTTCCGTGCTGAGTGACGTGGCGCATCGCGGGAAGTCGTTTCGCGGGCCGCACGGGCAGACGGCCGCGGACCACCTGCTCCGGGCCGCGATCGGAAGCCAGGGCCGAGACATCTTCGTCACGCCCGTTCGCATTGGAGAACGCACATGTGGGTTGTTGTGCGCCACCGATCCCGTCGCCGACCCTCGAGGGATCGAAGAAGTCGCCTCGGCAATGGGTCGCGCGTTTCAGAGACTGATCGTCTCCCACAAATCGGAAGGCTCCATTCTCCCCTAGCGACGGGCCCCGCACAGGGCTCGAGGGGATTCGGCTAGTCTTGGAACACGGCTTCTTGCGCCGGGTCTGCTTGCTTGGCGAGTCGGAGCAAGCGTCGGCGCTCGCTCAGCACCCCGGCGCTGTAGCCGTTCTTGGTGCAGTGGCCTGAGTTGTACCAGGCAAGTCCCTGCTGAACGTCGCCCCCACACCGCGCGGTCGCCCATTGCAGCAAGCCGAGCCCCGCCTCGATCACTTCGCGTTGGCATGCGCCCGGGCGCCGGCTGCACTCGTCGCGGTACCGCGCGTTGTAGATGAAGGGCACCGTCTTGCCGCGGTACTTCGGATTGAGTTGGACGACTCCCCGCGCCCCGACGGGACTTACCGCCAGTGGGTTGAGTCCCGACTCGCGCATCGCGATCGCGGCCGTCAAGAACGGGTCGACGCCTGCGCGATTGCTGGCTTCGGTGATCACGCGAGACAGCTTCGCAATCCGTGCGCGGCATCCGCCCTCGGTAACGCGACAGTGCTGGACGTGAATCGGTTCTCCTGCGCGGCTCTCCCGTACGATCAACCTCGCATCGATCGCGCGAGCGAGCGCCAGGGATGTCGGGTGGTCGCCGACTACAGATCGGTAGTCGATCCCCTCGACGGGATGATCCGCGGCGTGCACGGGTGCGCTCCACGTGGGACCCCCGCCGGTGGGCGAGCTCCCAACGCTGAAAAGCACAACGCCGAGCACGAGCAACAAGATCCGCATGAGGGGCTCCTGATAACCATCAAGAGCCCGGACGCTAGGGCATGGCGCCGTGCCACGCCAGCCGCGCCAGGCGATCGCGTATCAACCGGATTACACTCGTTCGAGTTCCACCGGCGCGTCCGCCGGCGCGTCCGCCGCCAATTTCTCTTTGTCTTCGGTGGGTTCCGAATCGCCGTCGCTCGCCGGAGGCTCGCTTTCCGGTTCGCTGGCAGGCGCGTCCTCGTCGGCTTTGGCCGCCTGCGGGGACTGCTCGCCCTGGTCCTCGGCCTCGCCGTCAGACCCACCACGGCGGCGGCCTCGGCGTCGGCTCCGACGCCGCTTGTTGCCGTTGCTCTCGGAGTCGTCGTCTGACTGTGCGCTTCCACGCGACGCGCCTCCCAAGGCTTCGAGAAGCTCGACGTCCATCACGGAGAGGGGAAGTGCCGCGCGTTGAATCCCAACGCCCACGTCTTCCATCGATTGGGCCAACGCGTCTCCGTCGAAGACCGCGCAAGGCGCCGCGCCCTCGGCAGAGGCTTCGTCGCGGATGTCGTCCTTCACGGGACCAAGCGCGATTAGCCAACCGATTCGTGCATGGTCGAACTGATGGAGCGCGCCGCGAAGCGCGACGACCGCGTCCTTCGTGACGGGACCCCGCCCCCGATAGATCGTAATCGCCAAGGGGGTTTCCTCAGGGCCGCGCCTCAGAACGCCAGCCAAGCTGAAGTCGCCGGCATCTGCTCGGACGGCGCGGATCGACTGCACGCCGACCGCGTTGAGCCAAGTCGCCAATAGTTCGAGCATCGCCCCGTCCGGCAAGTCGCGTAGACGCTTGATGAATGCGCGTCGCACGCTTTCTTGTTGGCGCGCCGCGGAGCGAACCGCGTCCTGCTCGGCGCGAACCGCCTCGAGCGGGTGGTCCCATTCGAGCAGCCCGACCGCGCCATGGCTCAGACGAAAACGCGGGCGCTCTCCGCTTGCTTGACGGCGAGCGATGTCACCTCGGACGGCCGCTCCGAGAGTCGGCGCGAGATCCGCGGGGGTTCCCGAGAGGCGTCCGCTGCTGATGAGGCTTTCGGCGACCTGGGTGAGGGGCTTCGCATGGCGCCCACGACCCTTGACTGCCTGCTCGATCGCGTCCGCAAGGTCCTGGCCAACGGCCTCCCCGGCCGCCGGCGCTCTACGGGCTGGGGGCGCGGGCTCACGCCTCGGCTCCCGGGCCGTACGTCCGCTGCCTCCGCGTGCCTCGGTGCCGCTCCTCGAATCCGAGCCGCCGCGGGCGTCATCTCGGTCCCGCCGCCGGCGGGGCCGCCTTTTTCGCGTTCGGCGGGGTTCCTTCGCTTCGTCGTCCAGGTTCGCCAGGATCAGTTCGTCGTCGTCTTCCTCTTCAGGAAAAACCTCAGCTCCTGGAAGCTCTTGAGACGCGAAGTTCGGCTCCTCTTCGAGTTCCGGGGGAGGCGCGGCTTCGACGGTGTCGTCCGGCGTTTCGTCATTCGACGATGCGGTCTCGTCCTGGCCAGCTTCGGGCTCTTCGGGCTCGAGCGCCTCGGCTGCGGGCCCGTCGTCCGGCTCCTCTTCGGGCTGATCTCGCAGCGCGAATACACCCGGCTTCACTTTGATGATCGGCGCGTCCCCACGGTCCTTCTTGACCATGGTCGCGAGCCTCGAGCTCATCGTGGTTTCTGGGGTTTTACCGACGTGCGAGAGAAGGTTCTTCTCGATCGCGATTTCGGTGATTTTCTTGTAGTGGAGGGGCTTTCCAGTAAGGCGAAGCACTTCCACGGCGGCTTCCGTGAATGTCATGTTTGTTGTCGTTCCTGCCAACCCGGCTTGCGAGGGCTGTTGGCGATGCGAACGAAAGAGCGGGGAGCGAAGAATCGCTCCACCCGCGCAGTCGCGCACCTTCCCGAGGTCTCGGGATTGCCATCGGGCCCTCAATCATGCTCACGCATGTTTTGACCGGACAAAAGCGGTTGATGGATGAGTTTTAGGGCCCGAGAGGGCCCCCTCCTTCTTCCCGGTTACCATCCAGGAAGAGACGAGGCAACGAAACGGCTCCCAGAGGGGCGAAAAACCGAAACCCGGGTGCAACTGGGTCGAGTTGACTTGGCCGAAGCGCGGGCCCATAGCAGGGCGCCTGCGGATAATTGGCTCTGGCCGATCGCCGCTGTTAACCCCTCAAGAGTGTGTTGGGGTCTGTGTCAGGACGAGCTCGCCATTGCGGCACGCCGGACACAGGGGCGGCCGATGGTTCGTCCAAATCCAGCCGTTGGGGAGTTGGCCCGTTTCTCGCAGACGTAAACAGTGACTTCGGTGCGTGCGACGAGCGGGATGAGGAGACTGCGATGAAGAACAAAGTGATCGGGATCTTGCTTGGCGGGGTGAGCGCGGAGCGTGACATTTCCATCAAGACGGGGGAAGCCATCTACGAGGCACTCTCGACGCGCGGATACGATGTGCACAAGATCTTCGTGGATGCCGACATCGATCGCGTGCTTCGCCAGACTCCCATCGAAGTGGCCGTGATCGCGCTTCACGGGACCTACGGCGAGGATGGCTGCATCCAGGGCATGCTCGAAACGATGGGGATCCCCTACACCGGCTCGGGCGTGCTCGCGAGTGCGCTGGCCATGGACAAGCTCAAGTCGAAGGAACTCTTTCGGCTCTACAACGTCCCGACGCCGTCTTACTATGTGGTTCAACGAGACGATCTCGACCGGCTCGAGGAGATCCACAGCTCCTTCGGTTTTCCGAGTTTCGTCAAGCCGCGTTCGGGGGGATCGAGTGTCGGAGCCGGCGCAGCGCACAACCTCTCGGAGCTTCACACGCGCGCGCAGGACGCAGCGCGCTTCGATGAATGGATCCTCGTCGAGCGTCTGATCCGTGGCCGAGAAGTTGCCGTCGGCTTGCTCGATGGGAACGCCCTCGGTGCGATCGAGATCGAGCCCAAGGCCGGGTTCTACGACTACAAGTCGAAGTACCAACCGGGAGGCAGTGAGTATCACTTCCCCGCTCGGCTTTCCCCGACTCGCTATCAAGGTGTTCTCAACCTTGCCGAGCGGGCGGTTCACTGCGTCGGAGCCACCGGCGCGACGCGCGTCGACCTCCTGGTCACCGCTGACGAGAACGAGTACGTCCTCGAGGTGAATACCCTTCCCGGCCTCACGCGGACCTCGCTCTTGCCCAAGATCGCCGCCGGCGCCGGCTACGACTTCGGTGACCTTTGCGAAGCGATCGTCGCCCGAGCGAGGCGTCACGTCGGTGCCGGGCCGAGCCCGCTCTCGGAAGGCGAGACCGCGATCCACTCGGATTCGGTCACCCCACTGCCGGCTGAATAGGATATTCTTGACAATTCCGATGCGGGAAACCATAGATCCCGTGCCGTGAAGCTGTCGAACAAGGGTCGATATGGTGTCCGGGCCATCTTCGACATCGCTTTCCACAGTGGTGGGAAGGCGACGCAAATCAAAGATATCTCGAGGCGGCAGGCCATCCCGCCAAGGTTCCTCGAGCAGATCTTCCAGGACCTCAAGCGCGCTGGTCTCGTGACGTCGAAACGCGGCCCAAGGGGCGGCTACGCCCTCGCCACCGATCCGGAAGAGATCCGGGTGGGCGACATCGTGCGTGCCCTCGAGGGCCCCCTGGTTCTCGCTGGCGGCCCCGACGGGCAAGGCGACGGCGACGAGACGAGCCGTGCCGTGACCGACGAGGTGTTTTCCGAGCTCTCCGCGCGTATCGAAGCGTGCTTCGACGCGATCACGATCCAAGATCTCTGCGACCGAGGCGATGCACACGGGGTTCGACGCGCACCGCCTCGGCGCTACGTGTATTCGATCTAATGACCGCACCCGTCGTTGAAAGCGTCCTCGATCTCGTCGGCGACACACCGGTTGTTCGCCTGCGCCGACTCTCGCCGGAAGGTGGCGCTACCGTTTGGGGCAAGTGTGAGCACCTCAATCCAGGGGGCTCGGTCAAAGACCGAATTTGCGTGGCCATGATCGAGGCCGCGGAGCGCGAAGGACGCCTGCGACGTGGGGACACCATCGTGGAACCGACGAGCGGCAACACCGGCATTGGGTTGGCGCTCACCTGCGCGCGCAAGGGATACAAGCTTGTGTTGACGATGCCGGCGAGCATGTCGCTCGAACGTCGCGCGCTGCTCGAAGCTTACGGTGTCGAGATCGTTCTCACCGAACCCGACCGGGTGATGGAGGGCGCGATCGAAGCCGCGCGGCGCATCGTCGAAGAGCGTGGTGCGTTCATGCCCGAGCAGTTCTCCAATCCGGCCAACCCCGGGGTCCACGCGTCGGGCACCGGACCCGAGCTTCTTCGCGCGTTCGAGGGCGTCTCGATCGACGCGTTCGTCGCCGCGGTTGGAACCGGCGGAACCGTGAGCGGCGTCGGCCAAGCCCTCAAGGCGCACAACGACAAGACACGGGTGATCGCGGTCGAACCTGCCGCTAGCCCGGTCCTGATGGGCGGAAAGCCCGGCCCGACGAAGATCCAAGGGCTCAACGCGGGCTTCGTCCCAAAGAACTACGACGACGCGTTCGTCGACGAGGTCCTTGGGGTGTCCGATCAGGAAGCATGGGATACCAAGGTGGCCCTCGCCACGCGTGAAGGGCTTCTGGTCGGGATCAGCGCGGGTGCAAACGTGTGGGCCGCGATTCGAGTCGCGAAAGAGCTCGGTCCCGATCAACACGTCGTGACGGTTCTATGCGACACGGGGGAGCGTTACTTCAGCCTGGCCGAGTATTTCGCATGACCCGGCCCGCATCCGTATTGATCGTTGGCGTCGGCGGGCTCGGCTCCCCCGTGATCGACCTACTCGCCGCGAGCGGCGTGCGCCGCGTGACCCTCGTCGACGATGATCGGGTCGAGGAGAGCAACCTTCACCGCCAGACCGCGTACACCGAGCGTGACATCGGTCGGCAGAAGGTCGAGTGCGCGATCGAACGGCTTGCGGACGTTGCGCCGGAGATCGAAGTCCACGGCCTGTCGGCTCGATTCGTTCCCTCGAACGCATTATCGCTTCTCGAGGGGCATTCGGTGGTGGTCGAAGGCGCCGACAACCTTGCCACCAAGTTCCTGGTCGCCGACGCGTCGAGGATCGGCGGGCGACCAGCGATCCAGGCCGGAGCGGTCCGCTGGAACGGTTGGGCGATGTGCGCGACTCCGGAGTCCGCGTGCCTTCGTTGCTTGTTCGAGGACATTCCTGGCGACCGCGTGGAGACCTGCGCTGAAGCCGGCGTTGTCGGACCCGTCGTCGGGGTCCTGGGCGGCCTCCAGTCTGTGCTCCTCGCGCGAACCCTCCGTGGCGAGCGGGTCGGCGGGGAGCTCTGGCACTACCAGGCCCTCGAGGGTGGACTGCGGCGAACCACGGTCGGGAAACGCCCCGACTGCCCGCTCTGCGCCGGCGAGATCCGCGATCTAGACCCGGACCGATACAGCGCGGCTTGCGCAGCATGATTTCGACTCGCATTCCTCAGGCTTAGAAAGGAACCAACATGGCTGTTACCGTACGAATCCCAACCCCCCTTCGGACCTTGACCGGCGGGCAAGAAGAAGTCCCCGCCGATGGTGGAACGGTCGCCGAAGTGATCGAAAACCTCGAGGCCAACCATCCGGGGATGAAGGATCGACTCTGCGACGACAAAGGAGTGCGCCGCTTCGTCAACATCTATCACAATGACGAAGACATTCGTTTTCTCGACAACCTCCAAACCGAACTCAAAGAAGGCGATACCTTGAGCATCGTCCCAGCGATTGCCGGCGGGTGAACTCGGTGGCCGGAGCCGGTACAGCCAAGCGTCGCTATCTGCGGCAGCTTCTGCTCGCGGAGATCGGCGAAGCAGGTCAGGAACGTCTCGTCGCCGAACGCTTCAAGGCGGGAGCGTCCTGTGATCCGAGGGCGTACGTGGTCGCGGCCGACTATCTTCAGCGCGCGGGCTGTGGTGAAGACGCGGCTCGGGGGGCGCCGATCACCAGTCCCACGCGGGACGAAGTGATTCGCTTTGCTGGATGCGATGCGTTGGTCCCGCACGCAGCCGCGATCCTCGGCGCGATGTCTGCGGTAGCGCGCATCAAGCGTGCGACTGGCGCGGGCAACCTCGGCACAAAGGAAGTCCCGCCTCTCTCGGGGGCGTAACGCCGTATGCGATTTCGAAGGATGGAGTCAATCGTCGACGCGGTGGGGAACACGCCGCTGGTTCGCCTGCGCACGATCGAGAAAGACACCCCGGGGGTCAAACTCTACCTCAAGCTGGAGTACGCGAACCCCGGTGGCTCCGTCAAAGACCGACCCGCCCGACAGATGATGCTCGATGCCATCGAGGATGGTCGGCTTACCACCGACAAGACCCTGATCGACGCCACGAGCGGCAACACCGGGGTCGCCTATAGTCTTTTTGGGGCGGCGATGGGCTACCGGATCGCGCTCGTGATGCCTTCGAATGTGTCGAAAGCCCGCAAGGACATCACGCAAGCGTTTGGGACGGAGATCATCTACAGCGATCCCATGGAGGGATCCGATGGCGCGATTCGTCAGGTTCGACGGATCGTCGAGGAAGAACCCGACCGCTACTTCTATCCTGACCAGTACTCGAACCCGTCGAACCCCCGCGCCCACTACCTCGGGACCGGGCAAGAGATCCTCGACCAAGTCGGAGATGAGATCACCCATTTCGTCGCAGGGTTGGGCACCAGCGGCACCTGCATGGGCACCACGCGTCGGCTCCGGGAGCACTCGCGAAAGATCGAGTGCATCGCCGTCGAGCCCGCCGAGGCCCTGCACGGCCTCGAAGGCTTGAAGCACATGGAGAGCTCGATCGTGCCCGAGATCTTCGACCGCAACGTGCCCGACGAGATCCTTCCCGTCGGGACCGACGCGGGCTGGGACATGTCGGATCGGCTCGCAGCCGAAGAGGGTCTGCACGTGGGCCATTCCACGGGCGCCAACGTGGCCGGCGCGGTCGAGGTGGCCCAGCGCGTGGAAGAAGGTTGCATCGTCGCTATCGCCTGCGATCGGGGTGATCGCTACTTCGCACCGATGAAATGGGAGAAGCACTATGAGTGGTGAGCAGCGCCCTTGGATCTCTGGCGATCTCGAGATCGACAAGGCGGTGTTGGACGAGATCGAAGCCCATGCGCTCGAGTGCTACCCGAGCGAGAGCTGCGGCTTCGTCTTCGGTCCGGCCGACGACTCGCGGCGCCTCGATGCCATGCGGCGCGAGGAGAACGAGGCAGACAAGTATCACAAGCTCGACCCCGAGACGTTCCCCCGAACCTCGAAGATGTATTTCAAGATCAACGAGCTGCGTGCTGCGCGGACGTTCGAGGAGGGCGATGAAGCCGGACGCCCAGTGAAAGTCATCTATCACTCTCATTGCGATGCCGGTGCGTATTTTTCCGAGGAAGACGCCGCGACCTTTGCACGAGATGGACAGCTGATGTGGCCGTGCGCCTACATCGTGGTCAGCGTGATGCAGGGTGAACTCGCCGAGCGGCGGCTCTGGGTCCACGTGCCTGGAACCAACGACTTCCAGGAATCGACGTTGACGATCCGCGACTGAGGTGGGTGGTCAGTCGTTCGTGGAGCGCTGGCGCTCACGAAGGCGAGCCTTCTTGCCACGCAGCCCGCGGAGGTAGTAGAGCCGGGACCGGCGGACATGGCCGCGGGCCGTCACTTCGATCTTCTCGATGCGAGGCGAGTGGAGTGGGAAGATTCGCTCCACGCCAACGCCCGACGACACTTTACGGACTGTGAACGTCGCACCCGCGCCCCCGCCGGCCTTTCGGATCACCACGCCTTTGAAGACCTGGATGCGCTCCTTCTCGCCTTCCCGGATTCGGAAATGCACGTTCACCGTGTCGCCCACCCGAAACGGGGGACGTTTGCGCATCTGGGACCGCTCGATCGCGTCGATTTCTGGAACGCTGCCACTCATCGCTAAGCCTTCTACCAAAACGGAGCCGGGGGGTAGCACGGCCCCAAAAGGGGGTCAAATCACTTCAGCGCCTGGATTTCAGGTCCCAAAGAGTCGATCGAGCGTGATCGCGGCCGCGGCGCGCACCGAGAGGTGATTGTAGCCGCCCGGCCCCGTGATGGGGTCCAGAATGGCGTCAGCACGGTCCATGAGCGCCTGGCTCAGGCCGTGGCCGGTTCCGAACAGAATCAACGTCGGTTGCCCTTCGTCGGGGAGCCGAGCGGCCTCGTCAGCGAAGGAGGTCCTCCCGGAGCCAGAACGTGCGGATGTGACGACCAGCCTCGGCCCTTGACCCTCCCGTTGCGCGACGCGGGCGATCGCGGTGTCCACGGAGTCTGCGATCTCGACGATCGAGAGAGCCTCCGCTCGCTCCGGGAATCGGGTCTTGCCCTTGCCATCGCACCAATGGTCGAGGATCCGCTGGACGACCGGGTACTGGGCGTCGATAGGGCTCACGACGAAGTAGCCGTGGAGCCCGTAGGTGCGCGCGCTCCGTGCGATGTCGTGGACGTCGAGGTTCGTCACCGAAGTAGTGACCTCCGCACCCGCTCGATCGAGCACTGGGTGATGCACCAACGCGCAGTACACCGCGCTCATGATTCGTTCTCGATCTCGATGAGCAGAGCCAGGTCTTCGGCGGAGAGATCGGCCGACTTCAGCAGGTCCGGGCGCCTTTCGCGCGTGCGCCGAAGCGATTCTTTCCGGCGCCAGCGCGCGATCGCGCCGTGGTTCCCGGAACGAAGCACGTCGGGAACCGAGACCTCGCGGAACACCTCGGGTCGCGTGTAGTGAGGATATTCGAGGAGGCCTTCACTGTGTGACTCCTCGCGCGCCGAGACTTCGTTGCCGAGAACGCCCGGCAGAAGACGGGCGGTCGCCTCCACGATCGCGACGGCGGCGGACTCCCCTCCAAGAAGCACGAAGTCGCCAAGCGATACCTCCTCGTCGACGAACGCTCGGATCCGGTCATCGAAGCCCTCGTAGCGGCCGCAGACGAAGGTGACCGCCTCACGTTGGGAGAAGCGCTCCGCATGCCGTTGGGAAAAAGGCACACCCTGAGGGGTAAGCAGAACGCGGTGACTGGTCACCCCGTCGCGTCGTTGGTCGAAGGCTTCCATGGCGTCGACGATCGGGCCCGGCATCAACACCATGCCGCTCCCGCCGCCGTAGGGGGCGTCGTCGACCGTTCTGTGGTTGTCGCGCGTGAACTCCCGGGGGCTCATCGCCTCGATCTCGATGGCACCCGAGGCTTTCGCTTTGCCGACAAGACCCAAGTCGAGCACGTCGAAGTACTCGGGGAACAGCGTGATGATCTCGAATCGCATCGTGCGGTGGTTCCTAGCGTCCCTTTTGTAGGGGGACATCCTCGAGCTCGTGAAGGTGCACGCGTCCGCCTTCCACGTCGACACGATCGAGCCAGCGAGGCAGCATGGGCACCTCGAAGAAGCCGTCGGCGGCTTTGATACGCAGGCAATCGACGCTCGGGTAGTCGAGCACCTCGACGACGGTTCCAATCTTTCGCGGACCTACGACGGCGTCCATCCCGATGAGATCGGTGTGGTAGTACTCGCCGTCTTCGAGCTCTGGAAGGGCTTGCCGGGGAACCGCAAGGACCAAGCCGCGAAGGGCCTCGGCATCCTCGCGCGACGCCACTCCCCGCAAGCGCATCAGCAAGGTCTTCGGCCCCCTGCGGGTCGACTCGACTTCGATGAGGGTCGGGTCTTCGTCCGGCTCGCCAAGCACGAAGACCTCGCCGAGCTCTTCCAAGAGGGTCGACTCTGGGTTGTAGACATGAACGCGTAGCTCGCCCCCGACGCCATGAGGTCGGGCGACGACGCCCAACTCGACCCACGAGACTCCGTTGTCGGCTTCATTCACGACGGCCCTTCGTCCTGTTCGCGTACACCCGGAAAGTCCGGATAGCATACACCGGTGAGACGTTGAACGCGGCCCTGGGCACCCGATGGAGCCCTCGACGGACTACTCGAGGATGTCGAGAATCGCGCGCTTGTCGAGGCGTGCGGAGGTCGCTGCCAGCAGCGTGCGCATCGCCCTCGCGGTGCGGCCCTCTTTGCCGATCACCTTGCCGAGATCGTCGGGGGCGACGGTCAGCTCGAGCACGACGGCGCGGTCCTCTTCGACCACGGCCACTTCGACGGCGTCGGGGTCGTCGACAAGCGAGCTTGCGATATACGCGATCAGGTCCTGAAGTCTGTCTCCAGCCATGTCGCTTCGCTCAGGCTTCCGCGGCCGCAGCGGCCGCCTTTTTGTGCTCTTTGACCACGTCGCGCACACGTTCGCTGACCTGCGCTCCGACGCCGACCCAGTAGTCGAGCCGCGGGAAGTCGACCCTTGCCTCGGTGATGGGGCGGCTCGGGTCGTAGGTGCCGATCTGCTCGATAAAGCGCCCATCCCGGGGCTTCTCTTTGTCGGTCACAACGATGTGATAGTAGGGACGCTTCTTCGCGCCGGCGCGTGCCAGTCGAACCTTGACCATGGAATCCTCATCAAAACGGCGGAAGTCCCCGCCAAAAGGGCCCGGAAGCTAGTCAGCCGATGCCGGTCAGTCAAGCCGCCGCAGGAGGTCCTGTTTTGGCGACTCTGCCGAACCATTGCTAGAACTCCTTGGATGCGGTTTTGGCTGTTCGCGATGGGTTGCCTCCTGGTTTGCGGCTGCACCGCGCGCAAGTCCTCGCCCGATCCGGATGCGGGGCCGAACCCTGCCCTTCGCGTGGCGATCGTCACCGATCTGAAGGGCTACCTCGAGCCTTGCGGGTGTACGAGCCGCCCTCTCGGCGGCATCGACCGTATGGCGGCAGAGGTCCGTTCCCTGCGCGAGAGCCCAGCACCCGTTCTCTTGGTCATGGGCGGGGACCTTTTCTTCGATGCCGCCGCCGTAGAGCCGGCGCGCCTCGATCAGGCGAACCGGAACGCCGAGACCCTCGTTCAAATCCTCAATGGGCTCGAGGTGAGTGCCGCCCTCCCCGGCGCACGGGATCGCGCGCAACAAGCCGAGACCCTCGCGACGCTGCGGGCCAAGGCGTCTTTTCCGTGGCTGGCCATGTCCGGTGACGCTGAGGTCGTTCGGGTGCAGGCCGGCGGAGTCCGCGTCGCAATCGTGGGCGTGCGGCCGGGGGCCGATCCCGATGCGGTGTTGGCGGCGGTGGGTACCGCGCAGGCTGAGACCGACGTTACGATTGCCGTCGTCAGCGGCTCGCGCCGAGACGCGAACCGGCTCGCGGCGGTGTCGGGAGTGGACTTCGTCGTTCAAGGAGGTCTCGACGAGGATGAGCCCGTACCGCCCCACCAAGCAGGTGAAGGTTGGGTGCTCCACGCCGGGCGCCAGGGTCAAGGGCTCACCGTTGTCGACGTTTATCCGAAGAGCGCCGGACCCTTCTCGGACGCGAGCGCTTGGTCTCGCGGAGTTCGGGAAAAGAGCCTCGAAGCCCAGATCGCAGATCTCTCGGCGAAGATCGACGACTGGAAAAAGGAGGGAGTCGACCCTTCAGACCTTCGGGTGCAGACCGACCGGCTCGCGGGTTTCGAACGTGAGCGGGAGGCCCTTCAAGGTCCCCCGCCCCCCATCGAGGGCAACGCGTTCACAGCGCAATGGGTGGAGCTCGATCCCGACAAAGCCTCCGACCCCAAGGTGTCCGGACTGATGAAGGCGCACGACAAGGTCGTGAACGAGGCCAACCGGGTCGCGTTTGCCGACCTCAAGCCACCGCCCCTTCGGCCGGGGGATATCCCCTACGTGGGCTCGAAGGCGTGCAGCACCTGTCATGTCTCTGCCTTCGCTTGGTGGCAGACTCATCCCCACGGGCGCGCCTACGAAACCCTCGAAACCCGCAACAAGGAGTTCAATTTGGACTGCGTCGGGTGTCACGTCACCGGCTACAACGAGCCAGGCGGCTCCACCGTGACTTGGAACCTCGACGGCGCGCTCGAGAATGTGGGCTGCGAGAGCTGCCACGGGCCAGGCGGGGAGCACGTGACAAACCCTTCCAAAAAGTTGGTACTAAATCCGCCGGAGACCGCTTGCGTCGGGTGTCACAACGAAGAGCACAGCGACCAGTTCGACTACCAGAAGTACCGAGATTCGGTCATCGTCCCGGGGCACGGCGCGCCTTTGCGGTAACCCGGAACCGTTGCTCGGGACCGGACGGCGTGTAGGCTTGGTAGGCTTCGACGTGTCGCGACCCGTCGGGTTGGAAACTGTGGGGCGTTCCCCTCGGAACAAACACGAAGGCACCCGGCTCGATCGACACTTTGGTGTCGCCAAGTGTCATCGTGCCCGAGCCGTCACGGAACCAGAGGACTTCGTCGGATGTCTTGTGAACGTGTTCAGGGACCCTGAAGGTCGGCGTTCCTGACAGGGTCCCAAGACTCGAAGCGGCTCCGGTCATGCCCCGGCCGTCGAGGTAGATCCGGACCGTGAGGTTGCCGTTCGCATGAACGAACGGACCAGTGTCGGCGGGGTCCGAGGGAACGACGCCGGCGGGCACGGGGCTGCAGCTTGGCGCGTCAGGGGCAGCATCCCAGCTGGGTGTGAGTGGATCTTCGATGCCGTGGGTGACGGTCACCGCGAACAATCGCGCGCCGTCCTCCGACATCGCCTGAATCACCGCGGGCGCGGAGAACCGGACCCCCTGCCCGGCCTCGAACCAATGCATGTCGGTTCTCACACGCCCACGTTCGACGAAGACGAGGACCTCTTGGCATGAGCCTGCGGCAAACCGAAACGTGTCGGACGCTCGGAGACGGACGATAGCCATGCTGACGTTCTGTTCGGCACCGACCACTTCGAGCGCCTCGCCCGTGTCGACGCTGGTCCAGACCGGGGCGCTCCGTGTGCATGCAATGCCCGCAATCGCGAGCCACAAGGCGGCCGACTTCATGCGTCGAGGGAACGTGGCGTCACGTTCGCATGCACCCAGGTGATGATCTCATCGAGCGGCGCACCAGGCGTGAAAATCGCACCGACGCCACGCTCCCGAAGCGCGACCGCGTCCGGTTCGGGCACGATACCGCCGCCAAACACGACGATGTCTTTGCCGCCGTGCGCCTCGAGGGCGTCGAGCACGGCTGGGAACAGTGTGTTGTGCGCCCCGGACATAATCGATAGGCCAACCGCGTCGACGTCCTCCTGGACAGCGGCGACGGCAATCATGTCCGGTGTTTGGTGGAGCCCCGTGTAGACCACCTCGAAACCAGCATCGCGGAGGGCTCGGGCGACGACTTTCGCCCCGCGGTCATGACCATCGAGCCCGGGCTTGGCCACGAGTATCCGAATCTTGGGTGCGGGCACGCCGACAGATGTAGTGCAGCCTCGGCTTGGGTGCCACCCTTGGATGCGTTACGGTCGAGCGCACTCGTGCTGTGGCCTCGCTCCCCATTGCAACGTCAAAGGTCCTTGCCCCCGGCGATGCTGTCGACCGTCGAGGACTGGGCTGTCGAGTCCGGGTTCGAGACGCCCGAAGAACGCCTCGTCGCCGATTTCTATGATCCGATGGCGACGTGGCTCGCGGACCACGTTGTCGATCGCACCGTCGTCGCTGGTCTTTGCGGTGCTCCCGGAACCGGTAAATCCTCCCTCGCGCGTCTGATGAAGCGCTTTCTCGAACGAGGGTTCGGCTTGCAGGTCGCCCTGCTCTCGCTCGACGACTTGTATCTCGACCAGGCGACTAGGTTGCGCCGAGCGGAGACCTTTCACCCGCTGTTGGTCTCGCGTGGTGTTCCAGGAACTCATGACGTGGATCTTGGCATTGGCGTGATCGACAGCCTTCGCCGCGGCGAAACGGTCGCCCTCCCCCGCTTCGACAAGAGCGCGGACGAACCCCTTCCGAAGTTCCAGTGGCCGATTTGGAACGGCCGGTGCGACGTTGTCTTGTTCGAGGGTTGGTGCGTTGGCGCGCGACCACAACGGCCGCATGAGCTTGACGAGCCGGTCAATGGTCTCGAGCGTCTCGAGGATTCTACGGGTGACTGGCGATGGTACGTCAACCGACAGCTTGGGGGCGCCTATCAGCGACTGTTCTCAGAGCTCGATCTCTTGGTTCTGCTTCGTCCTCCGGACTTCGAGCACGTGACGCAGTGGCGAGAGCAACAAGAGGCGCGACTCCGTGAGACGGTCTCAGGAGCCGGTGTGATGGCGCCCACGGCGCTCGGTCGCTTCGTGAAGCACTTCGAGCGCCTGACACGTTTCATTTGGGAGGAGATGCCGGACCGTGCGGACGCGGTCGTACACCTCGACGGCGACCATCGACCAGTCGAGGTGCGCCTCGGCGATTCGTGAGGCCCCTAGGCCACTCCCTTCAGGCGGTTCCCGTCTCTTTTCGTACGTCAGCGTCGAAATCGGCTCGTTCGCCGTCGTCCAGATACGTGGCCGAGTTGTAACTGGCGACGAACGTCTCGAGCATCGCCTCGAGCGGCACCTCATCGAACTCTCCGCGGAACTTGAGATACTCCATGTGTTCGCGACCATCGAGGTCGAACGGGTGGTAGATCGAATCTTCTCGACCATCGAATTCGAGCGGTCGAATGCGAAAGCGCTCGCAGAGCTCTAGATTGAAGGCCGGGGTCGCTTTGACCCACTGGCCATCCAGAAGAATCGCGCTGTACCCGTGCCAGTGGAACACGTCGCTCCCCATGCGGCTCCGAAGCCGCTCGGTGGTAAGGTGGTTCTTCACGTCCGCGAAACCCACCTTCGCCGGTATGCCGACTGCGCGGCAGCTCGCCGTCAAGAGGGTCGCCTTGGACACGCACCAGCCGTAGCCGAGCTCGAGTACGCGGCTGGCGCGCATGCCCGCAGGTGTCAGGTCGAGTCGGTAAGGGTCGTACCTGAAGGTGTCTCGAACCGCGTAGTAGAGCTGCACCGCGCGTTGTCGGTCGTCGCTCGCTCCCGCCGCATGCTTCGACGCGAACCCCTGCACACTTGGGTGGTTCGAATCGATCATCGGGGTGGCGCTTAGGGATGATTCAGCCATTTCCTGTTCGGGATTCTGAGCTATTCTCCGCCGATGTTCACGCGCCGCCCGAGGATGCCGATGTGGATCGCTGCGTTCGCAGCGATCGGTTTTGGTTGTGGCGACGCGGGAAACGCGAATGGTTTCGGTGGGACACTGGGCCCCGGCGGCACCGGTGCAACTGGGGGCGGCCCGGTTGCAGAGGTGAGCTGCACAGTTCGGGAGAACGGTTGCGATGATGGCAACGAATGCACGATCGATGGCATGTGTGAGTCGATCACCGGTCAGTGCATCGGCCGCGCGCCCGAGCCCGAGGGCGCCGAATGTGGGAGCGACGCCATCTTCGTTTGCAATGGCGAGGGCGCGTGCGTGGGTTGCAACGCTGACTCTCAGTGTGACTCGTTCTTTCCTCCGGACGAATGTCGGGAGCGGGCACGGTGCGTCGCGCAGGCCTGTCCGCTTCCCGAAGCACGCCCAGACGGCACTCCGTGCAGCACAGGGGCGTGTCGGAGCGGGGTCTGCACAAGCCCGTGGGCGCCGAAAGAAGCCTCCGTCCACATGCTGTGCGGCGTCGACTTCAGTCTCGGTGGCTCGTTTGGGTCTCCTGTGTTCGAGTCGTCAATGGACCTGCGAGTCGCTCCCACTGAAATCGCCCCAGGTGAGACGTTCAGCGCCGCCGTGTCTTCGGCGATTCGACTTCCAAGGGGCTTCCTCCAGGAGGTCGTGATCGGCCTCTTCCCAGCACCGTTCTTGGAGCTCGAACTGACGGGTGCGCGCGCCGAGGTCGAGAGTACCGGCGTCGTGGCAGGAGGCCCCGTGGGCACGACGGTCGCTCCCCTGCCGCAGACGATACCGATCCGCCAAGGGCCGAACCCCGGCGACCTTGGCGGTCAGGCATGCGATACGGCGGAGGACTGCCCCCTCGCAGCCTTCGGCCAGCGCTGCGAGGCTGACGGCGAGTGCGGCTGCGCCTGCCGCTCGGGCTGTACGCCAGCCGAGTGCGCGAACGTCGTTGTCGCGGATGCGGTGCTCAACATGGAGACCATTCAAGGCGCGATCTACAGCGCCGAACAAGAGGGTGAGGTTTGCTTTGACGCCGGGGGCTTGCTGGCAATCCCCGATTTCGATGCCCCGGCGCGTACCGGGATCCGGGTTTCCGCCTTTCCAGGGCCGCTAGCGATCGACTGCGACGGCGGGTTCTTCGACGACAACGGCACGCCGAACTGGCCGCACGACGATTCGGTGTCGGACAACCCTCCGCAAGAGCGCGTATGCTTCCCGATCGGGGATCCCTAGACCGTCGTTGCACCGCCGCAGCTCGAACCGGTTCCGGCCGTACAACCGAAGCAGTGCCGATCGGTCACGATGTGGCGATTCTCGATAGCCGTTCGGTCGAAATCCGCGATGTGCTGTGGGGCTCCCGAAGAGAGGGGAAGCTCGAGCATTTGGTTGAAGTCACAGTCGTACAGCCGGCCGTCCCAGCCTACCGAGACCATGCTGCGACACATCACGCCGCGCGCCGCCTCGGGGTTGAACGTTTGCACGAGCGTCGCCATGTACGCATCGAGCTGGCCGCTTCCTTGAAGCCACTCGAGGTGGCGGCTGATCGGCATGTTGGTGATCGTGTAGAGTTCTGTGAACGAAACGCCATAGCGCCGGTCTAGCTCGTATCGCCATTCGGCTTCCAGCGCCGCCTGCGGCGCTGGCAAGACCGCCCCAATCGGGTTGGTGACCAGCACGAGACGGAGACCCGAGTCGGCGTGGCCGTAGCCGAGCGCGTTGAGTCGCTGCAGCGCCCGGATGCTCTTCTCGAACACCCCATCGCCGCGCTGGGTGTCCGTGCATGCAGACTCGTAGTGCGGCAACGAGCAGATCAACTCGACCTGGTGCATCGCCAAGAACGCCGCCAGGTCGCGGTGTCGGTTGGTTTCGAGGATCGTGAGGTTGCAACGGTCGATCGTGTGGCTCCCGAGAGCGCTGCATGATTCGACGAACCAGCGAAAGTGGGGATTGAGCTCAGGCGCACCGCCAGTGATATCAACCGTGGGGATGGCATGCTCTTGGATGGCGGTCAGGCAATGCCCGAGCGTCTTCTGGTCCATGACCTCGGTTCGGTCCGGTCCCGCGTCGACGTGGCAGTGGCGACAAGTTTGGTTGCAAAGCTTCCCGACGTTGACTTGCAGTACGTCGATCCCGACAGCTCGAAGCGGGGAGAGTCCCACCGAGGCGAGTTTTTCCTCGAACCCGCGTTGCATCGGCACCCGGGCCAGCGCGTCGAGCTGTGCAGATGCCGATGCCAACGGAAGGCGGCGCACCTTGAGTGAACGGGTGCGGGGCGCTCGGGTTTCTGAAGCGATCGACATCGGCGAATCTTGGGGTGGATCTTGGTCTCGCCTTGGCCGTATGCAACCGGCCACCGATCGTTACCCTGCGTCGCTCAGAGGCGTACGTACGTTCCTGCCCTGTCCATTACGGCAAACGGAGAGATGCAGAGCGCGTTACCGAGGTCGGTCAATCGGCCTCCGATCCAGAGCGGCTCGAGTCCCCCATGAAGCCGATCGTAGAAGGCCAGCACGCTTCCTCGGCGCTCGCTTCGCTCGAGCACGACCTGATGCCCCTCGGCATCGATGGCGACGAATCCGTCCTTGTGTTCGGAGCGATAGGGGGCGATGAGGGCGAATGGCTCGGCCAAGGCCGGATACGCCCCGACGGAGCGGCGGTAGCCCTCCGTGAGTTGAGCGAAGCTCCGGCGTGCCACTTGGGTGAGACGGTCCCAACTCGCCTTAGGTACCTCGGGACGCACTTCGTATTGCAAGATTCGAAGGCGTTCGGGTGCAGGCCCCGGCTCACTCTCTGCGAGGCCTACGTGGATCAGCCGTGGGCACGGGCCGAGCGACGCCGTTGCGTGACGGGGGCGATCTTCGCGGTAGACCGCGCCGCTATCGAGGTCGACCAGGTACCGACGCTCGACGGCGGCGCGTTCGTTGCCCGAAAGCCATTCGCGGCCCACCTCGACCATCGTTCGGTCCGAGAGCAGCTTGCGCGCACCTTCGGACGCTCCCTCAGCGCCGAGCCAAGCGCTGATGCGTTCCTCGGTCTCTCGCGAAATCGACTCGTCCTGAAGTGCTTGCGCGAGCCGCGAGGCACCTTCGAGAATGCGCGCTGCGCGGCGGGGGGGCCCTGACAGAACCTCGTGTCGGAGCCGTCCAACGAATCGTCCGAGCCCCGCCGCCATGGGGGATCCGGCCGCTTCGATGACGCGCTTGAGGGCTGCGTCGACCGAAGGCGCGTACCGGGCCTTGTCGATGCCGACCCTGGTGACGGCGATCAAGAGTTCGTCGAGCGCTTCGGCCAGGTGGTGTTGGGGGGACGATTCGGTGATCGTCCGTCGTGCGGTTGTCTCGGGGCGTGGTGGCTGCGAGTCGTGGCGCCCATCCAGGCCGGCGACAAACGCAAGCGCTGCGTGAACGTGAGGCCCGTCGTCCTTGCCATCGGTCGATGCGCATTGAAGCTCGCCGTCGCGCAGGCTGAGTGTGACCATCTCGGTCCGACCCAGCGCCTCGATGTCCATGGTGATGCGGCGAACCGACCCCTCCACGTCGACATTGTCGACGGTCTGAAGGTAACGGGCCACGGCCTCACGCAGCGGAGCCGACATCGTCGTGCTCCTTTCGCAAAACGTCTTGTTTACGCTTGAGCTCGAAGCGAACCGTGCCCGGCGCCCGCCGCAAGTCGAGGGTCAAGACCTCACCTACGAGTCCGCGCGCAATGTCTCCCCGGCCCTCACGCTCGACCTGCTCCGCGCGGTGCAGGAACGACTTCGCCATCACGCGGACCAAGATGGGGTTCCGCTCGATTCGCGGGCGGTCTAGCTCGATCGCACGCCGAAACGCGGGCAGTGCCATCGCGTATTGCTCGGCGCGCGCAAAGGACATCCCGATGCCGATCAGTGGGGGCGCCCACCCCGGTCGACGCGAGACGGCCGACTCGAATCTTGCCACCGCCCACGCCATTCGACCGAGCATCAGCCACAGTCGTCCGAGCAGGTAGTCCCGCCAACCGAGGACGACGGTTGGGAGGCGATCCTTCGCCTCGTTGGGCGAGGGAGGCTTGTGGCCGAGGTCGGACCAGTCGATTGGGGCGACTTCTTCCCCACGGAGCTCCATCCGCGCGGCGATTGCAGACAAGGCATCCTCGATCGCAGCGCGCAGTGCGGGCACGGTGGTGGCGTTGTATCGCTCCGACAGCGCTTCGAGGACACGCCCGTCCCCGATACGTCCGAGGGTGCGAACCGCCTGCCCCGCAATCGCGACGTCGGGATCGTCGATGAAGCGAACGATGAGGTCGCTGTTCTCCGACGAGCCGAGGCTCTCCATGGCCTCGAGCGCCAGGAGCGCGGCAGACGGCTGGGCTTCCTGCAAGATGCTCCGCACTTCCGGTAGACCTCGGCAGTCGCCGTGCATGCCCAATGCGGCCGCGAGGGCGATTCGCTCCTCGCGAACGACGCTCCGCTCGAACCTTTCTGCGAGACTTGGGTGCGCGCGGGGGTCGTCGATGCCCCCGAGGACGCGCGCGGCCCGGCCGAGGAGCTCTCCACGCTCCGATTCCACCACGGCGACCAGGGAAGGAACGAGTCGGGGATCCGTTGCGTATCGCAGCGAGGCGAGCAGCCCCGAGCGGGAATCCCTCGGTACGCATCCGTCGTTCCCCTCGATGATCGCGCTCAGGTGGTGCACGACCAACGTGGGCAAGTCGGACGCTCGCATCAAGAGCAGCGCCCGCTGATCACCTGGCATGCGGTGGATGGGTTCGACATGGGACTGTCCATCCCAGAACGCACGAATCGCGGTCTCGGTTTGCCCGACGAGCCGCTTCCACCGATCGTTTTCCGCGCGCGCCTTGCGTCCGGGCGCGCCCGGAAGCTCGGCTCTGAGCCGGGCCAGTTCATCTCCAAGGCCCACGTCTCGAAGCTCGACGATCGTTTCGGTGGCTGCCTTGGCCGCCTCGCCGCTAATCGCGCGGCGGTCTCGCAACCGCTCTCCGAGGCGACCGAGGGCCGCTCTTCGTTGTTTCCGTGACCCTGCCCTGATGACGGCGAGCAGCGTGGGAACGTCCTCGATCTGCTCGACCGAAAGCCCAACCGTGCCGGTCGTCGAAAGTCGGCCAAGGAACGAAGGATCTCCAGCGCCCTCCGCGGGAGGTCGGACCGATGGGTGTCTGGCGGCGTCCGGGCTCAGGCTCTCGGTTCCGATCTCGCTCAGGTCTTGTTCGGCGGCCGCGCCGACCAACGCGCGAGCGACCTCTCGGTCGTCGGCGTCCGGGCCGCAGCCGAGTGCCTCCCGCGGGTCCGCGTACTCGCTGCCCGCGATTCCCTGTCTCAGGAAGTGTTCGAGTG
Source organism: Myxococcota bacterium (assembly GCA_039028875.1). Lineage (GTDB taxonomy): Bacteria > Myxococcota_A > Polyangia > Polyangiales > Houyiibacteriaceae > SG8-38. The sequence continues at coordinate 34,618 of JBCCHE010000016.1, read as the reverse complement.
TGGTCCAGTTGCGTTCGGATTCGTGCGCCACGAGTGATCTGAAGAATAGTCCTCTGTCGGTTTTTTTGCTCGAAACCGTCGGACGACGCGCTCGACCGAACGCTCCACATGGGCATAGACTCGCGTAATGACCCCGGACGAGATTATCGAAGCCCTCGCGCTCGAGCCCCACCCGGAGGGCGGCCACTTCCGCGAGACCTGGCGCCACCGCGAACCCAGCGCGCGGGGCGCCGGTACGGCGATCTATCACTTCTTGCGAGCGGGCGAGCGCTCTCATTGGCACCGCGTCGATGCGACCGAGATCTGGCACTTCTACGCCGGGGCCCCCATCAAGCTGTCCACGTATAGAGAAGGCGAGCCTGTCGCGCATCACCGACTCGGTCCCGACCTTCGAGCCGGACAAAGACCCCAGATCGTCATCGCGCCGCATGTTTGGCAGGCGGCCCGTTCCCTCGGCGAATGGACGCTGGTCGGGTGCACCGTGTCTCCAGCGTTCGAGTTCGAGCACTTCGAGCTCGCCCCACCCGGATGGCGCCCGCCCGGGCGCTGAGGTTGCCCTGTTGCGCGACGTCGATCGCATCTGCGAGACTCCACCCATGAAGGCTCTCGTGACTCCAGCAATCCTCGCCCTCGGAATCGCGCTGATCGGTATCGTCATGGTCGGCGAAGCCAACTCGGTTCGTGCCGGGTCATGCTACGAGATCTACGGACAGGTACGGGATGTTGGCCCAGGATGGGCGCACATCGTCGTCGTCGAGAACGATTGCGACTACTGGCTTCAGTGCTCCGTGTGGACGGACGTGACCCCGCAGCCACCTGCGATGATCACCGTAGGTCCAGGCATGAGCGAGAAGACTCAGAGGACCGCCAACTCCGACCAGAAGGAGTTCAAGAGCTACGGCATCTGCCGTCGCAAGTAGGCAGATAACGCCTCAGCTCCTATCGAGCCGGGACTTCGCGCCCGAGTCGGCCCAACACGGCCTTCAAGTCCTCCCAGACGGGCTTCTTGAACTGGGGGCTTCGGAGTAAGAACGCGGGATGGTACGTGGGCATCACGGGCACGCCTCTCCATTCCCCCCAAATGCCCCGCCACTTTCCGCTCGGGGGGACGCATCGCAAGTTCTCGGCGGCGCAACGTCCGAGGGCCACGATGACTTTGGGCGCTACCGACTCGAGCTGCGGCACGAGGAAGTGTGCGCAGGCCGTCGCCTCCGTGGGCAGGGGCGTGCGATTGTCCGGTGGCCGACACTTGACGACGTTGCAGATGTAGACTCCGTCACGATCGTATCCCATGGCGGCGACCATCCGGTCGAGCAGTTGCCCGGCACGACCGACGAACGGAAGCCCTTGTTGGTCCTCGTGGTAGCCTGGCCCCTCCCCGACGAAGACCAGATCGGTGTCAGGATTGCCTCGCGCGAACACCGCCTGGTTCCGTTTCTGGTGAAGCTCGCACCGGGTGCACCCCGCTGCCTCGGTGGCGAGCGCCACGAGCCGTTCTCGTCGGCCCTCGTCGGCCCGGGTCTCTCCCTCGAGCATCTCGTCCAGGGTCGCAGGCGCCGCAGGCGTCACCCCGAGCACTGCGGGTTCTGCGGCGGGAAAACCGAGGCCGCCGATGACCTCCTCCCAGCGAAGAAGCTCAGCAGCACCGGCCGCGATCGCAGCAAGCTCGTCTTGGGGATCCCGACCCACTCGGGCGAGTATATGCCGGTTTCGTTGACTTGGCGTGCAGGCGGTCGTTAAGCTCGAATCTCGGGGGGTTTCAAGGTATGTCTCGGGCTCGCGTTCTCGCTATTGGCGACACCCACATCGGGATGAAGCGCACACACAACGAGGACAGCTTCATGGTGGCGGACGAAGACAGCCTCTACGTCGTGGCCGACGGGATGGGCGGTCACGCCTCAGGCGAAGTTGCGAGCAAAATGGCAATCGAGACGCTTCGTGAGTTTTTTCGTTCGACCAGCGCCGACCCGGAAGCGACCTGGCCCTACAAGATGGACAAGTCGCGAGGCTATGAAGAGAACCGACTCATCACCGGAATCAAGCTCGCCAATCTGCGCATCTACGAGACCGCACAGAACGACCCGCAGATGCACAGCATGGGAACGACTGTTGCTGGGATTCTCGTCGTCGAAGAGGGGGTGCTCATCGGTCATGTCGGCGACAGCCGCGTGTACCGCATCCGCGAGGGCAAGATGGAGCAGCTCACCAGCGATCACTCCCTCCTCAACGACTACATCAAGATGAAGCGGCTCTCGGAAGAAGAGATCGAGAACTTCCCGCTCAAGAACGTGATCGTTCGGGCCCTCGGGATGAAATCCACGGTCAAGGTCGACACCGTCCTCGACCGTCCCGAGATCGGCGATGTGTACGTTCTTTGCAGCGATGGCTTGTGTGGTCCGGTGAGTGACGAGGGGATCCATCGGATCGTTCAGTCGCAGCCGGACCTCCAAACCGCGGCAAACCGCTTGATCGAGGAAGCCAACAACAACGGCGGGCCCGACAATATCACCGTGGTGTTGGCGAAGGTGATGGGTCTCGCGTGATCGGCAGGCGGTGAGCTTCGGTGATCACCGCGTCCTGCACGGACTCGTCGATCGTCACGTTGGGCCAGACCACGCATCGGCTGACAGAGGCCCCGGGTGCGAGCGTGACCCCTTGCCCCACGACGGAGCCCTGAATCTTCGACTCGTCGTCGCCGAGGTCGTCCGCAAGCAAGTTCCCGCCGTGGGCAACCACGCCGGGCCAGACGCGGGAACCTGAGGCAAGTTCGAGGTTCACACGGTGATAGGCCTCGAGGGTTCCGAGGTCGGCCCATGGTGAATCGTCGACCAGTCCGAGGACAGGCGCTCCGTGATCCACCCAATGCCGATACGCTTGTCGGACGATGCAGCCCGACTCTGGCAAGAACCGGCGCGCCTCGGGCGACAGGATGTGGACGCCGGTGAACATGAACTCATCGAGCTCATCCGACGACGCCGGAGCCCCGAGGAGGCGTCTCACCCAACCCTCGTGGTCGACCCCCACCGCCCCGAAGCGCGCCGGGTCGTTCGTCCGTCGGAGGATCATCGTGGCGATCGCGCCTCGCTCGTGATGTAGGTCGATGGCGCGGCCTAGGTCGGGCGCAAACAACGTGTCGCCGTTCATCACGATCACCGGGGAGGAGGGCGTCGCGAAGCGCGACCAGGCCTGTCGAATCCCGCCGCCGGTGCCAAGCAACGTCGATTCCCGAGAGAACCTCAGATCGACGTCAGGCGGCGCGTAGGCCCTTAGAATCCCCTCGACGAGTTCGGGGCGTGGGTGGGTATTCGCGACCATGGAACGGGCTCCGGACCGCCACAGGTGATCGATGGCGAATCCCGCAAGTGGTCGATTTGCCACCGGAACGACCGGCTTCGGGAGAGTCTCCGTGAGCGGGCTGAGGCGCGTCCCCAATCCAGCTGCTAAGAGCATGGCCTGCACGACGTCATCCTAAGCGCGGCTGACATTCGCTCCAAGCAATGTGGCCCTGTAGAGTCGGCCATGGCATCCAAGCGAGTGGGGTTATGAAGACCATCCTGTTGACCGGCGCGGCCGGCTTCATCGGAAGCAACACCGCCACGGCGCTCCTTCGCCGGGGTGACCGCGTCGTGGGCGTCGATAACCTCAACGACTACTACGATCCCGCTCGTAAGGAATCGAATCTAAACGAAATTCGCGCCGAAGCGCCCGATCCCGAAAAGTTCTCGTTCTCCCGCATCGACATTCGCGACGAGGGGGCGATCGAGTCGCTCTTCGAGGAGTACAGGTTCGATTCGATCGTTCATCTCGCGGCGATGGCAGGGGTGCGCGCATCGATAGACGATCCGAAGCTCTATCTCGACGTCAACCTCGGGGCTACGCTGAATCTCTTGCAGGCGGCCCAGAGGCACGGTCAGCCGTTGTTCGTCTTCGCGTCGACTTCCTCCGCGTACGGTGTGACGGAGCGAATTCCCTTCGTCGAGACCGACCACGCGGACCGTCCGCTCGCGCCCTATCCCGCGAGCAAGCGGGCGGCCGAGCTCCTCGGTCACGCGTACCATCATCTGTTCGGCCAGCACTTCACGGCGCTCAGGTTCTTTACGGTCTATGGGCCGCGCGGACGACCGGACATGATGGCCTACAAGGTCCTCGACAACATTTTTCACGGGACGCAAGTCCCTCTGTACAACGGCGGTCGGATGCACCGCGACTGGACCTATGTGGACGACATCGTCCAGGGCGTACTGGCGGCGGCCGATCGACCGCTCGGCTACGAAGTCATCAACCTTGGCAGGGGCGAGCCGATTCTTCTATCGGACTTCGTGTCATTGATTGAGGATCAGGCCGGACGAGCTGCCACCCTCGACGAGCAACCCATGCTGGCGGCAGACATCGCATACACGTTTGCGGATATCTCGAAGGCTCGGGCGTTGCTCGACTACGATCCGAAGACCAGTGTGAAGGACGGCGTCGCTCAGTTCTTCCGTTGGTACCGAGATGTCGTGCTCGAGGGTGAATCGGCATGAACCGTTTTCTGTCCCGCACTTCTCAGTTTGTCATCGACATCAGCGTGTTGATGGTCGCCTTCTTCCTGGCGACGATGTTGCGCTTCGATTGGAACGTGCCGCTCGACCGATGGCGGTCGCTCTTTGTCGTGATGCCATACGTGGTTCTGCTGCAGTACACGTTCCTTTCGACTTTCGGGATCACGCGTTTTTCGTGGCGTTACATCAGCTTACGAGACGCGGTCCGCGTGTTCGTCGCGATGGCTTTCGCGACCGGCTTGCTGGTTGTTCTACGACTGGCCAGCCCTCACCTCGTCGCCGACTTTCCGATCGCCCGCTACGGTATCGTTCCGCTCGGCGTCCTGCTTGGAGACTTCGTCCTCGCGTTCACCGGCCTCACCGGGGTCCGCGCCCTGCGCCGAATGCTTGGCGAGCGCATTGCATCCCAGCGACACCACGACGGCTCCGAGGCGCGTGTCCCTACTCTGCTTGTGGGTGCGGGCCAGGGGGGCGTCTTGGTCGCCCAGGAGATCGCGCGGAGACCGGACCTCGGCATCGAACCGGTGGGCTTCGTCGATGATGACCGGGTCAAGCAGGGGGCGGTCATCCATGGCCTGAAAGTCCTCGGAGGGACCGACGACCTTTCCCGCCTCGCCCGCGACCATGAAGCCACGCAGGCGCTCATCACGATTTCGAACGCACCAGGAACGGCCATTCGGCGGATCACCGAAGCTTGCACCGACGCGGGCCTGACCGCGAAGATCGTCCCAGGCACGTATCAAATCGTCGGTGGTCGAGTGAACCTCTCTCGGATTCGAGACGTCGCCATCGAGGACTTGCTGCGGCGGGAACAGGTCCGACTCGACACGGAATCCGTCGCCGAGGTGATCCGAGCGCAGCCTGTGATGGTGACCGGCGCGGGCGGGAGCATTGGCTCCGAGCTCTGCCGACAGGTGGCCGCCTATCGCCCATCCCGTCTCATCCTCGTCGAACGCTGTGAGAACAACCTCTTCGAGGTCCACAGTGAGCTTCGCGCGCGTTTTCCAGACCTCGAACTCACCCCGGCCATCGCGGATATCACCGATCGTCCTCGGATCACCGATGTCTTCCGGACGCACCGTCCGCTGATCGTCTTTCATGCGGCGGCCCACAAGCACGTGCCGATGATGGAGTGGAATCCTGCCGAGGCCGTCAAGAACAACATCTTGGGCACCCAGATCGTGGCGGACCTCGCGGACAGCCTCGCCGTGGAACGCTTCGTGATGATCTCGACCGACAAAGCGGTGAATCCGACTTCGATCATGGGTGCGACGAAGCGAGCCGCGGAACGGTACATCCAAGCGGTATCGAGGGACAGCGCGACTCACTTTGCCACCGTGCGCTTTGGCAATGTGCTTGGGTCGGCAGGCAGCGTGATCCCAATCTTCCGAAAGCAGATTCGTAGCGGCGGCCCCATCACGGTGACGCATCCAGACATGACGCGTTACTTCATGACGATCCCCGAGGCGGTCCAGTTGGTGACGCAGGCGGCCGCACTCAGTCGTGGTGGCGAGATCTTCATCCTCGACATGGGGCAACCGGTACGGATCCTCGACTTGGCGCACGACCTGATTCGCCTTAGCGGCCTCGAGCCCGACAAAGACATCGAGGTCCGCTTCACCGGTGTTCGACCAGGCGAGAAGCTCTTCGAAGAACTCTCGACCGCGAACGAGGGCATTCAGCGCACCGAACACCCGAAGATTTTCGTCGGTACGCATTCTCCGGGTGACCCGCAGGCGCTTCGGCAGGCGTTGTCAGACGTGATCGCGAACACCGACTCAACCGCCTCCGGCATTCGAACCGCCCTCGAGCGCGTGGTGCCGGAGTTCAAGAGTTCCGCCGCGGCCGAGGCCGACAGCGAGCCGCCATCGAGAACGAGCAGTCACGCGGAGCTTCGACCTTCGAAGCCAATGGGGTCTTTGTGAGAGTACTCGTGACAGGGGGAGCGGGCTTCATCGGAAGCCATGTGGCCGAGGCTGCGGTCGAGGCCGGCCATGAGGTCCTCGTGGTGGATGACCTCAGCACAGGGCGCGCCGAGAATCTGCCGGGCGGCGCGGACTTCCAGTCTCTGGACATCCGAGCCCGCGATCGGCTCTTGGCGCTGACTTCGGAGTTTCGTCCGGATGCGATCAGCCATCATGCCGCGCAGTCGAGCGTCTCGGTGAGCGTGCGCGACCCTGAGCTCGATGCCGATGTCAATGTGCTCGGTTCGCTGAATGTTGCTGCTGCCGCGAAGGCCGCAGGCAGTCGGCTCGTTTTCGCGAGTACCGGGGGTGCGCTCTACGGCGAGGTTGTCGCGGGCACCCTCGCTGGCGAGGAGTCTGCGCCTCAACCGTTGAGTCCGTACGCCTGCGGCAAGGCGAGTTTCGAGTACTACCTACGGGCTTTCGGAGACTCCGAGGGGCTCCGGTACACAATCCTTCGCTACGGCAACGTTTACGGGCCGCGACAGGACCCTCACGGCGAGGCTGGGGTCGTCGCCATCTTCCTGCGGCGGCTGCTCCAACGCGAGCCCATACAAGTCAATGCCCGCGAAGTTCGAGGCGACGAGGGATGCGTCCGCGACTACGTGTTCGTTCGGGACGCCGTTCGTGCCAACTTGGCCGCTTTTGAAGGAGCGCTCGATCGGAGGAAAATCAACATCGCGACCGGCGTCGGCACATCTACCCGCGCGCTCGCGGAGCGCCTTGCAGCGCTCGTGGACGAACCCGCGATTATCAACGATGGCCCCCATCGAGCGGGAGACCTCGGTCGCTCTGTTCTCGACCCGGCTGTCATGATCTCGATCCTCGGAGAGCCCACACCTTTGACCCAAGGTTTGGAGACCACGACCGAGTGGTTCCGAAACGAAGAGGGGATGGCATGAGCGAGCGAGTTGCCGTCGTGGGCCTTGGCTATGTGGGCCTTCCCGTGGCTCTGGCTTTCGCACGAAAGTTCGAGAACACAGTCGGATTCGACATCGCAAGCGCGCGAATCAAAGCACTTCGCAACAACTCCGATTGGACGGGCGAGGTGAGTGCGCAGGAGCTCGAAGCCACCTCGCTTCTTCTCACCAACGACCCAGCCGATCTCCGTGGATGCACCTTCTTCGTCGTCGCGGTGCCGACGCCGATCGACGGTGACCGTCGTCCAAATCTCGACCCACTCGTGTCTGCGACGAACATCGTAGGGAGCGCGATCGCGCCGGGCGCCGTGGTCGTTTTCGAGTCGACGGTCTATCCCGGCGTCACCGAGGAACGTTGCGGTCCGATCTTGGCTGAGGCGTCCGGCCTGACGCAGTCAAAAGACTTCAAGCTCGGATATTCGCCGGAGCGAATCAATCCGGGGGACACCGAACACACCTTCGAGAAGATCACCAAGGTGGTTTCAGGCGAAGATGCGGAGACCCTCGACCGGGTCGCCGCGGCCTACGAACGAGTGGTCGATGCTGGCGTACACCGGGCGTCATCGATCAAAGTCGCGGAGGCGGCCAAGGTCATCGAGAACACGCAACGGGACCTCAACATCGCACTGATGAACGAGCTGGCGCTGATCTTCGACCGACTCGATATTCGGACCCAGGACGTTCTCGAAGCGGCTTCAACCAAATGGAACTTTTTGCCGTTCTCGCCCGGCTTGGTGGGGGGTCATTGCATCGGCGTCGACCCCTACTACCTGACTTCCAAGGCCGAGTCGGTGGGCTATCACCCAGAGGTCATCCTGGCAGGTCGCCGCATCAACGACGACATGGGTCGGTACGTCGCCAAACGCATGGTCAAGCTACTCCGGCAGCATGGCCACGCGATCAAGGACTCTCGGATCGGCGTCCTTGGCCTGACGTTCAAAGAGAACGTGCCCGATCTTCGCAACAGCCGCGTGCCGGACATCATCGAGGAGCTCCGAGACTACGGCGTCGAGCCGTTGGTCCATGATCCACTGGCCTCTTCAGACGAGGCGGGCCGCGCCTACGGCATCGACCTCCGCCCATGGGACGCGCTGACCGACCTCGACGGCATCGTCGTCGCGGTGCCGCATCGCTTCTATCTCGACCAACTCGATCACGTCGTCGGCTCGGTCCGCCCCCACGGGGTCTTCGTGGACGTGAAGTCGGTCGTCGATCGAGAGCGGCTCCGCGACGACATTCGGTACTGGAGCCTCTAAGCGCTCAGAAGAGGCGCTCAGGGACGAAGATGATGTCTCCGGCTGCCACTTCGATGTCGGTCGCCTGACCACGTGTCACGCGCTCGACCGGCACACGGTAGCGGACCGTCTGCCCGTCGACTCGCCGGGTCACGACCGTTCCGTCGCGGTCGGCCAGTGACGAAAAGCCTCCCGCCATGCTGATCGCCTGAACCACAGTCATCCCAGGTGCGAGTGCGAAGGCGCCCGGCTCGGCCACGGCGCCCACCACGCTGATACGCTTGGACGCGTAGTTCTCCACGTACACGGAGACGTGCGGCTCCTTGAGCATGTCTCGCTCCCGAAGCTCGTTCTGGAGCTTGTCGGCGACCTCAGTGGGCTCGAGACCAGCGACCTCGACCGCCCCTATCAACGGAAAATCGATCGTGCCGTCTGCGGCGACTTGGTGCTCGCCCGAAAGCGAGTCTTCACCGAAGACACGGACCGAGAAGACGTCTCCGGGCGATAGCGTGGTGTCCTCAGTCGCAGGCGGCGGGACCTCCGTCACCTGGACGTTGCGCTTCGCGCAGCCCCCGGCGAACGCGCTCGATGCAGCGATCGCGACGACTAGTAGAAGATTCGAAGACCGATCCATGCTTGGACTTTCTGATACTGAGCCGTCGGGTCGACCAGCGGCCCGATGCCGATGAACTGGAAGTCTGTGAAGTCGGCCAGGTAGGCGACCTCAGCGAACATCGAGATCCACGAGCGGAACCGGTACTCTCCCCAAAGTGCCACACGGGTGCGAATGCCTTCACGTCGCGGTTCGGTGCCTACGAATGCTCCGTCCGGACGCAGCGCCAGACCGCTCTTGTCAAACGATACCCACGAGCGCACACCGATCACCAACGCTCCGGCGGCGGTGAACGTCGCGTTGAGGTGGAGGCGGTTGAAGCTAGTGAAGTTGCCGATGAACGACGGCACGGTGTCGCGGGTGTAGCCCCCATCGAGCGTAATGGTCGGCCTCGGTTTCCAACTCAACTCGACTCGGGCGGTGACATCGTCAAAGTCTTCGAGCGCGTCGTAGAGACCGGCCGTGTATCCGACGAACGCAGCAAGTGACAACGTGTTGGTCAAGGCGCCGTTGTAGCCAATTTGGCTCCTGACCCGGTTGTTGTCCGTCAGTGCGGTCGGCGAAAGGAACACCAGTTCTGGGTTGACGTAGTCTTGATGCGCAAACTCGAACTCGTACACGATCGCGGAGCTCGGGAAAAATCGCCAGCTGAGTTGAGCCGGGACGCGATGGGTGAGGTTGTCAGCGTACTGGTAGAGCTGCGAGTCGAAGAACACGAACGAGTTCTTGTAGCCGACTCTGCCTTCGAGGACTTCGCTTCGGCTGCGGACGACGAAATCGATGCCGGCGTTGTTGGTGTTCAAACCATAGCTGGTGGTCTCACCAACGAGGACATTGGGGTCCGAGAACGGTTGCACCGTGCGGCGGAATTGGTCGTAAAGCTGGAGAGAAAACACACGCGACGGGTTGTACGCGAAGTGGAAATGAGCGTCCGCGGCCACGTTGCTCCGAACCCTCTCGTTGAAGTAGTGCAAGTGCTGTACACCGAGTCCGCCTCGGAACGTGATCTTCTGTGGCTCAGGTTTGCTGTCTCCCTGAGCTTGGCGTTGAGGGCCTTCGGTCGCGAAATCCAGGTAGCCGGTCAGGCGGAGGATGAACGAGTCTTCGGTGTTGGTTTCCTGAAGGAACACGTTGTTGTCGTAGCCGCCCTCGATGGCGAATCCGGGGTGAAGCACGAACCGTCCCGTCTTGAAGCCGGGACCCTCATTGGCGGCGCGGTCCGTTAGGGGCTGCGCGAGCCCCGTGCTCGACAGACACAACGCGGCCGCAACCAACGCGACGCCAAGCTTCAAGCACCGGCCCATCAATTCAATACCCCTCCGCGCGACCGCATTGGGCCTGGACTCAGGTCACACCGCTGACAGGCGGGGGGATGTACGGAACAGGTGGGACGACAACCGGAGGCGTCACCGCTGGGTCCGCGCTGGGTGCGAATAGATCGACCTCTTGCCTCACTTTCGTGTCTCCGGTGTCGAAAAGATCCTGACCAACGCACTGGTTGGCGGCCTGCTGCAACATCTTGAACTTTTGGGACAGGACGCCGATCACGGCGAACTCGTGGTTGCGGCTTCCCGTGTCGTTGGCACGGATCGCCTCATCAAGGGCCGCTTGGCGGCGCTTCATGTTCTGAAGGTTGGCGTTGCACTGCGCCAGCTTGTCGTCGAGGCACGTGGCTCGAATGATGTCTTTCTCACTCTTGGCGCTCTGAAGCGCCTGCCCTTGGGCGTCACAGGTGGCTCCCGCCTGCGAGACAGCCGCCTCGGTCGCCGCTCTCTGCTGGGACGGGGAAAGCGCCTCGGGGGCCGCCCCGGCACTGACGGGATCCACCCGGACCACGTCCACCGTCGCATCGCCGTTCTGGGCAATGGCGTACCCGAGGCCACTGCTGGCCAGCAGCATACCCAAGCTCACGCGTGCGATCCGAGTAAACATCAACGATCCCCTCAACTTGCGCGGATTATACGCTCCGCCCATCTCAAGTCAATTCAGCCAAACTACAGTTAAGCGGCAATTTTGCCTTTCCGCCACAAAAGCTAGTTCTGAGGCTGGAAAACGAAAGGATAGCGGAACGTGACGCTTCCGCCCTCGGGTCCCGGGTTGAATCGAAACCGGCTGATGGTCCGGGTCACGCAATCGGCGACGGCGGGGCTCCCTGTGGTGTTCTCGCTGGCCTTGGCGCCGGTGACGTTGCCCCGCTCCTGAATGGTAAAGGTCACCGTGACCTTCCCCGCAAGACCCGGGTTCTTCCGGAGCTCCGATTCGTAGCAACGGGTGATCGACTTGATCCGCTGCTTGATCTGCCGTTGCACCAGGGCGGCGTCAAAGTCGCCGGATCCCCCGACGTCGCCCCCGCCCCGAAGCCCCACGTTGCCGCGGACAGCGCGCTCCTTGACGGCTGCTCCTTCTTTCGCGGCCTTGCCGGCACCCTTCGAGGCCTTGAGGGAACCAAGCCCGGCCTGCTGACCACTTCCTCCGCCGGTCCGCGTCCGAAGCGTCCCCGTTTGACTCTTGGTCGCGACCCCTACGCCGGAGGCCTGGGCGAGGACGTCGGCCGCGTTGCCTGTGACCGCCCCACCCGCGAGTACGTCACTCAACGCACCGCCATCACTTCCAAGCGCACCGAGCAGCATCGCTTCGGCTTGGGCGGCCGCCTCCTCGGCAATGCGGGCGCGCGCCTCGGCGCTCACCACCGGGTTAGGGGCGGGCCCCGGAGCCTCTTTTGGCGCCGCCTTGTCGGCGGCTCGCTTCTCGGGTTTGTCCTCCTTGGCGGGCTTGTCGGCCTCGGCCTCTTCTTCGGCTTCACCGACCTCTTCCTCGACCTCCGGAGGCTCGACAGGTGCCTCGAAGACAAGCCGAGCGAGTGTCTCCGGCACCTCCTGGGATGCTTGCTCGACCTTCCAGTCGGCGTTCTCCAGGTAGATGATCGTCCCGAAGAACAACATGTACGAGAAGATCACCCAGGTCGTGAAAGTCCAATCGATGTTCTTCGCGAAACCTCGTTGCACCGCGGCCGGAAGCTGGGGTTTCGGGGTGATCGGGGGCGCGGTCACGAACTCGAAGAAGACCGTGAAGTCCCCGATCCGAATGTTGCCGCGGGAGGTTTCTGCGAGCTTGATCTGGGCGTGGGTGCCAGCGTCTCGGGCGGCGCCCGTTTCTCGAAGGTGCTCGAGCCGCTGCACGCCACCGGGCAGGGCGACCTTTCCGCGCATGTCGTTGGTGAAGTTGAGGATGTAGTCGTCCCCAACGAGCTGGAACAGCTCGAAGCGTGACTCGAGCTTGGGAGGCAAGGTGCCCGACTTGATGATGAGATGGTTCTTCGCCGCCGTGCCGATCGAGACGGTTTCGCGTCGCCTCACGATGCGCTCTTCGACGATCTTCTTGTCGCGGAACAGACCGATGCGAAGCACCTTCGGGCCGCTCTTGCGCCCAGGAACGGCCTGCATCGCCATGGTCATGGCGCCCGGCTTGGTCGAAGGAGGTCGGCTGCGCGGCTCGGTCATCAGAAGGGTTCCTCCTGTACGCTTCGAATCACGTCACGCAGGAAGGTGGTTCGAAGCTCGAGGACCTCGTAGCCAAGGTTCGATCGGTTGAGGATGTAGAACGCATTGGGTTTCTGGACGCGACCCTCGATGACGATTTCCTCGAGCTGAATCACCCTCGGCTGCCGCTTCTTTTGCTGAGCCTGTGCGCTCGACTCGGCCACGTACGTCGATAAGAGGAGCGACAGTCCGAGGACGCCGGCGAACGTCGCGCGCAGCGCGCGGAGTGTGTACGTAGTCATGGTGTGGCGTCCTCCCGTGCGCCCCGCTCCGCCTCGCGAGCCGCCCTCTCCTTGTCGCGTTCCATCCTCCGCTTCGCACGTTGGATCATACGGTCCAGGTCACGCAAGTATTCCCCCGAGGGATCGTCCCGACCGAGCCGAGGCCCCATCTGATTTCGGTAGGTCTGGAACTCGCCCTTCGACTTCTCGAGCGCGGGGATCTCGTCGAGGCCTGGGAACTGCGCCCCGGCTGAAAGGTAGAGCAGACCAAGCCCAAAATGGGCTTCAGGGAGCTTCGACTCGAGTTCGAGCGCGCGTCGATACGACTGCTGTGCGTCGGTCCACCGTTCCATGGCGCGGTAGGCATCGCCGAGGTTGACGTGGACGGCGGCCAAGGTGGGTACGAGCTGCTTTGCAGCTTCGAAATGCGACGCCGCGGCATCGTAGTTGCCCCCCGCCAGGAGCTGGACGCCGAGCGCCATTCTGGCTTCCGCATAGTCGGGCCGAAGGGTCACGGCGCGCTCGTAGGCCTCGAGCACCTCGCGAAGCTTCCCGGGTTCGTCCTTCAGCTGCTCGCCCCGGAGGTAGTGAAGCTCGGCGACGTTTGGATCCACCGCCATGGCTTGGGCCAGGATCGAGTCGGCGAGCTCGTTCCTGCCCTGAGCTCGACTCGCCTTCTCGAGGGCGATCAAGGCCGGGACAAAGCGCTCGTCGCACTTGAGGGCGCGCCTCGCCGCCAACCAGGCTTCTTCGTACCTTCGTGCCTCGACCAAGACCTCGGCGTAGAGGGCTTGGATCTCCAGGTTCGTCCTGTAGTCGTTGGCGATGGGCTCGACGATGGCGACTGCGCCCTTCGCGTTGCCGCGGCGAAGGTCGATAATCGCGAGCCCACGAGCGGCCGGCTCATAGTCTGCCAAGGCCTCGAGCGCGCGCCGGTAATAGGCGAGCGCTTGCCGTTCGTCTCCGGCTCGGTCCGCGAGCACGCCGAGGTTGTACAGCGCAGGATACGCCGCGACGTCCTTCTTGAGCGCATCTTTGAAGTAGCCCTCGGCTGCGGAGACGTTCCCGTTGTCGAGTTCCCGAAGGCCCCGATCAAACGACTTGCGGGCCTTGGAAGCCATCACCGGCCGCGCCGGGCGTCGACACTGCTCGGCGCGAGTTGCGCCCCACGGGCTCTCGGCGTCGGGCGCGGTCGATTCGAGCACGAGATCGTCGCCCTCCCCGCCAGATTGCGAACCCGGCTTCGGCGTCGAGGTCGACCGGGGGGACGACTCGCCTCCTGTTGTGGTCTCCGCGTCAGGTTCCCGGGCCTCGCCGCTCTGGCATCCGAGCGTCAGCAACGATAGCACCAGCGCGAGTCGAACCAGACTGGCCATCATGGATTCTCCTGCGTGATTGCCGGCGGAGCCACGCCGGGTCGAATCTCAATGGGCCTGCCGCGCGGCGACCTTGCGAACTCGCCCGGTGTGTACCCTTGGAACGTCCGATCTCGCGCCTGGGCTTCGGCGATACACTCGGCGATTCGCTCGTCGCCGTACGCCTGTAAGCGGTCGATCGCGGTTCGCGTGTACTCATCGTCGAAGCTTCCGGCCCGCGCGGCGCGAGCCGCCAATGCATAGCGCGCGACGGCGAAGCACTCGATTGGGCGAACCTTCTCATCGAGCAGCTGGCGCACCCGGTCTTCGACCTCCAGACGAATGTCTTCACGGTCGTACTCGTCGAGCTTGCGAAGCTGCTTCTGCATGTCGAGCGGCATCACGAACGGCGCGTTCAAGACCGCCCGCGCCAGGATCTCATACGTCCTCCCCTGCCGAACGAACGATGCGATTGTCCAGCGAGGCCGTCGGTACTCGAGGACGGGCTCGTAGCCCCCGACGATCGACTGCGCCTCCGCGCTCCCTTGGTCGATCTGCTTGGCCAACGTCGCGGTGTAGCCCTCCATCGTTCGCGGTCGACCCACCTTGATCTCGTACTTCTCGAAGTCGTCGATGCGTCCGTCGGCCAGGATGAAGCGCGCTTCTGCCGCATAGCCCGCGGCGACCGAGCCGGCCGGCTGACCGGTTCGCTCGAACGCCTTGGTGACGTCGCCGAGCGCCGCACGGTATTCACGGCTCCGACCCCGCGCCTTTTCGGATTGTGCGATGCGCCAGTACGCTTGGACCACCAGCTCTCCCGCCTGGTCGTCATTCCCGTACGCCGCGATGAAGTTTCGCATGCCTCCAATGGCTTCGACGTAGCGCCGTTGCCGATAGGCCATCTCGCCGATTCGGTAGAGCGCCGTGCGCTTCACCTCGGGATCATCGACGGTATCGTAGACCCGCCGGTAGTACTTCGTCGCCTCTTTGTACTGTTGGAGCTGCTCCAGCATGATCGCGGAGT
Source organism: Myxococcota bacterium (assembly GCA_039028875.1). Lineage (GTDB taxonomy): Bacteria > Myxococcota_A > Polyangia > Polyangiales > Houyiibacteriaceae > SG8-38. The sequence continues at coordinate 19,206 of JBCCHE010000016.1, read as the reverse complement.
TCACCAAGCCGTCTGCGCGTTTTTGTTGAACGGCAGGATCGGTCGAGTTCGCGAAGCGCTTGGAGTCTGCGAGCACCCGGTAGTTCTCAACGGCCCGATCGAAATCAAAGTACCGAGCCGCGTTGTAAGCCAGTTTGAAGTGCGCGTTGGCGAGGATCGCGTCGAGGCTCTGTTGCTCTTCGGGGTCCTCCGCCTCCCGGGGACCCACCTCGTCGATGATGCGTTGGTAGAGGGTTCCGGCCGACTCGTAGCGATTGGTCGCTTCGAGTGCGAGCGCGGCGTACTCGAGGGCGATCGGCGCCTGCTTGTCGTTCGGGTTGGCGTTGACCGCACTCAGGAGCATCGTGGCGGATTGTTCGTAAAGCGCCCGTTGCTCGGCCCCGCTTGCTTGGCCCGCCCTACGGTAGACCTCGAGCGCGTCTTGGTACACGAGGGCGTTCAGGTCGGCACCCGCCCGGCAGATCGGTTGTTCTCGGTTCGCCGGTCGGCTGCAGTCGATTGCGGCAGAACCGGCCGAGAACGTGCACCCTCGCTCCTGGATGTCGGTCGCGAGACGCCGGATCTCCTCGGAGTCTTCTTCGGCGACCGCCATCGCGCGAAGGTTCTCCCACGCGACCTGGCCTGTCGCATCGGCATCTGGCCCGGAGCAACGCTCCTCGTAGATGCGCGTAAAGCGTGATTTCGCTTGCGGCCAGTAGCCGTACCAGTAGAGCAGCAGCGCGTTGTTGTAGTCGTATGCGGGACGCACTCCCTCCACGTCACGTGTCGAGCCGACCCGGCTGAGATAGATTTCCCGGGCACGAGCGAGGCGTTGAACAGTCGACGGCATGGCCACTGGCCCAACCGTGGGCGGCGTCCCGACGGCCGGGGGCGCCTCCTCGCGGACAACCAACCGGCCCTCCTCCACGTCGCGGTCCGAGATGCGCTTGAGCGATTCGACGACCCGACGCGCCGATTCCGACATATACGTGTCGTCGACATTCGAGTCCCGCACCTCGGCGTACTCGGTGGCTGCCTGCTCATAGTCCTCGGACCAGTAGAGCGCGTCGGCAAGATTGTAGTGCAGCTCGTACCCCTGAGGGTTGTTGGGGTATCGCTCGAGGTACTCGCGATAGGCCGTCGCCGCGAGCGCGTACTCTCGTTGGGCGTCGCGGCAAAGGCGCACGTTGCGCTCTTCCACGCATTGCTGTCGTAGCCGTTGCGCGCGCGAGTGGTGATGGATAGCGGTCACAATGAGCGCGTTCTCTGCAAGCTGCTCCGCGTTTTGCTGTTCGCGAGGGTGCTCCATGTTGGCGTTCCACCACGGGCTTCCCTGCACGTACTCGGTCAACTCGCCGCGGGTCGCGATGGCCTCGTCAAACTCGTTGTACATCTGATGCGCAACGGCGATGTCGTTGAGCACCTCTGGGGTGCGAGGGTGGTTCGGCCACTTCTGTATAGCGAGGCGCCACGCCGCGATCGCCTCGGGGTACTTGGCTTCGTCGAAGTACACTTGTCCAAGCTGGAAGTAGACCTCCGGTGTCCAAGGCCGCTCCTGAGGCATCAGGCCAGCGTCTTGGATGCGCTCGATCCCGGTGGCCTGACCTTCGAGCCTGTCCGCGACTTGGTTTTCGTTCCAGTCGTCGTATGCGAACGCGATCCCGAGGTACTCGATCGCTTCGGGGCGAAGCTCGGATCCCGCCCTTCCGGTCTCCCGCTCCGCGTCGTCGGACCACTGCACCAGCTTCGAGAAGTTTCGAATGGCCTCGGGGTACCGACTTGCCCGGTAATAGGCCCAAGCAACCTTGTAGAGGGCGAGGTTGTAGTTTCGATCCTCGGGGTCTTCTAGAATTCGGTCGTATGCTGCGATGGAGAGATCGAGAGCGTTGTCGCCGCCGAAGTCGTCGAAATGGTACTCGCCGACCCGAAACCAGGTCTCACTGACGAAACGCGCGTCGGGGGATGTCGGCTCGCACCCTTCGTAGGGATCGACGAACTCGCCTCGCACGTTGGCGCCGAGGGGTCGCCCGTCGAGGGTGAGTGCAGGGTACTTCGCAATTTCGGCAGATGACGCCCCAAGAGGTGGTGGGCGCCAGTCGGGGTCGTAGTCGTACTTGTTGGCGCAGACGAGGGCGAGCCATGCCGCGACGGCCTCTTCGGGTCGGCCCGACTCGTTCAGGGTGTAGCCGATCAGGTAGTAGACCCCGTCCGAACGCTCGTAGTTCGGAAAGCGGCGCGCGAGCTGCTTGTAGAGTTCGATGGTCGGTGTGAAGTCTGGTGACGCCGGTAGGTTGTCCTCCGCGGTCAGGTCTCCCGCTTCTCGCGCGGCCTGCGCTTCATCGTAGAGGTCTTGGAACTCGACGGCACTCTCTTCGAAGTAGAGCTCCCCGAGTCGAAACATCGCGTCGGGCGTGTAACCAGGCTCATTCGGGTACGCCTGGATGAAGCGCTCGAACGCCTCGATGGCCTCGCGTCGCGCGTCGTTGAACGCTTGATCCTCGGCCTCGATCTGAACGCCGTACCATCGGTCGCGGGCGCGTCTTTGCTGGAGATACTCGCGGCGCACGAGTGAGGTCACGGTGTCTCTAAAGGTGCCCCCGGACTCGGAGAAGCGCCCGACCTCTGCCTCGAGTTGTCGGAGGGCGTCGAGCTGCGCTTCGGTCGGCGCGGGGCGTTCGTCGACGACTCGCTTTTCCGTGTCCTGAAGAAAGGGCGGCAGCGTCGTGTCCGTCGCGCTGTCCCACGGGGTCGCGTCGACGTCTTCGGTTCGGGGTGCATTCCGATCCTGTTCGGGCGGGTTGGGCGCTTGTTGTTCTTGCCCCACCGCGATCGAGGTCGATGCGCAGAGCGCCGCCCCGAGCGAGAGCAGAGACAGCAAGGGTGCCCTGCTCATGGCTGCCCCTCTTCGAGTTGGTCCATCACGTCGCGAAACTCGTCGTCGAGTGCCTGGATCTCTCTGGCGCGCTCGCGGGTTAGTGCGTCGATACGCAGGCGGCGATCCTCGCGCTTCGCCCAAGCGACGTCGATCTTGCCCACGTCTGCGCGAAGCACCAAGTCGTGAAAGCGGCGGCGAATCCGCTGAAAGTTGAGATACGTGACCGTGCCGACGACTTCCTCGGTCTCGCCTTCGAGCGCTCGGAGGGCGCGCCGGTACCGAACGAGGTTTCGGGTCTCTTCATCGACGATCAGCATCATCCTCGAGACCCGCTTCTTCACAACCGCATCGATCTCGGCGTCTCGCCGGTCGAGTTTCTTCTCGATGGCGGCGATCCGCCCATGCGCGATGTCGAAGGCCGCGCCTCCGGAGCCAGTGATTTTGCGCTCTCGGTCCACGATGTCGTTGAACTTCGAACGCTCGACGTCGTCGGCTTGATAGCGCTTGTCACCGACCCCGATATGCAATCTTCCGACTTCGAGCCTCCGGCGAATCCAGACCAGTTGCTCCTCGTACTGTACGATCTCCGCTTCGTGGTCGGCGAGTTGCGCCTCGAGGTCGGCTTGGTCGACCTTGTTGGGGTCCACGGCGGCCATGCCGTTTTTGGAAGCGACGATCCGCGCTTCGAGGCCGAGGATCTCGACGCGCAGGCCTTGCAGCTCACGCTCAAGGGCGCGGTACTTGTCGATCTCCTCGAAGTCGCGTTCGACGAACTCCTCGGTGTCGACGGGCATCGCCATGACACTTGCCTGAAGCTCACGGCGGCGCTCTCGAATCCGCTGCGCCTGCGTCGTGCGTTTGGCGTCACTGAGGGCGTTCTCCTCGCCATCGACGTAGGCCCCGCGCAGCCGAGCCAGCCGGTTGCGGAGGGCGGTCGTACGCTCGCGTTGTCGTCGGAGGTCCGAGAAAACCGCGAGGCCGTTCGGGGCGGCGAGGACGGCAGTGACGCGCGCGGCCAGCTCGTCCGTCTCTTCGACGAGCCGCTTGGCTTCGCTCAGGTCCTCGAGGACGCCGAGTGCGCGCTCGTAATCTCCCTCGACCCGCACCCAAGCCCTGGCCCGCTCCGGGAGGAACGCATCAATGTCGAAACCTTCGAGGTTTTGCCTAACAAGATCTCGAAAATATTGTTGTAAATCGGGATGATCGATCTCGGTCTGGTCGAGCTCCGCACGGATCGGCCCGAACTGCTCACGGATCTCGTCGAAGACGTCTTCGGCCTCGTTGTACCGCGCAGCGCGAGCCAGCAGCTCGCCTCGGAGCACCTTGCCGTCGGCGTTGAGCGGACTCGCTGGCGCGGCGATCGACAAAACTTCGAGGGCGCGTTCTGCCTGGACCGCGTCGCCCATCGCGATGTAGGTCCACGCCAGCTCATAGAGGGCGACATCGAAGTCCGAGGACGTTTGCGGCACCGCCCGGTAGGCGTCTACCGCTTGTTCGAGCTGGCCGGTTTCGTAGTAGACCCGACCCAATGCAAGATAGGTGAGCTCGACGACCTCGGCTTCGGCCTCGTTGAGCGGTTCGTGCCCGAGAACCGTCCGAAACGCCGCAATGGCGTCTACATACTCCGCGCGAAGGATGTGAATCGTGCCGACGAAGTACTTCGCGCGAAGGGAGTAGCTCGTCCCGCTCGGGATGGCGAAGAAGCCGGCCCGGGCCTGCTCGAGACGCGTCATGTCGATCCCCACGATCGGCTGGTCCGTTTGCGCGTTCATCACCTGCGCGATCGGAACCGCCCGATTGTAGAGGTACTTGGCCCTGTAGTACGCCGTCGTGATCGAGAGTCCAGCGGAGGGCATCGCCTCGAGCTTGGCGAAGTAGGCGTCGACACCCCGGAAGTCCTGCGTGTTGATCGCGATCTGGATCAAACGGCTCAGCGACGGCTCGACGAACGGCGTGAAGGCAGGTTCAGCGCCCCGATCGATGACCTCTTCGTAGCGCCGTTTCGCCCCGAGGTTGTCACCTGCCAAAAAGAGAGATTCGCCGAGAAGAAACAGCGCCTCGGGATACGCGCGATGGCTTGGGTAGTGCTCGACGATGTCGGTGAAGAGAATCGCCGCCCGCAGGTAGTCCTCGAGTCGAAGGTAAAGCTCCCCATCGGTCAAGCGCTCCTCGACGAAGGTGTCGCTGCGAAGTGTCTCCACGCGAACGGATTGCCTGAGGAGCCGTTCGGCATCGGACTCGACGTCGCTGAGCTGGCGCCCGAGTTGATTGAGGTCTTGCGCTTGGCCCCAGGTCGGGACCCATGGCGCCGCGACGACGCAGAAGACCGTCGCAGTCGCACAGAGGCGACGAAGCCTCCGATTCGATCCGCACGCCCTTCCAACTTCCGGTGAGGGCGGCGATGGAGTCGCCCCACGGCGTCGCATTACCGATCGCCCTCACCCTCTGCGTCGGGGCGCGCTTGCCGCTCGATCCGCTCGATGTACCGCACGGCTGGACGTTCCTCGAGCGGCGTGGTGGGGCCACCCTTTTCGTACCCGACGACGACCACGGTGGCGACCCTTCCCTCGGGAACCGAGAAATTGTAAGTCGACCGAACCTTGAACCGGTAGCCCTTCAGGTAGGAGAACACACCGTAGCCGTGCCCACGATACTCGAGGTTCACCGTGAGCGTGTGCTCCCCAGGGACGATGCTCCCGTTGTAAACCTCGAACTCTTTCTGCTCCCCGAGCGTCCCCTCTTCGTCGGCCTTGGTGAAGATCGGTGCGCCGTCGAGTGCGTAGGCCACGCGTACAAGCTTGAAGCCGTCGGACATTCGGTTCTCATGGATGATCACCGCTTGGCCTCCGCCGACGACGCCTTCGAGTACGGTCTCCGCCAACAACGAAAGTCGCGCCTTCGAGCGAAAGATCTGTTCTTTCAGTTCGTTGATGCGCTGCTCCAGGTCTCGAAGACGGACCGCGTAGGTTCCGGCGTCGATCGGTTCGGTGGCGGGCGGTGCAGAGACCGGGCTCGGCGCCGTCGAGCCGGCGGCGTCCGTGGCCGCTGGGCTCTGAGCCTGCTGTTCACCGGTCTGGGCAACGCCGATTGCGGCGCTCACCGCTAGGCACGCCACAACGACAGTAAGCGCAACGATCCCGCGCATCGCGATTCCCCTCTAAGTGGCCACCATCTGAGGCGAAATTGCCCGACCGTGGCTCACGCGCTTATACCAAAGCGCCTCCGCCCCGGTCAATGAAGGTCACCCGGATGTGTCGTGGCCGACACCCCGAGAACCTCAGCGTTGTCACTGACTTGCAGGCGAAGGCGCGAAAGCGCCGAGTGTCGTCCTTGGAATTACCGGGTGAGCCGGGCGAGGAGGGTCTGCCAGCGCGAACGCCGGGTCGAGCTCGGGCCCGCGGCGAGCCCTCGGGCCCGGTCGAGTGCGACCGAGAAGTCGCGGTGGACTTCAACGAGATCGAGATCGATTGCGGCTTCGCGCATCGCGGCCTGCCAACGGTCATCGACGCCTGAGAAGAGGCACACCCCGCCCAGCATCCGAACGACTTCGCCGGCGGACGACAACGCCACCACGCGCTCCCGATTGGCCTCGCCAAGCTGGGATACGTCGACGATCGCGATCTCGGACCCGGCTTCCAGCATGGCTCGCCCGAGTGCGTCGACTTGCTCGCGAAGCACTTCCGGTTCGTGGGATCCGGTCAGAACCAAGGCGAAAACGTCATCATCGATCCGGATCGGATGCAGGTGTCGCGTGGCCTCGCGCTCGTGTTGGGCGAGCACGTGTTCCTCACGCCCCATCACGAAGCCTTCGATCATGGCGGCGGCGGCGCGTTCCGAGAAGCGCCGCGGGGGCTTCGCGCCATCTTCCTCAGCTGAGCGAAGCGCAAGGTGCACGATCTGCACCGCGACGGTCGGTGTGAGATCGAGGAGCGCCAGTCGCCGACCCAGCAGCGTCAGGACGGTCAAGCATTCACGAAACTGAAACGACTCGTAGTCCCCTTCGGCGCGCTCGCTTGGGGGCAACTCCTTGAGCAGCGGGAGGAGCGGGGCCGTCTCTCGCACCACATCGTTGAGATCGACACCGCCGGTCGGAGGCTTCGTCCGTGCGAGAAACGCGCGCAAACGTTCTTCGGGTGATTCCGCACTCATCACGCGCGATTGACTCTAACACTCTTTGTGGTTGGGATTGTCGGCCGTGATATAAAACCGGGGATGGCAGCGACAATCCTGGTCGTCGACGACGAGAAGAACATCCGTCGAACGCTTCGGATGGTTCTCGAGGGAGCGGGCTTCCACACACTCGAGGCGGAGTCGGCGGAGGACGCCCTCGAGACGCTCCAAGGTGGGGATGTCGACCTGGTGATCCTCGACGTTCGTCTTCCCAAGATGAACGGAATCGAAGCGTTGTCGAAGATTCGTAGCCAGCCAGAAACGCGACGTCTACCGGTATTGATGGTCAGCGGGCACACGTCGCTTGCCGAGGCCGTCCAGGCCGTCCAGCTCGGAGCCACCGACTTCTTCGAGAAGCCGCTCGATCGCGACCGTGTGCTGGTGAGCGTACGCAACGCGCTCAGGACTTGGCAGCTTCAACGCGAGGTCGAGCAACTTCGCGCGGACGTCGAGCACCGCTACGAGATGATTGGCGAGAGCCCTGTGATGAGCAATCTGTTCGCGCAGCTCGAGAAGGTGGCACCGACGAGCGGTCGGGTCCTCATCACCGGGGAAAGCGGGACCGGAAAGGAACTGATCGCCCGCGCCATCCATCGTCTTAGCCCGCGTGCCGACAATGCGTTCGTCAAGGTCAACTGCGCTGCGATTCCCGCCGAGCTCATCGAGAGTGAGCTCTTCGGGTACGAGCGCGGGGCGTTCACCGGTGCGCAAGGGCGCAAGAAGGGAATGTTCGAGTTGGCCAACGAAGGCACCCTGTTTCTCGACGAGATCGGCGACATGAGTGCCAATGCACAGGCCAAAGTGCTGAGAGCCCTTCAGAGCGGTGAGATCTCCCGGGTTGGAAGCGAGACCGCGATCGCCGTCGATGTTCGCGTCCTCGCCGCGACCAACAAGAATCTCGAGGTGGAGGTCCAGGAGGGTCGGTTCCGCGAAGACCTGTTCTTTCGCCTCAATGTCGTTCCCATTGAGAGCCCGCCGTTGCGCGATCGAAAGGGAGACATCCCGCTGCTCGCCAAAGGGTTTCTTCGAGAGTTCTCGCTGGCCAACGGGCTTCGCGACAAGCCGATCGATGACGAGGTGCTCGCCGCGCTTGCCGAGCGGCCATGGCCCGGCAACGTTAGGGAGCTCCGCAACGTGACCGAACGCATGGCGATCCTGAGCGGAGATCGAATCACCGTCGATGACCTTCCCGCGGAGGGTGTGCTGAGTGCAGGCAGGCGTCAGGAAGAGGCCGCCGCGGCGATCCCGGTCCCGCAAGATGCCACCGGGGCGCGAATGACCCTACGGGACTATCGGAATCATGTGGAGAAGGAGTATATCCTTCAAACCCTTGACGAAGTCGGTTGGAACATCTCGAAGGCAGCCACCCTCCTCGGGGTCGAAAGGACCAATCTTCATAAGAAAATGCGGACCTATGGTATTCGTAGGTCAGAAGGATGATCCGCCGAACGATTCGACTGCTGTGGAGGGGAGCCGTCTTGGGGTTCTTGACGTACGCGTTCTTCTTCGCGCGTCTCGGTGAGCGGACTCCGTTTCAGCACGTCATGCGCATCGCAGCGACGAACGAGGCGCAAGAGCTCGGTCATGAGATGGGCGTGGCCACCGATCGAATCACCGAGCACATCGGCAATCAGGTGCGGGAGGCCGCTTCGCCGGCGGACCCGCCGGCCGCGCCGGTCGGTTCCGAGCAGGTCGCCGATCAGCTCCACGACCTTCCTGGCCATTCGTACCAGCGCGAGCCTCACGTCGAGGCGGCCCGCGCCGCCCAACAAGATCCCTAGCGCGGCGGGCCGCGTTGGTTGTATTGGGAAAGCTCCCTAAGGCCACTCGAGGTCGAGGCGTTTCATCTTGCGCCACAAGGTCGTTGGGCTGAGGGCGAGCAGTTCCGCCGCACGTTCCTTGTTGCCTGACGCAGCTCTCAGGGCTCGTACGATGGCATCACGCTCAGCTTCCTGCACGATGTCGGCCAAAGAGCGTTGCGTCAGGTGAGAGCTCCCGTTTCCCGAGTTCGGGACGATGTCGGTGAGTTGAATCTGGCCGTCGGGGGCGAGCGCCACGCCCTGCTCGATGAGATTTTCGAGCTCACGCACGTTGCCTGGGAAGTCGTAGCTCACCAGGTATTCGATCACGCCCGGCCCGAGGGACGCGTGACGCGCCATCTTCTTGCCGTATTTCTCGAGGAACGTCTCGACGATGGGCGCGATGTCTTCTTTGCGCTCCCGAAGCGCGGGCAGCTCGAAACGCGCCACATTGAGGCGATAGTAGAGGTCCTCACGAAAGTGCTTCTCTTCGATCAGACGACGCAGATCTTGGTTGGTTGCCGCGATGATCCGAGCGTCGACTTGGATGGGCTTGTTGTCTCCAAGGCGCCGAATCTCGCCTTCTTGAATCGCGCGAAGGAGCTTCGCTTGGAGCGACGGCGGGGTCTCGGCGATCTCGTCGAAGAAGAAGGTGCCGCCGTTCGCCTCTTCGAAGAGTCCTTTTCGAGTTTGGACTGCGCCGGTAAACGCCCCACGCATGTGCCCAAAAAGCTCACTCTCGAGTAGTGTTTCCGTGAGGGCCGCGCAGTTGATCGAGACGAACGGGCGCTCGGCACGAAGGGAGTTGGCGTGAATGGCGCGCGCGACTAGCTCCTTGCCGGTGCCGCTCTCCCCGGTGATCAGAACCGTCGCATCGGTCGGGGCGATACGGACGATGCGTCCGAGGACGTCGCGAATCTCCGCCGACTGTCCGATGATGTTCCCGAAGTTGTAGCGTTCGCGAAAGTCGTGGCTCATCGCCCGAAGTTCACCGGCGGCTTGCCCAGCGCGCGCGGCACGCGACACCTTCACCAGAAGCTCGTCTTCGACGAATGGCTTTTGCACGAAGTCTCTGGCGCCGCAGCGCATCGCCTCGACGGCGTCCTCGATCGTCCCGAACGCGGTCATGACGATGACCGGGGTGACCGGCGACACCTCCCGGGTTTGCTGGAGGACTTCGAGACCCCCGACGTCACCCATTCGCAGATCGGTGATCACGAGGTCGTACGCGTTCTCGCCCACCATCGTGCAGGCTTGTGTACCATCGGCGGCCTCGTCGACATCGTAGTCTTCGGAGCGGAGCACCTCAGCGAGAAGCTCGCGGGCGTTGTCCTGGTCGTCGACGATTAGAATCTTGGCCATCGCTCCCCGCGCTGCGACTGTCGGACCCCCCTCAAACCGGCCCTCCGAATCTGAACCTTACCGCAAACGCGCCATCCGTGCTCGGTCGCTAGTCGAGAACGCGTTTGAGTGTGGTGAGCACGTCCGCACGGAGCTCGGTCGGGAAGATGAGACGAGGCCGCTGAATGCGCTGGTTTCGCAACTGACCGAGGAGGAAAGACGCGTCGCCCAGTCGTTGGAGCGGCTGGTGGCGAAGCGTGACCCAAAGTCCATCGGTGCTCGAGTCAGAGGGCTCGCGGTAGGGAACGTCCTCGGCGATATCGAGCCACACCGAAAGGTCTGCGCGGTAGCCTCTCGCCTCAACCAACGAGCTCACGGCGTCGAACGCGCGAGTCCAGAGCTCTGGCTTCCCGTCGGGAAGCGGGATGGTCTTCGGAAGCACCCTCGACCGCAGGCGTCGGCTGAGATCAGAGAGAACGTCGTCGGCGCCGTGTTCCCAATCCGCAAGACAGGTCAGCATTTCGGCATCGTCCATGCGAAGGTATTCACCGAGGGACAAGGGCTCGTTCAGCGCGGCCGCCCGAAACGCGGGAAGCAATGGGTCTGGAGGGTTGCCGTTTGCGACGAGTTCGCTCACGCGCGTGAAGAGGGCCCTCACCAGGGCCTCGGCCGCGCGCGTGGCCTTGTGGTGGTAGACCTGTTGGTACATGAAGTGTCGGCCGAGGAAGAAGCTCTCCGCGGGGGGCAGCCCCTTTCGCCCTTGGATCGCCAGGACCCACTGCCCATCGACACAGGCGAACGCCAGGGCCTGGAGCAGCCAGTCGAGATCGTAGAGGCCATAGCGGACGCCGGTCATGTGGCTGTCGCGAAGGAGGTAGTCTGCGCGGTCGACGTCGAGGGTTCCGGCGACGCTTTCGCTGAGGTAGCGAAGCCGATAGGTCCCGTCGAGGAGCTGCGCCACGCGCGCCGACATGCCCGATGAAAAGCCTTCGAGCGTCCGGTTCACGTCGGTTGACGGGTCCAGGATAATGTCTTGCGTCCAATGCTCGTGGTGACGCGCGTGGGGCAAGACTTCCTCAAACAGATGTGAGAACGGGCCGTGTCCGGCGTCATGCAGGAGCGCTGCGGCAAGCGCCTCGGCGCGGGCCTCGTCGTCGAGTCGTTGATCGGGCGGAAGGTCGTCGCTGCATGCGTCGATTCGCTGAAGAAGGGCCTGCATGACGTAGGCCGCGCCCACCGCATGCGAGAAGCGTGTATGCTCGGCGCCGGGAAACACGAGAGACGCGAGGCCAAGCTGCCGGACGCGGCGGAGGCGCTGAACTTCCCGCGTATCGAGGAGCGAGCGAATGACCCGTTCCGCCATCCCTTCGAAGGCGATCAATCCGTGAACCGGGTCCCTCAGGATCACGCTGCACGGTACCACCCGGCGGTCAGAACGCCAGCGTTCCGAATCGGCCATCGCGCGGCACGTCGAACTCGATCCCGTCCCGGATCACCGCGACCGTGTCGGGCTGCCAGAGCGGGAAAACCGGGAGGTCTTCCCGCAGGATGGCTTGGGCCTCCGCGTACGCCTGCCGCCGCGCTTCGAGGTCCGTTTCGGTTCGCCCGAGCTCGAAGAGTGCATCGAGCTCGGGTTCGGTGTAGTGCCACCGGTTGGCGCCCTCCCCGCCCTCGCCTGGAATTCGCGACGAATCGAAGAACCAGCTGAGGACGTGGGGCTCGAGGACTTCAGGAACTTGGAGGAGCGTCAGGTCGAAGCGTCCTTTGTTCAAGTCGGAGATCAAGGTCGCCGCCTCCGAAGGCCTGACATCGACCTCGATCCCCACGTCTCGAAGCATCGCGGCGATGGCCCTTGCGATCGATTGCCGTGCCCGATCGGACGTCGTTCGCAGGATCAGCCTCATGCGCGGCTCCGGGCCTGGCGGGTCTGGGTACCCGGCTTCGTCGAGGAGATGCCTCGCGAGGTCCGGATCGAAGTCCTCCGGCACCTTGGCATCGCTCGCGGCCCAATGGTCGAGCGGGATCCAGCTATCGGTAACGCGCGCGAGCCCGTCGTACTTGGCCTTGACCAGGCTCTGTCGATCGATTGCGGCGGCGATGGCCCGTCGTACGCGTATGTCCGAGAGGGTCGGCGTCGGCAGATGGAAGCCAAGATACATCGTCGACACCCCGGGCGCCGTCGCGGTTCGAAACTTCGGGTCGTCCTCGAACATGGGCAGCAGGAGCGGTGGAATCGAGCCCACCGCGAGGTCGCCCTGCCCTGCGAGCATTCGAAGCGCGCGTGTGTTGTCGTCGCGAATCACGACGAACCGCACTTTCGGTGTGCGTGGCGTACCTCGGTGCCAGTAGGGGTTCGGCTCGAGCTCGATCAGCCCAGGGCGTCTGGCGCTCAGTGTGTAGGGCCCCGCTCCCACCGGGAACGGATCTTCGGGCGTTGCGATCCGCCTACGCGCGTCCCGCCGGGGAACGATTGGAAGCTCGAGGTCGGTGAGGAAGGTGGCGTGTGGTTCCCGGAGCACGAAGCGAAGCGTGCGCTCGTCTTCGACGATGATGTCTTTGATGCGCCGGTACGTCCGCGCGTAGCGGCTGCCAAGGTCGGGGTCGGTGATCCCGCGAAACGTATCGGCGACGTCGGCTGCCTCGAGTGGCGTGCCGTCGCTGAAGCGCAACCCTTCCTTCAGTACGACTTCGTACTCGGTGGGGCTCGTCGCCACGACGGACTCCGCCAGGTCGGGGACGACGTCGAGCGTCCTTGGGTCGATAGTTACCAAAGATCCGAACAACAGCCGCGAGATGCGAAGTCCGTACGGGTCGCCGACGAAGCGTGGGTCGAGTTGATCGGCGTCTCGGGGAATCACGACGACCAGATAGTCGTCCTGCGGCGCGGCGGGGGCCGAGCAGCCGATGCCGACCACTAGGAGCACCGCGATCACGCTGCTAGGCTTCCACCGATGGCGCACCGAGCGCTCCTTGGACTGACCTTCGCCCTGCTGTGGCTTGCCTGCCCCACCGCGCTCGCGGACGAACCGGCGAACCGAGTTGCGGGCGAAATCGGTCGCCTGGTGGCCGAAGCGGGCCTCGGCGACGGGATCGGGATCGACGTGGTTCGGCTTCACGATGGTGCGACACTCTATCAAAAACAACCCACTCGGCCCCTGAATCCGGCATCAAACCAGAAGCTCCTGACCGCCGCGGCCGCTCTGTGGCGATTGGGGCCCAAGTTTCGTGCATCGACCAAAGTCGAGGGAGTGCTTCGCGACGGCGAGGTAGACCGTCTCATCGTGCGGGCGGCGGGCGATCCGAGCCTCGGCTACCGGGGGCTGTTCGCCCTTGCGCAGGCCTTGCGACTCCGTGGCGTCGATCGGGTGGAACAGATCCTGATCGACGACAGTTACTTTGATGCGCAGACGTTGCCTCCCGCATTCGAGCAACAACCCGGTGAGACAGCGGCCTTTCGGGCGGCGGTCGCGGCCTTCTCGGTCGACCGGAACAGCTACACGGTGCACGTGGGGCCCGGCCGAAGTCCCGGGGAACCCGGGCGCGTCCGGGTCCTGGCGGACGAATACATCACCCTCGACAACAAGACGACCACCAAGGCAAGCGGTCCGCCCAAGCTTCAGATCGACCACAAGACGCTTCCCGATGGCCGGCTCTCGGTCGTGGTGAGGGGTGAGGTGCCGAGCAACGTTCGGACGCTCTACTACCGTCGGCGTGTTCCCGATCCCAAAGCGCACGCGGCGACGCTCTGGGTTCGTGCAATGCGCCAGGCGGGGATCAAAGGCTCCATGGCGGTGCGCTACGGGCCGGTGGCGGAGCGCCTTCCAGTCCTCGCCGACATGCCCTCGGGCGAGCTGAGCACCCTGCTCCACCCCGTCGGGAAGTGGAGCGACAACTTTGCTGCCGAGATGCTGCTCAAAATCATGGGAGCCGAGGCCATCACCCCAGGGACTTCGCAAAAAGGTGCGGAGGTGGTCATCGCCGAGCTCGCCGAGCACGGTGTCGACGTCGACGGGTTGGTGATGGTCAACGGGTCCGGTCTATTCAACGGGAACCGGGTGGCGCCGCGGCACATTACCGAAACCCTTCGCGCGGCGTACCGCGATCCGGGGATCGCGTCGGAGTACATCTCCCAGCTCGCCGTGGGCGGTGCCGACGGCACGCTGCAGTCTCGCCTCAAGAACTTGCCGAAAGAGCGAATGGTGCGGGCAAAGACGGGCACGCTTCGGGACGTCATTGCTCTTTCCGGGTACGTGCTCGGTTCGCCCGAGCGGTCGGTGGCCTTCAGCATGCTGGCCAACGGAATCGCAGGGAAGCAGGCGCAGGCACGCGATCTCCTCGATTCGATCGTACGCGTGCTCGCCCGGTACGCCACAGCGCCCCCCGACGGTGCGACGAAATGACGCGGGTTGTCACGCCGTTGCTTTGCGCGATGCTGCTCGGGAGTTGTTCGAAGGCGTCCGCGCCCCCGCCCGAGCACGCCAGGCCCGATCCGACCATGACGACTGAGATCCAACCCCCAATCGCCAACAAAGAGCCGGAGACGACGACCCTGCACGAAGACACCCGAGTCGACGACTACGCCTGGCTTCGACGAAAGGGGGCGCCAGGAGTCACCGAATACCTCGAGGCCGAGAACGCCTACGCTTCTGCGGTGCTCGAGCGCACGATCGAGCTCCAAGCAACCCTCTACGACGAGATCGTGGGGCGCATCCAAGAGACCGATCGTAGCGCGCCCTACCCGATGGGCCGCTTCGAGTACTACCGGCGAACGTTCGAGGGGCGGCAATATCCCGTCTACTGCCGGCGGGCTCTCGGTGAGGATTCCACAGAGGAAGTTCTTCTCGACATGAACGCGCTCGCCGAGGACCGACCCTTTCTCGGTCTCGGCGGTTTCGAAGTCTCGCCAAACGGCCGGTATCTCGCCTATTCCCTCGATGAGACGGGGTTTCGCGACTACACCCTTCGCGTCAAAGACCTCGATACGGGCGAGGACCTCGAAGTCCAGATCGAGAAGGTCAAGACCTTCGCTTGGGCCAACGACAATCGCACGTTCCTCTACACCACCGACGATGACACCAAGCGTGCGTATCGAGTCTACCGTCACGCGCTCTTCGACGCCGGCGACGACCCGCTGCTCTTCCAAGAAGACGACGAACGGTTTCGAGTGGCCGTGTGGCGCTCGCGAAGCGGGAAGATGCTTTTTCGCGGCTCGTTCAGCCATACGACCAGCGAAGTCGCCTTCGCGAGCGCTGATGGGCAAGCCGACGTGTGGACGCTCGTGGCCCCTCGGGAGCAGGGGCTCGAATACGACGTGTCACACCGCGGCAGCCATTTTTTGATTCGAGCGAATGACACGGGTCGGAACTTTCGGGTCGTGCGGGCGCCCATCGCGTCTCCGGGGCGCGACTCCTGGGAAGAGATCGTCCCGCAACGCGACGGTGTCATGATCGAGAGCCTCGATGTCTTTCGGGATTTCTTCGTCCTCCTCGAGCGCGAACAAGGCCTTCCGTATCTTCGCGTGGAACTCTTCTCCGGAGGGTCGCATCGCGTCACGATGGACGAGCCCGTTTACTCGATATACCCCGGGCACAACGCGGAGTTCGATCGTGGGGTGTACCGTTTCCGTTACGAGTCGCTCACGACACCCGACACGACGTATGACTACGACCCCAGGACGCGTTCACGCGAGTTGATCAAGCAGCAAGAAGTCCTCGGAGGCTACGAGCCGAGCGACTACGTCTCCGAACGCACTTGGGCGACCGCGCACGATGGTACGAAACTTCCGGTCTCCGTCGTACGGAAGCGTGACACTGCCCTCGACGGCAGTTCTCCCATGCTGTTGGCCGGCTACGGCTCGTACGGCTACCCGTATCCCACCACGTTCTCGACTGCGCGTGTAAGCCTTCTCGACCGCGGCTTCGTCTACGCGATCGCCCACGTCCGAGGCGGCGGCGAGCTCGGCAAGGGCTGGCACGACGAAGGCAAGATGGCGGCCAAAGAGAACACCTTTACCGACTTCATCGCCGTTGCGGAGCACTTGATCGCGAACCGGTACACGTCGAGCGATCGCCTGGCGATCATGGGAGGCAGTGCAGGCGGGTTGCTGATGGGAGCCGTCGCGAACCTCCGCCCTGACCTGTTCGCGGTCGTCGTGTCGCTGGTGCCTTTCGTCGACGTTCTCAACACGATGCTCGACGATTCGCTACCTTTGACCGTCGGCGAGTACGAGGAGTGGGGGAATCCGAACGAGCGCGATGCCTACTTCCGGATCAAGGGGTATTGCCCGTACTCGAACATCTCGAAGCAAGACTATCCGGCCATGTTGGTCAGGACCTCGCTCAACGACAGCCAAGTGATGTACTGGGAGCCGGCGAAGTACGTCGCGAAGCTCCGCGCCCACAAGACCGACGACAACCTGCTTGTGTTCCAGATCAACATGGACGCGGGTCACGGTGGCGCCTCCGGGCGCTACGACCACATTCGTGAAACCTCGCTCGACTATGCGTTCGTGCTGACCGAGATCGGCGTGCATGAGCGCTGACCGCTAGCCAGTCCGAGGTCGCTGCCCCATATGCCCGGTATGGTCGGCAACAAGAAGGCCCCGGCACTGGCCGGGGTGCTGATCGTCAACTTCGTCGGGACGATGGGGTTCACCATCGTTATCCCCTTTCTCGTCTTTCTCGTCACGCGTTTCGGAGGCAACGCGCTGATCTATGGGCTCGTGGCCGCGACATATCCGGCGTTTCAGTTCCTGGCCGCGCCCGTCCTCGGGCGGTGGTCGGACCGACACGGCCGTCGACGAATACTGTTGCTCAGCCAGATCGGGACGTTCGTCTCTTGGCTCGTGTTCGCCGGAGCGCTCTTCCTGCCCCGGACCGTCTTGCTCGAGGTCGACTCTCCCCGGTTCGGCGAGTTCTCCATTACGATTCCGCTCTTGGTCATCGTTGCGGCCCGGGCGCTCGACGGACTGACGGGCGGGAACATCTCGGTCGCGAATGCGTACGTGGCAGACGTATCTTCCCCGGAAGACCGGAATCGCAACTTCGGACGCATGGGTGTCGCGTCGAACCTCGGGATGATCCTCGGGCCGGCGCTCGCGAGCGTCCTCGGTGTCACGCGCTACGAGGAACTCCTCCCGGTCTTTGCGGCCGCGCTGATCGCGTTGGTCGGCGTCTTCGTGATCGTCTTTGGCCTCGAGGAGTCGAGACCCCCGGTCGGGCTCCCCGAATGCCCACGAAAAGACCGAGGTCGCGTGCTCGGCGCCGAGCCACGGGACTGCGTCGACGCAGCACGGGCGCGGCCATCGTCGGTCCGTGACGTGCTTGGCCAGCCCAACGTCACGTTCATGATGGCGCTCTACTTCCTGATCCTGCTGTCCTTCAATTTCTACTACACCTCGTTTCCGATCCACGCGGCACAATCGCTCGAGTGGGATGTCGCAGACATCGGCCTCTTTTTCGCGACCATGAGCGCGATGATCGTCCTGGTGGAGGGGCCCGTGCTTTCCCGGCTCTCTAAGCGCTTCTCGGAGCCCACGCTCATCCTGGTGGGACTTCCCATCCTCGGGACGAACTTCATTCTGATGCAGTCCCACGAGGTCACCGTGTTGTACGCCGGTGCTGCGCTCTTTGCGGTCGGAAACGGGCTCATGTGGCCCTCGGTGGTGTCGATGGTATCCAAGCTGGCCTCAGACCGCTTTCAGGGGGCGGTCCAGGGGATCGCCGGCAGCGCCGGCAGCCTCGCGAGCATCGTCGGTCTGGTCTTGGGGGGCGTTGCGTACAGCGCGATCGGCGTCGGCACGTTCCTCATCTGCGCGGGCATCGCCTACGCGGCGTTCCTGTTGGCGTGGAGGCTCCCGCGCATCGAGCTCCTCGGTGCCGCGCACTGACCTATGGGTGCATCAGGCCCACGGCCGCAATGCTCCACGCGATGATCAGCTGTGCCGCGTAGTAGAGGGGGAGCCCCCAGACTCGGTTCACGAAGCCTGACACGATGAACCGATCGCGTACGACCGAAAGGTCCGATCCCGTGAACATGATGGCGCCGACGGGAATCATCCACGGCGCACCTGCCGCCCCCGCGCCCACTGCGACAACGCACATCGCGGCGATGACCAACATGTAGAGCGCGATCGGCGCACGCATGTCCGGTGCATGTGGAAAGACCCATCGGGCCACAAAGGCCATCAGCACCGCCATCGCGACCGAGGTGACGAACATGTGGGGCGTGCTCAAATCGAGCGAAGCGAACGCAACGACATAGGCAACGTGACCGAGCAGGAACGACACCAGGCCGGCCATGAAAGCGAACCGTCCGCTCCCAAGCAGACAAACGTCACCGATGGCGCCAAGCGCGAGGCCTACGAAAACCACCTGTCCGTACCAGGACTCGAATGCACCAAAGCCCACCGCTGCGACGAGAAACCCGATCGAGGCGCCGGTCTTGGAGAACGCACGCAAGGTCGGGGCTGCCCTCCACTCTGCGAGGAGCAGAAAGACAAGCCCGATCGCAGTGATGAGCTCGCCCATGCCGTTCAGGCTCATCGGGGATCCCTACCATGGGCCCCGCATCGCGAGAACAGTCTTCTCGCCCGCGATGCGGCCCCGCGCGGACGGCCTTGGAGGCCTACTCCTTGATTTGGCGTCGGATCTTACCGAGCGCCTGCTCTTGGAGCTGCCGGATACGCTCACGCGACAGGTTGTACTTGTCGCCGATTTCCTTGAGCGTGAGCTCGTCTTCGTCGTCGAGGCCGAATCGCCACCGAAGGATGCGGGCCTCCATGGGCGTGAGGGTGTCGAGAAGCCGGCGAACCTCGTCGCTCCACTTGCGCGAAACGAGCTGCTCGTACGGCGTCGGCACGTTCTCTTCCTCGAGGAAGTCGATGAACTTGCGGCCATCTTCGTCGTTGACGGGGCGGTCGAGCGAGAACGGGGTCTCGGCCCAGTAGCACTTGATCTTCTCGCGCTTCTCGGCGGCGATGCCGGTTTCATTTTCGAGTTCCTCGGTGGTCGGCTGCTTTCCGGTGCGGGTCGCAATCGCCTG
>JBCCHE010000015.1:0-97568 GCA_039028875.1 Myxococcota bacterium | reverse complement strand
TGGCCATGCCGCCCTCGCCAGCGAGCTCGAGTACCTCGTATTTGCCGCCAAGAAGCTCGGCCATAGAGTGGGTGCGCCTTAGCTTTCTTTAGCAGAAAGCACGGCGTCGAGTTCACCCTTCTCGTACATTTCGCGAACGATATCACAACCGCCAACGAACTTTCCGCGGACGTAAAGTTGCGGGATCGTTGGCCAGTTCGTGAACTCCTTGATGCCCTGCCGAATCGAAGGGTCTTCGAGCACGTTGACGTCGTGGAACTCGGATCCCGACCTTCGCAGGACCTCGACCAGCGTCGCGGAGAAGCCGCATTGCGGGAAGTGCTTCGACCCCTTCATGAAGAGGACAACGTCGTTCGAATCGATGATGCCTTGAATTTGTTCGCGTACCGAAGTTTCCATCTCAACCCTCTTGTGTAGCCCAACTCTCGGGCGAGTACGTCTTGAGCGCAAGTGCATGAACGGGGCCACCCATCAATTCGCCCAAGGCCGCGTACACCATCTGATGCTGCTCGATGCGGTTCTTCCCCTCGAATGCTTCCGACACGATCAACGCCTCCCAATGGTCCTTGGTTCCTGTGAGGTCGGTCACCTCGAGGTGCGCAACGGAACCCAGCCCGTTTCGAATCCGCTCCTCGAGCTCTTGTGCTTCCACCATTCGTTGGCCTCCACTCAGTCTATCTCGCTACGGCCGACGTCCTGGATTGTCAATTGCCGCGGGTTCTGTTGAGGCCGGTTTCGTGGTTTATTGGGGGGGTGACCAATCAGACGTCCCACCAACCGCGTCAGGCTCTCGTCACGGGGGCCGACGGTTTCATCGGCTCCAACGTCGTGAGAGTCCTGATTGAGGAGGGGGTTCGGGTGCGAGCGCTCGCCCTCCCGGACACCGAGCCCCACAATCTTCGGGGCCTTGATGTCGACATCGTGCGCGGGGACCTGCGAGACCCGGGGTCGCTCCGCGAGGCGGTCGGTGGCTGCGATACGGTCTATCACCTCGGCGCGATTTTCGACTACTGGATCCCAGTCCCGGTCGAGATGTTTCGAGTCAATGTTGAAGGGACGATCCACCTCTTGCGCGCAGCGAGAGAAGCCGGTGTTAAGCGTGTCGTTCACTGCAGCTCTGTCGCAGCCATCGGAACCTTGCCTGGCGAATCGCTCGCCGATGAGGAGACTCCCTTCAACAACTGGGAGACCGCGGACGACTACACGCTTAGCAAATACATGGCCGAGAACGAAGCGGTTCGGTTCAACGCATCCGACCTCGAGGTCGTTTGCGGCCTTCCGTGCCTTCCCTTCGGCAGGAACGACATCACACCAACGCCCACCGGGCTTCTCGCGCAACGGTACGTGCTTGGCCAAAACCCCTCGGTCTTCACCGGGGGCGCGAACGTGGTCAATGTTCGGGATGTTGCCCGGGGTCTTCACTTGTGCGCGACACGAGGCAGGCCGGGCGAGAGCTACATCTTGGGTGGCCACAACGTGACTTATGCCGAGTTTGGGAGAGTGCTGTGTGCGGCAGCCGGTTCGAAAGTGCCGCGCTACACGGTCAACCCCGCGAGGCTCGCGTGGCTCGGACGCCTCAATGAATGGTTCGCACGCTGGACCGGGATCAAGCCGTACTTCGCGGACAAGGGCATGCGTTTCCTTGGAGGCCGGTATCTCTATTTCGACATCGGCAAGGCCAAGTCGGAGTTGGGGTATGAGCCCACCGACCTCGAAGAGACGCTCAGCGAAACCGCAAGGTGGTTCCTCGACGAGCGCGATCGGGTACTGGCCGGCGAAGTCGCGCACCCGGCGCAAAAGCCGGAAGCCGCAGATACCGCGCGGCAACCAGTGCAGTCACTGCATGCCGAATAGCTGCTTCACCGTCGGCCGCGACAGCACGATGATCGTGAAGATCCCGAGGATCGTGCCAAACGGGAAGGCCAGGCATTCGCCCCAGCCGCTGAGGTAGCAGAACGTCCACCAGCGACGCTGTCGCAACTTCAGGCCGACAAGAAAAAAGCCGATTGCCGTCAGGAGGGTGACGACCAGCGAGATGATCAGCAGGGCCGTGATCATGGTGCCGATGCTTTCGATCGGGAGATCACTTGCGGCGACTGGATCGAGGTCGGCCTGACCCGATAGGTTGCCCATCGTGAGACCGACCTCACGCGTGATTTGTTCGGCCAGGCTTGCGCCGAGCATGGCGTACCCGACGAGCGGGATGAGGGTGAGGACGGTCAGGCCGGCCATCACGAAGTGGCCGATTGAAAGAGCACTCAAGTGCTCGGCGTCTTCCGCGTTTGCCGTTGGCTCCAAATCAAGGCCCCAGGAGGAATCGTGCTATGGAGCCCGATCATGGGCAAGGTCGCATTCGTATTCCCCGGACAGGGCAGTCAGAAGGTCGGCATGGGCCGTGAAGCTTATGATGCGTTCGGCGTGGCACGCGACACGTTCGACCTCGCAGACAAAGCGCTTGGGGAAGCACTTTCGACCCTTTGTTTCGAAGGTCCAGAAGACAGTCTGAAACTCACCGCGAACACTCAGCCAGCTGTTCTTGCGACCTCGATCGCGCTTCTCCGGGCACTCGACGAGGAGTGTGACGTAGTTGCCGGACACAGTTTGGGGGAGTACTCGGCGCACGTTGCGGCGGGCACCCTCGAGTTCGGCGACGCGATCCGCCTGGTGCGCAAGAGGGGTCAGTACATGCAGGATGCGGTGCCCTACGGCGAGGGCGCGATGGCTGCCGTTCTCAAAGCGGACCGTGGCTTGGTCGAACGGATTTGCGCCGAGGTTCCTGGTCTCGTCGAGGCCGTCAACTACAACTCTCCGAAACAGATCGTGATCGCTGGAAAGACCGAAGCGGTGAAGGAGGCCGGAACGAAGCTCAAAGAGGCGGGTGCCCGGGCAAGCACGTTGCCGGTAAGCGCCCCGTTTCATTCGACGCTCATGGAGCCCGCCGAACGCCAGCTGGCCGAGGACATCTCGGCGATCGCCTTTTCCGACCCGCGGTTGCCGGTGTACGTCAATGTGGACGCGGTGCCCGTCACGAGTGCCGCTGTCGCCAAGGATGCGCTCGTTCGGCAAGTGAGCCGCCCCGTGAGGTGGGAAGACAGCGTCCGCGCGATGATCGCAGACGGCGTGTCGCTATTCGTCGAGGTCGGGCCGGGTAGGGTGCTCAGCGGGCTGTTGGTCCGAATCGACAAGGATGTCGGGCGGGTGAGCGTCCAGGGCCCTTCAGACTTCGCTGCGGCCAAGGATGCCATCGCCGAAGCCCGAGCCGATTGATTCCACTGTAATTTCAAGCCCCTGATAGATCTGCCAGACCGGCGTTTGACCAGGTTTTCAAATCTTGTAGAAACGCGCCGCCCGACAGTAATTCACCGGGATCGGGCCGAATAGAGGTTCAGCGGATATGCAAAATCTGATTTATGCAGCCCCCGTGGCGGGCGTGCTCGCTCTGATCTTTGCCTGGTCGAAGGCGCAATGGGTCGCCAAGCAGACGCCAGGCGAAGAAAACATGGTGGAGATCGCCGCGCAGATTCAAGAGGGCGCGCTCGCGTTCCTGAGAGCGGAGTACCGCGTGTTGAGCGGCTTCGTGTTCATCGTCGCGGGCATTCTGGCCCTGGCGTACGCGGGGGACCCGACGCGCGGCTGGGAGATCTCCGGAGCGTTCGTCGTGGGTGCGGCCGCCTCCGCCCTGTCAGGCTGGGCGGGGATGAAGGTCGCGACCAACGCCAACGTGCGCACGACGGCCGCCGCAAGGCAAGGACTCGCGCCTGCGCTGCAAGTTGCGTTCTCCGGCGGCACGGTCATGGGCATGACTGTCGTGGGCTTGGCGACGCTCGGGCTCGGCGGCCTCTACATCCTCTTTAGCCACGTGCTCGGGTGGGAGCTCGTCCGAACGGTCAACGTCGTGACCGGCTTTTCGATGGGCGCTTCGTCGATCGCGCTGTTCGCCCGCGTCGGGGGCGGCATCTACACGAAGGCCGCTGACGTCGGCGCGGACCTGGTTGGCAAGGTCGAGTCGGGCCTTCCAGAGGACGACCCGCGCAACCCCGCGGTCATTGCCGACAACGTGGGTGACAACGTCGGAGACGTGGCGGGGATGGGCGCGGACCTGTTCGAGTCGTTCGTCGGTGCCATGATCGGTGCGATGGTGTTGGCGCTCGGGTTCACCGCCGTCAGCGACGGGTCGTCGATCGGCCCCGTGATCATGCCTCTTGTGATCGCGGCCGCAGGCACGATTTGCTCGATCATCGGGACGTACTTCGTTCGTACCAAGGAAGGTGGGAACCCGCAGCACGCGCTCGATGGGGGTGCCTTCGGGGCCGCGATCTTCACGGCCATGGCCACCTTCGGAATCGCGTATTACATGTGGCCGAAGGGCGGCACGACCAACGCCAACGGCCTCTTGGTCGAGTGGTACCACGTCGGCGGCGCCACGGTCGCAGGGCTCGCCGCGGGTATCGCCGTGGGTATGATCACCTCGTACTACACTTCGATGGAGAAGACGCCGGTCGACAGCATCGCCGAGCAGAGCAAGACGGGGACGGCGACGAACATCATCGCAGGCCTTGGTGTTGGCATGCAGTCGACCGCGATGCCGATCCTGGTCATCGCCGCCGGCGTCGTGATCTCGGCCGAGGTTGCGGGGCTTTACGGCGTGGCGATCGCCGCACTCGGCATGCTTTCAACGACTGGTATTCAGCTTGCGGTGGACGCTTACGGCCCCATCGCCGACAACGCGGGCGGCATCGCCGAGATGAGCGGTCAGGACCCCGAAGTTCGAGAGCGTACCGACAAGCTCGACGCTGTCGGCAACACGACCGCTGCCATCGGCAAGGGCTTCGCCATCGGCTCCGCCGCCATGACGGCGCTTGCGCTGTTTGCCGCGTTCGCCCAGACGGCCGGCATCACGGGTATCGACATCTCGAAGCCGCTGGTCATGGCGGGGCTCTTCATCGGGGGCATGCTCCCGTTCTTGTTCTCGTCGATGGCGATGAAGGCCGTCGGTGTTGCCGCGATGGACATGATCCAAGAGGTGCGACGCCAGTTCCGCGAGATCCCCGGGCTCCTCGAGGGCAAGGCCAAGCCGGATACCGCACGTTGCGTCAAGATCTCCACCGAGGCCTCGATTCGCCGGATGGTCCTTCCGGGGTTGCTTGCCATCCTCACGCCGGTCGCCGTGGGCTTCCTGATGAAGGCCGAAGCGCTTGGCGGGCTGCTCGCGGGCGTCACTGTATCGGGCGTTCTCATGGCGCTCTTCATGAGCAACTCGGGCGGTGCCTGGGACAACGCGAAGAAGTCGTTCGAGGGCGGCGGCTACAAGATGACCGATGGCTCGGTCCACCCGAAGGGCAGCGAGGCGCACAACGCCGCCGTCGTCGGGGACACGGTCGGCGACCCCTTCAAGGACACCGCTGGGCCATCGCTCAACATCCTCGTCAAGCTGATGAGCATCGTGGCGCTCGTCATCGCGCCGCTCCTCGCCGGCTAACCTGCCGCACGACGAAGAAGGCCTCGCGGGAACCGATTCCGCGGGGCCTTTTTCTTTTGGGCTCTCGGGGCTAGGTTCAGCGCCATGGTCGACCCCACCCAAACCAAAGCTTGGCGTGCTCTCGCGAGCCACCGCGACGAGATCGCGGGTGTTGAGATGCGAGAGCTCTTCGAGGCGGACTCCGGTCGTGTCACGCGTTTCACGCGAACGCTCGACGACCTCCTCTTCGATTTCTCCAAGAACCGCGTCACCGATCAAACCCTCGCGCTCTTGGTCGATCTAGCCAACGAGTGTGACGTGCCGCGGTGGATCGAGCGAATGTTCACCGGTGCGCCGATCAACGAGACCGAAGGGCGCGCAGTGCTCCACACGGCGCTCCGCAACAGGAGTGATCGCGCCGTCATGCTCGACGGCCAGAATGTGATGACCGATGTCCACCGTGTGCTTGCACACATGCGTTCGTTCTCGACGTCGATTCGAGATGGGTCTTGGGTCGGCCATACGGGACGCCGCATCACCGACGTGGTCAACATCGGCATCGGCGGCTCGGACCTCGGGCCTGTGATGGTGACCGAAGCACTCCGCCCGTACTGGCAGGAAGGCCTCCGTGCGCACTTCGTTTCGAACGTGGACGGGACCCACCTGAGCGAAGTGCTCAGAGATGTCGACGCGGAGACGACGTTGTTCATCGTCGCATCGAAGACCTTCACGACTCAGGAGACACTCACGAATGCGCGCTCCGCGCGCCACTGGCTCGTCGAGTGCCTGGGAACGGACGATGCGGTGGCTCGCCACTTCGTTGCGCTCTCGACCAACCGCGAGGCCGTCGTGGAGTTCGGGATTCACCCCGATAACATGTTCGAGTTCTGGGACTGGGTCGGAGGTCGGTACTCGCTCTGGTCGGCGATCGGGCTTTCGATCGCATGCGTCATCGGGATGGATGCGTACGAATCGCTCTTGCACGGGGCCTACGATGTTGACGAGCACTTTCGGACCGAGCCCCTCGATCGGAACATCCCTGCCCTGATGGGGCTACTTGGTGTCTGGTACAACGGGTTCTTCGGGGCGACGGCGCACGCGGTGCTTCCGTACGACCAGTACCTGCATCGCTTCGCGGCGTATCTTCAGCAGGCCGACATGGAGAGCAACGGCAAGCGGTCCTCGCGCGACGGCAGTGTGGTCGAGTACCAAACCGGACCGATCGTTTGGGGAGAGCCCGGGACCAACGGGCAGCATGCGTTCTATCAGTTGCTCCATCAGGGGACGCAGTTGATCCCGTGTGATTTCATCGTGCCTGCTCAGAGCCACAACCCAATGGGTGCACACCACGACATTCTCGTCGCCAACTGCATCGCACAGACCGAAGCGCTCATGCTTGGCAAGACGCGTGATCAGGCTGCACGGGAACTGACCGAGGCTGGCCGCTCTCGGGAGGATGTTGCGAGGCTCGCCCCTCACAAGGCGTTTCCCGGCAACCGTCCGACCAATACCTTCATGATAGAGAAACTGACGCCCCGGGCACTTGGTCGATTGATCGCGCTCTACGAACACAAGATCTTCGTTCAGGGTGTCATCTGGAACATCTATAGCTTCGACCAGTGGGGTGTGGAGTTGGGCAAGCAACTCGCGAAGGTCGTCCTGCCGGAGCTCACCGGAGCGGCAGGCGACCACGATGGGTCGACGCGTCAGCTGATCGCGTACTATCGCCGGCATCGAAAGGCAGACGGATGACGACGCTGGCTATCGATATTGGTGGGGGGTCGATCAAGGCCCTGTCGATCGGCGACGACGGGCGAGCGCCGGAGCCGCCCCGAGGCGCAAAGACGCCGTCTCCGGCGACGCCGGACGCGATCATGGAAGTGGTCGTCGGTTTGGCTGCGCAGTTCGACGCGTATCGGCGAGTGTCCGTGGGTTTCCCCGGGATCGTAAAAGGTGGCGTGACCATCAATGCACCGAACCTCGGTAACGAGTTTTGGGACGGCGTGCCCATTGCCGTGCGCATCGAGCAGAGCCTGGGCGTCCCGACTCGTGCCGTGAACGACGCCGATCTCCAAGGGCTCGGTGTCGTGCAAGGGCATGGCGTGGAGTTGGTTCTCACCTTGGGGACCGGTCTCGGGGCGGGTCTCTTCAACCGAGGCGTGCTCGTTCCCAACCTCGAACTTGGACATCATCCGTTTCGAGACGGCCACACCTACGAAGACCTGGTACGTGATAGCGAGTTCAAGCGCATCGGCGCCGAGGCTTGGTCTGAGCGAGTACTCGATGCGCTCGCGCAGATCGAGAAGCTGTTTAGTTGCGATCAGCTTCACATCGGCGGTGGCAATGCTCAGAACCTTCGAGGGGAAGTGCCCGCCAATGTACGGTTCTTCACTCTGGAAGAGGCGCTGCTCGGCTCCGTTCGACTCTGGGACGACCCATAGATTGCGTTGGCGGGAACCCGATCGGCTGGGCGTGGTTCTCGAAGCCGCGTACGTCGTTGCTCATCGGGCGCCAACAAACGGGTTCAGTTTTCGCTCTTCGCCAATCGTGGTGGTCGGCCCGTGGCCCGCGACGACGAGTGTTTCGTCAGGAAGCGCGAACAGCTTGCGCTGGATCGAGTCGACGATGGTGGACATGTCGCCTCCCCACAGGTCGGTTCGCCCGATGCTCCTTGCGAAGAGGGTGTCTCCCGCAATGACGACGGGTCGATCACCTACGGCGGTGAGGCAGATGCTGCCGGGCGAGTGGCCAGGGGTGTGCATGACGTCGAGCTCGAGCCCTCCGGCTTGAACCGTGTCTCCATCGGTCACGAAGCGGTCTATCTCCGCCACTTGTGGTGCCCGAAACGGTGCGCGAAAGCCATCGAGCTGCATCTGGACGCCTTCGTAGAGGAAGAGGTCGTCCTCGTGGATCATGTTGGAGGCGTGGGTCGCGGCCTGGACCTCGTGGGTGCCGCCTATGTGGTCGAAGTGGGTGTGCGTGTGAATGATTCCCTCACACGCGAGACCGAGCTCGGCGAGCCTCGCGAGGATCCGCGGGGCTTCACCGCCGGGGTCGACGACGATCGCCTTACCGGTCTCCTCGTCGCCGAGGATGACGCAGTTGCAGCCCAGAGGGGCCACCGAGAAGTGCTCCAGGATCATGGCGCGCAGACTAGCACGCCACCCCCGGCCCCCCGCCGCCACCTCCCCCCAAACCTTCCCAGGTTCCTCCACCCCCCCAGACCTTCCCAGGTTCGAATTTCCGCCAGCTCCCAAACCTTCGTGGGTTCGAATTTCAGGAAACCTCGGCCTGCCATGACCGAAACAAGGAACCATGACCCTACCTCGGCGCGTGTTGCCCGGAACAACGTATTTGGTTACGCGCCGGTGCATCGGGCGCCGGTTCCTGCTGCGCCCCGATCGCGAGCTTAATCGTGCGTTCCTGTACTGCCTCGCGCTCGCGACCAAGGAGTACGGGATGGAGATCCATGCACTGTGCGTGATGAGCAATCACTACCACCTGGTCCTGACGGACCCCAGGGGCGTCCTTCCGCTGTTCACGGCATGGCTCAATCGCCAGTTGGCAATGTGCGTCAAGCATCTTCGGGACTGGGACGAGGTAGTGTGGGAACCGAACGTCCAAGTGAGCGCTGTGGAACTCACCGGCATCGAAGAGGTGCTCGACAAGGTTGCGTACACCCTACTCAACCCGGTCAGTTCGGGGCTCGTTCGCGACCCAAACCAGTGGCCCGGAGCCATCAGTACCCTGCGGGGTCTCCAAATGCGTAAGGTGGTCACGAAGCGTCCTCGGGTCTGGTTCAGGGGCACCGCTCCCGAGACCGTACCACTAAGGTGGGTCACGCCTCGAGGCTTCCAAAAGGGGCACGCCTACCACGGCGCCCTCAAGGCCTTGATCGATAGCCGGCTTCGGATACTTCACCAGGAGTCTCGTCGCTACCTCGGTCGCCTAGCGGTTCTGAGAACATCGTTTGCCAGTCGACCCGCGAAGAGGAAGACGCGCTTCGGGGCTAGCCCCACGTTCTCCGCACTCACCCGGGAGCGGTGGCGCGAATCGGTGAAGCGACTTCGCGCGTTTCGAGCTGCCTACAGGTCCGCCTACCTCGCCTGGCGAGACGGACAAGCCGATGTCGAATTCCCGTCGGGTACCTGGTGGGTCGCGCGCTACGCGTGGGCCACCGTCGCGACCTAGCGCGCTTCGTAGAACGATCAAACAAGTCAGGCGCGAACGACTCCAAGGGCTCTGCTAGGCCCACCGACACACCGAACCGTATCCGCGCTAGCCTGATGGGAGCCGGCGAAGCACCATGCGAGTTTCCGGCGTTAGGAAGGGTCGAGGTGACCCTCGAAGGTTGCGGCTCGATCGCGATCCACCGCGGCACTCCAAGCTGAAGGACGAGCGTCGCTGTGGAGCATGATCCGGCTCGCGGGGGGACGACTCGAACCTGGGAAGGTTCGGGGGGAGTGATCGGGCTCGCGGGGTGGATTCGGGGTGGGTTCTGGGTCGGGTGGCTTGTTCTTGCGGGTACGCGGGTGGTAGCGGCGTTGCGGGACGTGTCGTACGAGACCCCCAATGCGCCTGATCTACGTGTCGCACTCCTTCTCTCCCAAAGGTGCGCCGTTGAGCAACCTGGGAGGGATGCAGCGGGTGGCGATGGAGCTTCATGACGCGCTTCGTCGGCGATCCGATGTGGCGCTTCGTACGATTGCGCTTCGCTCGAGTTGGCGGTGGGTGCACGTGCGGTCCGTGCCCTTTCTCCTGTCCGTCGGTGCGCGCCTCGGCTTCGAGGCGCGGCGCTTTCGCGCAGACGCCGTGCTGTTCACGAGCATGACGACATCGCTGGCGCTCCTGCTGGCGGGCGGGACGCTGCGTTCGCAGGGGGTGTCGGTCGCATCGATTGCGCACGGTCTCGACATCACGGATCCGAATCCCGCCTACCAGCGCGCCCTTCGGCGCATCCGTCCGCACCTCGATCTGACGATGCCTGTGAGTCGCGCTACGGGCGACCAACTAAGAGCGCTTGGCCTTCGCGCAGACCAGATCGAGGTCGTTCACAACGCGGTCGACGTCGATCGCTTCGCGACACCGGGCGTTCCTCGACCCAGCGCGCTCCAGATCGCCGGCGCGCGCCTTCCGAAAGATGCGTTCCTCTTGGTCACCGTCGGACGCCAGGTACGGCGAAAAGGGTTCTCCTGGTTCATCGAGCACGTGATGCCCAAGGTTCCCGAACGCGTCGTCTTCTGGCTTGCGGGCGATGGGCCGGAGCGACCGGAGATCGACCGCGCGATCGCCACCGCGGGACTCGGCAAGAGGGTTCGATGCCTCGGGAAGATCAGCGAGGCCGACCTCGTGGCGCTCTACGGCCGGGCCGACCTGTTCGTCATGCCCAACATTCCGGTCCCCGGAGACATGGAAGGGTTCGGGATCGTCATGTTGGAGGCCGGCGCTTGTGGCGTCCCAACCCTTGCCGCGAACCTCGAGGGGATTCGCGATGTCATCCAAGAAGGGGTCAACGGTTGGTTCTGCCCGTCGGGCGATTCCGAGGCGTTCGCCACAAAGATCCGCGCGCTCCTCGACGCACCGGGGGAACTCAACGCAGCACGGCGGTCGACCGCCGATTACGTGTCGTCGACGTTCCGCTGGAGCCACGCGGCCCAGCGCTACCTCGACGCAATCGGCCGATTGACAGGCTAGGGCGTCAGTGCTGACATCCGTGGCCCGCGACGATGAACCGCCAAGACAAAGCCAACCGGATCGGCTCGATTCTCGATGGTCTCTACCCGACCCCCCCGATCCCGCTCGACCACACCGACGCGTTCACGCTCTTGGTTTCCGTGATGCTCAGCGCGCAGACCACCGACAAGAAGGTCAACGAAGTCACGCCCGCGCTGTTTCGCAAGGCGCCGACGCCGCAGAAGATGGCGAAGCTCACGCCGGAGCAGATTCTACGCCTGATTCGGACCGTCGGCCTCGCGCCAACGAAGGCCAAGAACCTCCAACGGATGGCGTCATTGTTGCTCGAACGGCACAGCGGCGACGTGCCCGACGACATGGAGGCCCTCGAAGCGCTCCCCGGCGTCGGCCACAAGACCGCGTCCGTGGTCATGTGTCAGGCGTTCGGGCAGCCGGCCTTCCCCGTCGACACGCACATTCACCGGCTGGCGTCACGGTGGGGCCTGTCCGACGGCAAGAACGTCACCAAGACCGAAACGGACCTCAAGAAGGTGTTCCCCGAGGACACCTGGATTCGCCGCCACCTCCAGATCATCTACTTCGGCCGGGAGCACTGCCAAGCCCGGGGACACGATCTCGGCGCCTGCCAGATCTGTGGCTGGGCGGCCACGAAGAAGCGAATTCGCGAGGAATGCTCGAAGCGTTAGAGGTGTTGGGGTAGTCGAGTGGGTCCTGGCGACCCATAGTGTGTCGCGATGAGCATCGAGTTTCGGCTGCTTGGGATTCCCATTCGGGTCCACCTGTGGTTTTGGCTGATGGCGCTTTTGCTTTGGTCGATCCTCAGCCGACAGGGGGGCTGGGTCGGCATGCTCGTTTGGGTGGCTGTGGTGTTCCAGGGCGTCGTGATGCACGAGCTTGGCCATGCGCTCGCGGGCCGAGCGTTCGGACGTTCGCCTCGAATCGAACTCGTCGTGTTCGGCGGCCTCACGTGGTGGGAGCAGCGAGAGCCTTTGTCGCCTTACCGCAACCTGATCGTCAGCGCGGCGGGGCCCGCAGTCGGCATCTTGATCGGTTCCGCCTCGCTCGTCGCGATGGACCTTCTGGCCGTTCCTGAGGCTTCGCTCGGTCGATACGTCTTTCGCTCGCTCGTATTCGTCAACCTCGGTTGGGGTCTTCTCAACTTGCTTCCGATCATGCCACTCGACGGGGGCAACATCGTCGCCGCGCTCTTCGATTTCGTTGCGCCCAACCGGGGCCGATTGATCGCCTCCTACGTCTCTTTTGGCGTCATCGGTCTCCTGTTCTCGTTGACGGTTGCCGCGCGCGCTTACCTCGCCACCATCATCCTTCTGCTGTTGGCATTCAGCACGTTTCAGGTCTTCCGGAGCGAAAAACGAGGCCCCAGGCGAGGGCCTCGTGGTCTCGTCCAAGAGGCATTCGCCGCCCTCGAGCGCGGGGATGGCGCCACATTGGTGCAGGCCGCCTCCGCGTTGGTCACGCAAGCCAATGCTCCGGCTGAGCTCGACGAGGCGTTTCATCTCCTGGCTTGGGGTCGGCTGTTGTCCGGGGAGCCACAAGAGGCGCATGCGGCGCTGCAATCGATGTCGGGCGAGCGCACCCCCGATCCCGCCCTCGAAGGCGCGGTCCTCACCGAGCTCGACAGGCCGAACGAAGCGATCCCGTTTCTCGAGGACGCGTTCACGCGCGGCGGTACCTTCGCCGAGGGCTACTACGTGCGAGCGGTGCGTGACCTCGGCGCGTTCTCCCAGGCCGCCCAGTTCTTAGGCCGCCCTGGCGCGCCCATGCTCTCGACCAAGGCGATTCGCGCGCTCCAACAGTTCGCCCTCACCGCCGAAGCCTTCGAGGCTGCCAAGAAGCTGGCCGCGCTCGCGGTGATCACCAGGCCAGCAGATGAAACATAGTAATTTCAGGGTTTTAGCGTTGCGGGGTGGCCGTTGTTTGCATCCATGCGAATGGTGGAATATATCGATTTGATGGCTGTGGCCGTCGCGCAGTCCCCGCGGTGGGAACTCTATCGGCTTCTCGGTGAGCCGAGTCGGCTACGTCTGCTCGGGCTGTCTTCCGAAGACGAGTTGTCGATCGGCGAGCTCGCCGATCTCACCGGAGAAGCGCAGCCCAACGTGTCGAAGCATCTCAAGCAGCTTCGCGAGGCCGGGCTCGTCGTTGTTCGGCGTCAGGGGACCCGGGCCCTCACGCGCCTCGCGCCCCACCTCGAAGGCGACCCACTCTTGAGGGATGCAGTCGCGGCGGGCAGGAAGCTCTGCGCCGAGGACGGAAGCCTGGCCCGGGTGGCCGAGGTGATTCGTGCGCGTGACGAGCAGACCCGTGCCTTCTTCGACAGGCCTGCCAAGCGCTCGCTTGGAGCACCACCCGCCCAGTGGTCGGCCTACCTGACGGCCTTGCGTACCCTCTTGCCGCGTCGCGCGCTCGCGGTGGACATCGGCACTGGAGACGGGTCGCTCGTCGAGCTCTTGGCGCCGTTGTTCGATCGGGTCATCGCAGTGGATCGGTCTGAAGAACAACTCAAGCTCGCGGAAAACCGTCTTGCTGATCATCGCCACGACAACGTCGAGCTCGTTTGCGCCGACTACGAGGATCCAGCGGTCGCCCATCGTGCCCAGGCGCTCGGCGGCGCAGATTGCGTTCTCGCGGTACGGCTCCTTCATCACGCGCCGCGACCGAAGCAAGCGGTGTCGTGCATCGCCTCGTACGCGAAGCCGGGTGGGCAAGTGCTCATTATTGACTACCGCACCCATGACGACGAGGGCATGCGGGAGAAACAAGCCGACCTCTGGCTCGGCTTCGAACCCACCGAACTCACGTTGTTGGCCAAGTCAGCGGGCTTGGTCAACCCGGAGGTTTTCACGATTCCCGCGGCGCGCTATGGGGAAGGCCCCGACGCGCACCTGCAGTGGCAGGTGCTCGCTGCGCAACGCGATCCCAACCAGGAGAACAAATCATCATGAGCCCGAATCTAGATCTCAAGCACAAAGTCGCTGACCTCTCGTTGGCCGAGTGGGGGCGCAAAGAGATCGCCATTGCCGAGCACGAGATGCCCGGTTTGATGGCCCTTCGCCGCGAGTACGGAGCGCAGAAGCCATTGGCAGGCGCCCGCATCGCCGGCTGCCTTCACATGACCATCCAAACCGCTGTCTTGATCGAAACGCTTCGAGACCTCGGCGCCGAGGTGACTTGGACGAGCTGCAATATCTTCTCCACACAAGACCACGCCGCTGCGGCGATCGCCGTGACCGGCGTTCCGGTGTTCGCGTGGAAGGGTGAGACCGAAGAAGAGTACGACTGGTGCATCCATCAGCAGCTTGCTTCGTTCGAAGGCGGCAAGGCCCCAAACCTTCTGCTCGACGACGGTGGCGACCTCACCGCCATCGCACACGAGAAGTACCCGGAGATGTTCGAAGGTCCGGATCGGATCCTCGGGCTTTCAGAGGAAACCACCACGGGGGTGCATCGCCTCTACGACATGGAACGCGACGGAACGCTCAAGTGCCCCGCGATCAACGTCAACGACTCCGTCACGAAGTCGAAGTTCGACAACCTCTACGGCTGCCGCGAGTCACTCGTGGACGGAATCAAGCGAGCGACCGACGTCATGGTTGCCGGCAAGGTCGCACTGGTCGCCGGCTACGGCGACGTAGGCAAGGGCTGCGTCCAGGCGTTGGCGCGCGCTGGTGCG
This sequence comes from Myxococcota bacterium, assembly GCA_039028875.1. GTDB lineage: Bacteria > Myxococcota_A > Polyangia > Polyangiales > Houyiibacteriaceae > SG8-38. The sequence continues at coordinate 82,722 of JBCCHE010000015.1, read as the reverse complement.
CGGGTCCTCGTCACCGAGATTGACCCGATTTGCGCACTCCAGGCCTCGATGGAGGGCTACCAAGTCGTCACCATGGAAGAAGCGGCTCCAATTGCCGACATCTTCGTGACGGCGACGGGTTGCTGCGATGTCGTGACCGGCGAACACATGAGCCAGATGAAGAACGAAGCGATCCTCTGTAACATCGGTCACTTCGATTCCGAGATTCAAATGGCATGGCTGACCGACCCGGCAAACAAGGTGGAAGAAGAGCCCATCAAGCCCCAGGTCGATCACTTCATTTTCCCCGACGGCAAGCGCATCATCGTGCTTGCGCGAGGCCGACTCGTGAACCTCGGCTGCGCCACAGGGCACCCGAGCTTCGTGATGAGCAACTCCTTCACCAACCAGGTTCTTGCCCAGCTCTCGCTCTGGGCGGAGCGAGATCGCTACGAGCCCGGCAAGGTCTACGTGCTTTCAAAGGAGCTCGACGAAAAGGTGGCGCGGCTTCACCTCGGGCAACTTGGTGCAAAGCTCACCAAGCTGACCGACAACCAGGCCGAGTACCTCGGGATCCCGGCGGCGGGTCCGTTCAAGCCGAGCTACTACCGCTACTGATCGGCCATGGTCTCGTTGGTCGTCGAGACTTGGCGCTACTTCCAATCGCATGATGGGCGGTTGCTCTCCGGAGCGATCGCCTTTTATGCGTCTTTGGCTTTGGCCCCACTTGGCGTGCTGATGGTTCTCATCGCGTCCTTCGTGTTGCCCGTCGATGCGGCCCAGCGAGAGCTGGTCGGCCAACTGGAGATGTTCGTCGGTCCTGACCTGGCCAAGTTCCTGGCACAGGCGATCTCGGACATGAGCTCTCAAACCGAGAGCCTCGCTGCGCCGATCCTCGGCGGCTTGTTCATGATTTATATGTCGGCGCGGCTGTTCACGATGCTGCGTCGTGCGCTCAACCACATGTGGAGTATTCGCCCAAAGCTCCTCGTCCACGCGCGCGACGACTGGTTCCAGATCTTGCAGCGGCGGCTCCTCGCCTTTGCCATGGTGCTGGTGTTCGGCGCGTCTCTCGTCGCCCTCGTGGTCCTTCATGCGATCGCGTCAGGCGCCGCGCGCTTTCTCGGGGGCGACAGCTACCTTCTCACCCTCGGGCAGTTTGGGAGTGCGCTTGCCGTGCTGACGGTCTTGATCTCGTTCGTCTATCGATGGTTGCCCGACGCGATCATTGCATGGCGAGACGTGCTGGTCGGGGCCGCGGTCACTTCGCTCTTCATCGTTGGAGGGTCGCTCCTCATCGGGCTCTACCTTGGGCATACCGGGCCTGCCTCGTGGTACGGAGCGGCGGGCTCGCTGATCGTATTGCTCCTCTGGATCTTCTACACGACACAGATCTTCTTGATGGGGGCGGTATTCACGCGCGCGTGGGCGCGTCGCCGTGGGCGCGCGATCGAGCCCCTCCCGTATGCGGTACCCGTCGAGACCCCGAGCTACCGGGCGCACGCGCGAGGCGGCGAAGCCTAGTGGCTCATCCGCCGAACCGGCCTCTGTGGGCTGACCGACCGCGCATTCGCTTCGACGCTACTTGAAAAACGGCAGCTTCTTCAGTGCGGTTCCGTAGATCGTGCGGATCATGCCGTCGATCTCTTCGATCGCCTGCTGCGTGTGCGGGTACCAGACCCGCTCCTTCTTCATGCTCCAACGATCGATGATGATCGGTTGTCGATGCGTGTAGTTGCGAAGTGCGCCGAGGCCGTTGGCGTGGCCGAAGCCGCTCTCCTTCATTCCGCCGAACGGCGCCTCCGTGGCTCCGTAGGCCATCGACGCGTCGTTGATGACCACCGATCCCGTTTCCAAGCGTTTCGCGATCCGGATCCCCTTGTTGATGTCCTTCGTCCAAACGCTACCACTCAGCCCATAGTGAGAGTCGTTCGCGAGGGTGATCGCCTCTTCCTCGTCCTTGACGCGCATGACGGTCACGATCGGACCGAAGGTCTCCTCTCGCATGAGCTCCATCGAATGGTCGACGTTCCGGACGAAAGTCGGCTTGTAGAAGAGGCCATCTCGGCTGGTGTCGGCCTCGCCGCCCACGACGATCTCGGCGCCCTTGTCGCGCGCATCTTCGATATGCCGTTCGATGATGGGAAGCTGTCGGTCCCAGAAGATCGCCCCCACATCCACATCTTCACCGTGCCCGTATCGAAGCTCTCGCACGATGTCCTCGACCCGCCGCTCGAACTCATCTGCCACGCTTTGCATCACGTAGACACGCTCCACGCCCATGCAAACGTGTCCCGAATTCAGCATTGAGTTGAAGACGGCGCCCCCGGCGGCGCGTTCGAGGTCTGCGTCTTCGCAGACGATCATCGCGTCTTTCCCCCCAAGTTCGAGGGTGTAGGGGATCAACTGCTGGGAGCATGACGCCGCGATCTTCTTGCCCGTTCCGACACTCCCGGTAAATGAGATCTTCTGCACGCCGCCTTCGACGAGTGCGGCACCGGTCTCTCCGTCGCCAAAGACCGTCTGCACGACCCCCTCGGGGACGCCCGCTTCGCGAAGTAGCTTCACGGCCCAGTCCCCCGAGTAGGGAGCGACTTCCGACGGTTTCAATACCACCGCATTCCCCGCAAGAAGTGCCTGGACAACGGGGTTCAAGGCGAGCGGGAATGGGCCGTTCCACGGGGTGATCACGCCGACGACGCCAAGGGGGCGATAGTGCATGAGCAATCGTTTGAACGGGCGAAGGTATCCGTGGAGACTGCGCTTCTCGTCTGAGAGTTCCTTAACCGCCCGCGCCGACCAAAAGTTCAAGTAGTCGCAAGCCGGTACGATCTCCATCATCAGGGCCTCGAGGCGCGACTTCCCAGTCTCCTTGCAGATCGTTTCGACGATCTGATCCCGCTTCGCGACGAGCGGTTCGATCGCGCCGCGAACAATTCGGGCGCGCTCTGCAATCGACACGCGCGCCCACTCCTGCTGGGCGTCGCGGGCGATGGCGATCGCCTGCGCGACGTCGTCGGGGCTACTGACGACGATCTCCCCCACCGGTTCGCGGTTCGCGGGGCTCCGGATGCCCAGCCTGCGCCTCCCGTCGGGCGTCTCGGGGAGTGGTTCGACGATCGCCATGGTTCGCTCCTGTCGCGTCGGGCGCTTCGTACGCCCAGTGAAACAAGTTCTACTTTCCCTATCGCCAAGCGCAAGGGCTAAGAGGTTTGTTAGAGACGGATAAATGCACTTATATTGAATATATGAAGCATTGGTGGCTCTTGGGGTGCGTTGTCGTAGGGATCGCGGCGTGTGGCGATGGTGCGGGGGTCGGCGCTCCCCGTGTGGGGACAGGCGGCACGGCTGGGGCTGGCGGAGGCGGAGGACAGCCCGTCTGTGATTGTCCCCTCGGGCAGGAGTGTGCAGACGACGGCTCGTGCGTTTCGATTTGTGGCGGCGTCGATGCTTGCGTCTTCGGGGGTACCGCGCAGTGCTGTCCTTCGGACCGCGTCTGCGATTCGGGAAGTTGCGTGTCCGATTGCGGGGCGGCGGTGGAATGCAACGGGGCTTGTTGCGGCGAATCCGAAGTCTGTTTCGAAGATCAGTGTGTGGCCGAATGCGCCGATACGTCGCGCCTGTGCGGCGAAGACAACGAACTGTGTTGCGACGCGCAAGAGGCCTGCATCGGTCAAGCGTGCGTTGCACTCGGAAACGAGTGTGTGCTTCCCGAAGACTGCGCGATCGATGAGTTATGCGAGGCGAGCCTCGGCCGATGCATCGCGCGCGATTCGGTCGCGTCGTGCGAGTTCAGGCCGCCCATTGGCGAGTTCGCACCCACGGTGAGCTGTCGTTGGACGCCGCCTGAGGCCGGCGACGGCGCGACCGCAGAAGAGATCGAGATCGCAGCCATGGCCGAGGTCGTGATGACTCCGTCCGTGGCCAACCTGACCGACGACAACGAGGACGGCATAACGGACGTGCGTGACACGCCCGACGTCGTCTTCGTCAGCTTCGATCGCCAGGCCGACGGTTGTTGCACGCGTCGCGGTGTTATTCGAATCGTGTCGGGTGCGTGCAACGAAGACGGCACGATGGATACCATCGCGACCCTCAAGGGTCGCGATTCTGGCGACTGGATCGGGAACTCAACCGGGGTGGCACTCGGCAACTTGCACCCGGATTCCGAGGTCGACGAGCGCGTTCCTGAGATCGTCGCGACGTTCAAGAACGGCGGCACCATTGCGTGGCGGCGCACCGAGGACGACGGCTCGGCTTGGGAAGTCTTGTGGCAGAACGATGACCTTCCCGACCGACAGCAGACCCGCGGGGGGGCGCAGCCTTCGATCGCCGATCTCGATGGGGACGGGCGTCCCGAGGTGATCATCGGCAACGTGGTCCTCGATGGTCCGACCGGTCTTGGGCCCAACGACATCGACCTACCACCTGGTGCGCTCGCATGGGACGGCCGTGACCTCGAGGCGACCCTTCCCGGCTCAAACCTGGGCGTCGGCAACAACGCTTTTCTCGGTCCGTCGTCGACGGTGGCGGACCTGGATCGCGACGGCTTCCAAGAAGTGATCGCGGGCAACACCGTCTACAACTACGACGGGAGCGAGCGCTTCACCTACGAGTACACCACGACCAACTCGAGTTGCGGAGGCTCGATCGACTGCGACGGGTACAATGCCGTCGGGAACTTCGACTCCGACGACGACGCAGAGGTCGTCATCATTCGGCTGGGAGAGCTCTTCGTGCTCAACGCGGACGGGACTCCGGTCGATGGGATTCCGCTTCCGATTCGGATTCCTGGATCGCCGACAGACGTCGCGCCGCCGACCTACACGCCAGCCGCGTACGTACCCACCGAGCCGCTCTACGATGCAGACGGAGACTTACTCCCTCCAGAGCGGATCCTCTGCGGCGGCTCCCTGCAGCTCGCCGCCTTCGACTCGGACGGCAACCCGATCATGAGCGAAGGCAGTCAAGTGATGGTTCGTACGGCCGGGGCCAACGAAAGCGGGCCTCCGACGGTCGCCGACTTCGACGGCGATGGGTTCGCCGAGATCGGGACTGCGAGTTCCACTGCCTACGTCGTCCTCGACTTTCAGTGCACCGGTGACCCCCTGCCGTCCGATTGCGCACGGGAATGGGTCCGCTGGAGCGTCGAGAACGACGATTGTTCCAGCCGTGCAACCGGGTCGAGCGTGTTCGATTTCGAGGGGGATGGGTCGGCCGAGGTCGTCTACGCGGACGAGACGACGTTCCGCATCTTTCGTGGTTCCGATGGCGCGATTCTCTACGAAGACGACACGCACGAAAGCAATACCCGGATCGAGATGCCGATCGTCGTCGACGTCGACAACGACGGGAAGTCCGAGGTGGTGATTCCCGAACCCAATGTCGACGACGACCTCGGGGGCATCGAAATCTGGGAGGACGAGGACAACAACTGGGTGCGCACCCGTCGGATCTGGAACCAGCATGCCTACAGCGTGACCAACGTGACCGAAGACGGGCAGATCCCTCGTGTGCCCGAACGAAACTGGCTCAACTCTCGTCTCAACAACTTCCGTCAGAATGTGCAGCCGGGAGGACTCTTCGACGCACCTGACTTCGTCGTTCGCGAGATCTTGCGCAGCGACTGCGACAACACCCAGTTCACGTTCGATGTGATCGTGGGCAATGATGGTTCGCTGAGCGTTCCTCCGGGGATCCTGACCCATGTCGTCATCGAGACCCTCGACGGCGCGCGCTCCTTCGACCTCGGCACGTTCCCAACGACCGACTGGCTCTTGCCTGGGCAATCGGAGCGGCTCCGCGTACCGTTGCCGACCCCTGACGACGGGTCGATCACCGAGGTCCGGGTGTTCGTTCGCGTGGACGACGACGGATCCGGGGGCGCCCAATACAACGAGTGCGACGAGGACAACAACCAGGCGGTGTCCAACCCCATCTCATGCCCCACGGTTGAGTAGCGGTTCTGGACTTTTGGGGGTCCCCGAAGAGGGGTCTGCCCATTTTTCGACGGCGGGGATATAAACGATGGTTCCATGCTTCGTCCATCGATCGCCCAGACCAGCAGGATCCTGATCCGCCAGGCCGGCGAGAGCGATCTCGAAGGGGTGCTCCGGGTTTGTGAGACGCACGCCGAGTACTGGGACGGTCGGATCCCCCCAGAGCTCCGGCTCAACGACTACTTCCGGCGGGCACTGGGCTCCCAAGACGACGTGTTCCAGTTCTGGGTGGCCGAGAATGGCCACGGGTCGGTCCTCGGTTGGGAGATGCTGGCGGCGTGTAGTTCCGATCCAGCTCGGCGTCGTCTGACCGCAGAGGCGACCACGTGTTTGGTGCGGCAGAGCGGCTCGCTTGGCCGAGCCTTGGCGACTCACGCCATTCGGCACGCGATGCGCACGCCACTGCAGTACCTGTTCGCGCAAGTACCGATTCGCGACAATCTCATGGTGAGCGTCCTCGAGGCGGTCGGATACGAGGAGGTCGGGGTGATCCCACCCACGGTGAAACCGCCCGCGCAGCCCGAGCGCCTCGAGTTCGCCTACGTCGTGAATCGCTAGGCGCAAGGCCAGCCCTTGCCCTTGGCGGCGTTTCCGATAAGGTGGCTCGCTCCGGAGGGCTTCATGGCGACGAAGCGAACCGCTAGCAAGACGCGGGCGACCAAAAAGACCACCAAGAAGAGAGCCTCGAAGCGCCCAAGCAAAGCGCCGGCAAAGCGTACGACCAAAGCTCCCTCGGCTTCGGCCAAAGCGCGCTCCACCAAGCGCGCCAAGCCTGCTTCCCGGACGAAGCCGGGCGCCAAGAAGAGCGCCTCCACGAACGGCGCGGCTTCGAACGGGGCAGCCAGCAAGGCCACCCGCAAGCGTGCGAGCAAGGCGCCGGCGAAGTCGCGACCCAAGCGCAGCACCCGTCCCGCCAAACTGAAGACGACCAAGGTCAAGGCCACTGCGCCAAAACCAGCCCCGCTTCCGGATGTCGTCACGGTCCGTGCGTCCGTGCAAGCGAACCCACCTCCTGCCGCATCGGAGGCCTCCCAGGCGGTCCCTGAGCCTCCGCGTCGCCCGGCACCGCCCCCCTGGACCCCGAATCCCAACCCCGATCCCGCCCCGTCCTCCCAGTCGCAACCGCGAGAATCGTACCTGGACGGTGTCCCGAGGGACCACGCAGAGGTACTCGCAGGGTTCCTGCGGGTGGTGAAAGCAGCGGCCGGGGACATTCGGACCCTCATCGTCCAGGCGATCGCGCTCAGCAATCAGAGGCGTGACCGCTTCGACCGATGAACGACGACAGTCGAGTTGCCATCGTGGGCGCCTCGCTGGCGGGGCTTAGAACGGCCGAGTTTCTGCGGCGGGGGGGCTTCGAAGGAACGATTTCCCTTGTCGGCGAGGAACCCCATCGGCCGTATGACCGGCCACCGCTGTCGAAACAGATTCTGCGCGGGGAGTGGGAGGCCGACAGGTTGGAACTCCGCCGCAGGAGCTACGACGACCTCAAACTGGACCTGCGTCTCGGCCAACGCGCGGTCAAGCTCGATGCGGTCGCTCGGCAAGTCTCGCTCGAAAGCGGCGACGTCGTCGAGTACGACAAACTCGTCATCGCGACCGGTGGCCGTGTCCGCTGCCTTCCCAACCAGCCAACCCTCGAAGGCTTGTTCACGCTCCGTACGGTTGATGATGCACTCGCGATTCGCGCCGCGCTTGGGCGAGCCCGTCGAGTCGTCGTGGTTGGGGCGGGCTTCATCGGGGCCGAGGTGGCGGCATCGGCCCGCCAGCTCGGGCTCGAAGTGTCCATGGTCGAGCTCCTTCCTGCGCCGATGGCCCATAGCCTTGGCACGCGAATCGGGAGCGTGTTGGCGCAGATGCACGAGCGAGAGGGCGTGCAGGTCCTCTGCGGGCACGCGGTTACCGCATTCGAGGGACGTGGGTCGCTCGAGGCGGTAAGGCTCGACGATGGTTCCGTCCTTCCATGTGATGTCGCCGTCGTCGGCATCGGAGTGGAACCCGTCGTCGATTGGCTCGAGGGAAGCGGACTGGAATTGGCCGACGGCGTTCGGTGCGACGCGACCTGCGAGGCGAGCGTGGGCGGCGTGTACGCGGTCGGCGACGTTGCGAGTTGGTACAACCCACTCTTCGAAGAACAAATGCGAGTCGAGCACTGGACGCATGCGGTCGAGCAGGCGCGTTACGTTGCCGGGGTGCTCACGACGAATCCTGAAGAGGCCCAACCCTTCGAGTCAGTGCCCATGTTCTGGTCAGACCAGTACGACCTCAAGATCCAAGGAGTCGGGCGCCCTCGATCGACCGACGAGGTCCTCGTCACCGGCGGCGCAGAGGGACAAGACAAGTTCGTCGCACTCTACGAACGTTCGGGTCGGCTCGTCGGTGCGGTCGCGTTTAACCTGCCCCCCAAGATCATCGCCCTCAGAAATCTGATCGCCAACCGCGGAAACCTTGAAGACGGCATCCAAATCGCCGAGTCTTAGCGCCGTTGGGAACCGCCGAGGAAATCGAGTTCGAGAGCTGTGGGACCCGCTGCCGGGGCTGGTTCTCGAGCCCTTCAGGCGACGTCGGCCCCCGTCCGTGTGTCGTACTGGGGCATGGGCTCGGACTCACCGCGAAGAGCGGGCTGTGTCGTGTGGCCGAAGAGTTGGCGCGTGACGGCTACTGTACCTTCGTCTTCGACTACCGATCCTTCGGAGCGAGCGAAGGTGCCCCTCGTCAGCTGATTTCGTTTCGCGGTCAGCTCAAGGATTGGGCCAGCGCGATCGCGTGGGTTCGCACGCAGCCCTCTGTCGATCCCCAGCGTGTCGCCGCCTGGGGGTTCTCGCTTGGAGGAGGCCACGCCGTGAGGGCGGCGGCTCGGGATGGGAACATCAGCGCGGTCGTGGCCGTTGTTCCGATGCTCAGCGGCTCGAGCTCGACGTTGGCGGCGATGCGTTGGTGGAGCCCCGTCAACCTCGTCACCTTGGCGACTCGTGGCTTGCGCGATCTGATCGCGTCGGCACTTCGTCGCCCGCCCGTGCTGGTCCCTTTGAGTGCGCCCCCCGGAGGTCTCGGCCTCCTCACTTCTCCCGATGCGTACACGGGCTATCAGGCGATCGTTCCGTCAGGTTTCGATTTCCTGACAGCCGCGCGCATTGCCCTTTACTTCTTCACCTACGCACCGGGCCGCTCTTTGCGCGCGCTGCGGGCTCCCGCGTTGGTCATGCTTTCCTCACGCGACCGGATCTGCCCTCCGGGTCCGATCCTCAAACGCGCCCGGCCATGCGCGCACGTCGAGGTGCAAGAGCTCTCGTGTGAACACATGGATGCCCTCGTCGATCCCACGCGACACCAAGTGATCGACGCGACGCTCGCGTTTCTCCGCCGTCACGTCCCGATAGACTAGGAGAGATCAAGCAACCAAAGGGGTGCGAGATCCGGTCGCCGAGCCTCGATGACATCGGATGCAAGGTTGAGCCAGGCGTCGCATGCGTCGAGGATCGCGCTGTCGGCTGTGGCAACGATGGAATCGGAGGACTTCAGTGTGGCGTCAACCTTGTCTGAGAGCACCGGCTCGACCGCCGTTGTGAAACGGGTCGACGTCTCGCGAATGACGTTCGCCAATCGCCCAGAGTTCGACACCGGTCGATCGATGTACACGAACGACTCGGCAACGCCAACGTCGTCGAGCGACTGCAGGAGCAGCTCGACGGCGGGCTCGGTTTCCTGCACCAGGCGATAGTTGCCGTGGAAGCTTGCCATGTCGCGAACGCAACCGTCTCGGCCCAACAGGAGGACGCCGCCGGCGAGAGCGACTTCGAGCGTGGTGATTACGTTTAGACCGTCGATCGCCAGCCTCTGGCCGCCCACCGTTGCGGCGGACGAGCGTTTGTCGGCCCGTCGTACTTTGGCTTGATCTCCGCAAGCGCAGCGACCGACTGCGGTGCGCTGTCTTGTCCGGAGCTGGTATCGATCGCCGACCAGTTTGATCGCTGAAGGATCGGCGTAGCCGCGGGTCCGCAACCAGCTAAGGTCGGCAACCGCGGCTCGCAGGGTGTCGACCCGTTCGACGTCGAACAGCGCTGCATCTTGCGGATGTGGTCCCCGGTGACGACGTTCCTGCGCCAAGAACCGATCCTAACCCGGCTGGCATCGATACCAGGGAGCTTTTTTCGGTGGTCCCGGTGCTCAGGGCGACCACCTGGACAAAGGGGGTGTGTTGCGCGCCATTTCGCGTAGGGTTCGGGAATGACCACGGCGTCCGAATTCACTTGGAAAGACCCGTTCCGCCTCGAAGAAGCGCTGACTGGCGAGGAACAGCAGGTTCGCAACGCTGCGCGGGAGTACGCGCAGGCGTCCCTCGCGCCGCGCATCGTCGAGGCCAATCGACGGGCTCATTTCGATCGTGACATCATGATGGAGCTTGGCGCGCGAGGGTTCCTCGGCTGCACCCTGCCGCAGGAGTACGGGTGTGCCGGCAGCAACCACATTTCGTACGGCCTCATCGCGCGTGAGATCGAGCGTGTCGACAGCGCGTATCGGTCTGCCATGAGCGTCCAGTCGTCGCTCGTCATGTATCCGATCTTCGCCTATGGCACCGAAGCTCAGCGGAAGGAGTACCTCCCTCGGCTCGCTTCCGGGGTAGCCGTTGGCTGCTTCGGGCTCACCGAGCCTGACTCCGGCTCGGACCCTGCGAGCATGCAGACGCGCGCGGTCGCCGTCGAGAACGGCTTCGTGCTCAACGGCACCAAGACCTGGATCACCAACGCCCCAATTGCCGATGTGTTCGTCGTTTGGGCAAAGGTCGACGATGTGATTCGGGGCTTCGTTCTCGAATCGGGAATGCCCGGCCTGTCGGCGCCGACGATTGAAGGCAAGATGAGCATGCGAGCGTCGGTCACGGGTCAGATCGTGATGGATGATGTCTTCGTACCCACCGCTCAGCTCTTTCCCGAGGTCAGCGGTCTTCGCGGACCATTCGGTTGTCTGACCAAGGCCCGCTACGGCATCGCTTGGGGCGCCCTCGGTGCCGCCGAGTTTTGTTGGCACGCATCGCGCGATTACGCCCTCAGTCGACAGCAGTTCGGGCGACCGATTGCGGCGACGCAGCTCGTCCAGAGGAAGCTCGCGGACATGCAGACCGACATCGGCCTTGGTCTTCAGGGTTGCCTGCGTGCGGGTCGACTCATGGACCAAGGACGATGCGCGCCCGAGTTGGTGTCTCTTCTCAAGCGGAATTCGTGCGGTAAGGCGCTCGACGTTGCCCGCGCCGCTCGGGACATCCACGGTGGCAACGGGATCTCGGACGAGTATCACGTGATTCGCCACGTGATGAACCTCGAGACCGTCAACACCTACGAAGGTACGCACGATATCCACGCGCTCATTCTCGGGCGCGCCCAGACCGGGTTGCCGGCGTTCGGCTGAATCGGATGCAGGATTTTCGTTGCCCCGCTGCGTGGCGCAAGCACTGCCTGCCGGCAATCGCTGCCGTCAGCCGTTTCGTGAAGGGCGCGTTCCCTGGCATGGTCCTTGCTCACGTTCTGTCTCACGACCGATGGCTATGATGACGTCCACGGTGCTCACCGTTACCGACCTCACCATGGCGAGTTACCCACTCGTCAAGCTCGCCGCAGCGGTCGCGAAGCCAGCCGGCGGGGAGGTCTTGCTCGTCTCGACCCGGCAGGGTCGACGCGCGAGAACATCTGAGCCCGGGGAGCTCGAGCCCTCACAGGCGTTGCCAGGCACTCCGCTCCACACGGCACTCCGGCACGAGGGACAGCTCCTCGAGAAGCAGCGCGAGTGGTGTGCACGAACCGGGGTTCGGTGTAGTGCAGAGCTATTGGACGATGGGCACTGGCCGAATCTCGTCTTGGGTGCCGCACGGCGTGCCGGTGCCGACTTGATCCTCCTTCGCGAACACTTCGGAGGTGAAAACGGGCGAGTCATCCCTGAGGAGATGCAAATTTTGGCGCACGATGCCCCATGCCCGATCAGTTGGGTTCGGCTCCCCCCTCTTTGGGGTCTTTGACGGCGCGACCTTGACTTGGCTGCCACACCTCTCTAACGCGGGAGACGATGGCCGACGCAACTCTGCTGGCCCAGCTCCGGGCGTACGTGGGCTTCGACAACGCATCGGCGGACGCGTTGATCTCGGCCGGTCCGCGCCTGCGAACCGAGTTCGCGCACATCGTGGCGGAGTTCTATGACGCGATCCTCCAAGATGCCGGGGCCAGCGCGGTGTTGCGCGACGAGGCGCAGGTCGACCGGCTGAGGGTGTCGCTAGAGAGTTGGCTCGAAGAGCTGGTGACCGGTCCCTATGACGACGCGTACTTCGGCAAGCGCGCTCAGATCGGCCGGGTCCACGTTCGTGTGGGGCTCGAGCAGCGCTACATGCTCGCCGCCATGAACCGCGTTCGAGAGGGGCTGCACAGGGCGTTCGACGGACGAGCGGAGGCATCACGCGCCGTTCATCGCGCGATCGATCAGATCTGCGACATCGAGCTGGGGATCATGCTGGAGACTTACCGCGAGGACTACGTGCTCAAGAAGACGGCGGAAGCGGAATCGCTCGCGACCATGGGGAGGCTTACCGCCGGCCTCGCCCACGAAGTGCGCAACCCGCTCAACGCCGCCAAGCTGCAGCTCGACGTCCTCCGAAGGAACGCCGCCGGGATCGAAGACGCGGGCATTCAGGAGAAGATCGACCGACGAACACGCATCGTCATGGACGAGCTCAAGCGCTTGTCTCTTCTGCTCGACGACTTCCTCAACTTGGCTCGCGCGCGCAAGCTCGAAGCGTTCCCGTGCGACGCGCGTGAGCTCATCTCAGAGGTCGTCGAACTACGGCGGCCCGAGATTCAGTCGCGCGGCATCGAGGTTCAGTCGGACCTCGCAGATCTCGATTGCACGGTGGTGGCAGAACGCGACCGAATCAAGCAGGTCGTCAACAACCTTCTGACAAACGCAGTGGAGGCCGTCGCCAACATCCGCTCGCCCAGTGTTCGAATCTCCGGTCGGTCACTCCGTGGAGACCGTTTTGAGGTTCGGGTCGAAGACAACGGGCCTGGCGTGAGTCCCGAGGTCTACGACCACGCGTTCGAATCGTTCGTCACGACCAAAGAGGCCGGCACTGGTCTCGGGCTCGCGATCGTCAAGCGGATCGTCGAACTCCACGGCGGTGAGGCGCGCCTAGACCCGCGCCCGGGCGGAGGAACTTGCGCTTCTTTCTGGATCCCGCTGAATCCCTAGGCGCCTTGGGGCGGTCGATGCGGGGGCTGATAGCCCCACTCCTTGACGCGATACTGGATCTTACGTTGGCTGATCCCGAGGATTTCAGCAGCCCGAGCCGTCGACCCATCAACCGCGTCGAGTGTCCTCAAGATCGCCACGCGTTCGAGCTCGGCCATCGTGACCCCTGGAATCAGTGCGAGCAGGGAGTCTTCGTCGACGCCAGAGTCCGCCGACGACGGGAGGTCGTCCATGTCGATCATCTCCTCGTTGCACATCACAACCGCGCGTTCGATGGCGTTCTCGAGCTCGCGTACGTTTCCGGGCCACGGGTACACCGTGAGTTGCTGGAGCGCTCGGCGAGTGAAACCCCGCACATCGCGGCTGTTTTCCTCCGCGTAGGTGCGAAGGAACGAGTGCGCGAGCAGCGGAATGTCGCTCCGCCGCACGCGAAGCGGTGGAACGTCCAGCTGTACCACCTTGAGACGGTAGAGCAGGTCTTCTCGAAAACTGCCCGCGTCCACGAGCTCCTTGAGATCTCTGTTCGTCGCTGCGACAACGCGAACGTCGACTTTGATCGTTTCGTTGCCCCCCACGCGCTCGAACTCTCGTTCCTGCAAGAAGCGGAGCAGTTTGACTTGGATCGGCGAGGGGATTTCACTCACTTCGTCGAGGAAGAGCGTGCCGCCGTCGGCTTGCTGGAAGCGACCATCACGACGTCCCACCGCCCCCGTAAACGATCCGCGCTCGTGGCCGAACAGCTCGGACTCGAGCAGGGTCTCGCTGAGCGACGCGCAGTTGAGTCGGACGAAGGGTTTGCTCTTTCGATCCGAGTTTTGGTGAATGGCGGCTGCAATTAGTTCCTTGCCAGTGCCAGTCTCTCCGTGGATCAGCACAGTCGCTCGGCTTCCTGCGACTTGAGCAATGTTCTTCATGAGGCGCTGCATCGACGGGTGCTCGCCGACGATACTGTCGAACTGGAACCGCTCGTCGACTCGGGCCCTCAACTGCGCGGCTTCCCGCGAAAGAAAAGCCCGCTCCATGCCTCGTTCGACGATCGCGTGGACGGCGTCGAGCTCGAGGGGTTTGGTCAGATAGCTCTCCGCACCGAGCTTGATCGCCCGCACCGCCGTGTCGATGGTGGCGAACGCGGTCATGACGATGAACGTGGCGTGGGGCGCTCTCGTTCTCCCCTGCTCGATCAAGGCGAGGCCATCGATTCCCGGCATCTTGAGATCTGTGAGGACGACGTCCGGATCGAACTGCTCGAGCTGGATGAGGCCTTCTCGGCCGTCGGGAGCGGTCCTCACCATGTGACCCGCCTCCTCGAGAAGCTCCCCGAGGGCGCTTCGCGCGTTGGCCTCGTCGTCGATGACGAGCACGCGACCCGTCATAGTGGCTTTGATGGGTCGCCGATCGCGCGAAGCGACAGTCGGCAGCTCGGTGACCTTGCCTTGTTGTGCCATCTCGTCCTCGCTCGAGGCAGTTACAAAGCAAAATGCGGGCCGACTGCGCTCTGCGTGATTGACGCACAAACGGGGCCCCGCGTCGTGCAAAATCTGCATTTCCACCCGCGATGGCGCACAGAATGCGCCAAATCTGCGCCTCGGGCGACGTCGGTTCTCGTTCGTGAGACCTTTTGGGCATGGCACGAGGCTTGCTCTGTATTGGCTCATGGCGGTCAGGACCATCGTCGTGGGGACCGATCTCGGGGAGTCTGGAGCCCGCGCCCTAAGGCTCGCCTTGCCGACCGCGGCGGCCACCCGGGCGGCGCTTTGGCTGGTCCATGCAAACGAAATGGGCCTCGACCATGGCTGGGCCGACCTGCCGATTGGCGCCCGTTCCGCAGTCCAGGCCTTGCGGGAGCGCTTCAAAGGTCGACTCGAGAACAGCATGCGGGCGCTCGAAGAAGCCCGCGCCCAATGCGAGGCCCAAGGCGTCCACTGTCACACCTCTTGCGAGGAGGGCAAACCTTGGGAGACGATCTTGCGCACCGCGGTCGCGGTCAACGCGGATCTGATCGCTGTGGGCGATCCCAGCCATACCATCGGGCTTCCAGAGCGGCTCCTTGGCACGACTGCCGAGCGCGTGGTGCGACAAGCGCCTTGCTCGGTCATCGTCGCCTGCGGACGCCTCCGGTCGAACTATCGTGGCGCGCGCATTGCCGTTGGCGTGGACTTCTCGCCTCACGGGCTCGAGGCCGTTCGCTGGGCACGCGATGTTGCGGCGGCGGTCGAAGGTGAGGTGGTGTTGATCCACGTCGTCCCGCATCCACTCATGGACAACTTCAGGTCCGTGGACTGGAGCGAGGTGCTCGAGGGCTTGAGCGCGGCGGCGCAAGCACGGTTGGATCAAATCATTGTCAGCGAGGGCCTCTCGACGGAGACGAAAACCCGTGTTCTCGATGGTTGGGTCGGCAAGAGCCTCTGCAACACGGTGGCGGACGTTCAGGCCGATCTGCTCTTTGTTGGTTCTCACGGGCAAGGTCGCCTGCGCGGCATGATGCTTGGCAGCACGCCGCAGTACTGTCTACGTTACTCGCCGGTTCCGGTTCTCGCGGTGCGACCCTAAAGATACGTTTCCAGCGACAAAGGTGAGTGAATGGCCCATTTTGAGATGCCCGTCGACGAGTATATGACCGCTCCGGTTCATGTGTTGCCGCTCGGTGAAACCCTGGTTGCAGCGAACGATGCGTTTGTCGCCAACGGTGTGTCGGCGATCGGGATCGTTGATGGCGCGGGCGCTCTCAAGGGCGTCGTGTCCCGAACAGATCTGCTGCACGCGGCGGTCTACGAGTCGGGGCACGCGTTTCGCGTACCGGCCCGGCCGGTCGAAGAAATCATGCAGTCTCCGGCCGTCGAAGTGCCTTGCGGCTCGCCTCTCAGTCTCGCTGCCCGGGCGATGGTCAAAGCGCGTGTCCACCGCGTGTTCGTCACCGCCGACGGGGCCGTTCGGGGCGTGGTCTCGACGCGTGACCTCATGCGTGCCGTCGCCGAAAAGCGCATCAAGACGCCGATCGCGGAGGTCGCATCGGGTTCGATCGTCAAAGTCAAAGCGGAAGACCCGATCGCGCTGGCGATCGACCGCCTAGACGTATCGAACAAGCATGGCCTCGTCGTCGTCGAGGGTGCGTTCCCCGTCGGCATTTTCGATCAAGCGAGGGCGCTCGAGTCCCGCGGCCTCCCTCCGGAAACACCGGTCGAGCACGGGATGAACGCCAGAATCCTGATCCTTCCATCCGGCCTCGGTCTCGGTCGAGCGGCCGAGCAAGCGTTGGCGATGAACGCGCGGCGAATCCTCATCGAAGACGAGCGTGGCGTGACCGGGATTGTCGGCGGGCTGGATTTTGCCCGAGTCATGCAGCGCTAACCTCCGGCTAAAGCCACTTTTGCAGGTGAATTCCGATCGCGCCGGGGTACGCGTCACTTCGCTCCCTCGGCTTGACGCGGAACTTGAGGTCGTGACCGCCACTCGCTTGTACGGTGAAGGCGCCACGCCATGTACTTCGTTCCGCTTCTCCCTCGGGTTCGAACCGAACGGTGACCCTGGAGGTCTTGTCGCTCGTCCGTGCGCCGAACATGACGACGGCCTCGACGTCTAGCTCCCGCGCGTCGAGCCCGGGGTGATGCACGACAATCTCTGCCCCAATCGTCGTCCCAACGGCAAGCGTCTCCTCGGACAAGCCCGTGAATCTCACGCTCTCGAGCGCGACGTCGGACCAGTGTTGGCGAAGAGAAGCGGTCTGTTCCGCCAAGCGAAACAGGGGTCGGTAGTTTCCGTCGCGCAACTTGGTGGCGTCCCGCATCGCCGGTTCGTAGAAGCGGTCGGCGTAGTCCGAAACCATCCGTCGAGCCGAGAACCGGGGGATAATGGTCGCCATGCTCGACTTCATGCGCTCGACCCAAGCCATCGGAATCCCTGCCGCGTCACGATTTCGATAGGCCGGAAGGATCTCCGACTCGACCAACGCCATCGTCGCCGCGCGATCGAACGCGCTAGCGTCATGAATGGTCGCCGCGGGTAGGTCGATGACCCAGCCGTTGTCTCCCGTGTAGCCCTCGATCCACCATCCATCGTCGACGCTCAGGTTCAAGCAGCCGTTCATCGCGGCCTTCATTCCGGAGGTCCCGCTTGCTTCAAGCGGGCGTGTCGGGGTGTTGAGCCACACATCGCACCCGGCAACCATGCGCCTCGCTTCGTCGATCGAGTAGTCCTCGATGAATACGACTTTGCCGACGAGGTCCGGATGTTTGGTCGCTTCGAAGACTCGTTGAAGCAGATCCTTTCCACGCCCGTCGGCCGGGTGCGACTTTCCTGCGTAGAGCAGGATCGCTCCTGGCGTCTGACTCAACAACTCGGCCAGGCGCTCGGGCTCGGTCAACAGGAGGTCGGCTCGCTTGTACGGGGCGAACCTCCGCGCGAAACCGATGAAGAGCGCGTCCCGTTCGAGCCCATCGAGGACCTTCTTGAGGGTGGACAGGTCTTCGCGTCGTCGTGTCCAAGTGCGGGTGAGGTGCTCTCGGAGCCACGCGACGAAGTCTTGCCGAAGCAAGCGATGCACACCCCAGATCTCTGCTGGATCATGGTCACGCAGCCATGTCCAGCGATCCGGGTCTGCGATCGAATCTCGCCACTTCGGGCCCATCTCGCGCTCGACCAAGCGCTGCCAGCGGGGAGCCAACCAAGTCGGTACATGCACCCCGTTGGTGATACTGCCGCAAGGGACATCGTCCGGGCTGTCGAGCTCGGGGTAGAACTGCAAGAACATGTCTCGGGCGACCTCGCCGTGCTTGACGCTCACGCCGTTGACTCGTGCGGTGCTTCGGACTGCGAGCGCAGTGGTCCCGAATTCGTTGGGTTTGCCGTCTGGTGTGCTCCCCATCGCCATGAGCCTGGGCCAGTCCAGACGGAGCAGGTTCTCGAATCGAGTCAGGTACGGTCGAATCATCTGCTCGGGGAAATGGTCGTGTCCCGCAGGTACCGGCGTGTGCGTCGTGAAGACCGTGGTGTTGCGGACGTACTCGAAAGCCTCTGGGGAGCGAAGTCCGTGCCGCTGAATCAAGTGCGCGGCGCGGGCGAGCAGCAAAAAAGCACTGTGCCCCTCGTTCATGTGGAACACGTCGGGGTCGATGCCGAGCTCGGTGAGAAGCTGAAATCCGCCTAGACCGAGAATCATCTCTTGTCGAAGCCGGTGCGAAGCGTCACCACCGTAGAGTCTATCGGTGATTGCACGGTCTTCCGCACGGTTCTCCGGGAGGTCGGTGTCGAGCAAGTAAAGCGTGACGCGGCCAATGCGTAGCTGCCAGGCTTGCAGATGTACCGGGCCCGTGGGCATCGGAACCGTGACCTTCAACGGTGCGTACGCCCCGGCCATGACCGGTTCGAAGGGCGGGGCGTGAAAGTCGTTGATGTCTCCGACCGATTCTTGGTGGCCTTCGCCGTCCACGAACTGACGAAAGTACCCTTCCTTGTAGGCTAGTCCGACGGCGCAAAGGGGGATGTCGAGGTCGCTGGCTGCCTTCAGATGGTCTCCAGCCAGGATCCCGAGACCGCCGGAGTAGAGATTCAAGAAATCGGCGACCCCGAACTCCATGCAAAAGTACGCGATCCGCGGTTCTCGCGCCGTCGTCGTCTCGCTCAGGGCTTCGTGAACCCGGCGAACGCTGTGCACGTACTCCCTGTCCATCGCGAGTGTCGAGAGTCTGTCGGTCTTCACCTGGTCGAGCAGGGCGTGTGGGTTCTCGCCGAGCGCGAACCATAGTTCTGGGTCGAGCCTCTTGAAGAGCGAAGCGGCCTCGGGATGCCACCGCCACCATAGATTGGCGGCAATCTCTTCGAGGGCCTCGAGGTCTTCCGGCAGCGCATTCGCGACGTTGAAGCTGCGCGTATAGGGGGTCCCATCGCTCCCGGCGTCTCGCGAGATCTGTTCTAGGAGACCCCGGGTGGCCGGAATCGAAGTCGAGCTCAGCCGCTCCATCGGGAGTTCTTTTCGCCTTGCGGCCCCGGCGTCGAGCGCCGTTCGGTGGGCGGTTTCGTAGTGTTCGATGAAGTTCGACCACGACGTCATGGCGGCAGTCTCGAGGCACGCCTTTCGGAGTTCCTCGCGCGTGTCTTCGTCTAGGTCGATGAACTCGACGAACGCGTCCGCGAGCTTCTGGCTGACCTCGTCGAACGCGACGCCTTCTCGTTTCATCACACGGACGCCGGTTCGTTTGTCGTCCCCCTGGCGCTTGACCCAACGCCCGAAACCAGCGTGGTCGGTGGTGATCGCCGGGACGCCCACCGCGACCGCCTCGAGGGGTGTGTAGCCCCACGGCTCGTAGAACGACGGAAACGCGCCCAGATCGGCGCCAGGAAGAAGGTCCCAGTACTTCTGCCGAATGAGCGGATCGGTTCCGTCGAGGTAGATCGGCACGTGGACGACGTGGACAGGCTCTCCGGGTTCATTGTGAAACGAAAGCGCGCTGAGCTGCTGGGTGATCGGATCGTTGATTTCGTCGACCAGGTCGTGCGTACAGCGCAACGGTTGGCCGACCGATGCGCCATGGGCGCGGTCCCAGAGCTCTCGCTTTGGTTCTGCGTGCCCGGCGGGGAGCATCGCGTAGACGATTACACGCTTGCCCGAGCGCTCGGCGAGCTGGCTGCGAATCCTCGCCGCGGCCTCCAGGTACACGTCGACGCCCTTGTTGACGTACTCGTACCGGCCCGCAAGCGCGAAGATCAGCGTTTTTTCGGGATCGTAGGTGTCTCCTGTCGTCAACTCCGCCAAGTTGAACAGGTCGGCACGAGCTTTGGTACGCCGCTTGGTGCTCACCGGGCGTGCACCGAAACCGTTTGGCAGGACCGCGGGGTCTCGTTTGAGCAGATGCTTGCATTCGATGGCAGTGATCTCGCTGACAGTAGAGAACACATCGGCCTCTCGCGCCGCGACAGTCTCCATCGAGTGCTTCGAAGAGACATCGAGTTCCTTCGCCACGCCCTCGGCATCGACTGACGGAAGCGTATGATAGAACGCCGGGTCCGCGCGGCGTCCTGCCAGGGTCCGACCGAGCATCGTCGCGTGCGTGGTGAATACGGTGCCGATCTCGGGTGCTGCTTCTTTGAGATGCAGAATTGCGGACCCGGACATCCACTCGTGCGCTTGCACCAACGCGGTTTGCCGTCCCGGCAACAGACGGTGGTTCCGGATGTGCTCGATCACCATTCCGGTCCCATGTCCGAACAAGACGGGATCGTAGTAGTCCCAAGCGCCAAAGAGTGAGTCGAGCTGGTACTTCTCCCAGTAGTAACCGAGGATCTGGTCTTTGCGTTCGTAGAGGCGCGAATGGTTGATCAGCAAGCACCGGGGTTCCCCCGGCACCAACCAACGCCCCATCAACACACCAACCTCGTGCCCGTCCAGGGACTCCGCCAAGCTTGGATCCCAGATGTCTTCTCGAAACTCGGGTGCCGTTCCCTCGGCCCTCAACACGTCCGGCCCAAACGTGATGTATTGCTCTTCCCCGTAGGCGACGTGGATTTCGGGGACACGGCTCGCCAAGACCGTATGAATACCCCCGACCATGTTGCAGACCTCCCACGAGACCTCGAAGAACACGGGGCCGCTCATGCCGGGATCCGCTTCTCGTCCATGCTGAGAATCGACAGTTTGAGGTCCTTGAGCACGTTCATGTAGTGAATGAACGCGTCGTACGGGCCTTCGTATGGGCTGAAGTAGTCGTGCACCTCTGCGTCGGCAGCGGACTTCGTCGCCATGTAGTAGAAGTGGTCGGAGGTCTGGAGCTTGCGCCAAAGCTCTAGAAGAAACGAGTTGTTCCGAGCCCTGATGTCTGCCCCGAGTGCGTAGATCTCGGCGAGCGCTCTTTGCTGCATCTCGTTGCCTCGCCAAGCACTGATGTCTCGGGCCTCATCTGCCCAAGAAACCGTGCGGTGAAACGAAAGTTCGCCGAGGACCGGGTAGCGGTCGATCACTTCGCTTGGAGTCGCCAGGTCCCAGTGGGGATGCTGGAGCAGGACGTCCGGGAAGTGCTCGAGGAAGTCGAAGATCCCCGTCTCCCGCCACTGATGCTCCCCGAACGTTTCGTAGTCCATGAAGAGATTGACGACGTCGCCGGCGCCACTGTGCCGGTGAATCCAATTGACGAACTTCGGTGCCGTGAGCGGGTACTCAGCCCACGCGCGATTCGAGAAACGAAACGCAATGTCGTCGGAGAGTCGGTAGTTCTTGGTGAGAAGACGTGTGTCGCGACCTTGAACACGGTACACGAAGTTCGGACTTCGCCAGCCGAGCACGTCGTCGGCGCCCTCGACCAGGATGGCGTCGAAGCCCAGATCGGAGATACACCGCCCGATATCGTCGTCGTACACGAGCTCGGTGTTCCTAAAGACCCGAGGCGTCTGTCCGAACTCGGAGCGAATCAACGCCATCTCGAGGTCGATCTGAGCCCGATACTCGTCGCGGTCGTACAGCGCCGCCAAGCTATGGTAGTACGTCTCGGCAACGAACTCGACCGCGCCGGTTCTCGCGAGACGGATGAAGCTGTCCAAGACCTCTGGCGCGTACTCCTTCATCTGCTCGATCAAGACGCCGGTGACGGCGTACGAGATGCGGAACCTGCCATCCGTGCGCTCGATCAAACGCAGCATCGATTCGTTCGCCGGGAGGTAGCACTTATCGGCGACTTTTCGCAGCACTTCGGAGTTGAGGGTCCGGTCGAAGTACTCGTGGTCACGGCCCACCTGAAGCGCACCGTAGGGCCTCAGCCGGTAGGGTTGATGGACTTCGAAGTAGAAACAGACCGACGGCATGTGACACCTCAGTGGGTAACGAGCGATTCGTAGATAGGGATGAGTTTTTCGGCAGCCGCATCCCAGTGGATGTGGCGAATTTCTTCGCGTGCGCGATCGACGATCACGCGGCGCAACTCGGGTAGTTCGAGCAAGCCTACGATCTGACTCGCCATTCTGTCGACGTCCCAGAAATCGACTTTGAGCGCGTTGCGAAGCACTTCAGAAACGCCAGATTGCTTCGACACAACTACCGGTCGGTCGTAGCTCATCGCCTCGAGCGGTGCGATTCCGAAAGGCTCCGACACCGAGGGCATGACGTAAACGTCGGCGGTCGAGAACGTGCGTTCCAGGTCGGCCCCTCGCACGAAACCCGGAAAGCGAAACGAGTCTTCGATACCCAAGTCCTCGACCATTCCCTTCATGCGCGGAAGCATGTCGCCCGATCCGGCCATGACGAACGTCGCGTCCGGGACACTTCGAAGCACTCGGGCAGCGGCCTCCACGAAGTACTCTGGCCCTTTTTGGAAAGTGACGCGGCCGAGGAACAGAACGATCGGGCCTTGGGAGGTGCGTTGTTTCTCGTAGGCTTTTACGGTTTCACGCGTGTAAACACCATTGTGCACGACTGAGATCTTCTCGAGGTCGGTCCCGTGAATCTTGTGGATGAGTCCTCGCGTGTAGTAGCTGACCGCGACGACCCGCGTTGCTTCGTGGAGGCCTCGGCGTTCGACTTCGACGATGTCTCGGTCCGCCCCTCCCGCGGCACGGTCATACTCGAGGCTGTGCACGTGGGTCACAAGGGGCGCGCCCGCGCGCGCCGCGATCTCGGCACCTGCCGGAAAAGTCATCCAGTCGTGAGCGTGAACCAAGTCGTACTGAGCACCTCGAACTCGGCGGGTGGCCGTTGCGGCGTAACGCGCCACTTCGGCGAACAGGTCGGAGCCGTAGTGCTCCTCTGAGCGATGAGTCGATGGGACGGCCGGTGCACGCTTTGGAGGCGGTTCGTCGCCCAAAGGAGTCGCGGGCGGGTCGTGCTGTGGGCCAGGTGGTGAAGCCACCGCGGGACCCGGTACTGGGCCAGTCTCCTCCAACAACATCTCGTACGTCTCGGGGTCGAGATAGGGCTTGAGCATCGCGGGTACTGCGATGGTGCGAATGGTGCGCGACAAACTGGGCGCCGCAGTGGATTCCTCCGCAGCGGACTGAGCCGGCATCCAGTCCGGGTCAGTGTTGCCCGCGCCGCTGTCGTGCGATCGTATCGCTTGATACGGCCTGGCGTCCGCGGCGCCCAGGATTTGCATGTGCTCCGCACGTTCTTTCCCGTAAAGACGCGGCACGACGAAATCGATCTCGATCCCACGACGGGCGAGCGCCTGTGTGAGGCCCTCGCAGGCTGTCCCGAGGCCGCCGCTGATATGGGGAGGGTATTCCCAGCCGAGCATCAGCACCCTCATCGTTCCGCAATCATCGCGATTCGCAGCGCCTCTGCGACGCTCCACGCCTGGGCGGGTGCTCCGCCCGGCCGGTGAGGCGGGTCGCCATCGAACACCTCGCTCAATTGTCCGATGCAGCCTTCGGTACGGAAGTGGACCCAAAGGCCTGTGAGGATCGGAAGAAGCTCGTCGCGCGCGGCGTCGGGGCCATCGATTGTCCGGACGGCCTCTGCGTATAACCCGAGAAGCCAGGGCCACACTGTGCCTTGGTGATACGCCAGATCGCGCTCCGCTTGCGATCCGGCATAGGTGCCCCGGTACTGCGGATCGTCGGACGAGAGGGTGCGAAGCCCAACCGGCGTCAGGAGCTTGTTCCGCACCGCCTCGAGCGCAGCACGCTTATGCGCGTCACGGATGGGAAGGTCCGGAAGAACGAGGGCCCAGAGCTGGTTGGGCCTGAGCCGCCCGTCGGGTTCGATGCCGTCGTGTGTGTCGGTCAAGAAGCCCTGATCCTGAAGCCAGAACCTTTCCTCGAAGTGATCTGCGAGTTTCGTCGCGGTTTCTTCGAGACGTGGGACGATCTCCGGTCGGAGTGTTGCGGCCCATCCGGCCGTCGTCCGAAGGGCCGAGAGCCAAAGCGCGTTGAGGTCCACGGCGTAGCCGCACCGAGGCGTTACTGGTCCTGCGTCAGTCATCGCGTCCATCCAGGTGAGCGCCCACGGTCCCTGTTCGACGAACAAGAATCCTTCATCGTCGATGCTCACGCGGGGGTCCGCACCATCCAACAAGGCCTCGACCAGTTCGATGCTGGCTTCCTCGAGCGCGCTGACGCGGCGGCTCCGGGTCTTCTTGGCGGTGAGGGCCGTCGCCCAGACGAACAGGAGCGATGCGTCGATGGCGTTGGTGTTCGCTTCGACGTCGCCACTCTGTGGGATGTTCGGGACGAGACCGTTCTCGCGTCTTTGGCTGAGGGATTCGAGAATCCCGACCGCTTCTTCGACCTTGCCTCGTGCGAGGCACAGCCCGGGCAGGGCGATTAGCGCGTCTCTGGACCACTCTCCGAACCACGGGTAGCCCGCGATCACGCCGGCTCGTCCTCCCCCGAGCTCCACCAAGTAGGCGTCGGCCGCACGCTCGAGCTCGTGCGTAAACGACTGTCGGGCCTCGGTGACGCCGGCGATGTCGGCGGTGGTCGAGAGCGGAGAGGGTGTCGTTCCGAGCCGCATCGCGAAGGTCGTATCGTCGGTGATGTGCAGACCAACCTCCCCGGGTGTAAAGAGGTCTTCGGCATCTTCGTAGCCTCTTTGCCTTTCCCACGCGTAGTGAACGCCGCGGTACCAGTGCCCATCCGCACTGAACCAGCCGGCGGCGCCATGGAGGCTCATAATGATTGGGGGCAGGCCCTCGTAAGGGCGAAGCCTCGCTTCCAGATGTGGACGCTGGTCGTCGATCGTCACGGCGCCGTTCAAAAAGGGGTTGGCGACAGTGAGATCATGGATGGGCCGGGATCGGAGGAGTGGTCGGAGCCGGAGTTGAATCGGTTCGGTGACGCCCCGAACGGTGTACCGCACCCAGACGGCGTCGGCCTCCGGTTCGATCGTGAGCGCTCGTGTCACCTCGAGCCCAGCGAACCGGTAGGTCCAACAGGGTTGGGGGTCGAACTCGACGAGGTGGCTCGCACCGTCAGGTTCGACGCTGTTTCCCCAGTCGAAGTTGTGGAGTGCGACCGTCTCGTTGCCGAGGATGAACCAGTCCTCGAGCTCGGCGAGCAGATTGAGGGGCTCGCCAACCCCGGGTTCACGTACCGTCAGCAGGCTGTGATACTTGCGTCGAGGGATACGATCGACGGTGCCCATCGCGAACGAGCCGCTCTGATTGGTGATCAGCCACTCGTCGTCGGGGTGGGCATCCCGCTCGCCGGGGGCGACGAGTGGTAGTTTCTGGCGGCGCGTCGCTCGCGCGCGCCCTTCGGAGTCGCGAGTGCGACCTGGGAACCACTGTGGAAGAATCGCCATGAGGGAACCAGCCCCTGAAGCATGAGGTGTGCCAAAAACTGCCGCCAAAGCCCAGGTCTTTCGGTGACAAGACGCCAAACACTGGGTTCTCTGCGCGCAGGGTCTGCAGGTTGCCGCCAATTCAGCGAAACCTGCGCAATGGGTTCGCCTAAGCGCGCGCGTCGTGCCAGGCGCTCTCGAGGGCCTCTTGGTCGTCCGGATGGGCGATCGAGATGAGAAGTTCGGCTCGCTCGTTGAGGGTCGCACCGTAGAGATCCACCGCGCCGTTCTCGGTGACGACGTACCGAACATGTGCTCGCGTTGTGACGACCCCGGCGCCAGGCCGAAGGGTGGGGACGATTCTCGGGGTCCCCTTTCGGGTACGGCTCGTCAACGCGATGATCGGTTTACCCCCCTCGGAGACCATCGCCCCCCGGATGAAGTCCATTTGGCCGCCGACACCCGAAATCACGCGGTGGCCGATGGAGTCTGCACACACTTGGCCGGTGAGGTCGATCTCGACCGCTGAGTTGATCGCGGTGACTTTCGGGTTCCGGCTGATCACGTTGACTCGGTTCACGTACTCGATGTCGTACTGAGCGACTTTGGGGTTGTCGTCGACGAAGTCGTAGACCCGCCGCGTGCCGATGACGAACCCTGACACCGTGCGTCCCGGGTGTACGACCTTGCGGCTGTTGTCGACTGCGCCGCATTCGAGAAGTGGAAGCAACCCGTCCGACCACATCTCGGTGTGGACGCCAAGGTACCGGTGCCCCTTGAGCGCGGCCAGAACGGCGTCTGGGACGGCTCCAATCCCCATCTGCAGCGTGGCCCCGTCCTCGATGAGCTCTGCCGCATGATGGCCGATCGCGAGCTCTTCCTCGCTGAGATCGAGCGCCGGGACCTCGGGCAGTGGCTCGTCGTGTTCCACAAGCCAATCGAGTTCGTCGACGTGCACGAAGCCATCACCATGGACGCGCGGCATGTGGCTGTTGATCTGCGCGATCACGACCTTCGCAGAGTCGACGGCTGCGCGCGCAACGTCGACCGAGACTCCCAGGCTGCAGTACCCCCATTTGTCGGGCGAAGAGACCTGGACGAGTGCCACATCGAGCGGGCGGGCCCGTGATCGAAAGAGCTTGGGGATCTCCGACAGGAAGAGCGGCAGGTAATCCACCCGGTCGCCGTCGAGCTGGGCGCGCATATTCTGACCGACGAACAAGTTCGCTACCCGGAACGAGCGGGCGTACTCAGGCTTGGCGTAGTCCGCCGGCCCAGAGGTGTGCAGATGGATCAACTCCACGTTTCGAAGGCGGCTCGACTGCGCCACCAATGCCTCGACAAGCCGAAGTGGGGTTGCCGCGCCGCCGTGGATGAAGACGCGCTGGTTGGAACTCACATGATTGACAGCTTGATCCGGCTCGCAGTACTTGCTCATGGTGTGTCGCTACTCGGGGTTGGTGCTGTTGTCGGGCTCGTAGGCGGGTCTCCGCCGTTCCAGGTCGACCTCCAGCAAGGGATAGGCTTCGGGCAGTCGCTCACTGTTGCCCTCTGGGGGGTCGACCTTTGTGCTCGGTTCGTAAACCTCTTCTTGTCGGATCTCGGTGGCTTGACCGGCTCGCACCCGTCCGGTGCCGCACGCTGCGCACAATGCGAGGGCCAGGAAAGCCGTTCCAGTACCGAAGCGATGCAGTGGCTTGATCAAAGGGCTCCTTTGCGTTGAGGGCCGTCGGGCAGGGTGGGGGCCACCCCCAGCTGATCATGACACTGATTGCAGGTGTAGAGGATCTGGCCAAAAATTTCTGCTTGGCCCCGGGTTGTCGGTCGGGATGCTCTGCGCTCCCGCGGACCTGGAACGTAGTCGTCAGCGACGTTGCTTCCCTCGACGGCGGCCGCAAACGCGAGGTCGTGCACCTCATAGGCGAGCCTCGAGGCACCGGCCGGGTTTTCCGCGTCGGGGACGCGCTCTCCGTGCAAAGGCGCCTCTGCGAGGACGCTTGCCGCGCGTTGAAACGTCCGAGGAGAGTTCGTTAAGAGCGCTTCCCACATCCGTTCCACCGCCCAATAGTGGCGCTGCATGTGGATCTTGACGTCGCGCCCTGCCGGCGCGGGGGCGAGGCGGACCGGCGGCCCCCGATTCAGCGCGTGATGGCATTGACCGCACGCATGAGAGAGTCGCGCGAACGCCATGCATGCTTCCTCGAGGTCGCGTCCCGACCGCACCTCGGCCGCCAGTGCTTTGGTGATTCGGGCGAAATCCTGGCCGCCATCCGGGTATGGCGTGTTCTCCATGAAGAACGCCAGCTCTCGCATCGACTGGCGGGCACGGTCGAGGTCGCCCCGAATCAAGGCGTCGCGGGCTGCGAAAGCGAGTCCCTCATGCTCGGCCATCACACGATCGAAACCGGGCGGCAACGCCGCCTCGGTGGGCGGCGCGGCTTCAGGCTCTTGGCGTTTGCCGCAGTCGCAGCCTGTCAAGGCGACCAAGCAGAGCGCTGCGGCGACGACTTGCCCGTTCATCGAGTGCCTATGATGCGCGCTGCCCGAGGAGGATCAAGACCGCGCCCTCAAGAGTCGCCATGGGCCAACAACACAGGGAGCTTGTTGTCGTGAAGGAGCCGCCTCGCCACGCTTCCAAGCAACACACGTTCCACGCCGCTCTTGCCGGTCGTTCCCGCGCAGATGAGGTTCGCGCCGACTTTCTCGGCCACTGAGAGAATCCCTTCGGCCGTATCTCCGGTGACCAGGTGGCACTGGACCGACTGGGCGTCGATCGAAAAGAGTTCGCTTGCCGCCTCGGAGAGCATCTCCTCGAGACCTCTGGCCAGGGCTTCGCGCCGTCTGTCCGCTGCCTCACCGACGACCGCCCCACGATCGGTGTATTCCCCCCACACGTCGAGGTAGGTATGGACCAGATGAACAGCCCCGGGGAACGTTCCGTGCAGGGATCGCGCGAGCGCGGCGGCTTGGTTCGCCGGGCCCGAGAAGTCGTAAGCCACGACAATCACGTCGAGTGGCGGCGCCGCCGTCAGCGGAACCGCAAGGACCGGCGTTCTGGCCGTCTTGACGACGCGCTCCGTCACACTCCCGTAGATGAGCTTGGATACCCCCGACCGACCATGGGTTCCGAGCACGATGAGATCGACCGCGTGTTCGGTCGCGTAGTCGCGAACGACCTCGTGGACGGTCCCCGAACGCGTGGCCACGGCGTGCGATACGCCGGCTGCGCTTACCTTGTCGGCGCGCTCCGAGAGCGCAGCTTTCGCTTGCTCGTGGATCTGTGTGACGACCTCGGGCCCCGGGCTGTACGAGAGGTCCATCAGCACGTACGTCGGGACGATCGGCACGTGCAAGAGATGAAGTTCTGCCCCCAAACTCTTGGCTAGCTCGACTGCGTATCCGAGTGCGTGTTCGGCGTTCTCCGAGAAGTCTGTCGGCAGCAGGATCTTTTTGATATGCATGTTCGCCTCCGGGCTCTATCCCCCGAACGTATCGGTAGGCATGATGTCGTCGCGGAGGATGGCTTCGTTGACGTAGTTCGCTTCCTCTTCCTCGATGTCGGCGCGCAGCATCTCCGCCAGCTTGCTTACGCTGTCGCGAATCTCCGTCGGGGAGTTCGCATCGAGAATTCCGTGGACCAGCGAATCTAGGTGCTCGCGCTGGCCCGCGTGCTCTGCATGGATGTGCCGCGCCCGCTCCGGGCCGAACCCGTCGGCTTCGGCGACGGCGGGTACCATGTGCATCTCCTCGAAGGTCAAATGGAGCTCGAGAATCCCCCGAAGCGCGAACGATGCGCGCTTCACGCGTTCGAGGTCGTCTTCGTCATCTCTGAGCCTCGACGCTCCAGCTTCGAGTTCACCCAGCATCGCCTCGATTTCGCGATGCTGCCTTAGTACCTTCTCCCTCACTTGCGAGGGCATCAATTGGTCAGCGGTCATGTCGACTTCCCGTTCGTCTACGCTGACCAAACAAGCAAGAGGCAAGCCAACCGGTTTGCCCAGTTTTGGGACGAGAGGTGGCGCAACCTTTGCGCACACGAGGCTTGCATCGCACAAACTGCGTGACACCGTCTTCTGATAGCATGTTCGGCCGCGACGTGCGTCTGGCGCGAGTCTTGATGCTAGATCAGACTCGAACGCCGCACTTGGAAGAGGAAGCAGCATGTCTCTGATCCCGCGACTGGTTGTCGCCTATGATTTCTCCGATCCCGCCCGCCGCGCCTTCGAACTCGGGGTGTTCATGGGGCGACAGCTCGGTGCCGAAGTCCACGTCGTGACCGTGCTCGATGAGGCCGCCGCCAAGAGTGCCCCGAAAGGCGTCGACCCACTCGAAGGCCTCCGAAAGCTCCTCGCGCTCCAGACCTCCGCTACCATCAAGCCCGACGACGTGCGCATCGAGTGTCACGCGCGAGAGGGCCAGCCCGCCGACGCCATCATCTCGGCGGCCCGTGAACTCGACGCACCGATGATCCTCTGTGGGACGACAGGGAAGGGCGCGGTTGCCCGTACACTCCTCGGAAGCGTCTCTCACGAGTTGGTGCAGCAGAGTGGCGCCATCGTGATGTCGGTCCCTTGATTTCGTGCCGGTCGGATTCTTGGCCCTAGTGCACTCGGGCTAGCGCCGGGCTGGCCCGAGGAACCGGGCTTCGACAATGCGGGTCGACTTGTCGCCTTCGCCACCCTCGATTGAGATGCGGAGCCGCACCATGCGACCGGGCGACATCTCATCGAGAGGCAGAATCGCGAGCACCGGAAGGTAAGTCCCTGCCAGCGAGTCGAGCTCGAGCGATGTTCGGGGGACGACATACGCCACCCCTCCAGGTTCATCTCGTTCGTCGTCGGCCGGTGCCACCAGGAAGGTTTGTGCTTCGCCGGACTTGTTTACGAGATGAATCTGGAGGGAATTGCGGATCTTTCCGTCCACGACCGCGAAAGGGGCCTCACCTTGCCGCAAGAGATTGGCCTCGAACGTCGAGCTCTGCGCGAACGCCAACACGGTGCCGACGAGCCACAGCGCAGCGATGCCGCCGTAGAAGTAGAGCCGCGGCCTGGCACGATGCTTCGGTCGCCCCCCGAGCCCGTTCAGCGAGTCGTACCGCACCAGCCCCCGAGGACTGCCGACCTTGTCCATGATGTCGTCGCACGCGTCCACGCAGGCCGCGCAGCCGACGCACTCCATTTGAAGCCCGTTGCGGATGTCGATCCCTGTGGGGCACACTACGACACAACGTTTGCAGTCGATACAGTCGCCCGTTTGCGGGTCGCTCTTCTTGCCCCTTGGTTCGCCGCGGTGGGCGTCGTATCCGATGACAACGGTGTCACGGTCGGTCATGGTCGACTGTAGGCGCCCGTAGGGGCAGATGATCAAACACAACTGTTCGCGGAACCAGCTGAAGTTGAAGTACAACACCGCGGACATGATCATCACCCACGCGAAGGCCGTGGGATGTTCCGCCGGGTTCCGACGAACCATGTCGAAAAGCGACGGCAACGACACGAAGTAGCTGATGAACACGTGCGAGAGGAGTAGGGCCACGAGCACGTAGATCCCGTGTTTCGTCCCCTTCCGCCAAAGCTTGTCCAACGAGAACGCTGCGGCGTTTCGGCGTAGCCGATCCGCACGCGGCCCTTCGATCCATCGTTCGATGCGCCGGAAGACCCCCTCAAGAAACACCGTGTGCGGACACGCGTAACCGCACCAGACCCTTCCTTTCACCGCCGTGACAATCAAGAGCGCGAGCCCGATGCCGCTCAAGATGAAGAAGACGAGCCAGAAGTCCTGCGCGTTGAAGACCCCGCCGAACAGATAGAATCGGCGGTTGACGATGTCCAAGAACACGGCGGGGCGGCCACCTATCTTGACGAAAGGAAGTGCGACGTAGATCATGATCAAGATGGCGAAGACGACGTTGCGAGTCGTCGTGTACCGTCCGTAGACGTCCGCCGGGTGAACGTAGTTGCGGCTCCCGTCGGCGTGCAGTGAGCTCGCTGGCTCTTCGACGACTGGGAGCCTCTCGCTCACGGCGCCTCGCCTGGTCTTCCCCCTGCGCCCTCTTCAGCCGCGTTCGTTTCTTTCCCAGCGGCAGCGTCGGCTGTTCCATCGCCCGCTTCTGGCGGCCAAATCTCTCCTTGAGCTGCCTCGCCTGGGACGTTGGTGTTTCGCAGCGAGAGCACGTACGCGACGACTTGGTTCACTCCTTCTTCGCCGAGGATTGGCCCCCAGGGAGGCATGCCCTTGGCCGCGATGCCATGGGTCACCGTGTTGTGGATGCTCACCGGGGCGCCTCCATGGATCCAGTAGGTGTCGGTGAGGTTTGGCCCAAGCGCTTCCATGCCTTGTCCCTGGCTGCCGTGGCAGGCCACGCACTGCGTCGCGAATATCTCTCCCCCTGCACTCACGGCTGATGCGTCGAGGGCAAGCGTGTTGAGAGACTCATCCGAGACGACACGCTTCTCCGCCTCGGCGGCCGCGACCGCCTCGTCAAAGATCTGACGTTGAGACTGACCCGCGCCGTACACCTGGTAGTAAAACCAGTACGCGAGCCCGAACGCGATGGCGCCGTAGAAGGTCAGCAGCCACCAAGTCGGCAGGCTGTTGTCCGCCTCTTCGATCCCGTCGTACACGTGGAGGATTTCACCCTGGATCTCGTCGGTCCGCCTGACGCTACTCATGTCGATCCTCCACAGGTTCATCCTCGAGCGGGATTCTTGCGAGCTTGTCAGCCTCAGACTTCTTCATTCGAAACACACGCACAACGATACCGACGAAAACGGCGACGAACAGCAATAGAGCGATCGATGGGTACAGCAGCGCAGGGCTCGCCGTGAGAAACTCCGAAGCGAAACGGCTCATGGCTCTACCTCCTCGCTCGAGGGTGCAAGCGCCACTGAACCCCTTCCGTCGTCGTCGCCGGGGGCGTCGGTCGCGCCGGTAGTCCCCAGTCTTTGCAGGTATGAAATCAGCGCGACCATGCGGCTATTGATCAGCAGCTCGCATCCGTCGGTCGGCGTCTCGCATATCGATACACCCCCCTCTTTCGCGAGGCCGGTGGCGATCGCCGTTGCTTCGGTTCTAGCTACTTCGGATGCAGTTTGTACCTCTGCGGCGTCATAGGGGACGCCCACGCGTCGCATCGCCCGAAGCTTGCTCGGGGTTCGATCGAAGTCGATCGCCTCTTGAGAGAGATGCGCATACGGTGGCATGTTGGACCCAAGATATATCTCACGCGGGTTAACCAGGTGCGTATAGTGCCACTTGTCTTGGTACTTGCCCCCGACTCGCGCGAGATCGGGCCCGATCCGCCGCGAGCCCCACTGGAAGGGGTGGTCGAAGATCGAGTCATCGAGTTCGGAGACTCTTCCGTACCGAGCGGTTTCCCAGGTGAACGGTCGGATCATCTGCGAGTGACAGGTGTAGCAGCCCTCCCGGAGGAAGACGTCGCGACCCTCGAGCTCGAGGGGCGTGTAGGGGACATTCTTGGTGCTCCTGATCGCTTCGGGGACCGAGAACAGGGTCGGGATGATCTCGGCAATGCCGCCGGCCAGCACACCGACGATGACGAGCGCCGTGAACACGCCCGCGCGGCCCTCGATCGTACGATGCCAGGGGATCTTGTTCGGGTCGTCACGATCGCGAATGGCGATGGCCACTGCGGCGACGCCCCAGAGAATCGCCGTGAACGCCAGGATCGTGCTGATGACGCCGTCGAACACGACCGTTCCGAGCATGAGCAGGATGACCATGAGCGATGCGAGTACAGGCTGCCCAAAAACCAGCTTCGGCCAGGGCACTTTCGGGTCCGCCGGCTCGTCGTCGATCACGGCGACTTCGAGCTCGCCGTCGACCGCGGAGCCCGCGCGGGCGGTCATGAAGAGGTTCCAAGCCATGAGCAGGAACCCGATGAAGAATAGGAGTCCGCCAACCAGCCTGGCCCAGTACATCGGTCGAATGGCAATCAGTGTCTCGACGAAGGTCGGGTAGGCAAGCCCGCCTGTGCCTCCAATCGCGCGCCACATCAGTCCTTGGGTGATTCCGGCCACCCACATGGCAATCACGTAGATGAGGATACCGAGCGTCGCGATCCAGAAGTGAAAGTTCGCCGCGGAGCGAGAGTGCAGCTTCGCTCCGTAGAGCCTTGGGACGAGCCAGTAGAACATGCCAGCGGCCATCAGTCCGTTCCACCCGAGCCCGCCACTGTGCACATGGCCAATGATCCAGTCCGTGTAGTGTGCCAGCCCGCTCACGCTCTTGATGCTCAGCAGAGGGCCTTCGAACGTGGCCATCCCGTAGAAGGTGACGCCGGCGGCGAAGAACTTGAGCACCGGATCGCTCCGCAGCTTGTCCCACGCGCCGCGAAGGGTGAGCAGACCATTGAGCATCCCGCCCCAGCTCGGTGCCCACAGCATCAAACTGAAGATCATGCCGAGGGTCTGCGCCCATTCGGGAAGCGCCGTGTAGAGCAAGTGGTGGGGGCCCGCCCAAATGTAGATGAACACCAGGCCCCAGAAATGAATGATCGACAACCGGTACGAGAACACCGGCCGCTCGGCCGCCTTGGGCAGGTAGTAGTACATGATCCCTAGGATCGGTGTGGTCAGGAAGAACGCGACCGCGTTGTGGCCGTACCACCACTGCACGAGCGCATCCTGTACGCCCGCGTACACTGGGTAGCTCTTGAGCGCCGCGACGGGAATCTCGATGCTGTTGATGATGTGCAGCACCGCGACGGTGATGATCGTCGCGATGTAGAACCACAGAGCGACGTACAGATGCTTCTCCCGTCGCTTCGCCAAGGTCCAGAAGAAGTTGATCGCAAAGACGACCCAGATCGCGGCGATCGCGATGTCGATGGGCCACTCGAGTTCCGCGTACTCTTTGCCCGTCGTGTACCCGAGAGGAAGGGTGATCGCGGCCGCCACGATGATCAGTTGCCAACCCCAGAAATGAATCGAGGAGAGTGCGTCCGACGCGAGGCGTGCCTTGGTCAGCCGTTGCGTCGAATAATACACGCCGGCAAACAACATGTTCCCGACGAACGCGAAGATGACCGCGTTCGTGTGGAGCGGTCGCAAGCGTCCGAACGATAGGAAAGGTGCGACGTTGGCGGGCCAGTACGCGAGCTGAAGGGCGATGATCAACCCGACCAGCATGCCGACAATCCCAAAGACCACCGACGCCCACAGGAACTGCCGAACGACTCTATCGTTGTAGACGATCCGTTGCGTTTCCATCCTCTCCCTCTTTCGTAGCGTGTTCGGGCGGCGCTCCCTCGTCGTCGAGGGGGAGCAGTGCCAAGCGGTCGGCATGATCGAAGGTGCCTTGCCGAACGGTCCAAGCGAAGAAGGCGACGGCGCCGATGATCAGCGCAACGCACACGATGATGAGTAACGTTAGGATCTCCATGGTTCCTTTGACAGCGCAGTCATCGCGTAGCCTAGGGTCACGAGAGAGCTGAGTGGCATCAAAACCGCCGCAATCCAAGGCTCCATTTGTCCCGCCATCGCGATGGAGACCGTGACGACGTTGTACGCCACCGCGAAGAGCAACAGTCGACGAACCAGTTGCGTCACTACCCGGCTTCCACGCAAGATCTGCGCGATGGGTCGAAGCCCTGGAGAAAGGAAATAGAAGTCGCATCGGGATGCCATAAACGGTCGATTCACAGCGGGGGTGCCTGAGCAGGCAGCGACGTCCATCGCCACCCGGTCGTTCAGACCGTCTCCGACCAGCAAGGTTCGTGCCGGTTCGTGCGTGTCGACGTACCGAGCTTTGTCTTCGGGGCTCAAGTTGCCGAGGCATACCGACGCGTCCAAGCCAAGTCTGCGTCCAACCGCCTCGACCGCGACCGCACCATCGCCGCTCAAGATCGCGAGGTCGTAGCCCTCGCGTCGTAGCCGTTCGACTTCGTCCCGGGCGTCGGGCCGAAGTTCCTCGATCGTTTGGATGACGGCGATCGCTTCGCCGTCGCGCGCAAACACGACGTCGGCCTCCTGGGTTGAAGACCCGGGGTCTGCCCACTCCGGGGCCCCGAGTCGGTACGCATGCGTTCCTTTGGTCGCGCTCAGTCCCCGGCCGAGGACCTCGTCGACCGCCAGCGACCTGAGCTGCGCTGCCGGGTCCCCCTCGAGCGCACGCCTGACTGCCGCGCTCTTGGGATGCGCGCTTCGCGCGGCCATGTTGTAGAGCACTTCGGTGTCGGTCGCGTTGAGGCGCGAGAGCGTGCTCCGGTTTCGGGCAGTCAGGGTACCTGTCGTCAGCGTTCCCGTCTTGTCGAACGCGACATGCTGGATCCTTGCGGCACGATCGAAGAGGTCGCGTGTCCGGACAAACACCCCGGCGCGCCGCAGGCCGTAGGAAACGAGCTCGTAGGCCAGTGGCGCCGCGATTCCGAATGCACACGGGCAAGTGACGACCAGGACGGCGGTCGCGACCTCGATCGCGCGAAGTGGGCCGTCGATCAGGCTCCAGACGACCGTGGCGGTCGTCGCCAACAGCAAAACGCCGATGACATAGTACGTCGACACGCGGCGCCACCAGGTCGTCGCCGGAGGGCCAGACGCAGCCCGAGGAACCTCGGTTTCGAGTAACCGAACGATGGTCGAATCCGAGAAATCGGTCGCCGCTTTCCCGCGGAAGGCGCGTTCTCCGGCGTTGAAGGCGCCCGCGGGCACCTCGTCGCCGATCTCGAAGGCCCGCGGGACACTTTCTCCATCGATCCAATCGAGAGAACAACTTGCGCTCGATTCGGTCAACGTCAGGTTCACGGGAACTAGGTCGCCGGG
This sequence comes from Myxococcota bacterium, assembly GCA_039028875.1. Lineage (GTDB taxonomy): Bacteria > Myxococcota_A > Polyangia > Polyangiales > Houyiibacteriaceae > SG8-38. Next base: position 46,537 of record JBCCHE010000015.1, on the reverse strand, counting down.
TGCGATCAACAGCTCGTCCCCCTCTTGCAGGGAGACGCAAGGAACGATGCGGACGCGTCCGTTAGAGACCGAACGAGTCAAGAGTCCCTCGGTCCCGTCGTCGGTCAAGAGTCGTGCTTGGTTGCGTTCGAGGATTCGCTGCTGCAGCCATCGTCCCACCAGCATCAGCGCGATGAACACCGTGAGGGTGTCGACGTATGCGGCGTCGCCTGACTCCACGAAGAACGCCCAAGAGGAACCCGCGAATGCGAGCACCACGCCCAAGGCGATCGGGACGTCGAGGTGCAGCATTCGAACCTGGAGCGCCGAAACCGCGGACCGGATGAAAACCGACCCCCCGACCCATACCGAGACGACCCCCGCCGCGTAGCTCAGGTCGTTGAGCAGTTCGTATACCGGGCCTTCACCGAGGCCCACGTACGTGGCGGCCGCGAACAACATGACGTTGGCGGCGAGGGCCACGCAGATGCCCATGCGGACAAGAAGATCGTTTGACGGGCGTTCCTCGGGTATGCCCTCCGCGGGCCCAACCACGTAGCCGAGCTCCGCGACGGCGCGGAGCCAGTTGTGGAGGTCGAAACGACGCGTCACTTGAAGGTCGATTCGTCCGAGCGTCGGGTTCACCAGGATCGTCCCGAGTTGAGAGCCACCGTGCCGACGGAAGAGCTCTTCAATCACCCACACGCACGCTGCGCAGTGGATGCCTTGCACGTCGAGGGCGATCCGGCTCGAGCCGGTCTGCGCGCGAGCCTCTTCGATCCCTTCGAGCCATTTCGGATCGGTTTCGGGTGGCGTCGCGTCGGCGGGTGGCAGCCCTGGCCCTCGGCGAAGGTCGTAGTAGCGGGAGAGTCCAGACCGCTTCAGGATCCCGTGGACCGTGCGACAGCCTCGACAGCAAAAAGGGGCGAACGTTTGGTCGAAGAGCGGCTGTGCGCAGTGAACACAATCTTCGGTGGCGACTCGAGACGGGGTGCCGTCGGTGCGCGTCGCCTGAGGCACTGTCATGGGTGAGGCTCGTGCGCCGAAGCAGGCTCGTCCGCATGGTGGTCCCCGTGCTCGTGCGTGTGCATGGGGCGAAGCACCAATACGATGGCCCCGAGCGCGAGAACGACGGCCAGAAGTCGTCCGGTCGCCGGTGCCGGCCTGCGCGAGAAGCGCTCAAAGAGCCAGCTTGCTCCGATGAGCCCAACGCCGCTCACGATTGCGAACGACAACATGCTGACCGCGCCGAGCCATGGGGTGCCTGTCGACGCGGCAATCAGCACCGCAGTCGCAAGCGCGCCACACGGAAGGAGGGCCGTCGCCAGGCCGATGGCAAACGGGTGGTTCCTGAGGCTCTCCACAAACCGACCTGTCCTGGACTCCGAGGTGTGTCGCGGGGCGACGCCGAGCTGAACGAGCGGTACGCCAGGACGGCGCCAAAGACGGTAGGCCGCCATGCCGAGCCCAAGCGCCAACGACCAGCTCAAGAGGGTGCTCCCCCAGTTTCCAGGGAGCGAAACCGCCGCGGCGCCGCCAAGCGCCCCAACGATGAGCCCGAGGAGGCTGTAGCTCGAGAACCGACCAAGTTGGTACCAACCTTGTCCTGCGCGGCCGGGAGAACCGCTACAGGCGTACGCGGCCAGAGGTCCGCACATGGCGGTGCAGTGCGGAACGGACGCAAGACCCGCTGCGGCACCGGCGACTATCGCAGCCCACATGGGCGTCCTTTCGCCAGGGCTACTGCGGCCGTGGAGCTTCCAATGCCATGCCCTTGCATTTGATCACACGTTATAGCGCGAAAGCAGGCGCGCGTGGATCCTGCGGATCTGGTCTGTGAAGGCTTTTCGAGATGTCGAAATGGATCTATACGGCTGGCTTGAGGAGAGACTATGCGTTTAAATGGGATCATCATCGGCGTCGTAGCGGTCGGCACCCTGGCGCTTGGGTGCTCGTCGAAGGAGGCGGCTCCCGCTAGCGAGCCGGCCGAAGAGAAGGCAGCGCCCGCACCGGCGCCCGCCCCTTCGGAACCGGTCGCCGCCAAGGACCCCGCAGTCGAAGCCCAAGAGATCTTCCAAGCCAGGTGCGTGACTTGTCACGGAGAGAACGGCAAAGGCGATGGCCCCGGTTCTGCCGCACTCAACCCAAAGCCACGGGACTACACCTCGGCCAAGTGGCAGAAGTCCGTCACCGACGAGCACATCGCGAAGGTGATCGTGGGTGGGGGCACTGCCGTTGGCCTAAGCGCACTCATGCCGCCGAACCCCGACCTGGCCGACAAGCCCGAAGTGGTCGCGGCCCTGGTCACCGTCGTGCGGAACCTGGGCAACAACAAGTAGCGGCTGACGCTCACGGTGCGCGCATGGCGTAGCGCCACACGTCGTTGTCAACCCGCAAGAAGCCGCTCGGAATCGGAGAATTCAGACGTCTCTCGGTGGCCGCTGAACGCGTAGAATCGCGTTCCGGGTTCACGGGCAGTCGATGCCGCAGACCGAGACGCCGTCTCCGCAGTCGAGTTCGCCCCCTTGCTCGCAATTCACGTTGCATACACCGACACTCCGGCAAGTTGCGGTGCAAGACCCAAGGCATGTGATGTTGCAGTTTCCAACGCTCTGGCACTCTGCGGTCGACCCGTCTCCGAGCTCGACCGTGCAGTTGCTGGCGCTCGAGCACGAGTACTGACTGCCTGATCCGGTTGCCGCTGTGCAAGAGCTGATCGATCGACACTGCGCATCGCAGTCGTTGCCGCAAACCACCTCACAGTTCGGGCCGGATTCACAGGTGAACTCGCATCGGTCACCGCAGGTCGCGCGGCAAAGATCTCCGAACTCCGGACAGCTTGGCGTGCACCCATCCCCGCACACCGCGTCACAGCGGTCCGCGGTGCAAGGCAGGTTTGGGTTCCCGTTTCCGTCACTGTTGCCACACCCGCAAAGCACGGCGGCAACCACGAACGACCAGAACTTTGGCTCAAACGACACGGGTTGACCCTAGCCGTGCAAGACACAGTCGTCTAGAAATCCAGTCGGTGTCGCCGGGGCGCGCGTGATAGGGTGCGCGCATGCCTTTCGTCCTCGGCTGTTTGGCGCTCGCAACACCGCGTTTCGTCATCCTTTTGGTGGTGTTGTTCAGTGATTACATCGGCGACGCCTACCAGACGACCCTTTGGCCGTTGCTCGGCTTCTTCTTCATGCCCCTGACCACGTTGGCGTACGCGTTTGCGATCAACAGCCAGGGCACCGTCGAAGGGATGTACCTCGTGGTGGTCGTCGTCGCCGTCCTGCTCGATCTTGGCCTCGTTGGGGCAGGCTCGAGAGCGCGCCGTCGAGACTAGGCGCGACCCCGCCCATAGAGGCCAGCTTTACGCAGGCAGCGCCACTTGCTGCATGTCGCGGAACAGCTTGATCAGGCTCGCCCGTGTGTGAACGTTGAGCTTTCGCATGGCAGATCGCAGCAGTGCCGATACGCGCGAGGACGAGATGCCGAGTTGGTACGAGATCATCTTGTTGGTGAAGCCATAGACGACGTATGTGACCACTTGCGTTTCGCGTTCCGTCAGGCCGCGCGGGTCCGCGAGCTCCGGGGGGTTGGGCAACGCGAGCACGAATCGCCGGCCGTCGGAGTCGAACCAGTCGACGAGCGACCAACGACCCTGGACCAAGGCCGTCCAGAGCTCTAGTGCTTGGGCTGGATCCTCGTTGCGCAGTCGGCCGCGTGCGCGGTCGACCCGAAGCGCCGCGTTGCGGAGCCGCTCTCGCGCAGATCGAACCTCGGCTTGCTGGTAGGCGTCGACGATCTGGAAACCGTTGGGATCCAGAACGGCCTCGGCGCCAAACGGCAGGTCGGTCAGAAGCCGGTCGTGGACGATCAAGCCTTGCCGCAGCCGGTGGGCGGCGCACACGTGAGCGCCAAGCATCTGCCATCGCTCTTTGGCTCGACCGCTCAGGGTCGTGACTTTGTCGAGTGGAACGATAATCGCCGCGCCGACCCCGTTTGGATCGACCGCGGTGATGCCGAGAAGGTCCTTGCAGTACGGTACGAAGGAGGTGTACCTCTCAAGCTCCTCGGGTCGCCCTCTGGTGTTCTCGGACATGGTGCCGGCTTGCCCTGGCTTTGCCTGCTCATGAAGGATCTCCTCTGGGGTTGCGGCGATCGCTTGGGCATGACGTTCCGCGAAGTCGTCGCGACAGCCGAGCGTGTCCACGCGAAGAAGCTGGACGCGGCCTCCTCCAGGCGGACGACCGTAAAGGACGCCGGCGACACCGAGGCCTCGATCCATGGCGGGCTGTCCCGCCTCGAGGAGCTTCGGGAGCCAGACTTCATCACCGGAGTCGAGATCGTACGCGGCCTCCGTGAAGTCGATGATCGACCCGCTCAGCTCGTCCATCGAGACCCTCGTCTAGAACATCGCACCACGGAGAAGATGGTCAGGCGTCGGAATCGGTCCATACGTAATTCTTCAGGGTATTGAAATTAATGCCTTGGGGCTAGTCACGAGGGGGTTCGGATGGGCGATTGGATCAGGTAGGGTCTCGGATCGACACAGGAGGAGCCATGACGCTCGAAGGAACGATGCTCGCGAAGATCGAGCACTGGGCAACGACCAAAGGTACGGCGAACGCCCTTCACGACCTCAATCCGGATGGCACGTGGGAGTCGACCACCTGGGCCGAGTTCTGGCGGAACGTGCGCCGCGTCGGCAAGGGCCTCATCAAGCTCGGTCACGAGCCTGGGCAGTGCATCGCGTTGGTTGGGAAGAACCGTCCGGAGTGGGTGATCTGTCAGCACGGGATCAACGCCGCACAAGGTATCCCCGCACCGCTGTACGCCACTCTGTTGCCCGACCAGATGGCGTACATCATCGACAACGCACAAGCCAAGATCGTCATCTGCGACGAGGAGGATCAACTCGACAAGTACCTCGTCGTTGCCGATGGGGACAGCACCATCGAGCACATCATCACGATGGACGACCTCGGTTCAACGGATCCGCGCGTACGGACACTCGATGCCCTGATGGAGCTCGGTGACGAGCTCGACGACGGTGAACTTGATGCGCGCTTAGACGCGGTCGCCAAGGAAGATGTTGCGTTGTTGATCTACACGTCGGGCACAACCGGGCTTCCGAAGGGTGCGATGCTCACCCACCTTGGCATCGAGCTCATCGGCCAGGCGGTTGCGAAGGTGTTTCCGACGTTGATGGACAGCGAAACTCGCTTCGTTAGCTACCTCCCGCTTTGCCATGCCGCGGAGCAAGGTATGGTCAACTTCGCCGGACTCACCGTTGACGCGCAGATCTTCTTTTGCCGAGACCTTACACAGATCAAGGACTTCCTCGTGAAGGTTCATCCCACCATCTTTTTGGCGGTTCCTCGGGTTTGGGAGAAGTTCGAGGCTGCGCTTCGAGGGAAGATGGCCGAGGCGACGGGAGTCAAGGCAAAGCTCGCCGCGTGGGCCCGCGAAACCGAACTTACGGCGTTTAAACAGGAGGCCGCCACGGGGCGTCAGGTGTCGAGCTTCAGTCGAAACCTCGCCAACAAGCTCGTGATCTCAAAGATCAAAGAGGCCCTTGGTCTCGACGCGCTCGAAGTGGCGCTGAGCGGGGCAGCGCCCATCTCTACCTCGACGCTCGAGTTCTTTGCCTCGATTGGGATCCCGATTCACGAAGGTTACGGGATGACCGAGACGACCGCATTTGCTTCAGTGCAACCGTACGGACGCCCCAAGTTCGGAACGATCGGTCAGGCGCTTCCTCGGGTCGAGGTCAAGATCGCGTCCGATGGCGAGATCATGCTCAGGGGCGACAACATGACGAAGGGCTACTTTCGTTTGCCCGACAAGTCGGCGGAGCTCTACGACGACGAGGGGTGGATGCACACCGGCGACCTCGGCGCGATCGACGATGAGGGCTTCATTTCGATCACGGGTCGCAAGAAAGATCTGATCATCACCGCGGGCGGCAAGAACGTGGCCCCTGCCGAGATGGAGGGGTACCTCCAGAGCATCCCAGGAGTCGGTCAAGCCGTGGTCGTGGGCGATAGGCAGCCGTTCTTGTGCGCCCTTATGGTGCTCGACCCAGAGGCGCTGCCCGCCCTCGAAGAGGCGTCGGGTGTTGGCGGGCTTGGTGACGTTGCCACGGCGGCAGCGAGTGACGGCGTCAAGAAGTTCATCGAGGCGCAGATCGAAGAGGTGTGCAACAGCAAGGTCGCGCGCTACCAAACGATCAAGAAGATCAACATCCTTCCGACGGTGTTCAGCGTTGATGGGGGTGAGCTTACGCCAACGCTGAAGGTCAAACGCAACGTCGTGAACGAGAAGTACAACAAAGAGATCGAAGCATTTTATGCCGGAGGGACGCTCCGCCCCGAGGCCCGGGCCTGAAAGGTCGACGGGGCGATCGCGTTCCGCCTCATCGAGGTGATGTATGAGTAGACCTGTCTGCGCTGTGATCGGGATCGGACCCAAGAACGGGCGATCGTTTGCCACTCGGTTCGCGTCCGAAGGCTATGCGGTGGCCCTTCTATCGAGGTCGACCGAGTACTCGAGCGGCCTTGCGGCCGAGCTTGGTGGCAAAGCCTACGCATGCGACGTCACCGACCCGGCCGCGATAGAAAGCGCCTTTGCCGAGATCCGGGCGGACCTCGGAGAGGTCGCAGTGCTCCTGTACAACGCAGGTTCGGGGAAGTTCGGGACGTTCGACGACGTTCCGGACGACGAGTTCGAAAAAGGGTGGCAGATCAATGTTCGAGGGCTCCTTCAGAGCGTCCGACAGGTTGTTGGACCCATGCGCGACAAGGGCGAGGGCGCCATCGTCGTGACCGGCGCCACCGCATCGCTTCGCGGCAAGCCGATGACGGCAGCGTTCGCCCAGGCCAAGGCCGCTCAGCGGAGCCTCGCGCAATCGTTCGCGCGGCAGCTGGGACCCGAAGGCATCCACGTCGCGCTCGTCATTGTGGACGGTGGCATCGGGACCGACGAAGACGATCAGGGTGATCGACTTCGCCCGAGCGATATCGCCGACACCGTGTACCACCTCGCCACCCAACCGAAATCGGCATGGACTTTTGAGCTCGACGTCCGGCCGATGAAAGAGTCGTGGTAGGGGTTCACCGAACTCCGCTGCCCGCTGAATGGCGCTCTGGAGCGGGTGAAGAGATTCGAACTCTCGACAGCCTGCTTGGGAAGCAGGAACTCTACCACTGAGTTACACCCGCGAAGGACGGTTTTGTTAGTCCCTTTCATTTTGCTGGTCAAGCCCGATACAGACGACCGAGGATTCGCCCGTGGGTGAACCGCTGAGGCGTCGCCGTTGGCCGCGACTAGTCTTGGCAGCTGCGTTGGTGCTTGCGATAGTCGGCGCGATCGACCGGTTCTTGCCGGCCGACATTCGACCAGACGGCATGCGTTCGGTTCGGGGAGATGACGCCGAGGCTCGGGAGAGGCTCGAGGAAGTGCGAGCGGCGCACGGCGCATCGGCTTGGGAGAACTACGGGGTGATGGAGGTGGCGTTCGACGACGACTGGCCATTCTGGCTGACGCGTACAGCGCTCTCTCCCTGGGACGTGCCCGAGCAGCAGCTCCGGGCGAAGCTCTTGCGCAGGAGTTGGACGACCGAGATGACACTACTCAACGGCGATCAACCAGGGAAGCGCTGGGGCGTCCAGAGTTGGAAGACCTGGACGGCGCCCCCGAGCGGCGTCGCATCGTTCGAACCGAGCTGGGTCATTCGGACGATGGTGCCCGGCCTTCGATACTTCCTCGAGCTTCCGTTGGCACAGGACACGGCAACTTTGGTCCAAGATGCGGGTGAAGTGACGGTTGGCGATGAGACCTACGAGAGGCTCTATGTCACCTGGAGACGCGCGTCGCCCCAGCGAGATCTCGATCAATACGTTCTTTGGATCGAGCCAGACTCGGGACTCGTCGAACGCGTCGACTTCACGATTCGCGCGCTATCGGGGTTGGCGGTCGCCAGAGCGGACTTTCGCGACTACCGCGACTTCGGTGGCGTCAAGGTTCCCTCGGAGATCGTCATCGACGGTGTTCTCCCCACTGGCCACACACTGCCCGTCCACATCATTCGGGTCCACGAAGTCGTCTGGGATAGCGCCACGCCAGACTCCCTCAAGCCCGATCCGTCCTTGGTCGACCTCGGCGAGGTCAAGCCACGTTGAGGAGCGGCGTCACGCGGCGTCGTGAAAGATGATGCCGAGCGTGATGCGCGTCCCGGACCGGACGGTGCTCACCCCGTGTCGCATTCGTGAGCGCACCGGTCCCCGGGCGCCTTCGACGGGCCGGTCGTGGACCGCGAAGACCACGGCCTCACCTTGATCGAGAGGGACGACGTGGGGCCTGGCCTGCATCCGCGCGCGCTGCTCGGTGAGCACGAGCTCGCCTCCCGTGAAGTCATGCCGAGGACGGCTCAGGAGGATCGCGAGTTGGAGCGGAAAGTGAATATCGCCGTACAGATCTTGATGAAGCCGGTTGTAGCCGCCGGCCTCGTAGCGAAGGATGAGGGGGGTTGGGCGCGTCTGGTTGGCGGCATGACACTCGGCGGTAAAGGCCGAGAGCGTTGGCGGATATCGCCGAGGTCGACCGAGGTCAGCCTCCCACCGATTCGCGCAGTCGACGAGGTGGGGATAGATCGTCTCGCGCAGCACCTGCACGAACGGGGGCAAAGGGTAGGCGAAGTACTTGTAGTCTCCGGCGCCATAGCCGTGCTTGGCCATGACGATGTGCTTGCGAAAAAGCGCTTCCTCGTAGGAGCGGGCGACCGCAGCGCATTCCTTGGCGTTGAGGAGTGGTCGGATCGTCGCGAAACCCCGATCGTCGAGTTCCCGGTGTGCGGCTTCCCAGTCGGTCAACGCAACACGCGTGGCGATCTCGTCAGCGGGTATCGAGGCACTTGGCGCGGTCATCCGATGGACCGTAGCCTCCTCTGATTCGCGCGCCAGATCCCGCGGCCGAGGCCCGCCAGCACGGACCTCGGGCGGCGATCGATCGGCCCTAGCGGTTGTGAACGAGTGGCAAACCGTTGGGTCCGACAGGGATGTACACCGTCGTATGGTTCGGAGAGTTGGCCATGAGGCGCTGCGCCTCAATCGCTTCGTGTTGAAGATAGTTCGACGTGAGCGTCTCATTGATGATTTGCTGCGCCTTCGCGATTCCCTTCGCCTCTTCGATACGGATTTCGGCGTCGCGTTGCGCGATTTCGCGTTGCGTGGCCTTCTCTTCGAGAAGCTGTTTCGCCGCCAACTTCTTTTCGACGGCCTGCGACACCACGGGTGGGTAGTCGATGTTGCCGACGGCGAGCCGCACCAGCTTGAATGGAGTGCCCTCGAGGTACCCGTTGACGCCTTCCGAGATCGTCGTCGTGATCGCTTCGCGTTCCAGCTTCAGCTCTCGGCTTGTGTAGTCTTGGACTGACTCGCGGACGATCGTGCGAAACGGATCGCGGAGGAACCGGCCATACCAGTCGGCGGCGCCGAACCGTTCGACCACCGATTGGACTTGCCCCTGTTCGACCTCCATGACCGCGTGGACGCGGAACGCGACGTTCAGATCGTCTCTGACCAGGATCCGAAACTCTTCGGTGTAGGTCGTGGGGCGGGTGTCGATGTTGATGATTCGGTTTCGAAACGGGCTGGTGCCGTAGTTGCCCGGTCCACGAACTTCGCCGCGAAAACCGCCTTCGCCGAATAGGCGGGGGTCCTCGAAGACGTAGCCGTCGTGTCCGGCTGGCGTGTGTGGGTTGGTGCAGCCAGCCGCGAGGGCGGCCGATATCACCAACGCAACGGCTGCGAATGATGCAGTGCGCATGGTGGCCTCCTTTTCTGTCTTTATGTGATTTTATATATCATAGTATATAATTATATATCGTCAAATATATATCGACACGATCCGATGTATTGGTGTACATTCTCACCGGATGGAGGTCGCATGTCCGCAGGGTCTTTTCGACGAATCAGCCTGATGGTCCGCGAGGACCAGCACGAGCGGCTGGCCGCGCTCGGGGTCAACGTGAGCGGTCTCGTCCGGAGCTTGATCGACGACCACCTCAGTGAGGGGAAGATCACCCTTGCGGTTTCCGAGGAGACCGCCGACCTCTACCGCGAAGTGGTTTCGAACACCGGAAGCACCGACTCCGAGATCGAGCCTTACCTACGGGCGGCTCTCAAAGACATGCTGAAGGACCGCATCGCGCGGATGGAGAAACTCCACCGTACGATCGAGTGATCGAGACGCGCCTTCGCGCCGTCCCGTTCACCATGGGTCGATGCAGGGCCGCTTCTTTGCGATGCGGTTCGGCGGGGTTGGGGCTGCGCTGAGGGCGCTCATGATCCACCGACGAGAGTCCAGGGGATCGATGACTGCGTCGATCTCGAACTGCGCGGCCATGTTGGTGGCCTTGCCCATGTCGTAGGCCATCGCCACCATGTTCTGGAACGCCTGCTCACGTTGTGCGGGATCCTCGATCGCTTCGAGCTCCTTTCGGTAGCCAAGCTTGACCGCACCCTCGAGGCCCATTCCGCCGAACTCGCCCGTCGGCCAGGCGATGGTGAAGTTGGTGGCCTTGAAACTCCCTCCAGCCATCGACTGTGCGCCGAGCCCGTATCCTTTGCGCAGCACGATCGTGAAGAAGGGAACCGTCACGCTCGCGCCCACGACGAACATGCGGGCCGCGCGCCGCACCATGGCGGTCGCTTCGACATCCGGGCCAACCATGAACCCGGGGGTGTCACACAGAAAAAGCATCGGGATGTCGAAGCCGTCGCACAGCTGCATGAACCGGCTTGCCTTGTCTGCCGCATCCCCGTCGATCGCGCCTCCGAGATGGGCGGGGTCGTTGGCGAGAACCCCTATCGGCCGTCCTTCGACCCTCGCAAGCGCCGTAACCATCGCATGCCCGAACCCGGAACGGAGCTCGAGCACCGAATCGGTATCCATGATTGTTCGGATGACCTCTCGTACGTCATAGACGCGAAGGCGGTTTTCAGGGATGACCGAACGCAGGTTCCTTTGGTCAGGGCAGTCCCAATCGCGCAGCGCGCCCTGAAAGTAGCCGAGGTACTTCTTGCCGACCGCGACCGCATGCGCCTCGTCATCCGCCAGCACGTCGATCACGCCATTGTCGTATTGAACGTTCGCCGGACCGACCTCGTCCGGGGTGAACACGCCGAGACCCCCGCCTTCGATCATGGCGGGGCCGCCCATCCCGATGTTGGAATCCTTGGTCGCGATGACGACGTCGCAGCACCCCAAAAGAGCCGCGTTCCCAGCGAAGCAACGGCCCGAGTTGATTCCGACCAAGGGCACGCGTCCGGAGAGTTCGGCGAAGTACTGGAAGGCCCGACAATCGAGGCCAGCGACTTGGGTCCCATCGGTGTCGCCCGGCCGACCGCCACCCCCCTCACTGAAGAGAACCACCGGCACCTGGAGCGTCTCCGCCAGTTCAAACATCCGGTCCTTCTTGTAGTGGTTCATCGTGCCTTGGGTGCCGGCAAGAACCGTGTAGTCGTACGACATCACGATGCACCGCGTATCACCGTCGAAAGATGAGCCGTTCACGTCACCGAGGCCGGCGACCAGCCCGTCTGCCGGTGTTCTTGCGATCAGGTCGGCGACCGATCGTCGCTGCCGTTGTGCCGCGATCGTGAGCGCGCCGTATTCGACGAACGTTCCTTCGTCGACGAGATCGGCGACGTTCTCGCGTGCTGTCCGCTGATTCGTCTTGCGTCGTCGTGCCACCGCTTCGGGGCGATTCTCGTCGAGTCCTTTGCCGAGTCGCGTCTGGACCTCCGCCAAGTCGTCGCGAATCGCGTCGAGATCTTTGGGTGCTTCCACCTCGGTTGATTCTTGGACGCTCTCGCCGGCTTCGAGGCGAACCAGCACGTCGCCCTTCTTCACGGTCTGTCCGGCACTGATGTGAACCGATCGGACCGTTCCGGCCCGGTCGGCCGCGATGACGTGCTCCATCTTCATGGCCTCCAGGATCACGAGGGTTTGACCCTTGGTGACCGCGGTGTCCTTCTCGACGGCGACGCGGACTACGACGCTTTGCATGGGGGCGGCGACTTTGTGCATCGACGCAAGCGTTGTCTGAAGCCTGTCTGCGTGCCAACCGGCGTTCGACGTTCGGGCTTGTGGTCCACATCACGTCGAATTTCCCCGAGACTCGACGATTCCCAACTACTATGCGGCCATGCGTTCGCTTGGGCGCCTGACCCTTGGCTTGGCCTTGAGCTTGTGTGCGTGGGCGAGCGTCGCCATCGCGCAAGACGTGCTGCCGCCGAAAATCACGTCCATGCCTACGCTCGAGGTCCCCGAGGGTGTCGAGGTCCCAGACGGGGGCACCGTGCGAACGGTGGTTCAGGTCGAGCCCGACGGGACCGCTTGGGTCGAGAGGTGCGATGCTACGCGCGCCCTTTGCGACGTTGTCGAGCGTGCCATCGCTGGCTCGGAGTTCGCTCCAGCGATGAAGGGTGACGCGCCCGTCGCCTCCCGTGTCCAAATCGACGTTCGGCTTCGCGCTTCCAGCGTGTCGGAAGACCCCGAGCCCATCGTTGAGGAGGAGGTCGAGGGAGACACGGCCGAAGAGCTGGTCTTCTCGGAGACGGCTGAGGTGGAAGCGCGAAACCTGAATTTCGTCGACCTCGACCTCGAGGGGATTCGGAACATCCCGGGGACTCTCGGGGATCCCTACAGGTCCCTGTTGCTCATGCCGTGTGTCGTGCCCGTGGCCAACGGACAGCCCTACGGATACGTCTGCGGGGCACCTCCGGCGGGTACGGCTTACCTCTACGACAACACGCGGATTCCACTTCTCTTCCACTCGGCGATTGGCGCGGCCACGATTCATCCGGCGATCGTCAAGGACGTGAAGCTCTTCACGTCTGCCGCGCCTGCGCGCTACGGACGGTTTACGGGAGGTGTCTTGGCAGGCGCGCCGAGAGAGATCCCGAACGATCGCGTCCACGGCGAAGCCGAGCTCCGCGCGATCGACGTGTCGGGGATGCTGAACGTTCCGCTGCCGAAAGACGGTTCGATGACTTTCTCGGGGCGCTACGGGTTCCCCAACCTGCTCCTGGGCGCGCTAAACGTCGACGCCACGGTCGACTACTGGGACTACCAATACAGCACCGATGTGCCCATGAGCGATCGCTCTCGCTTTCAGGTGCTGGCTTTCGGGAGCCGCGACAACTCGGTGTTCGACGAGAGCGATCCGACTCAACGCCTTTCCCTGAGCCTCGAATATCATCGTTTCGAAGCCCGCTTCCTGGGTCAAGTCGAGGACTGGGAAGTGGTGGGTACGCTGATGTACGGCTACGACTTCTCTGCCGTTCAAGATGGCTCGGTCGAGAACCTCTCGCCCATTCGAGCGCGGGTGCATCGGTTTGGGCCACGTTTCTGGGCGACCTACGCGAAGCCAGCCTTCCAGCTTCGGCTGGGGGGCGACGTCTCCGGTCTCTTCGGTCCGATCGAATGCCAGTCGGACCCCACCTCTGACATCCCGACGCCTTGCGACCCGTCGTTCGCGGCGGAGGACCGACGCGTCATCGGGGGTGTCTACGCCGACGCCAACTACGGCCCTACGAAATGGGTCGATGTCTCGTTCGGTCTTCGGACGGACGTTTGGGGCACGTCTGGCCAACGCGATACGGGCGTGAGCCCGAGAGCGCGCGCCACTTTTCACGCGGGTCAGTACGTCGATGTCTTTGCCGGATGGGGATTCGGCTTCATGCCGGCCACGTACTCGATCCCCTTGCCGGCTCTCGGAGACGTCCCTCTCGAGCCTGGCCTTCAGCGCGCGAACCAAGTCGAAGCAGGGGTGCGATTGTTTCTCCCCAAAGATGTGACCTTCGAGGCACGCGGGTACGTGAACCTATTTCGGGACATTCGATTCGTCGATGTGTTCACCAACCCTGAGATCAACTTCTTTGGTGGGATTCCGGTGGGGTACATCGGAGACTCCGCCAACGGAGAGAGCTACGGCGCCACGCTGCTGCTCCAACGCCCGTTCCAAGTTGGGTTTTCGACGCTCGCATCGTACAGCCTTGGATTCAGCGACTTGACAGTCACCGCCTTCGACTTCGGCGACAATCCGATTCAAACGCTCGACTTCACGCCTTCCTACGACGTTCGGCACGTCATTAACGGTGTGCTGCAGTGGCAGTCGAAGTTCGGCCTCATCGTGGCGGCACGTCTCTCGACCCGCTCCGGACGTACCGAGGGCTTCGTTTTCATCAACGACGAGGGCATTCCGGAGCAGTACATCCAGCGCGTTCCGTGGTTTACGCGGCTCGACGCCACGGTCGCCTACGAATGGGCGCGCCCGGGTCGCCGAATGCGCATCGCCCTCGAGTGGGTGAACATCACGCAGGCCCGCGATGCGCAGGAGCTCTCTACTGAGTCCGACGATCCAGGCTGCGTTCTTCGAGACCGCGTTCCGTCGGGTCCGTGTCCGATCATCTTCACGACCGCGATCTGGTTCCCGAACCTCGCCTTCCGAGCCCAGTTCTGACGGGATGGCTCGCCTAGTCTTCCGCGAGGGCGGGGTCTTGCGGCCGGGAGCGATTGGTCGCCTCACGTCCGATCCCGGACCAATGGTTGGGGTTCAATGGACCGGCTGCAGGGCGGACGTCCACCACGAACCCCGTGAGGTTGGCCATTCCTGAAACCTTCTCGAGTCGATCCGGTCCGTCGGCGGCCAACAGGTTGACGTTGACGCCCGTCGTCTTGCTTGCGACGCCTAGCCCGCTTCCCTGATGGCCCCAACCGTGGGGAAGGGCCACGGTACCGGGCATCAGTTCGGCGTGGATCTTGACGGGCACACGGACGGTTGCGGTGTCGGTCGACACGTCGGCGAGGTCGCCTCCTGCGACGCCGATTCGTTCCGCGTCGTCGGGGTGAACGTACAGGTGGTTCGTCGTTCGTTCGCCTGCGACAAAATCCTCGATATTGTGGGTCCAGGAATTGTGTGTGGTGATGGCCCGTTTGGTGATCAGCTTAAGCGCATCGCGCTGGACCCGTTCGGTTTCGAAGTCGGCCTCGAGCTTGTTGGCTTGCTCGAGCAACACCGGCGGCGCGAGATGCACCTTCTTGTCATCCGTGACGACCCGCTCACCGAGGAAACTACCGGGGTCGTGGCTTGGTCGCAGGCGGCCGTGCTTGTCTTTGAGAAGCTTCTTGAAGCTGCCCTGTTTGGTCGCCCGCAACAACGTCGAGAGCAGGAACTGTTGCGGGATCGAGGGCTCGTCTTCGCGGTTCCTGAAAGAGTTCACCGCTTTGCCGAGCTCCATCGCGCGTTGCGCCACCGCCGAGCCCCATAGGTTGATGCCACTGGCCTTGGCGATGTCCACGTAGATGGTGGCTTCGTCTCGTTGCTCGCCTTGGGGCGGAACCAGCGCTTCGGTCGCCTGAATGTATGGCTTGCTTTGCAACCCGAGCATCAAGGGAAACACAAACGGAAGGTCTGGGCGTTGAAAAGGAGACGTGCATGGCAGCACGTGAGTGGCGACCGAGGCGGTTTCGCTTGGCTGGATGTCGAGCACGACGAGGAGCTCGAGCTGCTTGAACGCGTCTCTCAGTCGCTCGGAGTTGGCCATCGTGATCAAGGGGTTCCCACCCGTGACGAAGAGCGCTTTGATCTGGCGGTCGCCAGGCGTCAGGATCTCGTCGGCGAGGATTCCGCCGGGCATTGCATCGTTCACCGACTTGAAGTCGCCGATGCGGCTGTCGTTCTGGCTGAGAAGGGTGCCGGTCTTTTTGCCGAAGGCGGCGAAGTCGATGACCCCAGTGCTGACGAGGGTGCCGCCCTTTCGGTCGAGGTTGCCCGAAATCGCATTGATGCACTCTTGGATCCAGAACGCGAGTGAGCCGTTGGTCCCCATGTTCACGCCCGTAGAACAGTAGAGCGCGGCCCCGTTCGCTTGCGTGTACGCCCGGACCATCGCGCGAAGCGCCTCTGCTGGCACTCGTGTGACTTCGGCGGTCCGTTCTGGAGACCAGTCCTCGGCCAGCCTGCACAGGTCTTCGAAGCCCGTCATGTAGCGCTCGACGCGGGCTCGGTCGACTTCGGTCGTGGCGAGAAGTTCGTGGAGGAACGAGAGGTAGAAGAACACGTCGGTGTTCGGCCGAATGAACACGTGTTCTCCGGCGACCTTCGCGGTTTCGGTGCGTCGCGGGTCCACGATGAAGAGCTTGGCGCCCCGTGACTCCATCTCCTTGAGGCGACGGATGGGATTGGACACCTGGAGGAAGCTCCACTTGGAGATCGCAGGGTTCGCGCCGACGATGATCAGGCACTCGAGATGGTCGAGGTCCGGGAACGGCTGCGTGAATGGAAAGCCGTAGACTTGATGCGCCACCGCGAACTTGTTCGCGCAATCCTGCGTGGCCGATGCGAACATGCTCGTCGACCCCACCCCTTGCATGAAACCTGCTGCAAAGACCGGATGCAACACGCCGAAACCGGCTGCGGTCCCGACGTACATCGCAATGCTGTCCGGCCCGTGATCGTCGATGAGGCGGCGCACGGTGCCGCCGATGTCGCCGAGTGCATCGTCCCAGCCCACCCGCTCGAGCTCGTCGCCTTTTCGCTGCATCGGGTAGAGCAAGCGGTCCGGCGTGTTGTACATCTTGTGTTGTTTGAGGCCCTTCAGGCAGCCATAGCCTTGGGTGGCCACGTGGCTCGCGTCGGGCTTGATGTCGACGATCCGATCGCCGTCGACCTGAACCTCGAGGCCGCACAAGGCCTCGCAAATTCGGCAAAAAGTCTGCTTTGTCTCCGTCATTCAAGCCCCAGCGCGAGTCCGCGCACGTTTACGCCGCATCTGGCACCATCGCGCGGCCGAGCCAAGTTGACAGACTGTATAGTGTTCAATTCTCGTCGATCAACTCGTCGAAGGCGCGATTCACGTCGTCCATCGACTCGATCAGCAGATCGTTGGAGTCCCCAGAGGGGCCGCCCAGGCGTTGAAGCCGCGGACCGACCTCTCGGAAGCCGGGCTCGCGCTGGAACACATATTCGTAGTGGAGCCGCGCCTGGTCGCCCAGATTCGCCGCCTCGCACGCGAGTCCGAGTTCGTAGTGAAGGCCCACTGTCTCGGACTTGGTCTTTTCCGGACTCTCGAGCCCCGACTGAAACGCTTCGATCGCGTCGCGCGGCTGACCCTCTTCCATGTAGATCAGTCCGATCATCGTCCAGCACAGGCAGCGTCGGCGAGGATCTCCCATGGCGACCTGGAACTCGCGTCGCGCGTCCGGCAGGAGCCCCATCTCCTTGTAGGCGATCCCGAGATCAAAGTGAGTGTCGCTGTCGCTCTCCTCGACTTGTTCGGCGACCCCGCGCTTAAACTGTTCGAAGACCGTTTCGACGTCGATCATCTCGGCGCCTTCATCGACCGGGGCAATCTCGGCTACTTCGGCAAGCTCTTCGGCCAGCTTCTCGGCGAAATCGAAGTCCTCATCGCCGGGTTCGAGCTCCTCGTACTCGAGCTCGTACTCCGGTCCGTCGTCGAGGTCCTCTTCGGATGCGGCGGCGACAGCCTGGGGCGGCGGCACGGACGACAGAATCGGCTGAGCGACTGCGGACACGCCAGACGAGGCATTGGCAAGCTCTTCGATTTCACGTGCCTTGTCGACCACCAACGGGTGATCGGGCAGGGTGACCTGAAGTTCGCTCACCACCGCGCGCGCCTGGTCAAACAGCCCCTCGACCAGGTAGCCGTCCGCAAGCTCGAGGGTACGCTCCATCAGGCTCGGTGCGATCGCAGCGGCCGCGGGCGCGACCGCGTTCCCAACCAGCGGCAGCGCGTGAAACTGCGCGTACGTCATCGGCTCGAGGCGCGGCAACGAGACCACGTTCTGGGGTTGCGGTCGAGGAAGGTCGGGCACGGGTGCGTGTGGACGCTCGACCGGCTCCGACGGCACGGCTCCGAGTGAGCTTTCTTCCTCGATGTCCTCTTCGAGGTACATGATCCCCGAAGGCCCGCTCAACCCAGGGGCGCCCGACATGGACGGTGAGCTCAACTGCGAAGACGTGCTCACCCCGGATGTCGCGCCGAGACCCGACATCGAAACGGACACGGACCCTTGCGGCGTGGGCGGAGGTTGCGGCGCCGACACTGGCGGCGCGAAATGCTGACCTGAAGCGGCGGCGGTCTTCTCGAGGGCCTTCTGTGCTTCCTTGTCGTTCGGACTGAGTTCTAGGATCCGACGTAGCGCGCTCATCCGCTCCTGCGGGCGCTGCGCCTCTCTGTGAATGCGTGCGATCTCGCGGTAGACGCTAACGGCCTTGTCGGTTTGTGACAGCATGAGAAACGCCTCTGCCAAGAGCGACAAGGTCGAAACGTCTCGTGGGTCCGCCTTGAAGCAAATCTGCAGCTTGGCGAGTGCACGTTTAGGATCGCGGCGTGCGATGTAGGTCTCGGCGAGCTCTTTGGCGATCCGGACGTCGTTCCCTCGGTGGTAGAGCAACCGCTCGGCGACCTTGATGTAGTCGTCGAGTCTTCCCTGATCGCGAAGAAGAAACGCCCCCTGCTCGAACTCGTCGGCCGCTGCCTGGGTTCGCCCCGCGCGTGACAGGGCTTCTGCGTACTTGATCCGAATCGGGATGTGCTCGGGATCGAGGTCGACCATCTTGCCGAGCATTTCCAGTGCACGGTCGGTGTCGCCGGCTCGCATGAAGCCGTTGGCGACATCTTCGAATACACTCATCGCGTCGCTGATGAGCTGAAGCTGCTCGTACATCTCCCCGAGACTCACCTGTGCGTCGAGCGCGGACGGGTCGAGTTTGAGGATCTGTTTGTAAACGGCGATCGCCTTGAGGAAGAAGCCTTGCTGCGCGTAGTGCTCGGCGACCTTCTCGTACGTCTCGATGGCCGATCCGCGATCACCCTTGCGGACGTGCAGGTCTCCGATCTTCAGAAGCGAACGGACGTCACGTTTGTCCGCGTCGACCAGCTTCTGGTACTGCGCGATCGCTTTATCGTATTGGCCGCGCGCCTGATACTTCCGCGCCGCGTCCAAGACCTTGTTTCGATTGATGCTCAACGCCCCTTAGCCCCCATGCGTTCAGTACACCCACACAAGTCTACTAATGCCGCACGGGGGCGGTCAACACACGCTACTGAAGGAGGTCGTCGAGAAAGCGGGTCGACGTCTTGCCCTGTTCGAACGCCGGATGCTCGAGGACCCTCCGATGCAGCGGAATGTTGGTTCGAATGCCCCCAACCAGCGTCTCCGCGAGCGACCGACGCATCTTCGAAATCGCGTGGGCGCGTGTCGGTCCATGTACGATGAGTTTGGCGATCAGGGGGTCATAGTGGGGCGGGACACGCCAACCCCCATAGACACCGCTGTCGACGCGGACCCCGGCGCCTCCGGGCATGTGAAACTCGGTAATGAGGCCGGGCCAGGGCGCGAACGTCTCCGGGTCTTCTGCGTTGATGCGACACTCGATCGCATGCCCCCTCGGCGAGAGGCTCTGCGAGGGGAGCTCGATCGCGGACCCCTCGGCGATCCGAATCTGTTCCGACACCAGGTCCATCCCCATCACCAGCTCCGTGACCGGGTGCTCCACTTGGATGCGCGGGTTCATCTCGAGGAAGGTAAGCTCGCCGCTCTCGTCCATGAGGAACTCGAGCGTTCCTGCCGACACGTATCCCGTCTGCGTCATCGCGCGGACGATGGTGGCCGACATGTCTTGGCGAAGCTCCTCGGAGACCACGGAGCTCGGGGACTCCTCGATAATTTTCTGATGTCGCCGCTGAATGGAGCACTCTCGTTCGCCGAGGACATGGATGTTGCCGTGCGTATCGCCGAGAATCTGGAACTCGATATGCCGCGGTCGTTCGATGAACTTCTCAAAGTACAACGCATCGTTGCCGAACGCGGCGCGTGCCTCGGCCGCTGCCGTCTCGAAGACTTCGCGTACAGCGTTCTCGTCCTCGAGCACGTGCATGCCACGGCCACCGCCCCCGCCGGAGGCTTTGAGCAAGACAGGAAACCCAAGGGCACTGGCTTTTGCGACCGCGTCGTCCACCGAACTCGCGATGTCGGTGCCCTCGAGGATCGGGAGGCCCAGCGATTTAGCGAGTGCGCGTGACCGCACTTTGTCCCCCCATTGCCGCATTTGCTCCGGCGTTGGGCCGATGAACGTGAGATCGCATTGCTCGCAGGTCTCGGCGAACTCGGGGTTCTCCGAGAGAAAGCCGTAGCCTGGGTGAACCGCATCGGCGCCCGTGATCTCCGCCGCTGCGATGATTGCCGGGATGTGGAGGTAGCTGCGCCGGGGATCCGCTGGGCCGATGCAGACCGCTTCGTCAGCGAGCCTCGTGTGCAGGGCCTCGGCATCGATCTCGCTGTGGACCGCAACGGTGCGGAGGCCGCGTTCTTGGCAGGAACGAATCACGCGCAGCGCGATCTCTCCCCGGTTGGCGATGAGGACTTTGCCGAACACGACTTACGAGGTTTCGATGCGGAAGAGCTTGTCGCCGTACTCCACTGGTTTGCCGTTCTCGACGAGGATCTCGACGATCTTTCCGGGGGCCTCAGCCTCGATCTCGTTCATGAGCTTCATCGCCTCGACGATGCAGAGCGTCTGACCTGGGCTGATCGTATCGCCTAGCTCGACGAAAGGGTCATTCTCGGGGGAGGACGCACGATAGAAGGTTCCGACGAAGGGCGAGGTGACGTACGTGCCTTCGTCAGCGGTGGGTGCTGGGGCTGGCGCGGCCGACGTGGTCGGTGCTCCGACAGCGACAGGCGCGGCGGCGATGGTTGCACCCACCGTGGGTGAGGGATCTCGTCGGAGCCGAATGCGTTCGTCGTCATGTTCGACTTCGATCTCGGTGAGCGTCGAGTCCTCGAGCAGCTCGATGAGCTCCCGGAGTTGGTCGATGTTTACCTTCATCACTCGGCGTTGAGATAGTCGATAAGTGCTCGGAGGCCAAGGCTGTAGCTGTTCTTTCCGAAGCCGATCACGGAACCGATACATACGGCGGCGATAAACGAGTTGTGGCGAAACGACTCCCGAGCGGCCGTGTTCGAGATGTGCACTTCGACCGTTGGCAGCCCACACGCCGCGATCCCATCCCTTAGAGAAACCGAGGTATGCGTAAGGCCTCCCGGATTGATGACGACCCCATCGAACGCGTCCCGTCCGTCGTGGAGCCAGTCGAGCAACTGGCCTTCGAGGTTCGTTTGTCGGCAATCGACCGTTGCACCGAGCTTGGCCCCGACCGATTGCAGTTCCGTTTCGACGTCTTGCAGTGTGGTCGAGCCGTACACATCCGGCTCGCGGGTCCCGAGCAAGTTGAGATTGGGACCGTTGAGGACCAAGACTCGTTTCGCCGATTCAGCCATCGGTTGCTAGAGGTTTTCGACCAGCTCGGGGGCTCTGACACGCATCATGTACCTGGCTTTGCCCACGTTTCCGCCGGGTTCGAGTGTGACGGCGACGAAGTACTCTTCCGAAAGCATGCGGACGATCGTCGTGAGGCGCTCGGTCTTAACCGAGACCTCTTCGGTCGTTCCCGTGTCGAGCATCTCCGCTGCGCGTTGGATGCCTTTGAGCACGACGCTGTACTCCATTCCTACGGACTCTACGTCGAACGGACCGTCGCCTGTGGTGTATTGGTCGATCGCAATTCCATCCGACGCCATCAACAAGCCAGCGACGCTTCCGTCGGTTCGTTCCACAATGTCTTGCAGGATCTCTTTGAACATCGTGCCTCCACCCCAATCTCCGCACGGACCTGCCCCGGGGTCAAGTATCGGGTTCGGAGCGATTCGTCGGCGCGAGGGTCACGGTGAGGCCGCCGCCCGGAGTTTCGTCCAGCGTCAGGCGGAGCCCATGTCGAGATGCGACGTCAGCGGCGATATGGAGGCCGAGACCCATTCCGTGCGGGTGCCGAGTGCGCGCTTGACTGCCTCGGAACGACGGCTCGAGAACGCGATCGCGATCGGCCCGCGGGATCCCGGGGCCGTCGTCGATGACGCGGATGACCCAGTTCGAAGGACGTTCGTCGAGTGTGATCGCGACGTGTCCGCCCCGCTCGTTGTAGCGAACGGCGTTCTGAACGATGTTGCCGAGCCCCTGCTCGAGGAGTGTGACGTCGCCTGCGAACGTGACGGGCATGTCCGGCACGGCGTACTCGAGGTCGATGCCTCGTCGTTTGGCGATCGGCCGGTGGCGTTCGGCGACGCGAGCCACAAGGCGGTTGAGGTCGATGGACTCGCGGTGGACCAGCCCGGGGTCCGCCTGGAGTCGGGCCGCGGCGTTCAGGTTGTGAAGCAGAGAGCCCAGGTACTGCGCTTCTTCGATGCTTGGGACGATCGCCGTCGGACCGAGAGAGGCGCCGCTCTCGAGCTGCTGCTGGAGGGCGACGAGGTGGCCTTGAAGGACGCTCAAAGGGAGCATCACGTCGTGGCTTGTGTTGGCGATGTAGTTGCGGAGCGCCGCCTCCCGCTCGGTGAGGGACTGGACCTGTGCCTCGATGGTCTTTCGGTTGCGTTGAAAAGCGCGACCGAGGTCGGTGATTTCGTCGTTCCCGTCTTCCACGATTGGAAGGTTGCCGTCGACGGCCTCGGTGAGGCGCCGCACCCGCGCCACCAACGGGCCCGCGACGATCAGCGAGACCAGGATCACCACGAGCGTCACGAGTGCGGCCGGCAACAGGACGGCGAACGAGAGCCATGGTGGCGGCCCTTTCGTTTGTAGGAGCAACACGGCGCATGGGCCGTCCGACCAAGGCATGCGGACCGCGATGTGGATGCGTCGCCGTCCTGACATCCGAGCGCTCGCGACCTCAGCGCCCGATCGCAACTCAGCCGCCAGCTTCGGAGGGAAGGGCGGGCTCTTGTCGTTGAGGCTCTTAAAGTCGACGTCGTAGGCGAACACTCTTCGATCAAACGCCCGTCCTGGCCCTCTCGGGCCGAGTCCGCGGTCACGCCGCAGACCGCCTGGGCCGAACCGGCCCCCAGGCCATCTTGTCGGATTGGTCTCACAACGGTCGCGTCCACCCGACTCCATACGGTCGATCGTCGATTCGGCCACCGCGTCGAGTCTCACTCGGGAATGGAAGCGTGATTGGGCCCACCCCAAGACCGCCAGTACAGAGACCGTGGCGATTCCGAGCGTAACTGCGAGTCGGGTTCGGAGCTTCACGACGTTTCGACGAGGCGGTAGCCGATGCCCCAAACGGTCTCGAGTTGGTCCGCCGCCTCCCCCAGCTTTCGTCGGATACGAGATACGTGAACGTCGAGCGTTCGACGACTGCCCTCGTGGGCCCCGTCCAGCGCGGCATCGACGATTGCGTCGCGACTAACGGCCGACCCCTTGCGGCGGGCGAGAAGGGCCAAGACATCGAACTCAACCGGGGTGAGCGCGAGGGCCTCCCCGTGGCTTCGAACCTCACGCTTGTCGAAGTCGATGGAAATCGCGCCGACCGCGACCCGCTCCGTCTCGATCAGGTTGGGGCGCCTCAGGCACGCGTGAACGCGTGCGAGCAGTTCTTCGGGGAAGAAGGGTTTGGTGACGTAGTCATCGGCGCCGAGCTTCAGCGCCCGGATCTTGTCCGATGTGTCGTCGCGCGCACTCAGGATCAGCACCGGCACCTCCGACTTCGCGCGATAGCGTTTGAGCAGGTCCATGCCGTAGGTTCCCGGTAGCATCAGGTCCAAGATGATTGCGCAGTAGTCGTCGGGTCGAAGGTCCCGCGCGTCGTCGCCGTCCGCGACCCAGTGCGGGTCGAATCCCGCTTGTGAAAGCGAGTCGGACACCTGGTTGCCCAGGGCTTCGTCGTCTTCCACCAGCAGGATTCGATTCGACACGGGTGCCTATTCGCTTCGTTCGGTTTGGTGCCGTTCCCAGCGCTTCTGCATTCGCTCGGCGCGGTGTTCTCGCTTCAGCAGGCGTAGTTCTTCACGCTGCTCGCAGCTAAGGTTGGCATAGATCTGATCCTCCGTCGTGAAACGGAGGTCGCGAAACGCCTCGAACTTCTCGGGCCCCTTCGGCATATCCTTGATCTCGATCATTCGAGACTGGGCCTGACCCATGATCGTACGAATCTGCGTTTCCTGGGCTGGGCTCAGGTTCAGCTCTTCGATCATCTCGTTCATGTGTTTGTCCATCTTCTCTGGGCTCCAGTGCTTGCCGTGCGGCCCCCCTGGGCTTGCCGACGCAATCGCGCCGAAGGCCAGTACCAGGCCGAAAAGGCCGCCCATTAGCGCGCCAACAATGGTTCCTCGGTGATAAGACTTCATGGTGTGTCCTTTCTGGGTGTGACTCCCTCATGAAGTAAAAGGGCCGGACCTTAAGCGTTCCTTAACCTCGGCCCTCGAATCTCAGGATGATGACTCCTGCGCCATGGGCTAGATTCGCACCGTGGCCCGGTCATTTTTGATCCTCGACATCGAAACCATCGCGGATCCCGACCTTGCGTGGGACGCCGCAGTTGACGGATTCCCCCCGGCTCCCTTCCATCAGGTCGTCGCGCTCGGTGTGTTGTGGCTCGACAGCGACTACGGCCTCCAGAAGCTCGGTGCCTTCGGGGGCGAGGCCGATGCGGCCCCCGACGAAGCGAAGGTCCTCCAAGAGTTCTCGGACTTTGTTGGGCAACGCCAGCCGACGATCGTCACCTTCAACGGTCGCCGCTTCGACCTTCCGGTGTTGGCCAACCGCATGCTCAAGCACGGCGTCGCGTTTCCCGCGTACTACGTGAACCGAGACTACCGCTATCGCTTCAGCGACGAGGGCCACATCGACCTGGCAGATCTCCTTACCGATTACGGCGCGAGTCGCATGCCAAGTCTGGACGCCTTGGCGCAGCTCGTTGGGATGCCAGGGAAGATGCAAGTCGACGGTTCAAAGGTTCAGAGCATGTACGAGCACGGAAGACATGCGGACATTCGGAACTACTGCCTTCACGATGTCGTCCAAACGGCGTTCGTGTTCTTGCGGGCAGAGCTTCTCAGGGGTCGCATCGACGTCGCAGACTATCGAGCCCGGGCGCGCGCCCTTTGGGATTCACTGGCCGCCGATGACCGCGTAGCCGAGGTTCTCGAGCAAGCCGATGCGGTCCGTGCGCTCCTGGTCGAGTAGTTCAAGGCGTGCGTCTCGCGCTTTTGTTGCGCCGTTCAGACTTTCTTAAGGTTTCGCGCCGTCCGAGGGTTGGAGGCAAGAAACGATGAACAAACTACTTTGGATGACCACCCTTGTGGGCGCCCTTGGCGCTTCCGCGATGACGTCCGCTCAGCCGAGGCGCGGCGTCCGCCCCCCCGATGCGACAAACGGCGTTGTTGTGGTGCGACGCACAAAGCCGCGACCTTCTCGGTATGAGCCCGTGAGCGTGTTTCCCGATCGTCCGCGCAGGCATCGCGAGCGCGCAGCACGGGACCATCTATACGCGGAGCGTCAGGACCTCCGCCAAATCGTCGACATCGCTCGCGACTGGAGACGTGCGACTGCAGGCCGAGACCCGTACCGGCGCCTTCTCGTCGACCAACGGCTCGATCGTTGGCTTGCGCGGGAGATTCGTGAGGGTCGAAACCGACCGAACTCGTACCACCGGCGACGGATCATCGAGCTGAGCCGGCAACTCGATGCGCTCCACTGGCGATTCGGACACGGTCCCCTGCACCGCGTCGACCCTCGTCGCAAAGCACTCATCCTCGACGAACTCGTCGCGCTTTCGGAGGCTCGCGTTCGGCACGCCGCCCACAAAGCCTACGCGAGCGACCGACGGCGCGGCCGACCGCTCTGGTACTAGTGTCCCCGAATCTCGTCGAGAGCGCCTCGGCACGACGCCGGGGCGCTCGCGCCTTTGACCTTGGCGAGTGCTCCTGCGCCATGAGATAAACCAGGGTTGGAGGAGCCCATTGTCCAAGAAGATTGCGATTCTCACGAGCGGCGGCGATGCCCCCGGCATGAACGCTGCGATTCGAGCAGCGACGATGGTCGCGGTTGCCAAGGGCCACCAGATGATCGGGATCCGCCACGGCTATCGCGGGCTGCTCGACGGGAAAGTCGCTCCGATCGCGGCCGAAGAGGTCGGCGAGGTCCTCCGCGACGGTGGAACGCTGCTGCGTTCGGCCCGGTGCAAGCGATTCTTCGAACCCGGGCCGCGCGCCGAAGCCCGCCGAAAGCTCACCGAGCTCGGGGTCGATGGACTGATCGTCATCGGCGGCAACGGGTCGCTTCGCGGTCTCGAGCTCCTGAGCAATCCTGAGGAAGCCGGCGACTGGCCGGTTCAGGTCATCGGGATTCCAGCGTCGATCGACAACGACATCGCCCTCACGGGGCTTGCGATCGGCGTCGATACCGCGATGAACACGATCGTCGAGGCGTGCGATCGAATCGCGGATACGGCGAGCGCGCACGCCCGAACCTTCATGGTGGAAGTGATGGGACGCGACTGCGGATACCTCGCGATGACGGCGGCTGTGGCGTCGGGCGCGAACATGGTCTTGTTCCCGGAAGCCGAGCGAAGCGAGGCCGACCTCGTCGACGCCGTCGTCAAGACGATTCTGACGGTTCGAGAGCGCCATCGTGACAACCAAAAAGTGGTCGCCATCAAGGCCGAGGGCGTTCCGACCCCGACCGATAGGCTCAAGACTCTGGTCGACGAGAAGCTCCAGGCGATCACCGGGGAAACCCCCGAGGAGATCGAGACGCGCGTCACGGTTCTCGGTCATGTCGTGCGTGGTGGTAGGCCGACCGCCTTCGATCGTTTGCTTGGCAGCCGGTTTGGTAACGTCGCCGTCCGCGCGCTACTCGAGGGCCAACATCGCAAGATGGTGTCCTGGCTTCCGCCGATGGATCTCCCAGATGGGATCGCCACGCGGTCCCCCGACGATCCCTACTGCTACCTCGTCGACCTTCCGGCCGTGCTCGACGCCACCGAGCAATTGTTGACTGGGCAGAGTCCGCTCGCGCGATGGCGTGCCACGGCGTTCGACGATCTCGAGGATGTGTTTCTGTTATAGAGGAGGTCGTGCAGCGTTGGTGGATGAGCTTCGTGGTCGCCTGGTCGGCGCTCGTGCCGGCAGCCCACGCGCCTGCGCAAGAACCCGACGTCGTCGTGGCGCCACCCGACGCGCCTCCGCCGCCGCGAGTCGAGCGGGGACCGACGCCACCAGTCGTCGAAACGGGTGCGCCTCCCGGCGAGGCCGCGGTGAAGGCGGAGGACGAGGAACCCATCGGTCGGTTGCGGGTCGGTGGCGGCCTTGGTCTTGGCTTTGGCACCGACATCACGTTCGTGTCAGTCGCGCCGCAGGTCTCGTACCTCATCAGGCGCATCGTCGAGCCCGGAGTCGCGTTTCTATACCAGTACACGAGGGACCGCTTCCCGATCGAGGACGTGATCTGGCACACCTACGGGGGGTCGCTGTTCGCGCGCATCTACCCCATCTCGAGTTTGTTCTTCGTGGTTGAAGGCGAGTTGCTCAACGCGGGGTTCCGCCAGGCGGGGTTCAACTCCGGTCGCACCAACTACTGGAACTTGTTCCTCGGCGGAGGCTATGGCCTCGGTGTGGGCCGTGGCGTTTTCATGGTGTTCTCGATCAAGGTCAACGTGTTTCGAACCGATCTTTACCCGAGCAACTTCCCGATCTTCTCGTTCGGGGTCGGGTACACCTTCTGACGGGTCCTTATGGTGCCCCGTCGAAGAGGTCCGCGAAGCCACTCGGGATATGACGGCCAAACACGAGTGTCTCGAGGATGCCGATGCCTTGGTGCTCTCCCATCGTCGCTCTCACGATATGGTGTACGTGAATGGTGCAGTATTCATCGGGTTCGACTTCGGCGAGCTTCCACGTCTCATACCCCGTGTCGAGCTCGTCCCGCCACACGGCGTGTCCCCACTCCGGGTGTTGGTAACCGATTCCCATCATCTGGAACCGGACGTCGGTCAGGAGTTCGAGATCGATGTGACGCTCGGTGCCGTCTTTGCCGACGAAGTCGAGTGAGGCCCCCTTCGGCCAGCGCGTACCGCTTCGCCATTCGATGTGATGCTGGCACGATGCCATCACTTCCTCGTCGGGCTCGGTGACGTCGCGCGGGACCTCGGCGACGTCGTCGTAGGTCTGCAGAATCGAAGCGGACAGTTCTTGCGGATGGCCGTCAGGCATTTCTCGGGTCAGAAAGTGCGTGGAGAAGCCGTCGAAGTGGATCGGCGACCAGACCCAATACACGGCCGGATCGGTCGTCAGTTTGCTCGGGGCGCCGTCTTCGTACTCGCCCACGGGTCGCATCCCCCACGACTTGTCGCGGTTGCCGAGCACTTCGGTACGGCGCACGTCGATCCGGCGCCCTTCAAGCGAGAAGTAGCCATCCCAGGTTCCGTATTGGGTGAAGCGCTGCGTGTCCATGATCAGACGAACGCCGTCGTACATGACGTTCTTCGGTTCTTGAAGCGGCGGCGCTTTGGCATGGAAAGTCAGATCGCACTCCACCCCGGTATCGTTCGGCGCGATAACGACCCGAAGAACGCGCATCGGTTTCACCACTTCCACCCGTAGTGGACCCGCTGAAGAGTCCATTGGGTTGTCGGCAATTCGGCGGGACGCATGAAACGAGTGCTGCACCCCGTCGATGGTCACGCTGAAGTGAGCGTCCTGCACGAAGCGGTGGGGGTATCGACCAAAGCCGATCTCGAAGAGGAACTTGCCCCCTCGGTCGAAGCCATTGAACCAGTAGCGATCGTAGAAGTTGCGGTTGACGATGCCCGGCTGGTTCACAGGGAAGGGCGCCTGATGAATCAAGTAGTCGTCGAAGTCGGTGATCACGCTAGCCCCCGGTCGTCGAGGGGGTGATTCCACACTCCCGAAGGATGGCTTCTGTATCGCTTCCGCGCTCCCGCGAGGGGCCCGGGGTGTCTGGCACCGTGCGGGAGAACCTGGGTGCGGGCACTGGCTGCTTGACTCCGTCCATGGTGAAGAACGACTCGCGGGCCACGTGGTGCGGGTGCTCGAATGCCTCGTGAGCCGTGAGCACCGGCGCGAAGCAAACGTCGGTGCCCTCGAACACTTCGCACCATTCGTCTCGAGTCTTGGCAGCGAAGATCTCCTCGAGCTTCGGTCGGAGGCTGTTCCATTTCGCGGGCTGCAAATGCTCCATGGGTGCGGGCGCGTCTTTGATTTCGAGAATCTGGATCAGCTCGGCGTAGAACTGGGGTTCGAGCGACCCGATCGAGATGTATTTCCCATCGCTGGTCCGGTACGTGTCGTAGAACGCCGCACCAGAGTCGAGCAGGTTCTCCCCACGCTCGTGCGACCAGAAGCCTTGCTGCATTCCGGCGAACACGCTCGACATCAACGCCGCAATACCGTCGACCATGGCCGCGTCGACCACTTGGCCCTTGCCGGAGGCCTTTGTCTCGAGGAGTGCGGCAACGACGCCGTAGGCGAGAAGAAGCCCACCTCCCCCGAAGTCGCCAACGAGGTTGAGTGGCACCGTCGGTCGTTCCCCCTTGTGGCCAATGGCGTGCAAGGCGCCCGCGAGTGCGATGTAGTTGATGTCGTGTCCCGCGGCTTTGGCGTATGGGCCTTCCTGTCCCCATCCCGTCATTCGGCCGAAGACGAGCCGCGGATTCACCGCGTGACAGACCTCGGGGCCGATCCCGAGGCGCTCCACCACCCCGGGTCGGAACCCTTCGATGAGTGCGTCGGCCGTCTTGAGAATTTCGAGCAAGGCCGCCACCCCGCTCTCGGCTTTCAAGTCGAGGACGATGCTCTTTTTGCCGCGGCTCATCAAATCGAAGGCCGCCTGCAGCTGCGAGGGCTGGGGGCGGCCGACCCGGATGACTTCGGCCCCTAAGTCGGCCAGCATCATGCCGGCAAAGGGGCACGGGCCAATGCCTTCGATTTCGATGATGCGGATTCCCGCGAGCGGACCTGACATTTACTTAACCTCCTGAAGCGCGCGGCGGAGTGTCACCGAGGCAAGGTTCTCCGCATCGAACTCGTTTTCGTCATCGATGATCTCGATCTTCTTCATGTATTGGCCGACGCGCGCCATCTGCATCGAGAAGCGCGTGAGGGCGAGTACGCTGTAGTACTCGAAGGACTCAGCACTGAATCCTGTGATTTCCTGCCAGCGAGCGATCGTCTCGGCGGCGGTCGGGAAGCCAGGGAGCCTGTCAATCTCGAGCCCCTCGGTGAAGCAGCGGTCCGATGCAAGCCACCACGCGAGGTCCTGCACAGGGTCCCCGAGCCTTACCATCTCCCAGTCGAGAACCGCCACGCACTCGATGCCATCGAAGATCTGGTTGGCGAGTCTCGAGTCACCCCAACAGAGCGCAATCGGCTGTTGCTTGGGCTTGTGTCGTTCGAGGTAGTCGAGGGCCTCGACGATGTCGGGGTGCCGCTCGGCCGCCATGCCCCAACGAAAGTAGTGCCGGTAGTAATCGAGTTGTTGGTCGAGCGGTGTCTCACCTCGTTCAGGTTCGAGCAAGAAGTCGAAATGGCCCTCCCACGAGACGCCATGTACCTTGCACATCGCCTCGAACCCGTTCCACCAGAGCGCTTTGCGTTCGGCTTCGTTGAGGTCGTCGACGACCCAGCCGTCGTCGTGCATCGGTGGGTTGTCGGTCGGTATCCGGCCGTCGACGCGATCCATGAGATAGAACGGAACCCCGAGAACGCCCTGGTCGAGCTCGAGCCATCGAACCTTCGGAACGGGGACGGCCGTTCGTTCGAGGCCCTGCAGCACTCTGGCTTGTAGCGCGATGTCGTACTCCGGGAACATCACGTACTCCTCGGGTTCGAGGCGTGCGACGAGCCCCTCGGAATGCGTTTCTCCGTCCCGTTCGTAGGTGAGGTCGAAGAGCAACGTGTCGCTCGAGAATCCCGTGCTGAGGGGTGCTTCGAGGTTCTCGATCCGCAGGTCTGAGGTCGCGACTTCGAGCTTCGGCGCGAGCCAGGCACCAAGCTTCGCGGCGGTCTCTTCCAGGTCTCTCTCGTCGTCCGCAAATGCCATCTGTCGTCTGGCGACGCTCTCGAGCGTGCGGCCTGTCATCTACGCCATTTCTTTTTCGAGGTCGAGTGCGGGGTCAGATTTTCGGCTACCCGACCTCCGGAGGCGACCAGTCGTTGACCACACGGAAGAGCTTTCCGGGGGGCAGGACCAAACGGAGGAATCGAAAGGTGCGGCTCTCTCCAATCCAGATTTGCTCGTGACCGCGTTCGAGGTCTCGCACGATCCGGCGCGCACATTCGTCCGCGCTCATCTTCTTCCACTTCTTCTCGGAAAGCATGGGTGTGTCGACCGTAGGGGGGAACACCTCCACGACCCGCACGTCATCGGCGAGATGGTAGCGCAGGCACAACGTGTATGCGTGCAGGCCCGCTTTGCTCGTGCTGTACATCGGCGTGTCCGCCAGCGGGCCGAGCCCGGCGGGGGACCCTACAATCACGATGGTCGGGTCGTCCTGCTTCTTCAGCGTCTCGAGCATTCGCTGGGTGAGCTCGATGGGACCGAACAAGTTGGCGTCGATGATCGACTTGGCAGAATCGAGGTTCAAGCCGCCAGCGAGAGAGTCGAAACCCAAAATGGCCGCGTTGCTCACCAAGACGTCGACCTGGTGCCCGTCGGACGCGATCGACCCAAGCATGTCTTGGATATCCGATGAAGACGTCAGGTCGCATCGATAAGGGTGAATCGCGCCGTCGCTCTCGCCGGTCTCCTCGAGCGCGTCCATGCGTCTACCGCAGATGAGCACTTGGTTGCCCTTGGCGGCCAGTTGGCGCGCCAGGCTTCGTCCGATTCCGGTTCCGCCACCTGTGATCAGGATCGTTCTGCCCGATAGATTCATTCGACCCCTTGAGTTGTAATCCCATCGTGGGTATGCGCCACTCAGGCATGTCGAACCGAACGCTTCGCTTCCATTTCGACTATCTCTCGCCGTACAGCTATCTGGCTTGGCAAGACGTCCGACCGATGTGCCGCACACACGGGCTCCAGCTCGAGCCCGCGCCAACCCTGCTTGCGGCCCTCTTGAACCACCATGGACACAAGGGTCCTGGCGAGATCCCGCCCAAGCGAGCGTACGTGTACCGCGATTGCCTGCGACGCGCCGTGGCAAAGGGGCTTGCTTTCGAGGCGCCGCATTCCCACCCGTTTCTGCCACTGCTGCCGTTGCGCGTGACCTGCCTCGACATGCCGCGGGACGTTCGTGAGGCACTGATCGATCGTCTTTTCGCGGCGACCTGGGCGCACTCCGAGGATGTCAGTGATTCCGATGTCGTCGGCGGGATTTGCGAAGATCTCGGGATCGCCGACGCGCTCCTTCGCGCAGAGGAGCCCGGCACCAAGGCGCGGCTGAGAGCCACCACGGAAGACGCGATCGCGCATGGCGTTTTCGGCGTGCCCACCATGATCGTCGCCGACGCGCTCTTTTGGGGCACCGACAGTTTCGTGCACCTCGAGCGGTACCTCGTCGGGGACGATCCAGTTCAAACTGCTGACCTCAGCGCTTGGGACGCCCTCGAGCCGTCTGCGAGGCGCAGGCGCTAGACCGCGCGCACTTCACGGTGAGCGCGATCTAGGTGCCCCGACCTTCGGACTGCCACGCCAACATCCCGCCTCGCATCGACGCGATTCGTTTGAATCCGAGTTTCTCGAGCTCGACGGCAACACGTGCCGACCGTAGCCCCGATCGGCAAATCGTGATGACCGGTGCTTCTGGGTCCCACCTCTTTGCAGCGTCCCCGACGGTTCCGATCGGGATCACGTCGACGCCATCGATCATTCCGTCTGCTTCTGCCTCGTCGAGCTCGCGCACGTCCACCATTCGCACGCCGCCTCGGTTCTTGGCCACCCACGCCGTACTCACTTCAGGGAACCCGTCGTCGTTTCGCTCGATCTCCGCCCAGCCACGCTCCGGCAGCGGCTCTCCAGACATGGAAGTTGGGGGAACCAGGCCGCACAGCAAATTGGCTGGCACCGCCTCGTGGAGCTTTTTTGGCACGGGTAAGTTGAGACTCGCCATGATGTCGATGAACTCGGCTTCGCTCGTGCCACCACCCACGCGAGGGTTGAACGCTTTTTCCTCGGCGACGGTCGTCCAGGTGAAGCCGCGATAGTCGTGCCCAGGCCACAACTTGGTCTCGTCGGGCAGCGTGAAGATCTTCTCGTGAATCGACTGGTAGAGTTGCTTCGCGTCCCCCTGCTGAAAGTCGGTGCGCCCCGTTCCGCGGATGAAAAGCGCGTCCCCCACGAAGGCGTGTTGGTGGTCGGCGGTGACGTAGGTTACGCAGCCACTGGTGTGCCCAGGTGTCGCGCGAACCTCGAGACTCACGCTTCCTGCGGTGAGCGTGCTCCCGTCGTCGACGAGCACGTCGGCACCCACCGCGCCGGCATGGGCGCCGACCACGGTTTGGCTCCCAAGGCGAGCTCTCAACAACCCCGATCCCGTGATGTGATCCGCGTGGGCGTGCGTGTCGATCGCGTACACCAGTTCCATGCGAAGTTCGCCCAACAACTTGATGTCACGCTCGACCTGGTCGATCACCGAGTCGATCAGAACCGCCTTGCCAGACGCCTCGTCGCCCAGCAGGTAGGTGTAGGTCCAGGTCTCGTGGTCGAAGAGCTGACGTAGAAGCATCAAGCGCGTTTCTAGTCCCTTCAAGGGAGTCGGGAAAGAGGAAGCGTGTCGCCCGAACCGAGTAGACCGCTCACAGGTGCGGCGGGCTCGAGTCGAGCGCCCAGGGCTCAGAATATCATGGCGCTGAACGCGACCAGCCCGGCGACGTACGGTGAATCGAGCAGCCACTCGACCGGAAACCCGTAGCTCAGGTGCGCGTTCAGCTGGTAGTTCCGCTCGGCGCCAAACCTCAGGTCTGCGAACAGGGCCACCCCGCCGGTTCCGCCGAAACGCCCGAGCGCGCCCGTGCGGCGTACGTCGTTGAAGGCACCACCTGCGACGAGGACCCCAAACTCGTGCGGAGAGTCCGGCTTTGTCCTCAGATGAACGCCAACCTGACTCGAGAAGAGTCGCTCTGAGACGAGGCCCGTCCACGGAAGACCCGGAATCGGGACGACGTAGGGGCTGGTTCCGCCGACCCTCTCTCGCGTAATGTCGTCTTCGCCCCACCCGTAGCTCCCCCACTGTCCCACCTGCAAGCGCGCGCGGGGCGCGAACTGCCATCCTGCGCGGAGCCACTGACGGGTGATGTAGATGACGGCCGCGGGATCGTTCCTTCCGTCCGGGATTCCCCATTGGCGCGACTCGGACCGAAGATCGAAGCCAGCGCGCACGCCGATAGCGACCCCTTCGATTCTTGCGTACGGCCGATAAGCTTCGAGTGCGTTGGCGTCGGACCGAACGTTCCAGTAGACATACCCGATCCTAGGTTCGAACGACCAAGTATCGGGCGGGAGCTCGTACGCGGTAGAGGTGTCTCCTGACGCGTAGAACCACCAGCGCCTGACGGGGATGAGCAGTTCGAGGGTGTGCCGTTTTCCGGGGTACCATTGCAGCCTCGGACTCAACAACACGTAGCTCGCATTGAAGCCGAACTCCCTGATCTTTAGTCCCCTCTCGAAATAGTCGCGCAGGAGCTGAGCCAGAAGAATCTCACCTTCAACGAACGCGAAAAACGCGAGCTTGCCCCGCGCGAACGAAAGGCGCTCGATGCCGACGTGTATCTTGTCGGTATTCCAATAGGTTCGGAGGTCGCCGTTTCCCACCACGCCCGAGCCGAGCGCCTCGAAGGTGACCCAGCCGCGACCTACAAACTCGGGAGAGAAGTTGAAGTTTCCCCCGCCGCCGACCGCGCCTCGCCACTTCTGCGCGGAGCTACTCGCCGGCAGTGCGATGGCTGCCGACCAGAACAGGAACATTCCGACTCGGCACAACCTCCGACGTCGCGCGGCAGTGTTCACGATCGCTTTATATAGAAACTTTGGTCACCTTGCGTCAATCGGCTGCGGTATGCTCCGCGTCCTTGACGCCTCCGTCCGTAACTTTGGCGACCGCCTTCGTGGCGCTCACGCTTGGCTCCTCGCTCGGGGTGTTCTGGTTGGTGCGCCGTGCCTATCTCGGGCCCGACGGGGCGCCTGTCGCGCAGGTCGCCCTCTTTCGTACGTTCTTCGGGCTCGGCTTGTGGCTGGCTTTCACCGCGGCCCTTGGCTCGAGTGGTGTTCTCGCCGATTTCGATCGGACACCGCCACCGATGCTCGTGCTGGTTTGCGTCGCGCTCCTCGGCAGCCTCGTGATTTCGTTCTCGCCGTTTGGGACTCGTGTCATGCAAACGATGTCGACCGGATGGCTGCTCGGGATTCAGGGCTTCGCGGCTCTCAGTTTCCTCGGGCTTGCGTACGGGACGTCGATGGGCGTCGGGCCCTGGCTGGCCCGACCACCGTTTGTTTGGCTTCCGACGGTGCTTCTTCCGTTGGGTCTCGCGGCGCACGTTCTTTGGTGGCGTCGCTTGTTGCGTTAGGAGGCTTCCGTCTCTCGGTGGAGCACCTGCTGGGTTTCGTGGAACCAGTGGTCCGCTTCACCCGGGCTCTTTCCGACGGAGGTGATGCCAAACTTGCCGAACTGACTCAGTGCGCCGGTGAAGTGGAACAACACGCCCGACTCCGACCACGCTTGGTAGTGAAGGCCGTTCATGGCAGCAATGTCGAGCAGATCTTCGACCAGCAGGCCGCGATACCGGTTGGCGTGAATCGAGTCGCTGGCGACGTAGAACTGGGGTTCCCCGCGAGGGGTCAGGTAGAGACCGGTTTCCGGATCGTAGCGACCGTCGGTCATCATGCGCAGGAGCATCATGGGGTGCGTCGTCCCACCCATTCTCAGGTTGGTTTCGATCGCATAGTGTTGCCAACTTCCGTCGCCCGAGCGGGTGCACAAGAAGTCGACCGCAAGCCGCGCGACCGCTCCCTTGCGCTGCAACACCTCGCCGACGCGCTGTGCGTCTCGCTGGATGGTCATTCGGTACGCGGCGTCCGCCGGGAAACGGCATCCCGCGTAGATCTGGCCATCCTGCCCTTCGACGAGTTGATCGTGCGTCGATAACAAGTCGAGACCACCCGACGGAGAGATACGAAGCTGGCAGCTCGGCGCGCGTTTGTCGGGCGCGTCGACGAACGATTCCACCACGCCGGCTTCCCGCTCGAGCTTCTCGAGGAAACTCGGCCAGGTTTGTCCATGATCGACGAAGCGCATCGCGTGGAGGGCGCCCGCGATGGCGGCCTTTCGGCCCTTGTTGTCGACGCTGCCTCCGCGGGGCTTTGATGCCGCGATCGACCGCAGATCGAGCACAGCGTTCCCCTGGCCGCTGAATCCTGTGTTGTGCTTGACGACCACGCGTTCGAGCGAGGGGTCGTTGGACCAGAGTTCGTCGATCGCGTCGACGACGTCCGCCTCGCTTTGGAGGTTCTCGGCGCCGGGTAGTAGAGGAATGCCGGCCTCGCGAAAGACGCTTCGGGACCCGCTCTTGGTGCCGAGCCAGAGAAGGTCAGGGTCCACGCCGTAGAGAGGCACGCCGAGCTCGCTCGACAGTTGTCGTTCCGCCTCCGATACCGTGAAGCACGTCATCATGGCCCGTTCGGGGACGATGCACGCGCGAAGTCGTTCTAGGAGGCGAGGCCGTTGGAGGATCTTCTGGGAAAGTGGCGTGAGCGAGCTGTCGTAGACTGAGATGACGGTTAGCCGCGACCTCATGTGTTCGTTCGGGATGCCACTGATCAAAGACAGCATGTAGTCGATCGCTGCCGGGTGTATCGGCGTCGAGGTGACGTAAATCACGCGTGCGCGTGGTCGCCGGAGAAGGTTGAGGACGAACAACATCCGTTCCTCGTAGTGAATGACGCCGTCGATGGGGACTGACTCGACTCCATCGAGCGACAAGGATGGGATCACGACGATGTCGCGGGCTTCCGGGCCGCGGCTGTTGATCAGCCCCCAACGCTCGGGCAGTTGAGCTTGCAGCGTCCGGAAATGAGCTGCCGCACCGTCATCACCACCCATGTCGTTTCCATAGCATGGGGTGCACGACTCAGAGCTTGCTCAGAATCTCGTTTTCCTCGTGCGTCATGTCGTCGCGAATGGCGCGCACGATCTCGCGGACTCCCACGATCAGCTGTTCGCCAACCGCGGTCTCATCGAGGTCTTCGACCACGCGCGCCAAGAGCTCGCGTTGGGCGCGGTGCTCCTGACGCATCTCTTCTTGCAACTGCTCCGACGAGACCGCGTCGCGTGCGAGGGCCGGAAGTCGATACTCCTCGTACTGCAGGTGCGCGTGCAGGCTCGTCCCGAGCGACTGCAACGCGCTTCGGAGTGCGAGGATCGCGTGTCGGCCTTCGCTCGGGACCCGTTTGGCAAGTGCTTCGATGTTGGCCAGCTCCGCCGCCAACCCATGGTGCTCGGTGCGGATGCGGTCGCGGATCTCGTCCGGCGTCGGCGTCTCAGGCTCTGATTCCATGCGAAGCAGCGAG
The DNA here is from genome assembly GCA_039028875.1 of Myxococcota bacterium. GTDB lineage: Bacteria > Myxococcota_A > Polyangia > Polyangiales > Houyiibacteriaceae > SG8-38. The sequence continues at coordinate 9,117 of JBCCHE010000015.1, read as the reverse complement.
AGCATACACGAAAAGCTTGTCAATTCAGCCCGGCGGCCCCGCGCCTCCGAGCTTTGTTCGGGTCTCGGACTGTCTAGGTATTGACTAAGAAAAGCTAGACACTAAGTAGACAGGTAAGATGACCGACAGAGTCAAGGAGGCGGGGTCGAGAACGGGCGAGCGCGCTTCCAGCATCTCGGTACGGGGCGGGAGTTCCAAGAAGCCGCGTGCGAATCATGGATGTGTGACCACCACCCCATCCATGGTCAGGCGAGTTCGCATGCGCGCTGCGAACCCCCGTTCCGTACCACTTTTTATTAGAGAAACATTATGATCAACGGAACCACCACAAACGGGGTCAGTGTTGGCGGCGTTTACCCAATGCGGGTCGCAGCCCGGCTGACTGGCCTCACCGCAGACACCATCCGCGTTTGGGAAAGACGGTATCAAGCTGTCAAACCCGAGCGAACGCTCGGCAACAAGCGGCGCTACTCAGATGCCCAGGTCCGGAGGCTGGTTCTCCTTCGCCGCGCCACGGAGCTTGGCCACTCGATTGGGCAGGTGGCGAGGCTCGATGACGCCGAGCTGAAGCAGATCATTGGTGAAACCGATCTTGATGCGTCGAATCAAGCGTCGCTCTACGAGGCACTCGTCGACGACTACCTCGAAGCCGTCCTGGCCTACGACGTGCAGGAGGCTGAATCGATCCTGAACCGCACGGCCGCCGTGATCGCGCCAACACAGCTCACCTTCGACGTCATCCTCCCGCTGATGCGACGCATCGGGGAGCTGTGGTCGCGCAAGGAACTTCGAGTCGCTCACGAACATATCGTGTCCGGGCAGCTTCGGAGTTTACTCGGGACGCTGATGCGTCATGTCGAGCCAAGGCCCGGGGCACCTCGGGTCATCGTGGCGACCCCGCCGAAGCACCTCCACGAGTTTGGCGCGATCATTGGCGCCTTCATCGCGGCGAGCCGCGGCCTCGAGCCGATTTACCTCGGAACGAACCTGCCGCTCGAGGAGATCGACGATGCGGCCACCCAGTCTCGCGCTCAGCTCGTTCTGATGAGCATCGCCCGGGACTGCGATCCCGAAGAACGCGAAGTCCTGCTGGCGGGTTTCCGAGAGCTGTCGAAGCGTCATGAAGTGTGGCTTGGCGTGCCAGAGGTTCATGCCTTGTCCGAGGAGGAGGGGCCGATGCGTCTCCTGCACCGCTACGAGGACCTCGATCAGGCGCTCGCTGCGCACGAGGCCCCCGCCGTCGCCGCCCACGCTTAGCGAACCCACGCCACGACGCCGCTTGCGCGGATCGCGTATACTCGGCCGATGATGTTCCTTGTGGGGTCCCGGGTGGTGCGTCTCGCGGTTCGGCTTGCGATCGTTTGCGGTTGTGCTGCGATCCTGTTCCCGCTCGGATGCGCCGACCTCAATTCGGATAACGGCGGTGGCACCGGCGGCGCTGGCGGCGGCGTGCCCGACGCGACTTGGGTCGTCACCGCGGACTGGCTCAATCAGTCCTTGACGCTTCTCGACTACGATCGTCTCGTAGATGGCACATCGACCGCCGAAGACGCGATCATTCGGACGATCGATCTTTCCGAGTGGGAACCTGGCCCAATCGAGCTCGAGCTCACCCCGGATGGACAAACCGCGGTGGTTGCTGTGGGGCCCGGGTTCTTCGACGGGACGGGGCTGACCAACATGATCGTTGGGTCCCCCAATGTTCCGCCCGGTGGCACACTCTTGGTCGTCGACCTCACGACCGGGGACGCGCAATCGATCGAGACCGAGGACGTCCCCATGGGGATCGCCATCAGCCCTGATGGGATGCTTGCCTACACGGCCAACTACGGCACGACCGCGGAGCGCGGCGACACCCTTTCGATCATCGACCTCACCACCCGGACGGTCCTCGAAGAGCTCTCGGTGGGGAGCGGCCCGGAGCAAGTCGTGCTGAGCCCCGACGGGACGCTCGGGGCGATCAACGTCGCCAGTGAGGGGGGCATTCGGGTGTTCGAGACGTCGGATGTCGCAGGAACACTGACCGAGATCATCGCCACGGGTAGTGATCCGTCCGACCTCGCCTTCCTCGGCGACAACGCGCGGCTGCTCGTCGCCAACAGTCAGACGCTCAGCGTGTCTTTGGTCGACACAACCTTGCCAAGCACCCCGGTCGTCCTCGACGATCGGTTCGTCCAAGGTGGAGCCCCGTACGGCCTCACCTACGTACCGAGCCGCGGTACGGTGCTCGCGCCAACCAACCCGGTGTCCCCGGCGCTGGCCGCGAGCCTCGTCACGATTACCGTAGACACCGACGCACTGACCCCGTCGCAAGCCGAGCCCCTCCCGGGAGGCCCATTCGTGCTGACCGCAGCGGTCGATGCGGCAGGCGGTTTCGCGTTCGCCGCCCACGTGGCGGACCGGCAGCTCAGCATCATCGATCTCGAGACCGGCGCTGCGCGCGGCATCTCTTGGCTCAGCGAACCGGGCCCGACGTACGTCGCCGTCCAGCGCTGAACGTGCGATCATCGTTCCCGCACGCATTCCACCGCGGGCGGAACAGTGGGCCCCCCTGTCTGCCCTGTCTATATTGAGACGAGGAAAGGGGGACTGTCCCTCTTTCAGTGGGGGAGAGCTGATGACTGGTTTGCGCGGTTGGGGAGTCGTGGCCGCTTTGCTTGTGGGGCTGGTGTGGATGACACCAAACGAAGTACGCGCGTTTCCGGACGCACCCAACAGCTTGGACGAAGGGCCCGACGCTCACTCGAAGCGGTTCCAGCTCTTCGGCGAGCTCGGCATGTTCTTCGGGGACATCGAGGGCGACGCCAAGGTCAAGGCGCTGATCAGTCCGCTCTTTCAGCTCCGCCTTCAGCTCGCGAAGAACTGGATCCTCGATACGGCCTGGGGCTTTTCGTACATCAACTTGCGAGACCAAAATGACGAGGTCACCAACTCGTTTCGCCCCGGCAATCCGTGGGCCGCGCTGCACTACCAGGGCGTCAAGAACCAGTTCTCTTACCGGTTTGGGGTCGGGATCACGGCGCCCGTGGCCCGGCTTCCCGACGAGATCACGACGGCCGATCAGGTGACTGCCGTGGCGGCCTACTCGTTGGCCGCCGCGATCCGCGGAAACACGTCCTTCTGGCTCTGGGAGCCGCATTCGCTCAGCATCATCTTTCCGTTGGCGTTTGAACGCCGGAAGCCGAGTGGGTTCCTTTGGGGCGCCAACCTTTCCACAGGCGTCATGTTGACCTGCTGCGGCAGCGAGAGCGCCCGGAACACCAACCAGCGCAACGATCCGGTCATTGAGCTCGGATCAGTCATGGCTTATCAAGCGGTCGACTGGCTGCGCCTCGGCTCCACATTCACCTTGGTCATGCTGCCGCGCAAGAAGGCCCAGAGTCAGGGAACGCAGCTCGCGATGATGCCATTCCTTCGTTTCGGGCGCGAAGATGCGTTCGCTTCGGTCGGGTTGGTCATCAACCTCGACAATCCCTGGGGGTTCTCGTTCGACAAGGACCAAGTCTGGGGCCTGCGTATCGGCGGCGGCGCCGCCTTTTAGCCTCGCTGGCCAATCGACCGAGGGCGAGCGGAGCGCGGCCAGTCGTCGCGCCTTCGCACGAGCCGGAGTCTCGCGTCACCGCCGTGCCATGGCTTGCTTGGCGCTAGACCGCCGTGTCGAACAGCGGGAGGTCGTCTCCACCGAGTGGGAACTCCGCCTTGAAGCTGTCCGGCACGCCTGCGAGGTCGCGAAGGGCACGGTGCACCGAGGCGATGCTGATTCGAACGCCGTCTGACGAATCCGGTGGGCCCTGGACGGCAAGCGTCGTCGGGTCGACCGTCAACAGGCCGTGTCGTTCGTCCGTCTCGCCGATCACCCGGTTCCCGGGGATACCCGGTCCCATCATCATCATGCTGCTGATCGGCCAATGGTCCTTGCCGTTGCCGCCGTTGTAGCCGGGTGTTCGCCCAAAGTCGGAGCCCAAGACCACGGCCACCTTGTCGGCGACGCCGAGGCGTTCTGCCTCCTGGATCGCGAAGTCGGCGGCGTTGACGAACTCGACGAGCCGCGGAAGATGGTTCTGGTCGTGGTTGCCGTGCGTGTCGAACCCGCCTCGGCTCACGCTCACGCTGACCGACAACCCGGCTGTGTACGCCGCCAGCGCGACCTGGATCTGACGCTCGAGTTGTCCGTCGGCGAACTCCTCTGGCAAGGCGTCGGACACCCGCTTGAGGTCGTCTTGGCCGGTTCGTGCCAACATGAGTTCGTTCTGTCCTGCCCAAATGCGCGGCAGCCGTTGCTGACCTTGCAAGCGAAGGAGTCGGAGCTGCTGCTCCCGCTGAACGATTCCGGGGATGTCCGCCTGGCCGAAGTAGTTCTCCTCCGAACCACGCGGATCGGGCCGTGAGGGATGGGCAAGGTTGTGGAGCAGGCCACCGTCGCCAAGTGGCACCGCATTGGTGACGCCCTGGGTGTCGAGGTAGCCCCCGTAGCCGATGAGCGGCATGGGGAGATTCGGCCCGTTCGCGGCCGCGATCAGCGCGCCGATGGGAGGGTGACCTTCTTCGGTCCGCCCGCTCCAGGTACCGCGTGTGCCTTGGTCGTGACCGTTCGTGCCGGTGTCCATTCCGTTGATGACGAGAAGCCGCTGGTAGTGGTTCTGGAAGAACCGATCGAGTGCGAGTTGGTCCTCGCCGAGCGGTGCGTAGTTGATGTTGCCGGCGGTGCGAATGTCGTCCCGGATGAAACGCCCCATGGGGTCGTCGTCACCTTGCGCACTTTGGCCCTTCGGGTCGCACAGGTGGGTCGGATCCCAGCCTCCGCCTGCATGCATGAAAATCCAATAGGTGCCGTCGTACCCGGCAGTGCCTGTTTGTGCGGTCGCGCCCAACGGATCCACCGTTGCGGGCAACACACAACTCAGCCCGGCCCAGCTTGCGACACGTAAGAAATCTCGACGATCCACAGCTAGTCCTCCATCACTCGTACAGGTACCGATAGTCGGAAAGTAGGTAACTCAATGCCGCCATCCAGGCGCGGACCGTGTAGTCCGGGTCCCGGTTGATACGGCGACCATCTGGAAGCGACTCGCCCGTCAGCCTGTCGTCGTTGAGTCGACAAGGGTTCGCCAGCTCCTCGGGGACGGCACCCGCTGCGAGTCCGACGCGGCCAAGGCTGTACGCCTCGGTCAGTACGGTCATCGTGGCGTCGATCTCCGGATCATTGATCCCGAGTCTCTCCCCAAGCACGCGCGCGTGTAGGTGCCGGATGGCTTCCCGGACCTGGTCGGAACCGTCGTCCGGTGCAACGTTCATCTCGATCCCGGGGAAGAGCAGTCGCTCGCCCGCCGGCTTCGAGAAGTCGTACGGCACGGCCGAGCAAGCCACTTCGTAGGCCATTCGCTGTGCCAGGCTCGCCATGACACCATTCGGCTCGGTGACGCGCTGCGTGACCTGATCCGAGTCGATGCCGCCGTAGAAGATGCGGTACTGGTCGAGCAGGTACTCGGTTCGGTCCGGGCGCTGCCGCCAAGAGACGCCAGTCGTCGCTTCGATCTTTCGGCTGAGGTGCTCCGGCGTCAGCAATCGCGCGGTGCCGAACGTTGAGAGCTCTAGCTCCATTTCGGGCGTTAGCGGTGCCGCGTTCGCCGCCCGGAAGTAGGGGCTCAAGACGATCTCGCGGACCAGCACCTTGAAGTTGTAGTTGCTGTCGAGGAACCGCTGCTGAATCGTTCGGAGGACCTCTTGCTGCGTGTTGTAGGCGCGCTCGAGCGCCGGGTCGACGTCGTCGTCGATCTCGACTTCGGGAAGTGGCGGCGGCGGTGGGGGTGGTGGTGGCGGGGGAGGGGTTGCCGATCCGCCAGTGCCCATGTCGCCGCCGGTTCCGCCGGCACCCATGTCGCCGCCCATGCCGCCGGCGCCCATGTCGCCGCCAGCGCCACCCATTCCTGGGTCGCCGCCCATGCCGCCGAAGCCCATGTCGCCCCCAGCGCCATCCATGCCTGGATCACCGCCCATGCCGCCGGCGCCCATGTCGCCGCCAGCGCCATCCATGCCAGGGTCGCCACCCATGCCGCCGGCACCTGGGTCGCCGCCCATCTCCGGAATCACATACGAGGTCGACAGGTCGAGGACTTTCTGTCCTGTGAGTCCCTCGAAGACCGTCTTCACGGTCGCCTGTGCGAAGCGGGGGTTGTCTGCGATCTCTTGTGCGAACCACTGAAGGGCACGCGTACGCTGGTTGTCCGGCACGATCTCGCCGTTGAAGCCCGCCGGGAGCATCTCTTCGTCGTACCACTCGCCGGCGCCGTTGTACTCGCCGCTCTCGTTCCAGTTCATGAAGAGGCCGGCGACCGGGTCGACGGTGGTGTGGCAGACCGTGCAGTCCGCGTTGTTGAGCGTGGGGTTCTCGCCGAAGTCGGCGCTTGCGTCGACCGGTCGGCTCCCGAATCGGTTCACGTCGATGTCGAGGAAGAACCAGTAGGCCATTCGAGAGCGGTGACGGTTCCGGTTGGTATCACTGGTCGGAAAACGGTTCAGGAACATGGGGGAGGTGAGAATCCCCGCGTGCGGAACACCTGGAACCTTGACCTTGCGGAAGCGTTCCGGGTTCTCGCCGAGACCGAGGGGTAGTTCGGGCAGGCCGATGAGTGAAAGAGACGAATACCCGTTCACCATCGTGTAGTCGGCCGTCAGAATCTCTGTGAAGGGGCGCTCGTTGAGCACCACGTGGGAGATGAGTTCGAGAGGCTCGCGTGCGAGCGAGTCGTTCGTGAAGAGGCGAACGTCGTCGTTGTCTTCGCCCATGGAGTCGAACCACCGGAGGTTCGGCCACACTTCCTCGTCGAGGAGGTCGATCGCGTTTTGTCGGCCGAGGTACTTATCCGTGAGGAAATGGTCGTTGTAGAGTTCCATCACGCGCGCACCGAAGGCGTCCTCGCGCATCAGCTCCGCAAGTGCCGCTTCCAAACCCTGCTGGCCGAGTTCGTCGACGACGCGCCCTTGTTGCTCGGTCGGCAGCCGACCCGTGAGCTCGAGGCTCGCCTTGCGTAGGGTGGCCGGCCAGTCGAGCAGCTCGAGCTCCCCCTCGTAAGGGTTGGCGAAGCCGTCCGACGTCGGGCACGCGTTCACATTGCTGGTCGAGCAACCCCCGAAAAGGGTCGGATCGCCCTTGCAGCCCGGCACCGCAATCGCAGCGACCATCGCTAGAACAAACGCCCCGGTCCCGAGGGTGCCGTGGTTGCACCTGGTTCTCATCGTCACGAATAATATCGTATCACGCTAAAACACACCCTGCAGGACTAATTTATGGGTGTGTTACCTCTGCTTACAGCTCAAAATTAAACCTCAGGGGCTATTTATTTTCGTAAGATGGCTTGCATCGGGGCTCGGATTTCGCAAGATTGACGGGACTTGGGGTGGCTTCGAGGGGGGCCTGCCGTGGTTCAATCTTGCACCCTTCACTTAATCTACAGCTTAATTTTTCAACAAAATTGGTATTAAACATGGCATTTCTTGGGGCGAATCGATTCTCATCTCTCACGTGGCTGCTCGGCTTGGCGCTGTTCTGCGCGTGCGGCGACGCCGGTACTGGGGGTGATCCCCGTGACCTCTGCGAATCGGATTTCGTGGGCTCGTCATCATGCTTTCTTCCCAACTTCGAGACGGAGATGCTTCGCCCTTTGCTCGTCGGCTGCGCCGGTGATCCGGACGCGGGGGCGTGCCATGCCCGTGGCACACAACAAAGCACGATGGTGCTCGACGTGACCGACGACGGTACCGCCGTGGACGGAGCGATCGCGTCGCTCATCGGCCAAAACGGCCTGGGCGGGGCGTTGGTGGACCCGGCCTGCATCGACCAGAGCTTCTTGCTGAGGAAGCTGACCAGCAATCCTGGGGGCGGCTCTCGGATGCCCCTCGGCCAAAGCGCCTGGAGCAACGACGAGATCGAGTGCTTTCGCGCTTACCTCACCGATACGTTCGGTGAAGCGCCCGCCGAGTAGCATTGGACCGAGGCGGCCTCGGTTCACCTAGCCGTGCTCGGCACGGCGAATCCCCAGGTTGACGATTTTTTGAAGCAGTTGCGGGTATCGAATGCCGGCGGCGAGGGCAGCGCCCGCGAACTCGTCGCCATCGCCGATGTCGGGGTTGGGGTTGGCTTCGAGAAAATAGAGCTCCCCACTTTCGGTGAGTCGATAGTCGATCCGCACCGTCCCATCGGTTCCGAGTCGGCGGCAGATCCTTCGCGAGAGTGCTTGAATCTTTCGCTCGAACTCTTCCGGGATCCCTTTGGCCCGCCCGACGCGGACGCCGTACTTGGCTTGATAGTCTTGGTCCCATTTGACCTTGCGGGTGGCGATCTTCGCGGCGTCCTCGGGGAGCTTGTCGAGGAAGATTTCCCAGGTTGGGAGAACGTTCAGGCGGTGATTCCCTAAGACAGACGCGTAGAGCTCTCGGCCCGGGATGTACTGCTCGACGACCGCGTCGGTGAGGATCTTCTCGTGGATGAACGCCACCCGTTCTTCGAGCGCCTTGTCGTTGTTCACCACCGACGCCTGGGCAATTCCGTAGCTCCCCTCTTCGATGAGGGACTTCACGATGAGTGGGAACGGCAAAGACGCGGGTCGTTTGATCTTCCGATACCGAGGGAACACGCGGAATCGAGGGACCCGAATTCGGTGGTACGCGAGTACTTTCTTCGACAGTGCTTTGTCGCGTGCAAGAAGGAGCCCTCGGGGGTTGCACCCTGTGTATGGTGTTCGCTGAAGTTCGAGGTAGCCGACGACGTGAGCATCGAAGATCGCTTCCCCGTCGAACTCCTCCAGGAGGTTGAATACGACGTGCGGCTTGAACTCTTCGATGGCCTTGCGCAGCGGCGCGAGTTCGTCGTTGAGGCCGACCAGGAGGACTTCGTGACCGAGGGATTGCAGCCCTTCGAGAACTTCGTGCTCGGTCTTGAACGGCGCGATCTCCGCTCGTGAGAGGCCGCTGACGTCTTCTGGGGGGATGAGGGCACTGTGGACGAGAACGATGATGCGTCTTCGTTTTACAGTGGATGCCATGTGTCGCGTCGGTGCAGGAGGTGCACGGTGTGCACGGTCAGCATGATCGCAAAGTCGAGCTTCGTTTGTCGCTCCC
>JBCCHE010000014.1:0-101898 GCA_039028875.1 Myxococcota bacterium | reverse complement strand
GAGCCACAATCCAGTGCTCTACCACTGAGCTACACCCACCGAAGGGGGCGGAGTCTAGCGTCCCTTTCGGGGTAGGCAAGGCTACAAACAGCGGCCGTTTTCGTAGTGGCGGCGGGCCCATTCGGCCATGGCAATGCCAGCGGCGACGCTCACCGGGTAGCTATGATTGATACCAAACATGGGGATGGCGACGACCTGTTGGGCGGCCTCTAGGATGGCCTCGGAGCAACCTTCGTCCTCGTTGCCAAAGACCAGGACCGCGTCCTCCGGAAGGTCGGCCTCCCAGAGGCCAACATCGGCCGTATCCTTCTCGAAGGCAACGAGATGCCACTTGCTGGCTTCCGCGGCTTCGAGGAAGGCCGCCTCGGACGGGAGCTCCACAATGTTCTCGTAGCGCTGCATGCCCATCGCGGCGCGCTCGTACCAGGGCTCGGTCCCAATCAGGATGATCTCCTTGACGAGAAACGAGTGCGCGGTGCGAATGATCGAGCCGATGTTGAAGGGGTTTTTGGCGCGGTCGATCGCCACACGGAACGGATGGCGGACGCGGTCGAGCTCGCTTCGAATCTCATCGCGCGGGAGCTCGAACGGCGGTACGCGGGCCATTCACTTCCACTTGATCGAGCAGCCCATCGAGGCGACGTGGTCGAAATCGACGGCGCCTCCGCCGAGCGCGGCATCCAGCACTGCACGGAGGTCGCGGCGCGTCACTTTGTCGGGCTCTTGCCAGTTGTCGTCGATGCGTCCGTTGTAGATGAGTTTTCGATCCCGATCGAAGACGAAGAGGTCTGGGGTGCAGGCGGCGTCGTAGGCGCGCGCGACCTCTTGAGACTCGTCATAGAGATAGGGAAAGTTGAACTGCTTCTCTTGGGCACGCACTTTCATCGCGTCGAACGAATCGGCAGGATATCCGACCGCGTCGTTGGGGTTGATGGCCACGAATCGAACGCCCTTGTCGCCGTAGTCCTGTTGCAACTCGATGAGACGATCCTCCGACGCGATGGCGTAGGGGCAATGGTTGCAGGTGAATACGATGACGAGGACCTCGGCATCGGAAAACGACTCGAGCGAGAGGGTTTCGCCGTTGACGTTGAGTAGCGAAAACGGGGGTGCCGGGGTCCCGAGTGGCATCCCATTCGATTGCATGAGCGGCATGGGTTCCCTCTAGTGCTCGACCGCCAGGGGTGCCAGCGGACGTGCTAGAATTTACTTGGGAAGATGGAGGAAGCGGGCCTACAGGATCCACGGATCGGGACGACGCTCGGCGGGGTGTATCGCCTCGAACGCGTGATCGGCGTGGGTGGCATGGGGTGCGTCTACGAAGCGACACACGAGCACCTCGAGGAACGATACGCGGTCAAGGTGCTGTCCGAGGGTCGCGCGAGCAAACCAGACGCCGTCGAACGCTTCCTTCGCGAAGCCAAGGCGGCCGGGCGCATCGACAACGAGCACATCGTGAGAGTGGTCAACTTCCACACGCAGGACGACGGAAGCGTGTTCCTCGTGATGGAGCTCCTCGAGGGCGAGAACCTGGCGGCGCGTATCGCGAAAGGGCCACTCCCGGTGGCGAGTGCGATCGACCTGGCGACGCAAACGGGAGACGCGCTTCAGGCGGCGCACGACGCGCAGATCGTGCACCGGGATCTGAAGCCCGAGAACATCTTCGTCACCCAGAGAGACGGACGCGACTTCGTGAAGGTGCTCGACTTTGGGATCTCGAAGATCAAGACGCCCGAACACAAGGACATGAAGCTGACCGAGACCGATCAGATTCTCGGAACACCGCTCTACATCTCACCCGAGCTCGCTCGAGGTGTGTCGGTCGCAGACCATCGCACCGACGTCTACGCGCTTGGCGTCATCACCTACGAGATGCTGACGGGGACACCACCGTTCTCGGGGGACAACCATTTTCAGTTGCTGTTCAAGCACGGGAACGAGACGCCCGACCCTCCCTCGAGCCGCAACCCAGACGCTCGAGTGCCGGCGCATGTGGAAGCCGCCGTGATGCGCGCGCTCGAGAAAGACCCGGCGGCCCGGTTCGAGAACATGCGCGCGTTCTGCGACGCGCTTTCGGGCAACGTGCAGACGCCAACGAAGCGGCGACGCGGACCGGTGGCCGTCGCACTTGGCGCGATCGCGGTCGCACTCTTGTTCTTCGGCTTCTGGCCCCGGCCCGACGCGGATCCTACAAGCCGCTCGGGGAACCCGGGGGCCCCGACTGCAGAGGCGCTTCCTTCTACAGCCGAGCCGCCCCCGACGGCAACCCGAGCGAACGAGATGGTCCCGGCCCGGTCCGACACGAACCCCGACCCCGCACCCGCCGGCGAAAAGCCCCCGACGGCAACTCCAGAAGAGGTCACCGTTCGCCTCAATTCGACGCCTCCTGGCGCATCGGTCACCCTCAATGGGCAACGTCAAGGACTGACACCACTTTCTTTAGCGCTTCCGCGCGGCACCGAGGCCAAGCTCCGGTTCTCGCTCGGCGGTCACCGAACTAGACAGATAGCCTTCATCGCGGAGGACGACCGATCGGTCGACGTGACGCTCCGGAAGAAGGCCCGGCGAACAACGCCACCCATCAAGCAGGACTTCTAGCTCCGTGCGGACTTATCTTATCGACAGCCTGATCCTCGCCATGTGCTTCACCGCACCTTCAACGGCGTGGGCACAGGCTCGCTCCGAGAACGCGGAGGCGCGGGTCTACTTTGAGGAGGGCAACCGACTCTACCAAGAGGCCGAACGCGCATCCGACGCGGAACGCCCGAGGCTTTTGCAGCGTTCACTCGAAGCGTACGTCGACAGTTTGCGGATCGTGCGCAGCCGCAACGCGTTGTTCAACGCCGCAGTCGTGTCCGAAGCGCTCGGCCGCGACGTCGAGTCGTTCAACTACTACTCGGAGTACCTTCGCATCGAAGGTCTTGCAGAGGCCGACCGGCAGCAAGCCGAGGCGCGCCTCGAAGCCCTTCGTCCCTCGGTGGCCATCGTACGCATCGAATCGGTTCCGGGTGGTGGGGAGTTCTGGATCGACCGACGGGACCTCGCACCGCTTGGGATCACCCCGGCCGAAGTCGCTGTCGAACCGGGCGCACACACCGTGTGGCTCGAGCGCGAGGGTTTCCTCGGTGCAACCCGCAGCATTGAAGTCGACCGAGGAGAGGACACCAACTTGGCCTTCGCCCTCGAGGCGAGGCCCCCGGCAGCGGAGCCGCTCACCGAGCTGCCACCAGAGCCTCCGTACGAAACCCCGACGCGACGCCCGCGCCTTCGAAACGCCGCGATCGGAACAGCGTCGGGCGCGGTGGCGACCGCGGCTGTCGGGCTCGGTCTCTCGATCCGCGCGCGTCAGCTCCGAAACGACTACAACGATGCGGCGGCGATCTACGAAATGACGGGGGATCCGGACGATCTGGCGCGTGCCAACGCGCTTGCCGACAGGACCGATCGCTTCAACATTGCGGCAGACGTGATGTGGGGCACGACCGTTGCGCTCGGGGTGAGCGCGATCGTGCTCTACGCCCTCCATCGAAAGCGACTGCGGCAGGACCGGCTCAAGATCGATGTCACGGCGAGCTCGCGCGGAGGCTTTGCGTCCGCGACATGGCAGTGGGGTGTTCGGCCATGAGGGGGCTCATTGTCGGCTTCGCGATCCTGATGTGGGCAACGGGTTGCTCGCTCTTCAACGCACCCGACCGCGACCTCATGCCCCCGGACGGCGGGATGGGTGGCATGGGCGGAACCCCGAGCGAAGGCATCGAGTTGTTCTGTGACGACGGCGAGGACGACGACGACGATGACCTCATCGATTGCGAGGACACAGACTGCGACGAGGAGCCCGCGTGTTGCGAGCGGCGCCGCCCTGCCCTGGCCGAGAACTGGTCCGGCGACCTCCGCCTGCGATGGACGTTCGCCCCAACCGAAGGAGACGCGTGGACGCCGGCCACCCCGACACTCGACGGAACGCGGGTCGTTGGCGACTTCGGGTCAGCTACCGAGCCGCGTGCGTTGATCGGGGGCGACTGTGTCCCGCTGGCCCTTGGCGGATGGGTGACGACAACCCTTCGGTCGACCGACCCCAGCGGTTGCGACGACGACGCGCTCTGTGAACGATTCACGGGGATTGCCCTGACCACCGCGTCCGACACGGCGCTCGGAAGCCCGCTCCTCGAAGAGATCGGAGTGACGCTTCATGCGGGCGGCCTGCTTCGGGTGACCCAGGCTGGAGAAGAGATCGCCCGGACCACGAGCACAGTCGATGAAGGGGTCGCTGTCGAGATCACAGTGCGGCCCACCCTCGACGAAGACGCGCAGCCGATCCTCCGCGCGTCGGTGACCGTAGACGGGACACGAGTCGTCGAGGGCTTCACGATGAGCCGTGTCCCCGACTTGGTGGCCGAGGGCGACTGCGACCAGGTCCCGGGGCTCTTCGTCGCGGTGGAGAGCCAAGGGCAAGGGGTCTTCGCTGGCCCGCTCGAGGCGACCCGGCAGGACTGTGCCAATCCGGGCCAGTTCGAGAAACAAGTTGCAACTCTGACTGGATCGAGCCTCCGATTCGCCCCCTCGTGGAGGTCCGATTACGTGGGCGCGCCCACATTGGCGAGCTCGAGGAACGCGGTCTCGGAAGTCCAGTGGGACTTGATCGTCGAGGGGAGCAACGACCCGCCCGAGCTCGAGCCGGTCACCCACGTGGGGTACGCCATCGGCCACGCGCGCGACATCACCGACGCAGGCGACGACTGGAGCCTGAACGGCTGGACCACGAGCGACGGCCCCAAGGCGGGCAACGATCCACCGTCGTGCATCGAGATCCCGGGAGGCTGCGTCGGTAACTTGAGCGTACGCGAACCGCACCTTCTCGCGGAGCTCAACGAAGACGGCGTGCTGCGAGACCTGGTGCTGTCGTTCGCGCGGGAAGTCAGCCCGGACCCGCCCGATGTGTTTGGACTCCAAGTGGTCAGACCCGTTGGAGCGCCCACCACGGCCATCGACTTGCCGGTGCTCCCGACCGTGGCACCAGCCGACGTGCCCGAGTGCGAGAGCCTGCGGGATCCCTCGCTAATTCCAGCGGATCCGGACTTCCTGACGGGCTATTGGCTCTTCTTCACCTGCGTGCAGGGGGCGGGACCGACCACCGAGATCCACGCGGTGCGACTCTCCCGCGCACTCGAAGTGATGACCGAGGCGGGTCAAACCATGCGTCGCGTCGTGCTCACTGCGGGCGACCTTGGGCCGTTCGCCGCGGGCGGGATCCGCGCACCCGAACCGCGCGTGGTGTTCTTCGAAGACGGGCTCCGCATGCGGCTTTGGTTCCTGGCGCAGGCGTCGCCCGGAACCTGGAGCGTGGCGCTCGCCGAGGGACGAACACACGATGTCGCGAGCCTCGAACGCGAGCTCCCCGAGGCCCTTCCCTTCCCGGTCAATCCCGTGCTCCGTCATGACGCGCCGTTGGTGGTGAGTGACTGCCTCGGTGAGGGATGCAGTATCACTGGAATCGCGGTGAGCCCGCGCGGGGATGATCCCGAGGTCCTACGGTTCCTCTTGGCACGGCGTGTGAATCTACCAGGCGGGGGGCGAACCGATCAGCTCGTCCCTCTGGAGCAATTGTGGAGGATGCCGTGACGCCCGTTCGACCGACAAGCCTTGGACCAATGGTCCTCGCGCTGCTCCTCGGCGCGTGCGTCGCGGTCGGTTGCCAGGAGGGCGACACAAACGGCAACACTGTGGACTTTGGCCCGAGCTTGCCCCCCGAAGGCGGCGGCACCGGGGGCGGCGGCGGAAACCCAACCCTCGGCGGGGACGCCGCGGGCGGCAGTGGCGGCGGTTTCGCGCCTGTCGAAGACGGCGGCGTGCGCGGCTTGGTCGACAACCCGGTTGGGCTCCTGGTGGCGGACCCTTCGAGGAGCGCCTGGGAACAGCTCGGAGGGACGCAGTTGGGCGCCGCCGAGGACTACGGGGCACGGGCGCTTGGCTGCTACGCGTCCGAGTCGGCGTGCGCCGCCGAATCGTGCACGGTGTTCGCGACCTGCTGCATCGACAGCGGAAACTGCTGCGTCCCCTCAGACGAGCCGGCACTCGCCTCGCCACTGAGCTTCGCTTCGTGCGACGGACTTGATCTCGCAAGCTGTGCATCGACGCTCGGCGTGGTCGCCGACGGTTTCGGGCCCATCGCCCCGTCGTTCACCACGCGCGGGCTCGTGCCAGGCGGCAACATCACGTCTGAAGGCGGGGCATCGTTTGGAGGCGCCTTCGACCTCGCGACCACGAGGGTCCGTGCCGATGTCCGGTTCGCGTCTCCAGCGAACTGCGGGGCGTCGTGTCTCGAGAGCGCAGGAGTCGCGTTTTCGGCAACCGAACCGAGCGCGTTCGTCGACGCAGGGTTGGGGCTGCTCCTGAGCGGGTCACGAAACGAAGTGAACCTGATGATCGGCGATGCGGTCGCCGACCAGTTCGACGCGGAAAGTGGAAGCGCGGAGTGGTCGCTGGTGGCATCGCCAGAGGGTCGTGTCGAAGTCCTGCGCAACAACGTCTCACTCGGCACCTATGGTTTCGACCCGAACTCGCTTAGGCAAGCATCGCTCCTGGTATTCGGACGGAACCTCAACGCGGCGCCCGACAACGCGGCAGTCCGAAGCGTCGAAGTCGCATCGTCCGTCTGCGATGCCGTGCAGGGCTGGCAGTCGCGCGCGCCGATCGACGTGACGACCGGGCTCGGCATGGCGCTTCCCGAAGCACAGTTCGGTGAGCGACCCTCCGTCGCCGAAGGCGATGGCGAACGACGCTTGGCCTACGGGCTCGACGGAGAAATCTTCTGGGGGGTCGAGACGGGCCCCACGGTGGCGGAGTTGATCACAACCGCACCGGCCCTGGCACCCTCGCTTCCACACGATGCCGCGGGCGTTGCCGACCCGGAGCTCGTCTTCGACGGCACGGCTTGGCATCTTTTTTACACGGCGATCGACACGGACGGGGTTCGCAGCGTTGGGCACGCCACGGCGACGCTCATGGAAACGTCGTTCTCTGCGGAACCAGACGCGACGCTCGCTCCAAGCGGCGACGAAACCTCCATCGAAGCGCCGACCGTCTACTTTCGGCAGGGGCTCTGGGTCATGGTGGTGCGCGCGCGTCTGGTCAACGGCTCGACCGAGCTTCGGGCGTTCTACAGCTCGGAGCCAAGCACAGGGTGGGCCCGCGTCGAAGGCGGCAGCCTCGAGGCGCAAACCCGCGTGGCCGACGTAGGTTCTGAAGTGACTGACCCAAGCCTCATCGTGCACAACAGTGCCTACTCGCTCTACTACGCAAGGCGGACCGGCACGCGATGGGTCACCGAACTCCTCGCCTCCGACGAGCTGCTCGTATGGCGGTCGATCGGCGAATCGCTCGGGGCTTCGACGGCCGGCGACGCGTTCGACTCCGAGGGAAGCCGGGGCGGCGATGCGATCTCCCTCACCGATCGGATCGACCTCGTCTATCAAGGCCAGGACGGCGTTTCGTTCCGGCTCGGCAGGGCGACGCGGCCCGCACCCTCCGAGAGCGCGCCAGACTTTTGACACGCCCTCCCCGGGCGCCGATGTTGTGAGAATGAGTTCCGTCCATACGGAGCCGCCGCCACCACCCCCCAACCCAGAAATCCGCCGACGGAGCGGACTGTTCATCGCGGGGTTCGTGGCGCTGCAGTTCATCATCCCGCTCACGTATCTGGTACGCGAGGATCGAACGGACGACCGTTTCACGTGGCGCGTCACGGCCGCAACGGAAGCACCGACATGCGTGACGACCGCGGAGATCCTCACAAGCGAAGACGTCGAGGTCCCGGTGTCACCCGAGTCCATGGTGCATCGCGACTGGATCGAGCTTCTCCGCCGCGATCGGCGAATCGTCGTCGAGGCGTTCCTCGAGAAGCAATGCGAGGTTGACGGTGTGCTCGAAGCCACCCTCGTCAATACATGCGACGACGCGAAGGGCGTACGACACTATCAACTCCGCTGCGGAGGCGAGCGTGCGTTCCTTCAGTTCTCGAATGCGACGGACCAAGCGTCGGCAAGGACGGCCGAGCGGTGAAAGCCTGGAACCGATACTGGTTCGGAGACGTCGCGCTTGCACGCCCCTATCTCGTGCTGCGGTTCGTCTTGGCTGCACTGGCGTTCGACGTTTGGCTCAATATGATCCCAAACGGCGCCAAGTACGGCGTCGGCGGATTCAACGTCGCCCACTTTCCCGTCTATGGCGATTTTGTTCCAGGGGCGGCCTTCTACCTCGGAGTGTTGGCGTTCACGGGCGTGCTGGCGCTGAGCCAAGCGTTGTACCGCCCACATCGAATCGCGTTGGTGCTCGTCGCGGTTGGGTACACCATTGGATGGTCCTGCAGCCTCCTCGATTCGGTGCCCTACCACTACCTCCTGTCGCTCTACCTCGGGTGCTTCGTGTTCTTCCCGATGCTGAGCGCGCGCGCGGCGTTCTCGCGCTCGAACCGGGCACCTCGGGGCAGCGCCTGGGCCTACGTGTCGGTCTGCGTGACGACGGCGATCGTCTACTTCTACATGGCCGCATGGGGCGCAGCGAGCGGCAAAGGGTACTGGTTGCCAATGGTGTGCAGCGGCGCCTACTTCGTCGCCAGCATGCAAGACCGGAGCGAAAGCCAGGCCGTCAAAGTCGCCATGCCCCTCCTGGGGCTCGCACCGATCGCCCTCCATGTCACCGAGCCGATGGCGGGCTGGTTCTCGTTCTACATGATCGCCATCGCCATCTGCGTCTTCGCGCCGACACAAGGCCTGCATGCGGCCGGGCGAACTTTGACGTTCCCCGTCCGCTTGGGCCCCGAGCCCACCGAGTCGGGCGGCGTCAATGAAACTGCGGCGAGGATCTTCTACGCCTCGCTCATCGGACTGGTGGTGGCGCCAGCAATCACCGTGTTCTTGGACTTGCCGGGCGTAAAGACAGGCTGCGCACTGACCGCGATCGCGATGCTGCTGGTGATGGGACGACAACTCTACCTCACCCCAAAGACTCGACCGCTTTGGCGCGTGGCGAGCCTGTTTGGTGCGAGCGTCGCGCTCTTCGCCACGATGAACCTCAGCACAGCCCGCGTGGACTTCTATCGCGAAGCGGCGATCGACGCCGAGACCCGTGGCGATGCCGATTCGGCCGTCCTCCTTCGGAACAAGGTGGAACGATACCGACGTTGACCGAGGCGCAACGCGGGGCCGCGCGTAGGATTCCCAACCTTTCCGATCAAGAACGAGGCAATTGCGACGTGGGCTGCTACCCTCGGGCGCTATGACGGGTGACGGCTGGATCACGATCGGCGTGATCGTGGGGATGGTGGCCGTCATGGCCGCGAACCTCGCGGGGCCGGACCTCGTCCTGATCGGCGGACTCACCGCCCTCTTGTTGCTCGGGATTATCGAACCGTCCGAGGCCTTCATCGGAATGTCGAACCCCGCGGTGATCACGATCGCAGCCCTCTTCGTGGTGGCCGCGGGCGTCAAAGAAACGGGGGGTCTCGACTTGGCTGCCGGGCTCGTGCTCGGACGCCCGCGCTGGCTCGCAGGCGGGCAGCTTCGAATGATGTTCCCGGTCGCTGCGCTTTCCGCGTTCTTGAACAACACGCCCGTGGTCGCGATGTTCGTCCCGCTGGTCACGTCGTGGGCACGAAGGTGCCAGTTCAGCGTTTCGTTGATGCTGATGCCGCTGTCGTATGCCGCCATTCTTGGCGGCACGTGCACGTTGATCGGAACCAGCACAAACTTGGTTGTCGCCGGCTTGGCAGAGCAGCGTGACCCGACCATTCGGTTCGAGATTTTCGAGATCGCACAGCTCGGACTTCCGGCGCTCGTGATCGGCACGCTCTTCATCGTGCTCGCCTCGCAATGGCTCTTGAAAGACCGGCAAGGCGCCCTTCAAGAGCTCGGCAAGGCGCGGGAGTACACGATCGCGATGCGGGTCGAACGAGGTTCGCCTGTTATCGGCCAGAGCATCGAGGATGCCGGCCTACGATCCCTGAGGGGCGTGTACCTCTACGAGATCGAGCGGGCCGGCCGGGTTCTCGCGGCCGTACCCCCATCCACTGTGCTTCGGGAGGGCGACCGTCTGCACTTCACCGGAGTGGTAGATTCGGTGGTCGACCTTCGAAAACAGCGCATCGTTCCGGACACGGACCAGGTCGACAAGATCACCGCACGTCGAGACCGCAGCCTGGTCGAAGCCGTCATTGGTGCGCACTCCGCGCTGATCGGGCAGACGATCCGCCAGAGCCGTTTTCGCACGATCTACGATGCGGCGATTCTGGCCGTCCATCGTCAAGGCGTTCGTGTAACCGAAACCAAGGTGGGGGACATTCGGCTCCAAGCAGGCGACGTGCTTCTGATCGAGTCGCACGCAACGTTCTCCCAGAAACGCCAACGCGATCCCAACTTTGCGCTCATCGCCGAAGTCGAAGACAGCCGACCGCCCCGCCATGATCGGGCCTGGCTGGCAGCGGTGATCCTCTTCTTGATGGTGCTCGTCAACGCAACCGGCACGCTGGCACTCATGACGGCGTCGCTCAGCGCCGCTGCGCTGATGCTCCTCACCCGATGCCTGACCGGCGAGCAAGCGAGACGCGCGATCGATTGGACCGTACTGCTGGCCATTGCCGCGGCCTTCGGGATCGCCGTCGCGATCGACAGGAGTGGGGCAGGTAAAGTGCTCGCCGCCAACTTGATCAGCGTCGCCGAACCGTTTGGCCGAGTTGGGGTTCTGGTAGCGCTCTACACGATCACGGCAGTACTCGCGGGGGTCGTGACCACCAAAGCGTCCGCGGCACTCATGTTCCCGATTGCCGCCTCGGTCGCGGAGGCGCAAGGGATCGGACTCTTGCCGATCAGCTACATGATGATGATCGCCGCGTCGACCGCGTTCTCGACGCCGATTGGCTTCCAAACAAACCTGATGGTCTACGGCCCCGGGGGCTACCGATACTCTGATTTTCTGCGGCTTGGGCTACCGCTCCAAACCCTCGTCGGCATCAGTACCGTGACCATCGTCGCTTGGGCTTGGTTGTGAGTCATGCCTCGCTTTCCTGAGATCTCTCCGTACGCCCACGGCGTGTCGCACCGGGTGTACAGCAACCTCGCGGCAAGAGCGGCGCAATCGAGCGACGTCGTCTTTCCGCTACACGTCGGCGACACGTACCGAGACCCTATCCTCGCCGCTCGCGCGGAGCGCCAACTTAGCGACGCCCACCCGGGCCTTCACAAGTACGCGCCGGTCCATGGAGAGCCAGAGCTTCTCGAAGCGTTCCTCGAGTTTGTCGAGCGCCGCCACGCCGTGTCGCTCGACCGCGAAAACGTACAGGTGATGGCGGGCGCCACCGCGGGACTCAACGTCGTGGCCCAAGTGCTTCTCGCCCCTGGCGACGAGGTGCTCCTACCGTCCCCTTTTTGGCCGCTGAGCCGCGGCGTATTCGCAACCAAGGGCGCCGTCCCCGTGCAAATACCGTTCTACACACGTCTCGACGATCCAACCTTCGATGCCGAGGCACTCCTCGAGGACGCCGTGACCGAGCGAACGGTCGCGCTCTACATCAACACACCGAACAACCCGACGGGGCGCGTCGTGCCTCCATCTGTGGTCGACGCAATGCTCCGGGTCGCGGCGCGCCACAACCTGTGGGTGTTGTGCGACGAGGCATACGAAGAGCTTTACCTCGGCGACCAAGCCCCCGAGGCGGTTTGGAAGCACCCCGCAATCGCCGATCGTGCGCTCGCCTTTCACACGCTCTCCAAGACGTACGGGCTCGCCGGTGCACGCGTCGGCTTTACACACGGTCCCGCGTCGGTGATGAGCGCGGTTCGCGGCATGCAAACGTTTCAAACGTACTGCGCCCCCCGGCCCATGCAGTTTGGCGCGATACGCGCGCTCCAAGAAGGAGCCGAGTGGGTGGCGCAAAGCCGAGCCGCATACCGTGCGGCAGGCACGCTCGCCGCGGAAGCACTCGGCACACGCATGCCGGACGGCGGTACGTTCCTGTTCGTGGACGTTCGCGCGCGACTCGAAGCGTCCGCAGAGGATTGCACGCCGTTTCTCGAACGATGCGCCGACCGCGGCGTGTTGATCACGCCAGGTCTAGCGTGCGGCGAACACTTCGCCACATGGGTTCGCCTCTGCTTTACGGCGGTGCCCCCCGCTCTGCTGAGCGAGGCCCTCGATCGGGTCGGTCCTCTGTTTCGAACACCCGCCTAGCGAACCAACCATCGATCGAAGTCGAGCCTGGACCGGTGAGCGTCAGGCACGCAAAGATGGCCGCATAGAGAAGCGGCAGCTCCTTGTCTGACCAAGGGTCTGGAAAGTGAAACACGAACGCCGCGACCATCATTGCAACGAAGAGGGTGGCGGCTGCGAAGCGCCCGAGCAGACCGACGAGGAGCAAGATCGAGCAGCCCACCTCGGCAAATAGGATCAGCATGGCGCTGATCTCCGTACCGACGTTGAGTGGATCCGGAAACGTCGCGATGTGCTGCTCGTAGTCGAGCGCCTTCGGGACCCCGTGACTCAGCATCATGATGGCCACCGAGACCCGCAGCAAGAAGATCCCATTGTCCGCGATTTGTCGCCGCATCCGGGGCTTTATACCGGGGCTCTGGGGCTCACGCATGGGGTTTGTGGGGTCGCGCTCAAAGCCCGTTACACTGAAAACGTGGGGAACTGTCCAACTTGCGTGGCCATGCCGCTCGAGGACTACGCCGCGACGTCGGGCGTCCGCGTGGGACTCTGCAAGCACTGTCGGGGGATGTTTGTCCGCCGCGAAGACATCCGTGCGCTGACGGGTGGCGCATCGCTCACCCAGGCGACGGACGCCGCGCCGCTCGCCCTCGGCGACGAAGACAATCGCGCATGCCCGGGCTGCGAAGCCCCCGCGATGGAGCCACTCTCGCTGAAAGAGTCGGCCGGTGAGCTCTGGCAATGCCGACCCTGCGGAGGCTTGTGGTTGCCCGAGGGCGCGTTCTTTGCGCTTCGGCGAACGGTCCGCAGGGCGCCCGCCGCGCCGGTGGGGCCGCGCCCGAGCGCCCCACGGTCGAGCGTGGTCGATCGCGACCCGGGCCGGGGTCTCGCACACAGTCGAAGCCGGTTCGACGCAGGCATCGAGAACTTGGTGGGAGTCCCCTTGGTGATGCTGATCAGCGCGCTGGTTTGTTCGACGCCCTTCGGTCGCTTGTTCGCGGCAATGGTCGGCATGCCGTTTCACGAGCTCGGTCACGCTGCGGCCTCATGGTTGAGCAGTCGGATCGCGGTCCCGCTACCGTTCTTCACGTTTTGGCTGGACGCTCAGTCCGTGCTGATGGGGCTCTTGGTCGCAGGCACGCTCGGCTGGCTCGGCTACCGAGCGCACCAGGAAGGCAACCGCTTCGCGATGGGCGTCGCCGCGACCCTCTTCGCGGCACAGCTGTTGCTCACCCTAGTGCTTCCCGCGGACACCACGCGGATGTGGCAGATTCTGAGCGGCGCGCTCGCGGAGCTCCTATTGGGCGCGTTCCTGTTGGTGGCCTTTCACTTCCCGCTGCCCGACAGGCTTCGTTGGGACTTTTGGCGCTGGGTCGCCATCGTGCCGGCCGCGCTTTGCTTCACCCACGCCCTTCGACTTTGGCACGTTGCCGCAAACGACCTCAGCCGGATGCCGTGGGGCGCTGCGCTCGGGGCAGACAGCGACGGGGACATGAACCGGCTCGTCGGGCAGTTCGGTTGGACTGCCCAGGAGCTCGCCTCGTTCTACCTATACGTTGGCTACGCTTGCACCGCCGCGATCGCGGTCGCGTACGGATACGCTTGGTGGCGTCACCGCCAGACCAACGGTTCGTTCCCAGCCTTCGGCCGATGGCGCCGCCCTGTGCGGGACGCCCAAGAACCTAGCCGGTGAGGCCCCACTTCTCTTTGTTGGCGGAGACCTCCTCGGGCGACGGTGTATCGACGTCATCGTGGACCGGGACCTCGAAGTCGTCCTGCGCTTCGATCATCTTGGCATTGAGCGGGGTATCGTCGGCGAAGACCTCGGGGACCGACGCGTCCTCGTAGATCGCTTCCCACGGGCACTCAGGTTCGCACGCACCGCAGTCGATGCATTCCTCAGGCTGGATGTACAGCTGGTTTGGGAAGGCCTCGCGGTCGTCGCCCTTGTACTCGTAAATGCACTCCACCGGGCAAACGTCCACGCAGGACTTGTCGACGCAGTCACGGCAAAGACGTGTGATGACCCAGGTCATTGGACTCCCTTCAGGAAAAAAGCCGGTGGAAGCTAGCAGGCACGTCCCGCGGGGTCAAAGGAGGATAAGGCCTAGTAAGCCCTGCTTTTTTTAGATGAGCGCTGCTTCGACGCAGGCTTGCGCGGGCTCGGTGCCGAGGTCGGATGACACCCTGCACAAGTGTAGTTGTCGACTCCTAGAAGCTTGCCCATCGCAGGCGTCACCGTCTCTTCCATGAACTTCACAGTCTCCGGAAAGATGGCCATCATCCCACGATGCCCGGGCGTGCCCTCGGGGGGCACGATGTACATCGAGGGAGCCGGCATCTTGAATTTGATTTCCCTCATCTCTTCGCCGTGACAGTCGACACAGTCGAATCCCGCGTACTCTTCTGCGTCGTACCGCTCGAAGATCTCCTGCATGATCGGGTTCACCTTGCCAACCATGTAGAATTCACGATCTGCAAAGCTCATTTCGGCCCAAGGCGCATCGGGTGGCGTCAGCCCGCCAAACGCCTCGATCGCGCTCATCTTGCCGGAGGAGCCCGCCGCGGTGGTCTCGGTGCTCTTGGACCCGCCGCAGGCCGCCAACCATAGTGCAAGTCCGGTCAACGATGTTTTGATCAGAATACGCATGCCCGCGCATGGTAAATCAACCACGAGCACCGCGCTCGAAATATCGCAGGGGGATGTCTGATGCGCAGGCTCCTCGTTGGGGTGTTGTTGCTGGGGGTGCTTGGCGTGGTGTCAATGGGTTGGTTCTCGGAGTTTCAGCGGCGTGTCGTATTTCCTGGGCCAGAGGGGGTCACCAAGCCTTTGTTGCGAAGGTTCGCCACGGAAGTGGGTGCAAACGAGCTCGCCATTCGCACCGACGATGGCGAGACGATCTACGGCTGGCACCGGGCGGGCCTTGGCGACGGGCCACGCCGAGTCGTGCTGTACTTCCACGGGAATGCGTCTTCGGTCCTCGGCCAGCTGCCCCTGCAACAACGGCTCATCGCCGAAGGATGGGACTACGTCGGGATCCATTACCGAGGGTACCCGGGTAGCACGGGCATCCCGAGCGAGACCGGAACACGGTCGGACGCGCAGGCTGCATGGGGTTTTGTGACGCGAGAGCTCGGCGTACCGGCTTCCCGGGTGGCGATCCACGGTCGGAGCCTCGGGGGTGGCGTGGCCGCGCAGCTCGCCAGCGAAGTGAAGCCCGGCGCGGTCGTGCTCGAATCAACCTTTACCTCAGTGCCCGATCTCGCGCGTGAGCAGTTCGGAGTGCTGCCGGTGGGGCGGCTTCTCAAGCACCGTTTCGTCACACGTGAGCTGGCGGGTACCTGGAACAGCCCGACGCTGGTCGCACATGGCAGCGCCGACTCGATCATTCCCGTAGGTCACGGGCGAGAGCTTGCACAGCTGTTTTCCGCGATGACCTACATCGAGGCTTCAGGCATCGACCACAACAACGTGCTGTTCGATGGAGAACGTGCGGATCGGTACATCGCGTTCCTCGACGACGCCATTCCCCGGGAGGCGAAATGAGTTGGCGCGCGTGGGTGTGCACCTTGATGTCGGTGGTCGCCGTGGGGTGCGGACGCACCAACAGCCCACCGGTGGTGATCGAACCGGAGGCGATGGGTATGCTCCCCAACGTCCCGACAGATCCGTTCGGGACCTCGAGCCCCGCGTACGAACGTCTGGTTGAGCTCACCGATGCCGCCCGCACCACCGACTGGGATGGGCAAGCGGAGAGCCTGGCCGGCTGGCTCGAAGCGCAGACCATCGCGGTCGAGCAATCCCTGGCCCTGATGAAAGCGCTCCGTGTGGGCCCAAGCGACGCTTACGCCGTCGCCAACGGTCGGATCGCGCTCTTGTACGAGCACATCGCGGGCACCCTGACACAAGCCGAGGCGGTCGTGGCCGACGACCCCACAGAGTACGATTGGCTCGGCCAGGAATTCGCGCTCTGGGAGCGGGCCAACGGGTTCTGGGCGCGCTGCGCACGCGGATGCAGCCTGGAAGGCCCGTACCTCGATGTCTGGGAACTCCGGTGCGAGGCCGGCGAGCGAGAGACGAAAAGCAAGGTTTCCGAGGGCATTCCGGTTCCGTCGGCTCGACAGCCGAAATGAAACATGTTCTATTTTGGCCATGCCAGAAGGCAATAAGAGCTGGGCCCCGACACCGGCAGAACCGCCATGGGTCGTCTCCAACGCCGACGCCCAAGCGTGGGATGCGGAGGTCGATGTCTTGGTCGTCGGCTACGGAGGCGCGGGGATCTGTGCGGCGCTCGAGGCCCATTCGACCGGCGCGCGGGTACTGGTCATCGACCGGTTTCATGGCGGCGGGGCCACCGCAATCAGTGGGGGCGTGGTGTACGCCGGCGGAGGCACCCACATCCAGCGCGAGGCCGGGGTCTCGGACGACGCCGACGAGATGCACCGATACCTCTCACTCGAGGTCCAAGGCGTGGTCTCGGATGAAACGCTCCGCGACTTCTGTGACCGGAG
This sequence comes from Myxococcota bacterium, assembly GCA_039028875.1. Classification (GTDB taxonomy): domain Bacteria; phylum Myxococcota_A; class Polyangia; order Polyangiales; family Houyiibacteriaceae; genus SG8-38. Next base: position 85,188 of record JBCCHE010000014.1, on the reverse strand, counting down.
CGTCGAGAACCTCACGTGGCTCGAAGAGCATGGCGTGCCGTTCGAGGCCAGCCTGTGCCCCTACAAGACCTCCTACCCGACCGACGACTACTACCTCTACTACTCTGGCAACGAGGGTTTCTCCCCGTTCAAAGAGGCGGCCAAACCAGCCCCGCGCGGTCATCGCGCCAAAGGCCGAGGTCTGCCGGGGCAAAGCTTCTACGAACCCTTGCGCGAATCGGCCAAGCGTGCAGGCGTCCCCGTCGAGTACGGGTCGCGCGTGACGCGGCTCGCGGTCGACGAGGACAACCAAGTGATCGGCGTCGAGTACCGCGAAGTGAAGCGTGGCTTCTGGAGTCGGCTCCATCGACGCGTTCACAAGGCGGGCATCGCCATCGTCAAGTACATCCCAAAGCTCGGAGCCAAGCTTCGCGAGTACTCGTTTCGAATCGAAGCGAAGCACTCGGTGGTCCGGCGAGTGCGCGCGGCCAAGGGGGTGATCCTGGCGGCAGGCGGTTTCATTTACAACCGCGAGATGGTGCGGAACATTGCGCCCGGGTATGGGAAGGCGATGCCGCTAGGGACGGCGTCGGACAACGGAAGCGGGATCCTGCTCGGTACGAGCGTTGGCGGCAAGACCGACCGGATGGCTCGTATCTCAGCGTGGCGCTTCATCAATCCACCCGAAGCGTTCGCCAAGGGGATGATCATCAACAAGCAGGGCGATCGATACATCAACGAAGGCATGTACGGCGCCGCGATCGGTGAGGCGATGGTCGACGAGCAAAGCGGCACCGCGATCCTGATCATCAACGAAACGCTGCGAAAGCTCGCGTTCGAGCAGAGCCGGCGCGGCGAAGCCCAGTGGTTTCAACGAGCCCCTGCCCTCTTGAATCTGTGGTTCAACAGCCGCAAAGGTTCGACGCTCGAGGAGCTCGCCCGGGCGATCAAGGTTCCAAGCGAGCAGCTGCAAGCCACCCTCGACGACTACAACGCGGCTGCGCAAGGAGAGAAGCCCGACCGCTTCCACAAAGACCAAGCGAAGATGCACGCGATGACGAGCGGGCCGTACTACGCGATCGATTGCTCGATCCACAGCAAGCGTTTCCCGTGCCCGACGCTGACACTTGGAGGCCTCGTGATCGACGAGCGGACCGGGAACGTAAAGCGCGAAGATGGGGGCATCGTCCGTGGACTCTACGCTGCCGGCCGCACGGCGGTTGGGATCTGCTCGAGGCAGTACGTGAGCGGGCTGTCGATCGCAGACTGCGTGTACTCGGGCCGCCGTGCGGGTCGTGCCGCAGCACTTGGAGAGGATTCTGTGTCGAGGGGTGTGACGGTGACGACAAGCGCCCCGGTCATCGAAGCGGAGGCGTAGCCGGCCCTCACGTGATGCGTCCACGACGCGGGCATGGCACGTCACCCACACGGGCTGGGTGTTGAGAGCCTTGACTTGACGGACGGTGCCCCCGGGCCCAGACATCCCTGTTCAGATGACCGACAAGCCTACCGAGGACGAAGCCAAAGAGTACGTTCGAAAGCTCCTGGCGTACATGGGAGACGACCCCAACCGCGAAGGTCTCGTCGACACGCCACGGCGCGTGCTCGGCGCCATGCGAGAGCACTTTCGCGGATACGCCGAGAACCCCGCGTCTCACCTCGAGCGAACCTTCAGCGAGGTCGAAGGCTACGACGAGCTCGTCCTCGTCAGCGACATCGAGATCTACAGTCATTGCGAGCACCATGTCGTGCCTTTCGTGGGAAAGGCGCATGTGGCCTACATCCCGAATGGGAGGGTCGTGGGGCTTTCGAAGATCGCGCGTGTCGTTGATACGTTCGCCAAGCGCCTGCAGGTACAAGAGAAGCTGACCGCGCAAATCGCGAACACGATGAACCAAGCGCTGTCGCCTCAAGGAGTAGCCGTCATTCTCCAGTGCCAGCACTTCTGCATGTGCTACCGAGGCGTCCGTAAGCCCGGGTCCTGGACCACGACCAGCCGACTCACCGGGTGCTTCTTAGAAGACGAGGCCGCTCGGATGGAGCTTTTGACGCTCATCGGTATGCCCCGCGCCATAGGCGGCGCCGGCGCGTAGTCTGCGCTCGATCTCGAGGGCGCGGCCGCGTACAGTACGCCTATGGCAAAGCAGCACTACGACTGGATTATCGTCGGGTCAGGCTTTGGGGGAAGCACCTCGGCGCATCGTCTCACGCAAAAGGGATACGACGTTCTCGTCATCGAGAAGGGGCGCAGGTGGGCACCCGAAGACTTCCCGAAGACCAACTGGAACATCAAGGACTGGATCTGGCTGCCGAGGGCAGGCCTTCGCGGGATCTTCCAGATGACCTTCCTCGAACACATGAGCGTATACAGCGGCGTCGGCGTTGGTGGCGGGTCTTTGGTGTACGCCAACACCCTTCCCACCCCGACCAAGGAGTTTTTCGAAGCCGACACGTGGGGCCACTTGGCCGATTGGGAGCAAGAGCTTTCCCCGCACTATAAGACCGCCAAGCGCATGCTCGGGGCCGCGACGAACCCCCTAGAAACACGCGGGGACCGGATCCTCAAGGAGATCGCCAAAGACATCGGCCGCGAGGAGCACTGCTTTCCCACCGAAGTCGCCGTCTTCTTCGGGGACGCAGGCAAGAAGGTACCTGACCCCTACTTCGATGGTGCCGGGCCGGATCGCGTCGGGTGCACGCATTGCGGCGCCTGCATGACGGGGTGCCGAGTGGGTGCCAAGAACACCCTCGACCGCAACTACCTCTACCTCGCCGAGCAGCAGGGCGCCGAAGTGCTTGCCGAAACCGAGGTGACACACGTGTCGCCGAACGACGGCGGTGGTTATCGGGTCCGAACGACCAGCTCCGACGGAACGGTCGAGTACACGTGCGACCGGCTGGTCCTCGCCGCGGGTGTGATGGGCAGCATGCCGCTGCTCCTCCAGATGAAGGAAGACCCAAGCGGGCTGCCCAACCTCTCCGACCAAGTCGGGTGCTACATTCGGTCGAACAGTGAAGCGTTGATCGCAGTGGTCACCCCGAAGAAGGGCTCCAACTTCACCAAGGGCGTCGCGATCACCTCGATCTTGCACACCGACGAGCACAGCCATATCGAACCGGTCCGCTACGGCGCAGGTTCGGGCTTTTTCCGCACACTACTCATGCCGCACGCCCCCGGGCCGACACTCCTCGCTCGCCTGTGGAGCGCGCTCGTGGCACTCGTGAAGCAGCCGATCACCTGGCTCAGAGCGATCTTGGTGCCCGACCTGTCGAAGCACTCGCAAATCCTGCTCTACATGCGGACGCTCGAGGGCACCTTGCGGATGAAGATCGGTCGAAACTGGCGGACTGCGTTCCGAAGAGGCCTTGTCACCAAGCTCGACAACCCGGACGACGCGCCCAAGGCGTTCATCGAAGAGGCCACCGACCTCGCCGAACGCTTTGCAGACAAAGTCGATGGGGTGGCGGCGAACACCCTCTCCGAGACCGTCTTCGGGATCCCGTCGACCGCGCACATCCTCGGCGGGGCCTGCATGGGAACCTCGGTAGAGAACGGCGTGATCAACAAGAATCACGAGGTCTTCAACTACCCGGGCATGTACGTCATCGACGGCTCTGCGATCTCGGCGAACCCGGGGGTCAATCCCTCGCTCACCATCACTGCGTTGGCGGAGCGCGCGATGAGCCTCATCGCCGACAAGCACGCCCACGAATCGCCCACCCCGGACAAGAAAGAACCCTCCGCGTTCAGCGAGGGGTTAAGAGCTGGGTGAGATCCGACGGCGGAGGTGCATCCGGCTTGGGAGGTTCCTCGGGCTCTAGCGCAAACGTGTCGACCACCTCCTCGCCGCGCTGGTCGCAGAATAGCGCCCACTCTCCCCATTGAGGGTCCTCGAGCTTGAGGAAGAGGGCGAGGCAGGCGTAGTACGCTTTGGCGGAAAGCTCGGCGAACGGGATGAGGTGGTCGTCCAGCGATTCGGAGTAGATCGCCAATAGGCCGGGGTCCGCGGCGATGTCCTCGGGAACGGGAGCGCCTCGAATGCTGCTCGCGAGATCTTCGTACATGTAGCCGAACAGCGCCGTCCCGATGCCCCGCTCGTAGAGAGGGTGCGTCCGCAGGCCATAGGTGGCCGCGAGCGCGCGGTTGGTGGCCTCGCTCCGCTGGACAAGCCAGTCCTGAAAAGGCCCCTCGGCCCACTCCTCGATATCTTCCTTCGATGCACCGCCCGGCGGCTCGGGCGGGCGGACCGCGACCGCATCCTCCACGCGGCCCCACAACAGTTGGAGGTCCGTGCTGAGCTGCTCTCGGGGATAGACCGGTTGAGGCAGCGGGAGCGGGGCAACGACGATCTCCTGAGAGGATTCCGGGGTCTGCCTACCCGCGCAACCAACCCCGATGATTAGGATAATCCAAAGCCCGCGCCACATGCGCGGACGGTATCAAGCGAGGATCCGCCGGGCGAGTTTTGGGACAAAGCCGGTTGACTTGAACCGCAAAGGACCTTTCCATCCAGGGGATGGGCGGGTTGGTCGAGCTTTCGGACGCGGCAAGCGTGTCGCGCGCAGCGAGGGCGCTCTTTGGGAGGCCACTCGACACGCGTCCGACCGTGTCGCAAAGCGGAGCCGTTTGGAACGACCCAGAGGCTGGCCTGCTCACGACCTTGCAGATCGGCGATCACGCCCCGAAGAGCGACCTGGACTTCTTGGCGCTCCACATGGCACGGGCGCGCGCGGACGCCATCGTGATCACCGCAAAGATCCTGCGGGACGAACCTCAACTGCAGTACGACCTCAGCGCAGACCCCCGATGGGGCCAAGCCTTGGTGGACTGGCGGGAGCGCCACTGGGGCCTTTGGAAGCCACCATGGCTCCTAATCCTCACACGAAGTGGTGACATCGATTTCTCCCACCCAGTCTTCGGCGGCTGGGCTCGGCCGCTGGTGTTCACCACCGACGCGACAGCCGCGCGACGGCTTGCGGACTGTCCGGTACCCGTCGTGGCCGATGCGGACCCCAACATCCGGCGCGCAATCCAGCACTTGCAGCAGTCTCGAGACAGTGAGTGCATCTCGATCGAGGCGGGGCCTTCCACGTCGCTCCAGCTTCACGAGCGGCCCGCGATGATCGACGAGTTGCTCCTATCGGTGTACCTCGGACAAACCTTGGATTCACGAGCTCGAGGCGCACCGCTCATCGAGCTCGCGAAGCTCCGTCGCCGCTTTCGAACGGAGACTTCCGCAACACACCGTTGCGAAGGCCAGCATTGGAGCTTCCATCGCTTCGTGCGATGAGGTAAGTGACCGGGCACACTCCGTCATGAGACCTCATCTTCGTCCCCCCACGCACGCCGCCCTGCTTGTGGTGTTGGTCGTTCTGATCGTGGCGAGTCCACTCGTACCCGCGGAATCCTCTGGGTCCAGTCTGCTCGTGGAGTTGCTGTTCGACTTGGTGCTTCTCGCTGGCGTTCGGTCGGTCGGCCCGAGCAAACACCGAGTCCCGTTTCTCCTGTTGACGGTGCTGACTCTCGGCATTCGGTGGGGCGAAGAGCTCACCGGCTCGGGGATCCTCGACACGAGTGCCCTCGCGATAACCGCGGTGTGGCTCCTCTATGCGATCTGGATCATCGTCGGCCATCTCTTTCGCCGCCGCGACGTGACGCTCAACACGATCTTCGGGGCGATCGTCACCTACTTGCTGATCGCCATCGCCTTCAGCATGGTGTTCCAAATCATCGAGCTCGAACGTCCCGGGTCGTTCTCAGGGCTGCCCGACACCACTGTGGCTCACCGCAACGAACTCAACGCCGCGGTGATGTACTACAGCCTGATATGCTTCACGACGATGGGGTTCGGCGACATCGTACCCGTGTCGGAGCTGGCACGAATGGTTTCCGCCATAGCGGGGGTGTTCGGGCAGCTCTACCTTGCGGTGATGATCGCCCGCCTGGTCGGCCTCCACATCGCTCACATGAGCCGCAACGACTGATCAGCGACCGAGGCTATGCGGCTGCCCCGGCCTCTTCTTTATTGGCCTTGAACAGGATGGCGTAAAAGACCGGCACGACAACCATGGTCAGCACGGTCGCCACAGCGAGACCGCCGACGATGGTGACGGCCATGGCAATGTAGAACGCATCGCTGAAGAGCGGAATCATGCCGAGGATGGTCGTCGCCGCCGCCATCGCGACGGGCCGCAGGCGGCTCACGCCACTGTCCAGGATCGCCGTGTACGTCGGCTTGCCCTCTCGGATCTCAAGGTCGATCTGGTCGACCAACACGATGGCGTTCTTGATCAACATGCCGGAGAGGCTGAGGAAGCCAAGCAACGCCATGAACCCAAAGGGCTGATCGGTCAGCAAGAGCCCAACGGTGACGCCGATGATCGCCAAGGGAACGGTGAGCCAAATGACGAGCGGCTGTCGAATGGCATTGAACAAGCCGATGACGATCAAGACCATGATCCCAACGAAGATCGGGATCGGCTCGAAGAGCGCAGCCTGGGCGTCGTTGGTGCTCTCGTACTCTCCGCCCCACTCGACGTGGTAGCCCGGCGGGTAGTCGATCGCTTCGACCTGGGGCTTCAGCCTGGCAAGGAGCCTTGGGGCCGAATCGTTGGTCGGATCCGTGACCACAGTCATGGTGCGTTTGCGGTCTCGACGCTCGACCACTTGGTCGGTCCATTCCGTGTCGAGGCCGGTCACCACGTTGGCCATCGGTATGTAGCGCTGGGAGATCGGACTCCATAGCGGGATCTGCCGCAGCGAGTCGACCGTCAAGCGCTCCGGGTTCGGTGCACGGAACATGACCGGAATTACCTCGTCTCCTTCGCGGTAGACCCCGACGGTGGAACCTTCGAACTCAGCCTTGATCGCGTCGGCGACCATCTTGCTGGTGATGCCGTGCGCGTCGGCTTGCTCCTCGGAGAGGCGCGGGTGGATCACTTTGACACGCTCGTACCAATTGCCTCGCGACCCTTTGGTATCCGAGTCTGCCCGGAAGATTTCAAGCACCTGGGCCTCGAGGTCACGGAGCACATCGGGGTCCTGCCCGACGAGCCTAGCCTCGATCTTGCCTGGGTTGCTGGGCCCGAGATCGAACGTGCGCCCGAACGAAATCGCGTCGGGCGCAAGGCGGCCGACGATCTGCTCGGCGCGAAGGATGTCGCGACTGAGCGTTGTGTAGTCCTCGATGTCGACCAGGAACTGCGCGTACCCGCTGTGCTGCTTCTCTGGCGTGAAGGTGAGGATGAAGCGAGTCGGCCCTTGACCGATGGCGGTCGCAACTCCCGTCACGCCCTCGAGTTCGGCGAGCTCCTGCTCGATCTCGGTGGCGCGGCGTTCGGTCTCGTCGATGTGCGTCCCGATCGGCCAGAACACGTCGACACGAAACTTGGGTGTGGTGGACGCGGGGAAGAAGGTGCGTCCAGTGAAGCCAAAGCCGTAGAGCGACGTCGCGAACAAGGCCAACACCACGATGACACTGGCCCAGCGGTGGTCGATGCAAATGCGGAGAAAGCTCCGGTACCCGTTGTAGAACGGGTTGTCGAAAGGCTTCTTCGGTTGGCCGTCCTTGCCGGCCTTGGGTTTCTGCGGCTTGAGGAACCAGATGCCAAGAAGCGGAGTGATCGTCATTGCCGTGACCCAGCTCAACGAAAGCGAGATGCCGATGACGGTGAAGAGGGACCGACAGAACTCGCCAGTACTGTCTGGAGAGAGACCGATTGCCGCAAAGGCAATGATGGCGACAGCCGTCGCGCCCAACAACGGAACCGCTGTTTGGCCGGACACGGCTTTTGCCGCTTCTTCGGGATCCTCGCCGTCGTTAATCTTCACCAACATGCCATCGATGATGACGATCGCGTTATCGACCAGCATGCCGAGCGCGATGATCAGCGCACCGAGCGAAATCCGCTCGAGCGCGACACCGGCAGGCCCCATGAAGATGAATGTGGTCGCGATGGTGAGGATCAACACGAAGCCGATGATCAAGCCGCTCCGGAGCCCCATGAAGAGCAGAAGGACGACGATGACGATGAGTACGGCCTCGACGAGGTTGATGATGAACCCGTCGATAGCCGTCGTGACCATGTCGGACTGCATGTAGATGACGCCGAGCTCCATGCCGAGCGGGGTCTGCGCCTCAAGCTCGGCAAGGCGGTCCTTGATGGCGTTGCCCATGGTCACGACGTTGCCGCCAGCTTCGGTCGAGACGCCGATGCCAATGGCGCGGTGGCCGTTGAGGTGGAGCTTGTTTTGAGCGGGCTCCTGGTACGAACGGTTGATGTTCGCGATATCGCGGAGGCGTACCTGAGCGTCGTCACCGCGGCTGATCCAAATGTCGCCGAGCTCCTGTGAGCTACTGATCAACGAGTCCGGCTGAATCTTGACGAACTCCTCACCAACATTGACGAAGCCGGCGTCGGTGACAACGCCCTCCGCGACCAACTGATTGGCGATATCGTCGGGGGAGATTCCAGTCTGGGAGAGTCGCTCGCGATCGAACTCGACATAGACCACTTCTGGAACGACGCCGAAGAGCTCCACCTTGGCGACGTCCTGCACGAGCACGAGCTCGCGGCGGAGAAGCTTCACGTAGTCGTAGAGCTCACGGTAGCTGTAGTCGTCCCCGGTCAGCGCGAGGAACACACCGTATACGTCGGAGTAGTCGTCAACGACGAGGGACGGCCCCGCACCGGGCGGAAGGTTGGATTGGGCATCTCCGACCTTGCGGCGTAGCTCGTCCCACACCTGAGGAAGCGCTGAACCAGGCACGGTCGACCGCATCTCGACCGAGATGGTGGACAGCCCCGGAATGTTCCGAGACTCGATCTTCTTGAGCTTGCCGAGCTTTTGGACGGCGAGCTCGAGCTCGTCGCTCACTTCCTCTTCGACCTCGTACGCCGTTGCCCCGGGGTACGGAGTGATGACCAGCGCTTCCTTGATGGTGAACTCGGGATCCTCGAGACGAGGCAAGCTGTTGAAAGCCTGCATACCGACGTACACCGCGACGATGGTCAGGACGACGACGATGGTCCTGTTGCGAAGCGAGAAGTCGGTGAGGTTCATTTCCGCGTCTCGTCCGAGTGCTCCATCTCGGTGACCTCGAGCCCCTCGGTGAGTAGGTTCACGCCACTCATCGCGATTGCCTCGCCACCTTCGAGACCGCCGGTGATGACGAGGCTGTCCCCGGTCACCTTCCCAACCTCGACTGGCTTCTTGCTGACCGTCATCGGGTCGCCTTCGACCACCCACACGAAAGGCTGCCGCTCGGTGTCGGAGAGCACGGCTTTCGCGGGCACGACGAAGTCCTGGGGTTCGGTGTTGACAAGGCCAGTCAGGATCAACTTGGCGGTCATGCCTGCCATCACGCCGGACTTGGAGGGCTTCTCCATGACAAACGTTGCCCGAAACGTGCGGGTACTCGGGTCGGCCGCCGTCGCCAACTCGGTCAGTCGCACGGGGAACTGCCTACCCGGAAGCGAAGACAGCTCCACCATCGGCTTGGCTTCGGCGTTGAACTGGTCGAAGTCGATGTCTTCACGGTTCGTATTGGCAAGGTCGCGTTCCGGAACGTCGACAACGACCTCCATCACCGACTCATCTTGCAGGAGCAGTACGGGCTCGCGCGCCGCGACGTTCCGGTAGTCGGTGACGAGCTTTCGCGCGATGACTCCATCAAAGATCGCCCGCAGCCTGGTGTCCTCGAGCGCCTTCTGCCTGATGCGCAGTTCGGCACGGCTCACGTCGCGCGATCTGGTGGCGACGTCGAGGTCGCGCTGCGTGCCGGAACCCGAAGCAAAAAGCTTACTTTCCCGTCGGTACTCCGCTTCTGCCAAACGTAGCCGCGCACGGGCCGCTTCGGCTTGAGCCTGGTAGTCCCGCGGGTCGAGCCGGGACAACACCTCGCCCTTCTTGACTACCTGTCCCTCCTCGACCGGCCAGTCGACGATGCGTCCGGCCACCTCGAACGCCAGCTCGACGACCTTGCTGGACTTGATCCGGCCTGGATAGTCGGGCTGTGCCGTACCCCCTGCGCCGCCGAGGCGGTAGATCTTGATCGGTCTCGGCGGAGGCTCGACGGCGACAACCTCCTCCTTCTTGCAAGACGCCGACATGATCAGCGTCGCTGCCAGGGCGAAGCACGCGAAGCCTCTTGAGGGCATGTGAGTCTCCATCTCCATACGCTCCAGGAAGAACCGAGCGTCGGCGGAGCATAGGAAGGTCACCCGCGATTGCCAAGACTATTTTTCGGGCCGTCGAAGACGATTCACTGAGGAAATCCTGGGGAATCGTCGGCTCCTCGACTATGCTCCGGCCGGTCGCGCAAACAACGGCGGGGCCGACCCGGAGGACTACTCGATGCGACTCGTCTGGCTTCTTCTGACCGCGCTCTTCATCGCGCCGGCTGCAGCGCCTGCCCAAAGCGACCAGGACGCTCAGGACGACCGACCGAAGATCAAAGTCGTGTCGGTCATCGACGGAGCATCTCCAAGCTTTGATCTCGCCCAGCAAGACCTCGTCGAGGAAATCGAAAGTCAGCTCTCGGACCGCTACGCAGTCGAGCTTGCGCCAACGCTGGTAGGCGACTGGACCGCGTCGAGCGTCCGTCAAAAACTCGACCAAGCGTACGAAGACCCCGACGTCACGGCAGTCTTCGGTTTCGGGCATCTGGTCGTGGCCGATGTCGCGGCGAGGAAACGGCTTCCCAAGCCAACAATCCTTCCTTTTGTTACGGAAGCTACGAAGCAGGGGCTACCTCGGCGCGGCGACACGAGCGGTCGTCGGAACCTCGCGTACATCACCGAGTCGTTCGACATCACCGACGAAGCAGACCGCCTCCGGGAGGTCGCAGGGTCTAGAACCATCGTGTTGCTCGTCGAAGAGTCTGAGGCAGACATGGTTCCCGAGGTCCGCGACACGCGAGTGAAGAAGGTCCTGGCGGAGCCACTCGTCTCGTCGTTGCTCGCGGCGATCCCGAACACGGCAGACGGGGTCGTGCTTGCACCCATGCGTCGGCTCACGACCGACCAACAACGTCGCCTCGCCGATGGGCTCATTCAACGTCAAGTCGCCAGCATTTCCGTTGCCCCGACCTGGGTCGACCTCGGCGCCATGATGACCATCCGTTCGGTCGGGAACGAGCGCCGCCGGGCCCAACGCGCCGCCCTCGCCCTCGACTTGATCCTCGAGGGACGCCCCGCGAGCGAGATCCACGTCGACTTCGAAGACACGCAAGAGCTGCTGATCAACCTCGCCACCGCGCGCGCGATCGGGGTTCGCGCCAGTTTCGAGATCCTGCTCGAAGCCGATGTCATCGACCAAGTCCCCGAAGAAGCGATGAACCGGATCTCGATGCCAGACGCGATGCGCGAGTCAATCGACGCCAACCTCGACCTCTTGATCTCGAGGAAGTTCGTCGAGTCTGGTGTCGAGGGCGTCAAGATCGACCGCGGCCCGCTTCTCCCGCAAGGATCGTTGGATGGAGGGTTCACCCAACGAGACCCGGATCGGGTCCAACCCGGTGGACTGGTCACTGAACGCCAGGGTACCTACACCGCACGTGCCCGCCAGAGCCTCTACGCTGAGGCGGCCTGGACGCGGTTCAAGTCGCGCAAGTACTTCCAGGAAGGGCGCGAATATGGTTACTTCACCGACGTTCTCGACGTGATGCTGCAGGCGGGCGTCGCGTACGTCGGAGTCCTTCGGGCGCAGGCCCAGGAGCGGATCCAGCGCAAGAACATCCAGCTCACGCGCGACTACCTCGAGCTTGCGCGGCTCCGGCTCGAGGTCGGCGTCGCCAATGCGAGCGAACTCTATCGTTGGCAGATCACCCTCGCCGAGAACCAGCGTTCCGTGGTGGACGCACGAGCATTCGTGGCCCAGTCCAAGATCGAGCTCAATCGGGTCCTGAATCGGCCCTCGGAGTCCCCGATCCAGCCGAACGACCTTCCGCGCGAGGAAGGCGGCACCGTGGCTCCGCCGGAAGACCCGATCGGCACCTACATGAACGACCCGTTCTCGTTCAAGCTGCTGAGGGCGTTCATGGTGCGCGAGGGCCTTCGCAACTCGCCCGAAGCCCGACAGGTCGAGAAGCGCAAAGACGGGCAGATGCGCATCCGCGAAGGCCGAAGCCGCGAGCTCTGGCTACCCGAGTTCTTCGTCGAAGGCGGCGTTCAACACGACTTCTGGCGAGGTGGCGAGGGGAGCGACCCCATCGATTTCGACATCACGCTTCCAGACGGAACCACGGTCGGGTTCCCCGGCCCCGACAAGTTCGGCTGGGACGTTGGATTGTTCCTGTCGATCCCGCTCTCGCGGGGTGGTTCAAAGGTCGCGCAAATGCGGCAGGCGGGGATCCTAGTCGAGCGGCTCACGGCACAGTACGCGCGCGTCGAGCAGCAGATCGACGTCGGCGTTCGGACGGAGCTCTACAACGCGGCCGCCGCACACGCGAACGTCACACTCACGAGGAAGGCGGCCAAGGCTGCATCGGACAACCTCTACCTCGTCACGGACCTCTATCGTCGCGGCAAGGTCGACATCATTACCCTGACCGACGCGCAGACCCAGAGCCTAATCGCAGACCTGGCAGCTGCGGATGCCGTGTATGACTACTTGATCGCGCTTCTCTTCGTGAACCGGGAGGCAGGGCATTTCCGTAACCTCGACACCCCAGAAGCCAAGCAAGACTTTGCAAATCGTCTAAACGATTTTGTTGCCGCAGGCGAGGCCGTCGCGCCTGCCGTGGTCTCTATCCCGTAGACATCGAGTACAATCAGCTCTAACGTGGGCATCTGTGAGGCGGGATGAGAACGTAGTGGATAGCCGGCCCAAGCGTTGGCTCGTGGTGCTCCTCTTGCTCGCTCTCGTGGTCCCGCTCAGCGTGGTGTCGCAGGGTGGTGTCGCGGACGCGCAACGCGCAAAGCGCACTTTTCGAATCATGGTGGTCGCAGACGGGTCGTCGGAGCTTTTCGACGAGAACCGCACCAAGCTCGAGAACGAGATCGTCGAGATCCTTAGAGAAGACGCCAACGTGGTGTTTCTTGAGCCGAAGACGCCCACCGACTGGGGGTACCGGCGCGTCGAAGCCGCGATGCAGCAAGCCATGTCGGACCGGTCGGTCGATCTGGTCATCGCCTTCGGGACCATGGCGGGTGTCGCCGTCGGCAAGATCGACAAGCTCAACAAGCCAGTGATTGTGCCCTACGCGGCGCCTGAACTGATGGGGCTCCCGCGCGACGGCAATCAAAGCGGTCGCCGCAACCTCTGCTACATCACTGGCCTCATCGACTTCGAGCGAGAGCTCGGTCAGTTCGAGGAGATTGTGCGGTTCGAGCGGCTTGCGCTCATCGTGGGCGAGGAGGTCGTGGGGCACCTCGATCATCCCGAGGCGCCGGTGCTCGAGGCGAGCCGGCAGTTCGGTATCGAGACGAGACTGGTCATCGTACGCGGCGGCCCAGAGCAAGCACTCGCTGCGGTCCCCGAAGACAGTGATGCCGTCTACATCGGCCCGCTGTTCCGATGGTCGAGCGACGAGATGCAGGCTCTAATCGACGGCTTGAACCAGCAGGATCTACCGACATACGCCGGCGACGGCGTCGAGTGGGTCGAGCGCGGCGCCTTGACCACGACCGAAACAGAGGAGGATGAAGTCCGTCGTCTCCGCCGAACCGCGATCTTCGCGCAACGGATCTTCCTTGGCGAGCAGCCGAGCACATTTCCAGTCGGGTTCGAGCTCCGACCTCAACTGGTGATCAATATGGGCACGGCAAGGGCGATCGGAACCTGGCCCAGGTTCGCGGTGATGGCCGAAGCACGTCTGATCAACGACGACGCAGGACAACGGGGACCATTGATCACGCTCGAGTCCGCAATGGCCGACTCCGTGCGCGCGAACCTGCAGTTGATGGCCGCCGGGATCGACATCGAGACGAGCTACGAAGAGTTCAAAGTGCAACGGGGCCTGTGGTTGCCGGGTGCATCCGCGGACGGTCAGTTTACCGTCATCGACGAGGACGTGGCCTCGGCGTTCGGCAACGCGGAGCGCCAGTTCGATTGGACGCTATCGGCACGGCAACTCCTTTACTCGCCCAGCGCTCATGGCGCGCTGCGGTCGACGAGAGATCGCTACCGAAGCATCGAAGCAGACTTCAACTCGGTCAGGCTCGACACGATGTTGGCGGCCGGCGAGTCCTATCTCAATGTTCTCCGCGCGAAGAACAACGAAAGCGTGCAACGCGACAACCTTCGATTGACGCGCAAGAACCTTTCCCTCGCCGAGACACGCAACTCCATTGGCGTCGCCGGACGCGAGGAAGTCTTCCGTTGGGAAACCCAGATCGCCGAGAGTCGGGCCGATGTCATCCAGGCCAACGCCACCCGAAACCAGGCGGAGATCGAGCTCAACCGCGTGCTCAACCGGCCGCTCGAGGCTCCCTTCGAGACCCCAGGGGGACGTGAGGTTCGATCGGTGCTCTCGGGCAGCGATCCGAGGCTCGTGAAGTACTTCGATGATCCGTTCTCGTTCAAGATTTTTCGCGAGTTCATGGCCTTGGAGGCCATTCGAAACTCCCCCGAGATCCAGAGCATCGACAAACGCATCTCCGCGCGGACAGAGATTCTCAAAGCAGAGCGGCGTCAACTGGGGATTCCCGACATCGCGATCGTGGGTGGCTTTCAACACATTCCCTATGTCGGCGGATTCGGCGCTACATCAACGACGCCCCTGCCGGAGGACTTCGCTGGCCGGCAGACGTTTGCATGGAATGTCGGTGCCACCGCCTCACTGGTGCTCCTCGACGGCGGTTCCAACTACGCGCGGATTCGACGCACCTTCCGAGAGATCGACCGCTTCGAGACCGACCGCGCCATCATCGCCCAGAACCTCGAGGCAGACGTGCGCTCGGCACTGCATCAATCAGGCTCGTCGTTCGCGAACATCGACTTGAGCGCGCAAGCAGCGGAGGCCTCGGCCAAGAACCTCGAACTCGTGACCGACCTCTATCAGCGCGGGGCCGCGGACATCATCCAGCTGGTCGACGCCCAAAACCAAGCCCTGGGCGCCGCGCTTGCAGCGTCGAACGCCCGCTACGACTTCCTCATCGACGCACTTCGCGTCCAACGCGCCTCGGGTTCGTTCTCCCTCGAAGGGTCCCCAGAGGAGCGCAACGACTTCATCCACAGGCTCGATGAGTTCAGTGCCGAACGCCGAAACCAACCCGTGACTCCATCGACCCGTCCTCAGCCGATGGAGCTCAGCCCCCCGGAGCCCAACTGATGCCCTACAAGACGACGCTGATCGCGATCGCGGTGCTCGCTACGACGCCCGGTTGCAAAGAAGAGGTTGAAGAGGCCGAGATCATCCGCCCGGTTCGATACGAGGTGGTCGAGGGCAGCGATTCCGGCACTCGCCAAACGTATTCGGGTGTTGCACAGGCCGGACAGGAGAGCCGCCTTAGTTTTCAGGTGTCCGGGCAGGTTCTGGAGTTACCCATCAACGTGGGCGACGTCGTCAAGAAGGGAGACACGATCGCGAGAATTGACCCAGCCGATTATGCCCTGCAGCTGCAAAACGCCCAGGCCAGCGCGGCCCAATCGCGTGCCCAAGAACGCAACGCCAAAGCAACCTACGAGCGAACACGCCAGCTGTACGAGAACCAAAACGCGTCCCGCCAAGACCTCGACGCAGACCGGACGGCCTATGACTCGGCGAAGGCCGGGCTCGCATCCGCCAATCAAAACGTGCGTCTTCGCCAACGTCAACTCGGATACTGTCATCTCAAGTCGCCTGAACCAGGGACCATCGCCACCGTCGACATCGAGGTCAACGAGTACGTGCAAGCAGGCGCGCTCGTCGCCACCCTGCTCGCCGGTGAGCAAATCGAAGTCAAGGTGTCGGTGCCCTCTTCCGTGATTCGCAACATCACACGGGGAGACGATGCCCAGGTCAGTTTCAAGGTGCTTGGCGACAAAGTACTTCCAGGCAAGGTCACCGAGGTCGGCGTCGCAAGCATGGGGGGAGCGACGACGTTCCCGGTGACCGTACGGCTCACGGAGGGACAGAAACTGGTTCGGGCGGGCATGACGGCCGATGTCACCTTCTCCTTCGCTTCAGCAACCGGAGCACCGAAGTACGCGCTGCCGCTCAGCGCGGTCGGCGAGGATCGCGAGGGGCGGTTCGTCTTCAAGCTGGAAGATGTCGCCGACGGCCTCGGCACGGTGCGACGGGCCTCGGTGGAGGTCGGTCAGATGCGGTCCGACGGCATCGAAGTTCGGAGCGGTGTGGCGCCGGGGGACATGGTCGTGACGGCCGGCGTCAGCCGGATCTACGACGGGTTGCAAGTCCGCGTACCCAAAAAGCCAGGGTCTGAACCGGCCAACGTCGCGGCGCCCAGTCCCGGCATGCCCGGGATCCCCAACCCGGCGGCGCCTGACGACGAGCCGGAACCGATGGACGAGCCGAATGAACCGCCGGCGCGCGAGGAGGGTTCCGAGACGCCATGAGCCTCACGGAGTTCGCACTCGAACGACGCACGGTCACCGGCACGCTGATCGTGATCCTGATCTTCGCGGGCATCAGCGCCTACGGCGATGCGCCGCGACAGATGGACCCGGGCTTCATCATCCGTACGGCCATGATCACCACGTACTTTCCCGGGGCGAGCCCCGAACGCGTGGAGCAGCTGATCACGGACCCCATCGAGAAGGCGGTTCAAGAGATTCCCGAGCTCGACTGGGTCAACAGCGTGAGCCGCACTGGCGTCTCGGTGATCTACGTCAACATTCGCGAAGAGTTCAAAACGATGCGGCCCATCTGGGACGACCTGAGACGCAAGGTCGACGCGGTCGCACCCGACTTGCCAGAGGGCATCGACGGGCCGATCGTCAACGACGAGTTCGGGGACGTGTACCCGATCATGTTCAGCATGACCGGCGATGGGTTCTCTTACAAAGAACTGAAGGACATCGCGGACGACATCCGCGATGAACTCTTGCGCATTCCATCGGTCGCCAAAGTAGACATCATTGGAGCCCAAGAGGAGCGGTTGTTCGTCGAGTACAACAACGCCGTGCTGAGCGAGCTCGGCATGACACCGAAGTACCTCAAAGACTACCTCCAGCAGCGCAACATCATCCAGCCCGGCGGCGAGATCGACGTCGAAGACGAGTCGATCGCGCTCGAGCCAAGCGGGAACTTCAGCTCGGTCGACGAACTCAAACGAACGGTGCTGCGCCTCCCGAAGACCGACGATCTCGTCTATCTCGAGGACGTCGTCGACATCTACCGGGGTTACGAAGATCCGCCGGAGGGCCTCGTCCGTCTCGACGGTTCGGAGGGGCTCACCCTGGCGATCTCCATGGCAGAGGGTGGGAACCTCATCGCCCTCGGGGTGCGCCTCGAAGACTTTTTCAAGTTCGTCGAGGAGCAGTACCCGCACGGTATCGATTTCTACAGGACGTTCTTTCAGCCGACACTCGTCGAAGACAAAGTGAACGACTTCGTCGAGAGCGTGCTTCAAGCCGTGGCGATCGTCCTCATCGTCATGCTGATCACCCTGGGGCTCAGGACTGGTTTGGTCGTCGCTACCCTCGTCCCGGCCACGATGATCATCGCCATCTTCGTCATGAGCGTCTTCGAAATTCAGATCGATCAGATGTCGCTTGCCGCGTTGATCATCGCCCTCGGCCTTCTGGTCGACAACGCCATCGTCATCTCTGAGTCGATCATGGTGCGTATGGCCGCCGGCGAGGACGGGGTGTCAGCGGCATTGGGTTCCACCAAAGAACTCCGCGTCCCTCTCTTGATCGCGTCGCTCACGACTGCCGCCGCGTTTCTTCCGATTCGGCTCGCGGAGTCGGCGGTGGGCGAGTACACGGGCGTTCTTTTCTCGGTTGTCACGATCACCCTGCTCATCTCGTGGGTCCTCGCGCTCACGATGATCCCGCTTCTTTGCGTTCGGTTCCTCAGGCCAAAACCGATCGAGGAGCCGTTTGACTCCAGGTTCTACAAGGCCTACCGCCGGACCATCATGACGGTGCTTCGGCACCCGCTGATCAGCATCGTCGTCGCGGTGGTCGGCTTCTTCGCGGGGATTCAGCTCTACAGCTTGGTCCCGCAGCTGTTCTTCCCGAACCAAAGCGGGAACTTCTTCGTGGCCGAGTTCACGCTTCCGCCTGGTACCTCGATCCAAACCACCGAAGACATGATCGAAGACATGGACTCGTACATCAAGAGCGACTTGATGGCGAACGAGGACAGAGAAGGGATCGTGCACTGGGCGTCGTTCGTTAGCGCGACACCGCCTCGCTTCACGCTCGGGTACAACCCCGACGCTCCCAAACCCCGTTACTCGGAAACCATGGTTCACACGACGTCGGCCGATATCGTCGACGACATCATGGCGAAGCTCGAGTACTACATGACGGAGAGATACCCCGACGTGCGGCCATACGTTCGGCCCCTCGGGAACGGGCCGCCGGTCACCAAGCCGATCGAAGTACGCATCTCCGGTAAAGACGTCGACAAGGTGTTCGAGATCGCAGACAGCGTGAAGCAGTGGCTGAACGACCGTCCGGATACGCGAAACGTTGGTGACAACTGGGGGCCGAAGGTCAAGAAGCTGTTCATCGAAGTGAGCGAGGACCGCGCCCGGCGAGCTGGCATCGCCAACGAGGATGTGGCCACCTCGCTCGAGACCTTCTTGAGCGGCTACGAGACGACCCAGTATCGCGAAGATGACAAGGTCATCCCGGTGGTGCTGCGTTCGGAGGCCGAGGGGAGACGCAACATCGATCGGCTCGCGACACTCAGCGTGTTTGCGCAGGATGGAAGCTCGGTGCCGGTCACCCAAGTCGCGACCGCCAACCTCGAGTGGGAGTCATCCGAGATCCTGCGGCGCGATCGCTACGCGACGGTCACGGTCGACAGCGACACGATCGACAGCGTCACCCCGTTTGAGGTTATCGCCGAGCTCGAACCTTGGCTCGAAGAGCAGAAGAAGGAATGGGGCATTGGCTATCGGTACGAGTTTGGCGGCGAAGTCGAGGGGTCCGGCGACGCCAACGCGTCGATCGCGGCCAAGCTCCCCATCGCGGGCATGGTGATCATCATCCTGCTCGTGTGGCAGTTCAACTCACTCCGAAAACCCACCATCGTCATCGCCACGATTCTGTTCGCGCTCGTCGGGGTCGCCATCGGCCTCGTGACGATCGACTCGCTGGGCTTTTCTGGGGGCTACTTCGGTTTCATGACCTTGCTCGGGATCGTGTCGCTGGCGGGTATTGTGATCAACAACGGGATCGTTCTCATCGATCGCATCGAGATCGAGATGAACGAAAACGGCCTCGAGCCGCCGCACGCCGTCATCCAAGCCGCGCAGCAACGGTTCCGCCCGATCATGCTCACCACCGCAACGACGATCAGCAGCTTGATCCCGCTCTATGTAGGCGGCGAAGCGATGTGGGAACCGTTGGCCATCGCGATCATGTTCGGACTCGCGTTCTCGACCCTACTGACCCTGGGTTTCGTGCCGCTGATGTACTCGCTCTTCTACCGAGTGAGCTTCAAGGGCTTCGTCTACCCCGGCGATGAAGGCGCCTCTACGACTTAGGTTTCGTCTGTCCTGTCGTTCTGCGGTTCCAGGTATCACGCGCTGTTGTCGCTTGCGGGGCGCCGCCGAGGACGCTCCACTAGACCGAACACCGCACCGCTTGATAGTCTCCCCAGGATGAAGATCGCAGCGCCCCTGGTTGCACTATTCGTCGGGGTCTTGGTCGCCGCCTGTGACGGCCAACTCGCACCTCCTCCGCCGACGGGCGGCACCACGGGTACCGGCGCGATCGGACCGATCGGCGGGACGCTCGGACCGGGTGGTACCGGCGGAACGGGTGGCACCGGCGGAACCGGTGGCACGGGTGGAACCGCGGGCGTCGGCGGCATGGCAGGCGTCGGCGGCATGTCGGGTGCCGGCGGGACTGCGGGCGCAGGTGGGATGCCCTCGTTCCTATGCGACATCGGGACCGGTGGGATGGGCGGCATGGGCGGCATGGGCGGCATGGGCGGCATCGGTGGCATCGGCGGAATGAGCGGCATGGGCGGCATGGGCGGCGGCTTCCTTGGAACCGCTTGCATCAACCCAGACGACCTCGAAGTCATTGACATGACGGTCCGAAACTTGCGTTGGGAGGCGGCGCGATGTGCAACGATCACCTGCGCGCCGATCTTCAACAGGCAGCAAGAGCTGGTAGACTGCGTGACCCGATGCGTTCAGCGTTCCTCGACGCCTTCAGACCAACTCTCAGACACGTGCGGCTGCTGCTACGGTCGCCTGGCTTGGTGCGCAGGCCAGCTCTGCAATCAACAATGCGCGTCCACCGCCAATGCGTGCACCGAGGCGTGTCGCGGGGAGCTTCCCTGCGCGAACATCGACTACTCGATCTGCCTCGACGAACTCAACGACTGCACCGGTCGCAACTCCCTCGATTGCCCCATGCCCTGAATGTCGATCCCCTGTTCAAGGTTGCCTGGCCGCAGGCTCGAGTCCACTACGGCGACGGCCTGCCGATGAGCGGGCCACCCGCTTCCCCGCCCGCAGCGCAAGCACTCCGGTGCAGAGCAACAGCAGGTCGACGCCGGCAACGGGCCAGTGCGGATCGCTCAACGTCTTCAAGAGGTGGTCGCCGGTCGTCGCCCAGTTGAGGACGACTGCGCCAAACGCAAGAAGCGCAATGAAACGCAACTGCTCCACCCACGCGCCGGTCGGTCGCGCCCACGCGTGGACGAAGCTCCCAACCCACACCAGGTAGAACACCACGATCTCCGAATAGAGACGAGAGAGCGACCCGATGCTGAACCCCATCGGAAGCAAGCGATTCGCGACGAGGAACGCCAGCGTCGCGGCGATCAATCCGGTCACCGAGCCACAGGTGAGCCCCTCTACGATGCGGATGCCGGGAAGACCGTCTGCCGCATGCCGCTTGCGTCGGGTCTCGAGCCAATAGATGTAACCTGTCGCGATCATCACGCATCCAAAGAGCCCGGCGATGAAGTAGAGCCATCGGAGCACCCAGTGGTCGAAGCGGAGCTGATGCATGCCGCTCAGGAACCGCTGCACCGCGAGCGCCGGCCCGAGCTTGGGCTCTTGGAGTAGCTCCCCTGTCCCGCTCGAGAAAACGACCCGATCACCCTTTGCAGACACGTGGTCGTTACCAAGGCGGCCGAAAGTCGCGTAGCCGGCGGCGTCGAGAGGGTTGTTTAAGGTGAAGTAACGAAGCGGTTCGCCGTCCCAGTAGGACCGCGCGCGTTCGTACATCGCATCGAGCGACGCCAACGAACCTGGCTCGCCCGACGCCTCTCGCGTGTAGCGTCCCTCCGATTCTTTGAAGAGTTCATTGCGCGCCTCCTCGATCGACAGCTCCGGGTACACCGCGTGTTGGACCATCGGGTAGTACAGGGCGAAGAAGATCACGAGGCCGGAGAGCGTGATCATGAAATGGAAAGGGAGCGCAACAACGCTCGAGAGGTTGTGAAGGTCGAGTGACGTCCTCGCGAGTCGCCTCCCTGGTCGGAACGTGAAAAAGTCTGCGATCAACGAGCGGTGGATGATCACTCCGGAGACGAGCAAGGCAAGCATTGCCATCGCACACAACCCCACGAGCCAGTACCCCTGCGGAAGATGTAGCGAGTAATGCATGGGGTAGAGAAACCGCGACGCGGCTGCCGTCTCGGGGTCGGGCACCCAACTGAGCGCTGAGACGTTGAGATATCGGTCATGGCGTGCGCCTCCATCGCTTTGGATGCGGACGCGCGCAACCGGCGTTCTCGGTTCTGGCATTGAGACGCTGATGAAACGGGTTTGTGGGCCCCCAAGCTCGATCGCTTTGGCCGCCACCGCATCGAGGGACACGACCCCTAACGGCGAGCCACGCCGGGTGTCGGGCATCATCCATCGGTCGATTTCGTCGGTGAACACGCTGAGCGTGCCCATCCAAAAGATGACAAACAGGAGCGAGCCAAGAAGCACGCCTGCCCAGGTATGGAGCAACGTCATCGATTGGCGTAGCGTCGGCTTCATTCGGTCGCGTCCGGCAAGAAGCGAGCGAGCCCACGGAGCCATTGCGGTCGCCAGGTCAACGTGATCGCGACGGCGGTGGCGGCGATAGCCAGCAATAAGGGCCAGACGAGAAGTCCAAAGGCCAAGCCATCGCGGGCCAACGTGAGGGCAAGCCCGAGGGAGAGGGAGACCACGCCGAGGACCCGGACCAAGCGTGTGCGCGTGGGTCGCCGTCGGCCGAGGCCAACGGCGCGCCACGGCCGGAGCTGAGTGAGGGCAAGCCACGCGAAACCCACATAGGACAGAGCAAACGCGCCGAGTAACTGAAGCGTGGTGATCTCCATCAGACGGCGCCGCCTTGGTCGACCAACGCGGGCGTGAGTGCAGCGACGACCCCAAGGGAAACCACGATGATGGACGTGAACCCGACCCAAATGCGCCACGCGCGATGTTCCGCGAACGCCCAAAGGGCGACCCCAAGGTACACCACGAACGCCGCCATGCTCGCAGCTGTCGCGGCCTCGCTCCGCGGCAACGCACCCGACATGACCAAGGCAACGGCGATGGCTCTCGCAGTGGCCGCGCTGACGAGGTACCCGCCAACAATCGCCAAGAGGCTATGGTGGATGGCCTTCCAGATGATGATGGGTCTCATGTCCAATCTGTATTCCTTGTCAAGACGGCTCGCGCCGGCGCGCGTTCACTCAGATGACGTGAAGAAGGAATGCACACGTGTCACGCCACGGACGACCAATCCAGGAATCACGTGTGTGACGACGAACCAGCCAAGTGTCAGATGGTGGCGAAGCCCTCGCGATTTGCTGGCGACCTCGTCCATGACCGCACGCCTGGTCTCGCTGTCGTAGAATCGACCGCCGACGTAAATCGCATCGATCTTTTCGGAGTGCGCGATGTCGTCGAGCGGGTTCTGATTGAGGAACACGAAGTCAGCACGTTTGCCGACGGCGATCGATCCGTGAGTGTCCGACAAGCCAGCGAATGCAGCAGGCACCGAAGTCGCCGCCGCAAGGATCGCCGCTGGTGACATTCCCGCGTCCGAGAAGATCCGCATCTCCTCATGGAAGCTCGGACCCGGGTAGATCAAGACATCCCCGGTGTCGCTCCCAACCATGAGCTTGACCCCCGCACGATGCGCCCTGCCCGTCAGCTCGACACCACGCTCATAGAGGGCGACGAGCCGATCCTCGGCCTCGGGGCGAACGCGAAACTGTTTCTCGTAGTTGTCGGCGTGGGTTTCCCAACCGAGTAAGACGACGATGTTGGGTACGTAGCGCAACCGTGGATCCTCGAGAAACGGTCGCGTCGCGGCGTGCGAGTCCGCAAGACGCGTGACGTGGGTGGGAACGTAGTGCGCTCCGCTCTCGACCCAGTCTGCGAGAACTCGATCACAAGCCGCATCGTCCGGGCTGCCCATGGCTTCGTCGAGGGTCCGGCTCATATTGGGCTTGGTCGCCTCACCGCTAGGGGCGTCGAGCCAGGCGCGGTAGGCGGCGGCAAACTCCGGCCCTTTCGTGCTGCACGCTAGCGGAAGCATCCGGGCATGCTCCACGGTATGAAGACCGAGCTGAAGTGCCTCCGTAAGCGTGACCGACCGAGGGACGTGCCCGCCGACGTAGACACCCGCCGCCCTCGCCTCGTCGAGCATGCCGCGAAAGGCATCGGGGTCCAACGAGTTGTACGGTTTTAGGAAGTCGGCGTCACGAGCGACCGCGTATCGCACCAGCGCGCGGCCTTCGTCGTATGTCTGCGGTGTCAAGAACGAAGGTTCCGATGGATAGTCCCGAGAGCGGGCCGCTTGAACGCCGCGCACCACGTGGCTGCCCACGCCTCCTAGAAACGCAGGCGCCATCACGTCTCCGCGGATGGCCGCTTCTGTGAGCGCGCGGTTGCCATCGATGTCTCGCTCGAAGAAGCAAAGCCAGCCAACGCAGTCCCCGGACATGTTGCGCGCGTAGAAGATGCCGTACATCAGCATCATCGGCGCCGCGTAGTGGAGCTGATGGCGCCCGAGATGTGCGTGCATGTTCCAGAACCCAGGGACGACGAAACGACCCGGCATGGCGACCTCTCGATAGCCGTCGGGCACCGCAGTCGTTTCTGTCGGCCCAATCGACTCGATCTCGCCGTTCGAGGCGATGATGGTCTGGCCTGCGATCAGCTCCCCGCGCGCCACATCGACGATCTGAACGCCGGTAAAGGCGACCTGAGGTGCGGGCTGGCCGGCAGGATCAGGGACCGGGCCGCCTACGATCCCCATCGTGACCAGGACAAGCACCGCCGCAGCCAACAACCCGGTAAACCACGCACGCAGACGGCGACCGCGAACCATGGAGGTCGGTAGCGCACCTCCAAACTCGGATCCACTCGACACGGCAGCTCAAGCGAACGCCGCCCTTCCAACGGCCCGCACAAGCCAATAGGCGTAACGGTTCGCGCTGCCGAGATCTTGCCCCGGTCGTTGACCGCCAGATTGGCGCATGCCAAAGCGCAGCATGCTTAGCCGTACCCAACGGCCCCCTGCGGCCGTTTTCGTTCGCTTCACGGGTTTGCTCTTGTTTGTCGCACTGGCTGCGTGTGGAAGCACAGAGGCATCTCCCGAACAAGGCCCGCTCGGCGACGAGGTCTACGCCGTCTCGGTTCGGATCCCGGGAACGCCGATCGCTGCCTTCGTGTCGCTCGTCGACTCCCTCGACGCCGATCGACGGATCGACCTCACCGACACCATCGAAATTCCGAACGGTGGCGTCGCGGTCGGTCCTGAGAGAGGCGGGTCGATTTTCCTAATCGACGGTGCGACCCCCCAACTCGAGAAGATCGATGTCGGCCCCGACGGGACGCTCGAGAGACGAGGCATTCTCTCCACGCAGAGGTTCTCCTTAGCATCGAACGGAGTGGCTCCAGGAAACGTTGTGTTCCTCTCGGAGACCAAGGCGTTCATCATCGACAGCCTCGCGTTTCTGATCATCGTCTGGAACCCCGAGACCCTCGAGATCACCAACACCATCGACTTCCGAGAGGCCCAAGTGCCCAACGTCTTGGGTGTGGTCGGAAACGCCACGGTGCAACGGGGCAACGAGCTCGTCTTCGCGCTGTCTCAGCTCGCGGGCGTCACGTTCGCCCCAGACTCGGCGTTGGTGTTCGTCGATCTCACGACGGATACCGTCACGCGGGTCGTCGACATCCCCGACTGCGCGGCCGTGAGCGATCTCCTGCTGGCCGGTGACGGTAGTTTGTATGCCGCATCCGATGTGGCGTCGGTGTTCAACCGGCTGTCGGGTCGCAACGACGACACCACTGAGTGTATCGTGCGGATCCCACCGGGATCGTACGAGGTCGAAGACTACACCCTGTTCTCGGAGCGCACCGGCGGACGGCTCGCAGGCACCATGCTTCAGCTCTCGGACACGCGCGCTTACGCGAGGATCCTGGATGAGTCGTTGCTCCCCACCGACATCTTCGACATCCCAGATGTCAACGGTGCCGCTGCGTGGACGTGGGGAATCGTCGACGTGAGTGGCGGGTCTCCGTTTGAGCTGCTCGACGAGCTGCCGCTCAAAGCAGGCTCGACCAACCCGTTCCTCATCGATGGGGCCTACTGGGCCACCGAGTCGGGGGACGCCCTCGACACCACCAACATCGTCAACCTTGGCAGCGAGCTGCCGAGCCAGGGCCTGTCGTCGACCGGAATTATCATCAACGTGTTTCGAGTCCGATGAGGGCCGCGAAGCGGGGGTCGCCGGGGGCGACCGCGCTACCGTAGACGGTAGATTTCGCGAAGTGCGCCGGTAATCTCGAACGCGGGCGACGCGGAGTTGGCGGCCGGGTCGATCCGGAAGACGGTCGTCGTGCCGCCGGCATCGGGGCTGTTGCCGAAGTAGAGCTCGCCGTCGACTGGAACCGCGCCGAAGTCGACGAGCGAGAACGGCTGGTCTTCGGTTTCCACAGCGGTGACCACATCCCCGAGCTCGATCCGCCAGAGCTTGTAGACCGGATAGTTCCACACGTTGAAACCGGTGACTTCGACATCCGGGGGTACTTCCTCGGGGTAGTACATCTTGGCGAAACCAGCGTCGCGAAAGCCAGGCACCTGCCACATGGCGGTCGCGGCGTCTCGGCCGCCGGTGATGTCGTTCATGTCGACGTAGAACTCCGGGTCGAACTCCGCTTCGCCTTGGCGAATGCGAAGGATGCATGTGGGCGGCACCTCAAGGCCGCGTATCTCGGAGATGATCTGCGTCAAGAAGTTGCGACCGTCCCCGAGGACGTAGATGTGGCCGTCCGGTCCAATGGCGGGTCGTGAGGCAGCGACACAGCGATCATCTTCGGCGAGCCCGATGACTTCGTCCGAAACCGTGTCGAAAATCGCAACGGCGACGTTTGGATCGATCTCGAATGAGTTCTCGTTGACGCGACGGATGGGCACATAGAGCCGATCCTCGTCCTGTGTCACGAACCAAGTCTC
Organism: Myxococcota bacterium; assembly: GCA_039028875.1. Classification (GTDB taxonomy): domain Bacteria; phylum Myxococcota_A; class Polyangia; order Polyangiales; family Houyiibacteriaceae; genus SG8-38. The sequence continues at coordinate 58,676 of JBCCHE010000014.1, read as the reverse complement.
TAGGGTCAAGTTCGGCTTGGCGAAGTCTGAGATGTCGATCTCATCGAGGATCACCATGTCGGTGGGATCGAAAACGACGACGACCAGCGCTTCGTGGAGGAGAAGGTACGCCTTGTCGGCGCTCAGGAAGGCGGCGCCAGCGGGAATGCCGGAGATCCCGTAGCGCTGAAAGCTCAGCCGACGATCGACCTGAAGCGTTCCATTGTCGTCTGCAAGGTAGCGAATGAGCGTCGGCTCCTCGCCAAGCCCAACATACACGGCGCCTTCGAAGGCCCAGTGCCGTGAGTTGCCAGGCGCCTCGATGGCGTCCTCGAGGCTCAGGGTGCCCGAAAGATCACGAACCGTTTGGACGAAGAGGGTGCGGCCAGTGGGCTCGACGACGACGCTGCCGACGGAGAACAGTGCTCCGTCGCCTCCTGCGCCACCTGCAGCCTGGGTACCGCCGTCTCCCCCCGTTCCAGCCTCGGTACTTCCGCTGCAGCCAAGGATCACCAGGCTCGTTAGCAGTAGGGTGAAGCGACCATATCGAGAAGACATGGCGGAGAAGCTAGTGTCGGTGGGTGCTCTCATCAAGGCGGCGAAGGCTCCATGCGGCACAATGCGTAGTGCGCACGGCCTCTTTGCGCCCGAGCCGATAGCCGTATCTGGCCCGGCTCGGCGACGCGCAACGCCCGCGACCAGATGGCATGGCAGGACCAGCCGTACGCAAAGCATCGCTTCGCGTTGACTGACCAGGCGACCGGTGGGACGGTCCGCTCGGAGCGCCCCTGAGGCAACGGGCGGACGCTTCCAGGTACAAACAATGCGCAAACTATCCTTTACTTCTTATCTCTTGGTTGCACTCCTGTTCGCCGGATGCAGTGACGATGGCGGCGGCGCAGGCGGTGTTGGAGGCGCAACGGGCGATCAGTTCCTCGTGGCGAACCGGGTCCGAACGCCCGACAGCCGCGCGATTTTCGCATCGGTGCTTCCGCGACTCGATGTGGAGACGATCGATCTCTCCCAAGCACTCGAACTGTCGGGCTTGTCTCGCGTCCGCACTTACGCTGGAAAGACCTACTCATTCGACGGTGAGTCGGGCGTCGTGACGCGGTACGTGGTCGATCAAAACAGGCTAATCGAAGACGTCCTCGAAAACGGTGAGCGGGCGCGGTTCAGTATGGCCGGCGCTGGCGTCACGAGCTTCACCAATCAAATCGTCTTCATCTCCGATGAGCGGGCCTACTACGTCGACCTCGAGAACGCTCAGATCGTCGTATGGAACCCGAGCGACATGAGCCTTACGTCGACCTTTCCCGCGCCTGGGCTCCGGCGCGAAGGATTCACCACGTCCGGCGGTGGCGTGACGCTCCTCGGTAGTTTTGTCTTCATGCCTGTCTCCTGGTTGAACCAGAACACCGCCACCTTTGTGCCAGTCGCAGCGATGATCGTGCTTTCGGCCACCGAAGACGAAGTGTTCGGCATCATCGAGGATGACCGCTGTGTCATCAGTAGCTCTGCTTTCGTGGACGACGGCGCGGTCTACCTGATGGCCGACGCGGGCGACGGCCTGGCTTTGGTGTTCTCCGAACCTGGGACCGTCCCTCCCCCTTGCTTGCTGGAATGGATCCCAGGGGAGACGACCTTCAACCCTGATTTCTACCGAGACCTCAGCGCGACGACAGGGCTGCCCTTGTTGAGAGGCGCGCTCGGCCGAGGGGATGGGACATTCGTCACCCAACTGTACACGTCGGACATCGATCCGCAGACACTGGAGCCCATCGAGCTCCTCGATCTGAATCTTTGGCAATGGGGCGTCATCGATTTCCGAGACGACACCTCGACCTTGATCGAGAGCATCCCGGCAGGGGGAATCTCCGCGATCGGATGGGTCGTGGACGAGATGTACTTCGTGCCACAGTTCAACGACGAGCAAGGCACTTCGACCCTGTTCGAGATCGAAAGCCCAGATGCGATCGAGTTCTTCACCGCAACGGGGGAGATCTCAGAGGTCGCACGAATCCAGTAGGCATCGCTCCTCAGGCCCCTACGTGGGTGGGCCTGGCCACCAAGCGGAACCAGAACCGACGCGCGACGCACCCGCATTGCGCGGCCCCGAGATCTCGATCGTCTGGTCGGTGGGCTGAACTACAGCGCGCGTCATCAAGTATTCGCGCGCGCTCGGCCAAGATCCGTTGGTTGGGTCTTGTAGGCTGATTCTTGGTGGGGTCGGGCCGCTCAGAACGCGCCCGGTGTGCAAAGGGCTTGGGCCGCCGCTGGCGTCTCGTCGGGGTCGCACTCACCAAGGGTCGGATATCGGCAGACGCCCTCGGTCGTCACCTGGTATTCGTCCCCGTCCCCGGGCTTGCAGAAGTTCTCCCCGCGACCGGTGCGAAGGAACTCATTGACCTGCCGAGCGACCGCGACCCGCTCCCAGAGCAAGCTATGAGGATCGTTGCAGAGCGACATCGGGACGTTGCACAGGGGCGCAGGCGGCACCGCGAAGTCGTACTCGGTCAACACCGAGCCCGATGTCGTGGCTATAGCCGTGTCGAGCCCCCAGACGTCCCGGAGACCCGTCGTGAGGTGAGTCGCCCCGAGGGTGCGTGCCAGGATGTGCCCGCCGTAAGTGGGCACCTCATGATCGCCGATCGCCACCCGAGTCAACACTTGCTTGGTGTTGACGCCGGGGAGCGGATCGCGTGTGACGTGGTGGGCGTACCCGTTCGGCTCCACGCGGTCCCATAGCATCTGCAGCGCTGCAACGATGAGCTGATGGTCGCGCACATCGGTGTAGTTCTCCTTGATCACGTCGAGGAACTCGTTGAAGTCGACGCTGCGAAATAAGAGCATGCTGTAGGGCTGCCCAACCAAACCCAACGCGCCCCGCTCGACGTCCGGACTGAGCGCCAAGAAAACCGATCCCATGATGCCGCCCTGACTGATGCCGTAGTAGAACGCACTGTCTCCATCGATGTAGGGCCCGAACGTGGGATCGTTCGCGAACTCAGTCTTCATCATGCGCATCAAGAGCAGGTAGTTGAGGAACCCCTGGTGGAGGCGGTCGAACATAGTTTGCAACCCAGACACGTTGCCGCCAGCCAGCGTGACGCCGATGACTGGGAAGTCGGAATCGGACATCCCAATCAAGTCGGTCGCAGCAAAAGTAAAGTTGTGATCGTTCATCAGGATCCGAAACGCGTCCGACTCGATCTCTTCTTTCACGTTGAGCAACCCGTGTCCGTACTCGATGATGCTGGTTGGATCGTCGGTCGTGGCGGTCCTCGGAATCAGCACCTCGAAGGGAACGTCCATCCACGGTTGATCCGGATTGATGGCCGGGCGCCCGTCGTCTCCAAAGACCAGCAACGCGCCCGGGTCTGGCGAAGTCAGGTAGAGTGGCGCGCGGAAAGTCCCGAAGACGCGGAACGCGAAGTCTTCGGGGTCGTAGTCGTCTTCGACGCTGTCGATCGTGTATTCGATGCCTCGCTCGACCAAGGAAAACGCTTCGTCCCGCATATGCAGCAACCACGTGGTGTTGTTCGCGTCGCTCGCCGTCGTGAAGTCCCAGGCAATCTGAACTTCGCTGGCATCCCAACCCACCCCGGAAAGGCGATTGAAGATGTCGTCGTAGAGTGCGCGTCGCGAATCCACGGAAGGATCCGAGCTCGACGTTCCGTCGCGAAGTGCCGCGAAGACCGGGCTTGGCGCGATGAGCGACCCTGCCTCGTTCCGGAGACCTCGAAACGCAACGATGTATCGGGCATTGTCGCGGAGGCGAACGACCGGACGAATCATCGTCGAGCGCTCGTCGGCATCTGCGGCCCGCATATCGATCTCGGCGAAATGGGGAACGAGTTCCCCGGTTTCCACGTCGAGCAGCAAACTTGGAGAGTCCGCGCGAAGCGACTGATCGATGTCGTCTGGCCCTCCGAACTGGCCAAGCGCCATTCCAGGGAGGAAGGTCAGGATCGGAGAACCTGCGGAGAAACCATCGCTGTGTCTCCAGGGAGCGGGATCGTTGTCGAGGAGTAGCTCCCGGCTCAGCGAGACACGGCGACCCGTCGTAGTGTTGGGATCGACCACGGAATACACGTTCGACGGGAAGGGATACCCGCAGAACTCGGGCACCAGCGGATCGCACTCGAGCAGGGGGTACTCCAGGGACGCGCCTCCCTGACCGGCGGAGCCGCCAACCCCGTTTGCACCCGTTCCGCCGCTTGCGCACGACGCCAGCGCGCAGGCCCAAACAACAGCCCCACCCAAGATCAAGCTACGACAAGCTCTCATCGTTCGTACCGCCTTGATAAAAGAACGCGGGACGGTACCCCGCCTCGCCGCCGAAGAGAAGGTCCGCGTTTTCGTTCTTCGGCATGCGCCTCCCGCGGCGCTTGCTCAAACCGCCGAAATCACGCGCGAATACCAGAGCATCTGCTGATATTGAATGTCACTTTCAAAAGTGTAATGCTTCGCTCCTCTCATGGAACAGACATCGAGCCGCGAGAAGGATCCGGAGGAGCGTTTTGCCGAAGGCAGCTTCACCCGCGACACACTGATTCACGCCCTTGGCACACTGGCGTCGAGCCTCCTCGAGAGAGCGTTCGCGGACGAGAGCGTGCTGGGAGCGTATCACTCGTGGATCGCCAAGTGCGGCCAGGATCCTTCTCTCGCGGATGCGGGGGAACCCCTGGTGACGACCGGTTTGCGCCAAGGAAGGTGCATGCTCGTTGCGAGAGGGCGGGCCGACGAGTTTTGCGTCGTTCTGGAACACAAGGATTTCCGAGCATTTGTCGCAGCCGGATTCAAAGTCGGGGCCCGGGTGCTATCGGGGGTTTGCGTCGCCAAGTTCGAGGGCGACATGCACAGCGCAATTCAGTTTTCTCGCGTGCTCAATGGTGAGATTCTAGCCGTACGGGGCGAGTTGCCGCATCGGCGCCAACAGACCCTGAGCAACTAGTCTTCGTCGTGCATGCAAGCCGACGCTGGGATACAACCCTACCCTTGGAGAACAACTGGTGAAACATTTGATCGTACTCTGGAGCCTTGCTCTACCCCAAATCGTCGCGGCGCACCCGGGTCACGCACACCCGGCGACCGCGTCGTTTCACATCCCAATCGAGTTCGCAGTGGCGCTCTTCTTGGCCGCTGGCATTCTGGTCTGGCGAGGTCACGAGTCGCTCGGCGCGAGGGCTCGTGCGCGATCGGACAAGAGGTAAGCCATGGGTATGTCGAAAATCAGAAGCCGAATTGCCGCGCTCCTGCCGGCCGCCGAAGCGCATTGTGACGGCCCTTGCGGGATCTACGATCCGGCTTCCGCTCGTGTCGCGGCCGAAGCGGTTCGCTCGATGACCAAGAAGATCTTGGATCTCCAGATGCCGGACGCCTCCGACCAAGAGGCCGTGGCACGCTACCACAACACACTAAGCCGCTACGTGGCGATCAAAGAAGAACAGGCCGAGCTCACCAAGCGCGAGTTACTCATCCTGTGGACCGATTACTTCAAGCCACCCCATCTCGACGACATTCCAGACCTACACGACATCTTCTGGAAGGCGGCCAAGCTCTGCTCTGCGTGCAAGGTCGAGGTGAGCAAGCAACATGCAGACGAACTGATCGACGCGATCGAGAAGATTCATCACATGTTCTGGAAAACGAAGGGGCGCACCGTCGACTGGGTACTCGCCGGGGGATGACCGTTCGGACGCCACTGCCCGTGGTGCTCGCGAGAGCCCTTGGAAGGGCAGTGGGGCTCCGAGTCTTTCGGGTCGCGGGCCCAAGCATGGAGCCAACGCTCCACGAGGGCGATTGGGTCTTTGTGTCCACGTATAGACGCGGACTCCCGCGGCCCGGGAGCCTGGTGGTCGTCCACGATCCCGCCGGGGAACGGACCCTGGTCAAGCGAGTTCGATCGAGGGGCACAGCAACCTTCGCTGTTGGAAGCGACAACCCAACCGGCGCGCGCGACAGCCGCCAGTTTGGATCGCTGCGGCCTGAACACCTCGTCGGACACGTCATCGGCCGCTAACGAGCGCCCCGGCTGGCTCCACGACCCAACGCGAAGCTTCACACCCTCAGATGGCGCGCCAGGGAGGATTCGAACCCCCGACCGTCGGCTTAGAAGGCCGCTGCTCTATCCAACTGAGCTACTGGCGCAATCGCGCCCGGTCTAGCACAGGGTCACTCCGCCCCCCAAAAACCCCCTTACTTCCGAAGGTTTACCAACCACACCGCGAAAACCCAAATCGACCCGTCTCGCGGCGTCGCCAATCCCGGGGTCACTCCAGCCCCCGAGAATCAACGTTGTTCCGACCACTTACGAACCACACCGCGAAAACCCGAATCCACCCCGTCTGCGGGCCATGACGATTGCGGCGCAGGCCACGATCGACGGCGTGAGGCCGCTGACTGGTCCAGCCGTTGGGCCGGTCGGTTTCGGTTTTCGCGGTGCGGTGAGGAAGTGTTTGGGAGTGTTGCGGTTTTAGGGGTGCGGAGTGACCCCGTAGAAAGTCTTGTGCTGGGTGGACATGTTGTGGAGGAGGGGGGGCGGGGTGAAGCGGGGGCCGTACTTGGCGGCTAGGGCTTCGGCGTCACGGATGAACGCTGGGATGCCGTAGTTGTCGATGTACGTGAACGGTCCACCGGTGAACGCGGGGAAGCCGACGGCCATGATCACGCCGACGTCACCGTCTCGGACGTTCGTGATCACGCCCTCCTCGAAGCAACGAACGGCTTCTAGGCACTGGGTGAACAAGTAGCGCTTCTTGACGACCTCGGCGTCTGGTTGCGCGGCATCTTCGTCAATCCAGGTGCGCATGGCGCGCTGGAGCTCGGGCCAGAGCCTCTTGCCTCCCTCGTCGTAATCATAGAAGCCGCCGGGCCGGCGCGGGGGGCCGCCTGGGTTCGGCGGAGGGTGCGCTCCCCAACGGTCGTGGTCGTGGATGAGCGAGGCGATGATCGCTTGCGCCGGCGACGGCTTCCAAGGCTTGCCCGCCGCCTCGGCGTCTTGCTCCGCTTGCTTCGCAGCCTTGTGCATCGTGCCAAGTCCGACTTGGTCCGAAATCCCGAGCGGCGGCATGGGCATGCCCGCGAGCTTCGCCGCGTTCTCGATCAACGCTGGGTTCACGCCTTCGACAAGAAGGTGGTTCCCCTCTGAAATGAACGTGCCAAAGACTCGGCTGGTGTAGAAGCCGGGCCCATCGGCAACCACGATCCCAGCCTTTTTGATCTTGAGGAGGTAATCCCACGCCTTGGCCAAGGTGGCGTCCGAGGTCTCTTCACCTACGACGATCTCGACGATGGGCATGCGCTCGACAGGCGAAAAGAAGTGAAGTCCGATGAAGTTCGCGGGTCGGCTCGAGGCCTGCGCCAACTCGGTGATCGGAAGGCCGGAAGTGTTGGACGCAAACACGGATGCATCGCCGAGCCTGGCATCGGCGTCGCGGGTTACCACCCCTTTGATCTCGCGGTCTTCGAACACCGCCTCGACCACGAGGTCGCACCCTTCGAGGTCGGCGTAGTCTTCGCTCGGGACGATACGCCCGAGGATCCCCTCGACACGATCCGCAGTGGTGCGTCCCTTGTCGAGCCGCCTCTGCAAGGTCTTGTGGACTTGCCCCTTCCCGCGCGTCGCACTTGCAAGGTCCCGATCGAGAAGCACGACGTCGATCCCGACCTTGGCCGAGACGTGCGCGATGCCCTGCCCCATCAGCCCGGCGCCGAGAATCCCAAGTTTCTTCACGTCGAACGGAGGCACCCCCGCTGGCCGGCGGGCACCCTTCTGACACTCCTGCAAACTGAAAAAGAGCGTTCGCAGCATGCTTCGGGCAACCGGATCCTGAAGCACGCGAATGAATTGCCGCGTCTCGACTTTGCCAGCTCGGCCCATCGGAAGCCCGAGACCCTCGTACACCGACTGAAGAATCGCCTCCTGTGCGGGGATGTTCCCGAAGGTGTTCGCATGGGTCATGGCGTTCGAGCCCATCAGCGTTTGGGCGAACGTCACCGAGTCGGCGCCCCCGCCAGGAACTTCAAAGCCCTTGCGATCCCACGCCTGTGTCGCATCTCCTCCGGCTGCGATCCAAGCCTTGGCAGCAGGAATCAGCGCGTCGGGCTCGACCAACTCATCGACCAAGCCCTTCTTGAGTGCGTCGTCCGGGCCGAGCTGCTTGCCCTGCATGATCAACCCGAGAGCGGTCTGAACCCCGACGAGCCTTGGCAACCGCTGCGTGCCTCCCGCGCCCGGCATCAGCCCGAGCCCGGCTTCGGGAAGGCCAACCTTGGCATGTCGCTGGTTGACGAGGATTCGCCGATGACATGCCAGCGCGACTTCGTACCCGCCGCCGAGAGTCACCCCGTTCAGCGCCGCCACCACGGGCTTGCCGCACGTCTCCATGCGACGGAGCTGGTCTAGGACGGCGCTGGTCCGACGAAGCAGGTCGGCCGCGTCGATCGGCCCCGAGCCAAGCGCCTCGATCTGTTCGAGATCTCCGCCAGCCACGAAGACCCCGGCCTTGCCCGAGGTCAGGATGATCCCTTTGACGGCTGTGTCCGCCACGGCTCGTTCGATCGCGGCGTCCAGCTCGGCAAGCGAAGGCCCGCTCAGCACGTTCATCGGTTGGCCTGGTTGGTCCCAGGTGAGGATCGCGACGTCGTCTTCCACGCGGTAGTCGATGATGGTCATGATTCCCTACACTCGCTCGATGATGGTGGCGGTTCCCATGCCGGCGCCGACACACAACGTGATGAGCCCGGTGCGGAGGTCGCGGCGCTCGAGCTCGTCGAGCATCGTCCCAAGGAGCATCGCCCCCGTCGCACCCAGGGGATGACCGAACGCAATCGCCCCACCGTTGACGTTGGTCGCGTCGTGATCGATCCCCATCTCCTCCATGAAGAGAAGACACACCGACGAGAACGCCTCGTTGATCTCCCAAAGGTCGATGTCGGACGCGCGCATGCCGGCGCGCGAAAGCGCCTTATTCGAAGCGGGCGCCGGCCCCGTGAGCATGATGCAGGGCTCGCTCCCAACCGTGGCAGACCGAACGATGCGTGCCCTCGGCTTGAGCCCAAGACGCTCCCCAGCGCCCTTGCTCCCAACGAGCACGGCGGCAGAGCCATCGACGATGCCGGACGAGTTGCCTGCATGATGCACGTGCTCGATCGCTTCGACTTCCGGGTGCTTCTGGACGGCCACCGCGTCGAACCCAAAATTCCGCCCCATCATTTCGAAGCTCGGCTTGAGTGCGCCCAGCTCTTCGAGCGTGGTCCCGGGCCGCATGTGCTCATCGCGGTCCAGCATCGTCACTCCAACACCGTCAGTGACGGGCACAATCGAGCGTTCGAAGTGCCCCCCCTCCCAGGCGGCCGCGGCACGGCGCTGACTCTCCACCGCAAACGCGTCGACGTCATTCCGTGAGTAGCCGTACTTGGTCGCGATCAAGTCAGCACCAATCCCCTGCGGAACGAACGACGTTCCGAACGCCAGCTCGGGATCTGTGGACCACGCCCCTCCCGCGGCCCCCATCGCGATGCGGCTCATGCTTTCGAGCCCTCCGCCGACCGCGAGCTCGACATCACCTGCCTTCACTTTCGCCGCCGCGATGTTGACCGCCTCGAGACCCGACGAACAGAAACGATTGAGCTGCACGCCGGGAACGCAGTCGTCGTAGCCGGCGATGAGCGCGGCCATCCGCCCCACGTTCGCACCCTGCTCGCCCACCGGCTCGACGCATCCGAAGATCACGTCTTCGATCTCCGAGTCCGCAAAGTGACACCGCTCGGGGATCGCCTCGAGCACCGCCTTGGCCATGCGAAGGGGGGGCGCATCGGCGAGCGCGCCGTCTTTCTTGCGCCCTTTGCCGCGCGGCGTCCGCACCGCGTCGTAGATAAAGCAATCCGTCATCGGTTCCTTTCGGTCGCCGCACAGTCAACCGTGGCGGCCGTGCGCCGAGACCGTTCGGCCGGCCTCAGCAAACTGAAACACGTTCTAGTTTGGAGCGCCCCGCGACGCAAATCGATAGATAATTCAGCGACCCGAGGAAGGCTCGACGACCCACAGGAAGTCGGCTGAACGTCCCTCGGGGGCCAACTTGAGCTCGGCCTTGAGTTCTTTTTCGGTAACCGGCATCACAACGACGAACGGCTCGGCACCGCGGCGGGCACCCCGCCTGGGAATCCCGAGGCCGCGTTTGACGTGAACGCGCCCCGCCAGAACCACCATGCGCGAAGGCGCGTCGGGGCGACCGAGGGTTTCGGCCACCCGACTGCCCATCGTCTCGTCCCAGACCAACTGCGCCTGGTAGTAGCGGTCAATTCCTTCGGTCACCTCGTGCTGCGCCGCATCGAACTCCTCGTCGAACAGCGCCCGGTGATCCGTGTCCTCGAGGTCGACCTCGGGAATGTACGCGGCGAGGTCAGACGGAACACCGTCAAGGCCACTCTTGGCCACAGCGAACGCAACCTCTCGCGGCGCGTTCAGCGCCACGACTTCAAGACCGCGACTGCGCGCGTACTCGAGGATTGGACGATACATCCCAAAGTCGTAACCCCAGCGCTGATCGTACTCCGTGTCCTTGCGCAAGACGGTCTCGTCGATCTCACCGGCACTCCAGCGATCGAGCGGCTCTTGATACGGCACTTGAAACATCTCCATGCCGATCGCCAAAGATGAGTCTTGATCGTGGAGCGCGCGGATCAAGGCGTACTGGACGGCATGGTCTTCCGGGCGGTCGTGACGCTCACCGACGTAGATCACTTCGTTTGCTAGCGCGCGAGCAAGGAGTGCGTCCACGGTGACGTCCGCGCCAGTACGCGCATCGACCAGGCGCACAGGTGGAGCCTGCGCCCGCACGATGTTTTCGGCTGTCTGTGAGTCGGGCCGGGTCGCGCCAGCGCAACCCACAACCCCGAGGGCTGCGATCAGAACCAGATGTTTGGTCATGCTTTGTTCAGAAACACGCTTTGTCGGTAGTACTGGAGTTCGGCGATCGACTCTAGGATGTCGTCCATGGCGCGATGCGCGCCCTTCTTGTTCGGGCGCCCGCTGTATTCGGTCGGGTACCAACGTCGCGCAAGTTCCTTCACTGTCGACACATCCACATTGCGGTAGTGCAGCCAGTCTTCGACTTCCGGGAGGTAGCGGGCGAGGAAGCGGCGGTCTTGGTAGATCGAGTTGCCTGCGAGAGGTGCCTTCTTGCGCTCCGTGTGCTGTCCGAGGAAGTCGAGCAAGGCAGCCGACACTTGAGCTTCGTTGACGGTGGACTCTCTCACCCGACTGGTGAGGCCGGACTGGCCGTGATGGGTGGTGTTCCACTCGTCCATGCCGCCAAGGACCTCGTCGGTCTGATGAACGATGAGGTTGGGCCCCTCGGCGACGACCTGGAGGTCACCGTCCGTCACCAGCACCGCAATCTCCAAGATGCGGTCGCTGTCGGGATCGAGGCCCGTCATTTCTAGATCCATCCAGACGATTGCAGACATGTAACGCCGAAATTACGTAGCATGCGTGGGAGTTTCTGGCTCCCACTCCCGGACCTCGAGCCTTGGACCTCACCCGGAGGTGCCCTATAGACTGGCGTCCCGCCTAGGACTGCCGTAGGAAGCCGCCGGTGCCCATCAGCGATCGCAAATTAAGCCAACTTCGCCAGCTCGAAGCGGAAAGCATTCAGATCATCCGTGAGGCGGCTGCTGAGTTCGATAAGCCCGTGATGATGTACTCGGTCGGCAAAGACTCCTCGGTCATGTTGCGCCTCGCCGAAAAGGCCTTCGCGCCCGGCCCCCTGCCCTTCCCGCTCTTGCACGTCGACACAACCTGGAAGTTCCAGGACATGTACAAGTATCGCGCACAAGTCGAAGAACGCCTCCAAAGCGAGCTCATCAAGCACGTCAACAAGGAAGGCGTCGCGATGGGGATGAACCCGTTCGACTACGGCAGCAAGAAGTACACCGACATCATGAAGACCGAAGGACTCAAGCAGGCACTCAGTGAGCATGAGTTTGATTGCGCCTTCGGCGGAGCACGTCGCGACGAAGAAAAGTCCCGCGCCAAAGAACGCATCTTCTCGTTCCGCGACGCGCACCATCAGTGGGATCCAAAGAACCAGCGTCCGGAGCTTTGGAACGTGTACAACGCGAAGATCCGCAAGGGTGAGAACGTCCGCGTGTTCCCGCTCAGCAACTGGACCGAACTCGACGTCTGGCTCTACGTCTGGCTCGAGGGCATCGAGGTCGTCCCGCTCTACTTCGCCGCAGAACGCCCCGTCGTCGAGCGGTCTGGGACGTGGATTCTCGTCGACGACGAGCGAATGCGGCTTGAAGACGGTGAGAAGCCGCAGATGAAGCGGGTACGGTTTCGGACGCTCGGCTGTTATCCGTTGAGTGGTGCGGTCGAATCTGAAGCCGACACCGTCCCCAAGGTGATTCAAGAGATGCTTCTCAACCGGTTCTCGGAGCGACAGGGCCGGCTCATCGACTTCGATGAGGAAGGCTCGATGGAAACCAAGAAGCGCGAAGGGTACTTCTAGGCACGATGACCGACGAAAAGGACCTCATCCGCGAGGATATCGAAGCGTACCTCGCTAAATACCGGAAGAAAGAGTTGCTGCGGTTCGTGTCGGTTGGCTCGGTCGACGACGGCAAGTCGACGCTCATTGGCCGCATTCTCTACGACACGGGCATGGTCTTCGAGGACCAAATGGAAGCCGTTCGCGCTGCTTCCCAAAGCGACGAGCCCGATCTCGCGCTCTTGACCGATGGGCTCAAAGCCGAGCGCGAGCAGGGGATCACCATCGACGTGGCGTACCGGTACTTCGCCACCGACAAACGCAAGTTCATCATCGCGGACACGCCCGGCCACATTCAATACACGCGCAACATGGTCACAGGGGCATCGACCGCAAACGTGGCGTTGATCCTCATCGATGCGCGTTACGGCGTACTGGAGCAATCGCGGCGGCACGCGTACATCGCCTCGCTGCTCGGGATCCCGCATCTCGCGGTCTGCATCAACAAGATGGATTTGAAGGACTTCTCGGAAGAAGTGTTCAACGAGATTCGCAGCGACTTCATGGAGTTCGGCAAGACACTCCGCTTCAAGGACATTCAGGCGTTCCCCGTCAGCGCACTCCTCGGCGACAACGTCGTGAGCGAGAGCGAGAACACCGCATGGTACAACGGCCCGAACGTGCTCGAGTACCTCGAGACGGTGCCGGTAGCGGCCGACCGCAACTTCGAAGACTTCCGCTACCCGGTCCAGTACGTGATCCGGCCAGACCTGGACTATCGCGGGTTCGCAGGCGAAGTGTCGTCGGGTGTCATTCGCAAGGGCGAAGAAGTGGTGTCGCTACCCTCGGGCAAGCGCTCGCGCGTAAAGGCCATCGATACCTTCGATGGCGAGGTCGACGAGGCGTTCGCCGCGCAATCCGTCACCATCCGGCTCGAAGACGAAATCGACATCAGCCGCGGGGACATGCTCGTCAAGCCGAACAACCTCCCGCGCGCCACGCGGCGTTTCGATGCGCACATCGTCTGGATGCACGAGAAGCCACTCGACACGGACAAGGCGTACTTGATCAAGCACACCACACAGACGGTGCGTGCCCAGATCGACAAGATCCACTTCGAGGTCGACATGGAGACCCTCGAACAGAAGCCTACCGACGGTATCGCGCTCAACGACATCGCCAAGGTGCACCTCAGCTGCCACCGCGCGCTATACGTGGACGACTACGCGAAGAACCGCGAAACCGGCGCGTTCATCGTCATCGACTCGCTCACCAACAATACGGTTGCAGCGGGCATGATCGAGCTCGAGGGGAGCGACCAGAATCTCGAAGACGCGATGAAGGAGCTTCACGCGGAATCGGCGATGGAGCCCAAGACGTTCGTGAGCCCCGCGGAGCGCATGGAGCGCTTTGGACAACGCGGCGCTACGGTGTGGCTGACGGGGCTCCCAGGAAGCGGTCGCTGGACGCTCGCCTACGCACTCGAACGCAAGCTCTTCGACCAAGGGCGCACCGCGACGGTTGTGAGCCCCGTGGGTGAAGACCTCCGATCGATGATTTCGGCCGCCAAGGCCGTCACCGACGCGGGCTTGATCAACATCTGTGCGTTCCCGAGCCCAACCAAGAAGGACCGCGAAGCACTCGTCGAGCGGCTCGGCGAAGAACGAGTCCTGCAAGTCTACGTCAACACCGACGAGTCACTTTGCCGTGAACGCCGCCCCGACGCCGACTTCTCAGGCTTCGAGCCGCCGCAAAGCCCGGACCTCACCATCGCACTCGACAAGATGCGCATCGACAAGGCGGTCGACAAGATCCTCCAAGCGCTCGACGCGCGAGGCCAGTTCGAAAGCCACTAGCCGCGACCGCTGGCGAGCCCCGGCTCGACTCCTCAGAAGCGTGCGCGGCACCGCCGGTTTTCGCGGTACGGTCGGCAAACTTTTGAAATAACTTTGTTTTTAGGGCCTCGGAGTGACCCCGAGCGCGCGGCGGACGACGTCGTCGAGCGTCAGTGTCCCCCACGCGAGCCCGTCGACTGGGATGCGCTCGTTGTGGCCGTGGAACATGTCGGCAAATCGCATGTCCGGCGGTAGCCGCACCGGCGCGAAACCATACCAGCGAGCGCCCAGCCGGGTGAACGCTGTCGCATCCGTAAACGCGGTGAGTACGAACGGAACCACTGGTGCGCCTGGAGCCCGCTCGCGCATGACCTCTCGGATCGTCGCGTACAACGAGGACTCCATCGGTTCGGTGATGGTGGGTTCGAAAGTGTGGAACACCTCGAGGTCGATCCCGGGCCCCAAAACCGCCTCTAGCTCTCGGAGCAAGTCTTCTTTGGTTTGGCCAGGAAGGATGCGGCCATCGATCTCGGCCTCCGCGACGCCAGGGATGACGTTGGTCTTGTTCCCGGCGCGCAATACGGTCGGCGAGGCCGTGTTGCCCAACAACGCAAGGAACCCGCGCCGGATGGACGGGTCGCGAATGAGGTTGAGCGCCGTCGGACCGAGGGTCGGACTCGCCAGGAGCTTCACGATCGGGCGCAGGGGCGCAGGGAGATGCGACGCCAGTTCGGCGATGAAGGTCTTGACGGCCTCCGACTCATGCCGAGGAAGGCCCTCCTTCCCCAAGCGTGCAATCGCATCGCTCATCTTGACGACCGCCGAGTCCTTGCGCGGCATCGACCCGTGCCCAGGCTCGCCCGTCGCCCGAGCCCGCATCCAGCACACACCCTTCTCGGCCACCTCCACCGTGAAGAACGTGCGACCCGCGATCTGAATGTTGAAGCCCCCGCCTTCTCCGACGGCGAACTCGCTTCGAATGAGGTCTGGATGGTTGTCCGAAAGCCAAAGTGAACCGTGGTGGCATCCAGCCTCTTCGTCGGCGACGGCAGCAAAGATCAGATCTCGCTCGGGCTTGACGCCTTCACGCGACAGGCGCGCCATGATGGCTGCGGACATCGCCGCCATGTTCTTCATGTCGATGGCGCCACGACCCCACAGGCATCCATCGTGGACTTCGCCGCAGAATGGTGGGTGGTCCCAGCAAGAGGGATCGGCTTCGACGACATCGAGGTGAGCGCAAAGCAGGAGTGGAGGCTTCTCACCTGTCCCTCGGAGTCGTGTCACGACGTTCGTGCGCCCGGGGGTTCCCTCGAGCACCACGGGATCGAGTCCGGCGCCACTCAACTCGTCAGCAACCAACTCGGCCGCTTCGCGCTCGTTGCCGGGTGGGTTGGTCGTGTCGATTCTGAGCAGTTGCTGGCAGAGTCGGAACGAATGGTCCGTAAGCTCCGGATCGTCGGTGGGCATTCCGGGTTAGGTTACTCTTCTTTGCTCGACGCCGTCTTCTTCTTCTTCGACCTCTTGGCCGCAGCCTTCTTCGCAGGCGCTTTTTTCGGGGGCTTGAGCTTGCCTTTGCGGGAACCTTGCGACTGTTCGACGCTGGCTTTTAGCGCCTCGAACAGGTCGATTACCTTGGCCTGCGGGGCCTCGGGTGAGGTCGTGATCTCGTGGCCCGCGATCTTCTCCTCCACGGCCTCGAGAACGCGGGCACGAAACTCGTCCTGAAACTTCTCAGGGTCGAACTCATCTTCGCTCAATTGCTCGATGAGCTGTTGGGCCATCTTGGTCTCTGCTGGCTTGAACGACACGTCGTCCCCAATATCGACGTCCCCAAAGTCCCGAACTTCGTTGGAGTAGAACACCTGATGCATGATCAGCCCGTCCTTGTACGGCCGAATCAGAACGAGGTGGCTCTTGCCGCGTGACACGTGATGACCAAGCGCCACACGTCCGGTTTCCTTCATCGCCGAAGACAGCAGCCGGTACGCCTTGTGGCCACCCTTATCCGGCCCAAGGTAGTAGGACTTCTCGACGTAGATGAAGTCGACCGAGTCGAGCGGCACGAACTCGATGATCTCGAGGTTGTGGGTCTTTTCCTCTTCGAGCGCCTTGAGTTCGTCTGCGTCGAAACGGACATACTGCCCCTTGGCGTACTCGTATCCTTTGACCAGCGCCGATCGCTCGACCACCTCATCGTCGGTCGGGCAGTACACCTGATACTTGATCCGGCCGCCACACTTGTCGTGCAGCTGATGGAACTTCACCCCTTCCGCGCTCGCGGCGGTGAACATCTTGAAGGGGATCGACACGAGTCCGAAGGACAGCGTCCCAGAGCTAATGGCACGCGCGGGCACCGGATCATGATAGATCGCATCGTAGGATTGGCGAAGACTTGAGTAAGTCATCTGACAAGGGGCTCTCGCGATACCGGAAAAAGCGGGATCCCAGCAAGACCACTGAACCGTTCGGAGGTGAACCCACGCGCAGGAGTGGCGCAACCCGCAGGGGGCACTTCGTCGTCCACTGTCACAGCGCACGTGCACTCCACTACGACCTTCGCATCCAAGTCGGAGGCGTCCTCCAGAGCTTCGCGGTGCCCAAGGGGCCGAGTTTGAGGCTCGAGGACAAGCGGCTCGCCGTGCAGACCGAACCCCACCCACTGCGCTACCTCGACTTCGAAGGTGTCATCCCGGAGGGGAACTACGGGGCGGGCTCGATGATCGTCTGGGATCGGGGCCGCGTTTCGTACCCAAGAGACCCGGCCGAAACCGGGCTCGAAGACGGCGCGCTCTCGTTCGAGCTCGATGGCTTCAAGCTCAAGGGCCGGTTCAGCCTGGTACGCCCCTCAAAACAGCCGAACGCGCAGCAGAACCAATGGCTCTTGATCAAACGCGATGACCCATTCGCAAGCGACGAGGACGTCATCGCGTCGCGACCGCGCAGTGTTCTTTCCGGGCTCACGGTCGAGGAGCTCCGAGATGCCGAAGAGCTGTACGACGCCGCTCTCGAAAGAGCCGGGGAGCTCGGTGCGAGAGAGGGGTCGATCCAAGCAAGCCGAACCGTTCCCATGCTCTGCACGCTCGACGACGCGCCTATCGATCGACAGGGCTGGACCTACGAGCTCAAACTCGACGGCGTCCGCATCTTGGCAGAACGCCGAAAAGACGAGGCGCGGCTCTTCTACCGTACGCACCGGTCAGCGACGGCGAGTTTCCCAGAAGTGGTCGAGGCGCTGCGGACGCTCGTGGCGCCCGAGGTCGTGCTCGATGGTGAGATCATCACCTTCGACGAAGCAGGCCACCCTTCGTTTCACAAACTGGCGAGTCGTATTCACGCGCGCCGCCCGGGTGACATTCGTTTCTTGCGCGACGCCGTACCCGTCGTGTTCGTCGTGTTCGACATCTTGAGCCTTGGTGACCTCGACCTGCGGCCCATGCCGCTCATAGACCGAAAGCGGGTGCTCGCAGACATCGTCCGAGGGTCAGGCGTCATTCGGCGTCTCGACCACTTCGATGACGACGGAACAGCGCTCTTGGCGTTCTGCGAGGCTCACGGGCTTGAAGGGGTCGTCGCCAAACGGAGCGACTCCTCCTACCATGTCGGTCCCAAGCGTTCGGGCCACTGGGTCAAGATAAAGCGGGTCCGGGAGGATGATTTCGTCGCAACCGGGTATGTCCCCAGCAAGGCGAGCCCAAAGCAGCTCGGCTCACTCGACATCGCGACGTACCAGGACGGTGAGCTCCAATCGTGCGGCCGGGTGGGGAGCGGGATCTCAGCCCGCGAGGCGAAACACCTGCGCCAAGAGCTCGACGACGGACAACATGTGGTTGTCCGCGTGCGTTACGCGGGTTGGACCGATGAAGGAAACCTGCGACACCCTGTCTACCTCGGCATTCGCAATGATGTCGCGCCGAACGAAGCGACCACGGGCCCCAAGCTCGAAGACGCCACGATGCTCGACGAAGCCCAGGACACCGAGGCCGACCGACTGGTGGGCAAGGCCAAGCTCACAAACCAAGACAAGGTGTTCTGGCCGGACGACGGGATCACCAAGGGCGATCTCTGCAGCTACTACGAGGCGATCTCCGAAGTGTTGCTGCCGCACCTTCGCGACCGCCCTGTGACATTGGTTCGGTTCCCCGACGGGATCGACGGGAAGAGCTTCTTTCAGTGGCGCATCCCCAAGCAAGCCCCGTCCTGGCTTCGCTCGCTCCGACTGCGTACCGACGAAGAAGACGGAAAAGAGGTGAACACGATCCTGATCAATGACCTGAGCTCGTTGATGTACGTGGCCAACCTCGGCTGCATTCCCCTGCACGTCATCGCATCCCGCGCCGACGCCCTCGATCTGTGCGACTTTCTCACCCTCGATCTCGACGTAGAACTCGCGTCGCTCGAGCACGCGATCCCCATCGCGCTCACGATTCGAGAGGTGCTCGAGGCCGCCGGCTTGAAGGGGTTCCCAAAGACCTCAGGAAAGACAGGGATTCACGTGCTCGTGCCACTCGGCGAGGGCCTCCCTTGGGACGCGGCCAAGCAGTTGCTCGAGCTGATAGGCCGACTCGTGCTTCAGCGTCACCCCGACACCGCTACGATGGAGCGCCGCAAGGATAAGCGCGGCGCGCGCGTCCTGATCGACGTCGGCCAAACCGGACGCCTCCGAACGATCGTAGCCCCGTACTCCGTTCGAGAAGTCCAGGGAGCACCGGTTTCGACGCCGTTGGCTTGGGATGAGATCAGCCTTTCCCTCGACCCTTCGTCCTTCAACATCTTCACGGTCCCCGCGCGGGTTCTCCAGCATGATGACCCGATCGCCACCGCCTGGAGCACGGAAGTCGACGTCGCAAAGACCCTCTCCGGGCTCGGGGAGCTCCTCGGACAGGGGTGAACTTGATCGAGCCCTCCCGTTGGACCAGGTTGGGCGGCAATGAGCCTTTTCGAACAGCTTGGTGGGGAAACGAAGCTTCGCGCCATCATCGACGACTTCATCGATCGCTGTTTCGACGACACCATGATTGGCTTTCTCTTCGCGCGGGCCGAGCGGGACCGAATCAAGAAGTTCGAATATCAGCACGCCGCGAAGGCACTCGGCGCGCCCGTGGCCTATGAAGGCCGACCACTCCACGAGGCACACGGACCTCATCGGATCCTTGGCGGTCAGTTCGACCGGCGAAAGCAGATCCTCAAGGACACCCTGCGAGAACATGCCGCCCCAGAGGCGGTGGTCGGCGCATGGATCAGCCATCAAGACGGGTTGCGACACTTGGTCACCAAGGACCCCGACTCGAATTGCCGAGATTGACCGTGTCGGAACGCCACGGCCTCGTCGTTCGATCGACCGCGGGTTTCGTCGATGTCAACGTCGACGGCGAGACCGTGCGGTGCCGCGTCCGCGGTCGCCTCAAACAAGGGCCAAAACGCACCGACCTCTGCGTCATCGGCGACAGGGTGACCGTCGAACAAATCGACACGGATTCGTTCGTCGTCACCGACGTCCACCCGAGAGTCACGCGCTTCTCGCGTCGTCAACCGGGACGAGGTCCCCGCAAGGAAGACGTGCTGGTGGCAAACCTCGACCAGTTGTTGATCACCTTCTGCCACGGAACACCAGCATTCAATCCGCGTCTACTCGATCGGTTCTTAGTCATTGCCGAGCACCAGTCGATTCGCCCATTGATCGTCATGAACAAGAAAGATCTCGCACAACCGGGCGGCATGGACTGGTCCGTGACCTACGAGTCCCTCGGCTACGAGATCCTCGAAGTGAGCACGACCGACGACCTGGGGACTGAAGCGATCCGCGAGCGGCTTGCAGATCGGATCTCGGCCTTCGTTGGGCCGTCGGGTGTCGGCAAGAGCAGCCTGATCAACCAACTGATGCCGGGTCTGGGCCTCGGGGTCTCGACCGTCAGTGACCACCACAACAAGGGGCGGCACACGACTCGGGTCGCCTCACTCTACCCCGTTCCGGGGGGCGGGTTCCTCGCGGACACGCCCGGGATCCGGGAGCTCGGTACCTGGGCGCTGCCGCACGAAGAGCTCGACCGGTGCTTCCCCGACTTCGACGACATACGTCCACGATGCGCCTTTCGAACCTGCAGCCATACGCACGAACCAGACTGTGCCGTGCGCGAGGCGTTGGCGCGTGGCGACATCGAGCGCGGTCGATACGAGAGCTACGTTCGCCTACGGGAGGACGCCGCCCAAGACTGACAACACCCGACTAGAGTTTGGCCTCAGGTTCCGAAGGTGCGTCGGTAGCCGGTTCAGGGGTCGGTGCGGGCTTCGAGCTCGGCTTCTCGGTCCGGAAGGTAAATCGCGCGCGCGACACGCGGTCGGCTTTCACGTTGACCTTGCGGGTCACCTTTCGACCGTTGTTGAACTCGAACTCGAGCGTGATGCGACCAATCGGTACGTAGACGTTCTCCATGGGCGTCCGGCCGAGCAAGTCGCCGCCAACGAAGACATCGGTGGACGGCGTCGTTTCGATGTCGATCCGACCATACGCTCCTGGCTGGGCCCCGCCCTGCTTGCCGAGAAGCCGTGCAGTGACACCGGCCGTTTCGCCGGTGGAGACTTTGGCCGTCGTCGACCAGGAAGCGAAGCCTGGCGCCTCGACCCGAATCCGGTACTCGCCTTGCATCAGGCCGGTGAGCGCCACGGGCGTCACACCCTGCTCTTTGCCGTCGAGGTAGATCCTCGCGCCCGGTGGCGAGGACGCAACGAGTATGCGCGCGCCATGTTCTTGGAGAAGCGGGTTGTCGTCTTGAGGGATCTGCTTCGGCCCCTCGTCCTCGAACATCGTCTTGGCCGACTTCACCCAACGGTCGACTTGCTCGCTGCCGTCGAAGTAGAAGAACGCCCCGAGAGCCGCGACGACGAGGACCGCGAGCAGCTTGAACAGCCCCTTGTTGGATGCACCCGTCGGGGGCTGACGCCGATGTCGCGTTCCAATTTTCGGCGCCTTCGGTTGGGGCGCAGGTTGCTGACTCAAGCGTGGCCCAGATGATTCGTCTTGGGCTTCGCTCTCAGGTGCGAGTGTCGGCGCGGGCTCGGGCTCCGAACCGGTATCGAGGAGATGTCCGAGGTCGAGACCGCCACCCGCGTCAACTTCGAGTTCGCGAACGCCCGGGATCTGCGACATGTACGATTTCGACGAGTCGTTCTCGTGGTGCATGTCCACGCTGTAGGACGCACCGAACGGCACGGTGTCGACCCGTGGCCCCTTGTTGAACTCTTCGGGGAAGATCTTCTTGATGAAGTCCGAAACCTCACGTTGCCTAGCGAACTGCTGCGTCGACTTGCCCAGCTTCTCGAGCGCGTCAGCAAACTCGCCCGCAGTAGCGAACCGGTCCCCGGCATCTTTGGCGAGCGCCTTTTGGAGGATGTGGTCGAGATCCTCGGGAATGTCCGGAAGGCGCTCCTTCAGCGAAGGAACCGGATCCATGATCACCGCCCGCATCGTGGCAGCTTCGGTCTGGCGACGGTAGAGCGACCTCCCGGTAAGCGTCTCGAACAGACAGACGCCCAACGCGAAAATGTCGAGGCGGTGATCGGCTTGCGCGCCGGTGCACTGCTCAGGCGCCATGTAGGCGAACTTGCCTTTGACGACGCCTGCTTGTGTCTTGTGAGCGCGGTGATCGGCCTTGGCGATGCCGAAGTCGAGAAGCTTCGCGACACCGTCGTAGCCGATCATGATGTTGTGAGGCGACACGTCACGGTGGATCATGTTGAAGGGCTCGCCGTGCTCGTCGTCCGCCGTGTGCGAGTAGTGAAGCGCGCGAGCGATGTCGGCACCAATTCGAAGAGCGATCGGGAGTCCGATCCCGCCCTGTTTGCGCGCCTTGCGGATCAAACGCCCAAGGGGCATGCCGTTGACCCACTCCATGACGATGAAGTGCGACCCTTCGTCGGCACCGAACTGGTGAAACTTGCAGATGTTGGGGTGCTTGAGTTGCATCCCAATACGCGCCTCGTCGAGAAACATCTGCACGAAGTCGTTGTCCTGCTCGAAGTGCGGCAGGATTCGCTTGACCACGAGAAAGCGAGTCTCGCCGTCTGTGTCCTTGTGCCGCGCCAGCAGGATCTCAGCCATCCCGCCGAGCGCGAGGCGCCCGAGGATGTCGTAGCCGGCGAAGCGACCCAAGACTGGAAGGTCGACCGGCGGTTTTGGTACTTCGATCTCTGCTTTGGCTGAGCTCTGTGTCACACGTGTCCCCGACCACTTTCCCGCAGGGCGGAATCCACCATGACTGTGGTGGCGTCATCCCCCCCCGAGGAATCGTGTTCCACACAACAGCATAGCCATACCGAGACCCGACCGCCTACTCCCGGGCCGACAAAGATCGGCGAGCCGGGCACACTGTAGGATGACTCACAAAATCCGGTCGGTGCGGGCAAGCTCGCGGGTCATGTTCTTTTGGTGGGCCTCGAGCGTCCCGCCGCCGATTTCGAGCAACTTGGCGTCGCGCCAGAGCCTCTCAACGGCATACTCCGCCACGTACCCGTAGCCGCCGAGTACCTGAATCGCACGGTCAGCGATGTTCTTGCCCATCGTTGACGTGAATAGCTTCACCCCGTCGGTGTCGAGTCGCTGTCCCGGCGTCTCGAGGCGCATGGTGGCCGCCGTGTGATACGTGTAGGTCCGGCCAGCCATGAACTCGGCATACGATTCGGCGATATAGCGCTGAATCTGCCCGAAATCGCGGAGCGGCTTTCCGAAAGACTGACGCTCGGAGGCGTAGCGGTTCATCACTTCGAGCGAACGTCGGGCAATCCCGAGGCTCATGGCGCCAAGGGTTAGCCGCTCGATCTCGAGATTGCGCATCATGTGGAGGGTGGCGGTTCCCTCTTCGCCGACCAGGTTCTCGGCTGGCACGCGGCAGTCTTCGAAGACGAGTTCTGCGGTGGTTGACGCCCGCATCCCGAGCTTGCCTTTGATCTTCTGCCCGAGCTTGAAGCCCTCGAAGCCCTTCTCGACAATGAACATGCAGAGCTGGTTTCGTGCCTGCCCTTCGAGCCGCGCATAGATCAAAAACGTGTCCCCGAGCTCTGTCTCGCTGACAGCCCCGTTGGTGATCCACATCTTCGCGCCGTTGAGCACAAACTCGTCTCCGCGGCGCACCGCATTCGTCTGAAGCCCCAACACGTCGGTGCCGGCGCCGGGCTCCGACATCCCCATCCCGCAGACCTTGGCGCCACTACACGCGTCGGGCAGGTACTTCGCGCGCTGTGCATCGCTGCCATTCACCTGGAGATTGTTCGCAAACAACATCGAGTGGGCGAGGTACGCAAGCGCGAACCCAGGGTCTGCGGCGGCGATCTCTTCGTGCGCAATCACGGCTGCCACCGGGTCGAGCCCCGCACCGCCGAAGCGTTCCTCAACGGTCACGCCAAGAAGCCCGAGCTCCCCGAGCTTTCGAAAGAGCGCGAGGTTGAAGCGTTCCGAGTGATCCGAGGCTTCGGCCTGTGGGTCCACCTCGCGCTCCGAGAACGCGCGCACCATCTCACGGAGGGCCCGATGCTCGGGCGTGGGATTAAAGAGCTCACTCACCCCGGCGGGGTATCACGTCTTTGGCGGTGCGGAAAGACGGCGCGACTAAGCTGCGTCGGCGACGTGCTGGTTCGCGAGAATGCTGGCCACGATCGCTCGAGAGGCGACGGCGGTACCGCGATCGAGGTTCTCGAGCCGCCCATCCAACTTGGCCTCGGTGAGGCCGAAGATGATGCTGACGAGCATGTCGGCGTGCAGCGACGCATCGACGGGGGTGATGTCCGGGCGCACCTGGAACACCATCTGCGTCATACGCTCGCGGAAGGCCTCGGTGAGAAGCGACCACCGGAGCCCAAGCGGATTGGTCGCGTCGCGACGGTTGCGCAGGAACACTTCGGCGATCTTGCGGTCCGCGAGAAGTGAGTGGCAGCAGCGAGAGACCGCCTCTTCGAGAACGCTAGCGGCTTTGTCGCGCTCGGCGGCAGCCTCCGGAGAGAACGCCGGCCCAAGCTCGTGCGCGACCCACTCGGCAACCTGCTCGAGGGCTTGGTCCATGCTCCTGAAGTGGACGTAGAAGGTCGGCTGCGCGACCCCTGCGAGCTGAGCGACGCGCCCGGTCGTGAGGGACCCGTGGCCGAATCGGTAGATCGTCTTCAGAATCGCCTGGAGTAACCGCAGTCGCGTGCGTTCTTTGTTGAGCTGACGTGACATGTCGTTCGTGTAGCAGCGGTCGTTGAGTCGTTCCAGAGCAAAACATGTGACAAGCTTGGTATTTACGCAGTCGAAACCGATCAAACTGCCGACGCGAAAGAACTTTCGCACCCCCTATGAAAGACACACGACGCGACGAAAGCAATTCGCACTCATCGTTCGAGGCGGCGCCTGGATGGTACGTTCTTGCGGCAAGTCGCGAGGTTAGCCACCGCCCAACCGCCCATGAGTTCGCGGGCTTGCCGCTCGTAAGTTTCCGAAGCGTAAACGGAACGCCCTCGGTTCTGCTCGACCGGTGTGCACATCGCAACGCACCTCTGTCGCTCGGCCGGGTGGTCGGTTCTCAGATCCAATGCGCGTATCACGGCTGGCAGTTCGGCCGCGATGGCGAGTGTCGGGAAGTGCCAGGGCTTTGTGGCGAGGCAGGGCATCCCAATCGTCGCGTCCCGGCGTACGCCTGCCGCGACTCCCAGGGGTGGCTCTGGTTCTATTCGGTTCCGAACGTTTCGCCGGAGTCGGGCCCATATGAAATCCCGCATGCGGATCAAGATGGCTACTTCACGGTACGTGAACGGATCGAGATGCCCGGGCCGCTCGACGCCGTGGCAGAGAACGCGCTCGACGTTCCGCACACCGCGTTCGTCCACGCGGGCCTCTTTCGAAAGAACAAGGACCGCCGACCGATCGACGTCATCATTCGGACGTCGCGCGATCGCGTGGAAGCCGAGTACGTGGGTGAGCAGCGCCCGGAAGGAATCGTCGGGCGCCTTCTCTCCCCCGCGGGCGGCGAAGTGTTTCATTGGGACCGGTTCATCCTGCCCTGCTTGGCGCAGGTCGAGTACCGGCTGAGCGAGCGAGCGCACATCGTGACCACGGCCGCCCTGACCCCGCGGACCCCGACAGTGACCGATTTGTTCGCCACCGTGGCCGTGAACGTGCCCATTCCGAACGCGGTCCTCCGGACCCTCGTCAAACCGTCTGCAATGCACATCGTCCGACAAGACGCCGTGATTTTGCAGCGCCAAACCGAGCAGGTACAGCGTTTTGGCGGGGAGGCGTTCGTATCCACCGAGATCGACGTCCTCGGGCTCAGGATCAAGAAGCTCCTTCGTGAATCGGTCGCGGGTCGCCTCCGCGACAGCGATGAGGAGCGCCGGATCAAAATGCTCGTTTGAGGGCAAGTGGTGTACTCTGATCGCGGTGGGACTCGACGACGACGACAAGCGCGACTCGACCTACTTGATCCGCAACGCACCTTCGGATCAGGTCGCGGCGCCAAGTCCGAGCGAGGCTCCAGCATCGGATGTCCCCGATGCACGTTGGCGCACGTCGAGCCCGCCCCCAGGCGAAAGCCTCGAAGCGAAGTGGTGGCCTGACCCTGAGCTCGGTCGTGCGTTTCGCCGATGGACGGGTATCCCTCCGGCGCAAGGCGACCGTGCCAAAGAGACGGCACTGAAATTCCTCGTCGAGCATCTTTCGGTGACCGGGCTCACCGCCGTTGGGACGGCGCCGCGAACGGCGCTGCCGGCGATCGAACCTCCCGACTTCTCGACCCGCGTGCAAACCATGGTCATGCGGCTTGGAATGCATGGCCCGAACGAGGACGCACCGGACGAACAGGCGCTTCTTGCGCTCGGGACCGAAGCGCTCCCGACGCTGCAGGCCCTGTTTCCAGGGCGCCTCTGGTTCAACCGCTGGGAGCCCCACGTGCAGCCGCCGAAGGGGCGGAGCGTATCGGGTCTCTGCCGTGCGCTCGTGGCATTTGGCGAGGCGGCAGTGCCGTACATCGCCGAGCTCCTCGAGTCGGACAGCGAGGAGATTCGCTACTACGCGATCTTGGTCGCCGCTGATCTGCCACACTCCGCCCTCATCGAACCGCTCGCGGCCGCACTGTTCGACGATGACCAAGGCGTCTCCCGCACGGCGCTTTACGCACTTGAGGTGTTCCAAGACGTGGAAGGCATCGACAGCGTCCGCGAATCACTTCGCGCACTCGCCACCTCCGAGGAAACCGACCAGCGCTCGCGGCTGTTGGCGATGCGCGCACTCGCCGTTCTTCGAGACTCGCGTGCGGTCGAAGCAATGATCCCGACCGTCTCCGAACGTGGCGTCCTCGGGGAGGCATCCTGGCGCGTCCTTCGCATGCTGACCGCCCAAGACTTTGGCAACGACACCGAGGCTTGGCAGGCTTGGTGGGCCGATCATGGAACGCAATCCCGAGTCGAATGGTTGATCGACAGCCTGGACCACGACGACGAGCAAATTCGCGCCATCGTAGGCCGCGACCTCGCCCGACATTCTGGGGTCGACTTTGGCTACAGGACGGACCTCCCAAGCGCCGAGCGCAAGAAAGTCCGCGAGCGATACCGCCTCTGGTTGACGCAGAACCAGAGTCCGAAGTAGCGAGGCCGGGTTAGCTCAAGAGCTGCGCGGCGATCGTCGATGCCCGCTTTCCGTCGAGCGTGCCCGCATGCCGTTCTTTGACGGCCTTCATGACCTGGCCGAGTTCGCGTTTGGTCGAAACACCAAGCTCGGCGATGATCCCCGCAATCGCCTCGCGGGCTTCGTCGTCCGACAGTTGCTTGGGCATGTAGCGCTCGATCACCGCGATCTCCGCCTCTTCCTTTTCGGCGAGGTCCGGGCGACCGCCGACGCGGTAGCTCTTAGCGCTGTCCCGACGCGATTTCACCGCGCGCGCGAGGACTGCGGTGTCATCCGGATTGTCGAGGGTGAGGAGTTCCGTTTTGAGCATCCGAAGGGTGTCGCGCGTGGTTTCGTCGCGCGCGAGCATCGCCTTCTTCAGGTCTGCATTGAGGGTCTCGAGGAGGGACATCGGCCTAGGTTGGCAGAGCGCTGCGAATCTGCACGGGGAGGCCTCGGCTGGGCGGCTTCCCGTAGATCGCTGTGATCCTGACTAGTTGGCCGGAAAAGCCCGTATTCTGCGTTTGTAAAGAAGCTGTAAATGGCTGTTTTTGTTGGGTTTCGGTTGACGGAAAGGCCCCATCCACGCACATTGGGCTGTCCCGGCCAGTTAAGTTGTAAACGGCGGGTTGCAGAAAGGACACGAAATGCTGTCGGCGAGCACGACCGAAGCCGCGGGAGCGGCTGCTAAGTCCCGAGACTTATTGAACTCTCGACCCATCAAACACGTGGTGGTCCTCGGCGCCAATGGCGCGATGGGGCTCGGAAGCGGTGCGCTTTTCACAAGCGACGTCCCGCGCGTCACCTTCCTGGCCAGGACCAAAGAGAAGGCCGAAGGAGGCCTCGCCGCAGCCACCAAGATGGTTCGCTCGAGCACGGTCGCCAAACGGGTCGACACGGGCAGCTACGAGGATGACTTCGATCGTACGGTCGCCGAGGCAGACCTGATCTTCGAAGCCGTCACCGAGCAGCTCGATCTCAAGCGGGAATTCTTCGAGCGCATCGACAAAGTGCGACGGCCAGATTCCATCGTCGCAACGGTGACCTCGGGGCTTTCGATCAACCTCCTCGCAGAGGGACGAAGCGAGTCGTTCCGAAAGAACTTCCTGGGGCTGCACTTCTTCAACCCCCCCAATGTCATCGTCGGCACCGAACTGGTCGCCGGTAAAGACACCGATCCCAAACTCGTCGATTTCATCGACGCTTACTGCACGACGAAGCTAGGCCGCGCGATGGTTCGCACCGCAGACACCCCGGGCTTCGCCGGCAACCGCATCGGCTTCAAGGTCCTCAACGAATGCGCGATTCTCGCCGAAGAACATGGCCCGCTCCTCATCGACGAGTTGGTGGGGCCCTACACCGGTCGTGCGATGACACCGCTCGCCACAGTCGACCTGGTCGGCTGGGACATTCACCGTGCGATCGTCGACAACATCCACGAGCTCGCGCAAGACGAAGCCCACGATACGCTGAAGCTTCCGGAGTACATGGCGGACTTGATGGCCAAAGGCGTCCTCGGACGAAAGACGGGCGCTGGGTTCTTCGGCAAGGACGACGGGGGCAACCACATCGTCCTCGACCCGAAGACTCGCAAGTACGTGAGCAAGGAGTCGATCTCGCGTCCAGACCTCTCGTTCATCGAGGACATCGCACGGCTCCACGGCGTCGGCCGCTACCGCGAAGGCATGCAAGCGTTCGCTGAGGCGACTGGACCGTACGCGGCCATCGCCCAGCGAGTCATCGCCGGCTACATCAGCTACTCCTTCCATCGTGTGGGCGAGGTGACCGATGACATCTCGGGCATCGACCGCATCATGGGATACGGGTTCAACTGGGCGCCGCCGAGCGTGCTGGTCGACACCATCGGCCTCAAGGCCACCATCCAAATGATCGAAAAGGCCGGGCTGCCTGTTCCGCCCGCCCTCGCAAACGCCCAAGAGGGCACCGTCTTCTTCCGCGACCTGCAAGTCAATGTGGGTAAGTTCTTCGTCGCCGCTTGAGCGAAAGGGTTTGGTAATAAAATGACACAGGTTCCAGAAGTCTACGTTCTAGGCGGTCATCAAACGGACTTTGCTCGCAACTGGAGCAAAGAGAAGAAACACTTCGTCGCGATGATGCGCGAGGCCGTGCTCGGCGCACTGCAAAACACCGACATCGAGCCGGGCGAGGTCGAGGTCGCGCATACCGGCAACTTCGCCGGTGAGCTCTACAGCAAGCAAGGGCACATGGGCGCATTCTTCCTCGAGATCGACCCTGCATTTAGCGGGCTGCCCACGTCTCGACATGAAGCGGCTTGCGCCTCGGGCAGCATCGCCATCCTCGCCGCGGGTGCGGAGATCGAAGCGGGCCGCTACGACCTCGCGTGCGTCGTCGGAGTCGAGCAAATGAAGACCGTCGGTGCCGGCGAAGGTGGCGACTTCCTCGGCACCGCAGCTTGGTACGAGCTCGAAGCCAAGGGCATCGACTTCCCATTCCCGAAGCTCTTCGGGAAACTCGGCGACGAGTACGACAAGCGCTACGGGCTCAAGGACGAGCATCTGGCGGCGATTAGCACGATCAACTACGCCAACGCGAAGCTCAACCCCAATGCGCAGACCCGCACTTGGTACATGAACTACGACCACGCGATGAGCCGCGACGAGTTCAACGGCAACATCGGCGGGCGCATCAACATCTCGGACTGCTCCCAGGTCACCGACGGCGCTGCGGCACTGCTGCTCGCGTCCCCGGAATACGCGAAGAAGTGGGCCGACCGGGTCGGTGTTCCGCTCGCGTCGATCCCTCGAATCAAGGGCTGGGGCCATCACACGGCACGCATTCGTTTCGAAGACAAGATCGCCGAGAGCGCCAATGACGAGTACGTGCTCCCGCACGTGCGTTCGACCGTCACGGACGCTCAGAAGCGAGCTGGTCTCGCGGATAGCAGCGCCATCGACGCCATCGAAACCCACGACTGCTTCACGACCTCCGAGTACATGGCCGTCGACCATTTCGGTCTGACTGCGCCGGGCGAGAGCTGGAAAGCCATCGAAGAGGGCGTCATCGCCCTCGATGGCAAGACGCCGATCAACCCGAGCGGCGGACTGATCGGCGCGGGTCACCCCGTGGGCGCCACCGGCGTTCGCCAGGTGCTCGACTGCCACAAGCAGGCGACAGGCCAAGCTGGCGACTACCAGATCGACAACGCCAAGAACCTGCAGACGCTCAACATCGGCGGAAGCGGTACGACAAGCGTCAGCTTCATCGTCGGCACCTGAGCGGCGCGGCCCACACCCCCAAGGATCTCGCAGGTTTGCGGGGGTGGTACGCGGCCCACTCGGCTGCTAGAGCGGCGCAATGCGGTATTCAAAGGCGTTCGTTCCGACGCTGAAGGAAGTTCCGAAGGACGCGACGATGCCGTCGCACATCCTGATGCTGCGTGCGGGGTATGCGCGGATGGTCGGCGCGGGCATTTACGAGCTGCTGCCGCTCGGCACGCGGGTGCTTCACAAGATCGAGCGAATCATCCGCGAGGAGATGGACGCGGCCGGCGCCCAAGAGCTCCTGATGCCGACGTTTCTCCCGGCGGAGTATTTTCAGGAGTCCGGCCGGTGGGACGTGTACGGGCCCACGCTGCTACGCATCAAGGACCGCAAGGGCGGTGCCTACCACCTCGCCCCAACCCACGAAGAGATCGTCACCGACGTCGTGCGCCGGGAGGTGAAGAGCTACCGGCAGCTGCCCCTGAACCTTTACCAGATCCAGAACAAGTACCGGGACGAGCCGCGGCCGCGAGCCGGGCTTCTGCGCTGCCGCGAGTTCATCATGAAGGATGCGTACTCGTTCGATGTCTCGGAAGAGGCCGCGCTCGCGAGCTACGACCAGATGCGCGAGACCTACCATCGCATTTTTCAGCGGCTCGGCCTCGCCTACCGGGTCGTCGAAGCCGATAGCGGGGCCATCGGAGGACAGCAGAGCGCGGAGTTCCAGGTGCTCGCGCAAACCGGCGAAGACTGGATTGTCGCCTGTGAAGAGTGCGACTACGCGGCGAACGTCGAAGTCGCGAAACCAGGGCCGGCAAGCACAGAGCAGCCGGATCCTTCCGCGATGCTCTCGATCGAAACCGTAGAGACGCCAAACACACACACCATCGAGGAAGTGGTCTCGTTCTTCGGCGGAGACACGACCTCAGCGGAAACCCTCAAGTCGCTTCTGTACGTCGCTGGCGACGAGGTGGTGCTGGCCGTCGTGCGCGGAGACCATGAGGTCAACGAGATCGGACTCGCGCGCGAACTTGGGGTCGACGAGGTGGTGCTCGCGTCGGACGCGGCGGTGCGGGAGGCCACCGGGACCGAGATCGGTTTCGTGGGTCCGGTCGGATTTGACGGGCGAATCGTGGTTGATCCCGACGCCGCCGGCGTCCTGAACGCCATCTCTGGCGCCGGCAAGACGCCGTACCATCACAAGAACGTGAACCTCGGCCGCGACTACCAGGGGGAGGTGCGATCGATTCGGCAAGCAACCTCGGGCGACCCATGCCCGAACTGCAACGGCGTGCTCTCCCTCTATCGAGGCATCGAAGGAGGTCACATCTTCGTCCTCGGGACGCACTACAGCGACAAGATGAACGCCACATTCCTGGATGAGGCAGGCCAGAGCCATGCGGTCGTGATGGGGTGTTACGGGATTGGGGTCACTCGACTGATCGCCGCCATCATCGAACAGCACCATGACGACGACGGAATCCGATGGCCCATCCAGGTGGCGCCGTATGAGGTCATCGTGACCCCAATCGGCAAGGACGAGGCACCGCTCGCCAAGGCGAACGAGATCTACGAGGCCCTCCGAAAAGGCGGCGTCGAGGTCCTCCTGGACGACCGCCGCGAGCGCCCCGGAGTGAAGTTCAAAGACGCGGATTTGCTTGGAATCCCGCTGAGAATCACGGTCGGCTCGCGGGGGTTGAAGCAAGGTAGTGTCGAGTTGAAGGGTCGCACGGAAACCGACTCTGAAGACGTCGCCATCGACGAAGTCGTCTCGAAGGTTCTCGGGCGGGTCGGCAAGGCCTCGAGGCCGAACGCGTGACGCGAGCGACAGACGAGTACGAGACCCCGCGGGGACGGACGCTCTGGCTTGCGCTCGGGTTCGCCTTGTTGATCGCGCTCGGCGTGGTGACTGTCTTGATGCCCGAACTCGAAAACGAACCGGAGCCAGGGTCAGCCACCTCACAAGGAGGCGACGACACTTCCGACGAGAGCGACAAAGCACCGCAAGACTGAAGCCCCCGCACGGTCGCTAAGCGAAAGCGAGCAAAACGGCAACCCATTCTTTGCGCAGCAACGCACAAATTTGTCATCTTGTAAGGAGCGTGACTCGTCGGACGACCACCCTCGTTTCGTTGACCTCGTTGCTGCTCACGTGGACAGCACAGACGGCACAGGCATCGCCCGATCTTCCGATGTGCGTGGCGAGCTACACGGGAATGGCCGAACCGGTGCTCAGTACGTCAGGGCCTTGGGCACCGACGATGTGCGGGCCTCACTTCGCGCCGATCGCGGCAGTCGAGCCGACGCCGTTGTCGGAGCGGGCCGTGGAAGCGTATCGGGCCGCGTCCGCCTTGATCGCCGACACCAGGTACGAAGAAGCCCGCCTAGAGCTCGACCTCGCCGGGGAGGGGCTTCCTCGGGTTCGCGACCGTATCGCGCTTCGAAAGGCGCAGCTCGAGCTACTCCGAGGCCGCGACGACCAGGCGGCCGTGTTCTTCGCCGAAGCGGCGGCAAGCAGCCATGAATCGGTTCGGCTACGTGCGAGCGTTGGGTACACGCTGGCGGCCCTGAGGGCGGACGATCCGGACGCGGAGCGACTTCTCGAAGACCTCCTGTGGACCTACCCCTCCATTCCAGGGCACACGACGCTCCGCTACGAACAGGCCCAAGCGCTCTTCCGGCAAGGGCGGGTCGATGAAGGTACGGCCGTACTCCACGCGCTCCGGGTCCAGCACCCAGGGAGTCCTTACGGACCACGAGCGGCGGCGGAGCTCGAACGACTGCGGGAAGCAGGGACGCCGGTCCCGATTCTCACCGACGACGATCGCGTCGAGATCGTGCGCCGGCTGGTACGTACCGGGCCACTCGATCGCGCCAAGGCCGAGGCTTCAGCATTGGTCGCGCAGCTGCTCAACCCAGAACAGCAGGCACAGGCGCAATACCTGGCCGGCAAGCTCGCCCGGTACGAGGGCCGGTGGCAAGCAGCAGCTACGTATCTTCGCGCGGCCCAAGCGCTGTCGATTTCGGACCCCCCAACCGCACGACACATCGAAACCCGTGCCGATGACATGGCCGAAACCGCGGCGGCGCGACACCAAGCGACCGCGCGGGCGGAGACCGAACGCGTTCGGGCCGGACGTCCACTGGCAGCGGTGCCTTCGGCCAGGCTCGTCGAGATAATCGAAGTCGCTTCGCCAGCGGGTCTTCGAGACACCGTGGACGACGCCCTCGTGACGCTGGCGGCACGCGACAACGCGCCGGCGGCCGCTCTGTTCGATGCAGCGATGGCGGCGGTGGGCACGGGCAGCGAAGGGTTGATCATCCTGGTCCTAGACCGCCTCGCGACACGAGGGCCCGCGCGCCACCGGACGGCGGCGCGATATCACCTTGCGCGAGCCCACGAACGGGCCGGCCGACCCGCTGAGGCGCATCAGCACTATGCCGAAACCGCCGCGCTAGGCGATCCGTACTACGCGTTGTGGGCCAACAATGGTCTACAGCGCCTCCAAGATCAGGGGAGCACCGAAAGGCCCGAAGGCTTCCTCGGGCCCGACGAGCAGCGTCTTGTCCGCCAGCCGGACGACCCCGACACCGACCTCGCCGACGAGCTTGACGCGCTCGCGACTCGCCACGCAAGCGCGTACCCGTGGCTCGGTCGCGCGGCAGACCTGCTGCGCGTCGGCGAGCCTGACGCAGCTACCGAAGAGCTCTTCCATGCGTATCTCGGGTGGCGAGACGCGCTAGGTAGGTCGGTCGCAAGGGCCGGTCTCGACTCGGTCGCAAGGGCCAGTGCACGAACCGCGCCCGCGCTCGAACCCGAAGTGCGTGATGCGCGGCTCGCGCTGACCGACGAAGACCGGGCGACGCTCGCAAGCGTCGCCCACGAACTCGGCGACTGCGGCACGGCCGCTGGATTCGCCGGGTCAACGTACCTCGAGGCACTCCCGCGAGCGTACGAGTGGCTGGTCGTTCCCGCCGCGAACCGCTACGGCCTCGACCCGAACCTCTTACTCGCGGTGATGCGTGTCGAAAGCGCCTACCAGAAGCACATCGTGTCGTATGCGGGGGCGGTGGGCCTCATGCAGATCATGCCGCGCACGGGCCAGTTGATCGCGCATGCGGTGGACCACGAGGATTTCTCGCCCGCCGACCTGCTCGATCCCAAGACGAACTTGGAGTTCGCGGCCTGGTACCTGACGTCGCTTCTGCGTCGGTTCGACGGACGGCTACCGCTCGCCATCGCGGCCTACAACGGAGGGCCTCACAATGTGCGGCGGTGGATGGCACAATCCCCAGTAGATGCGCCGGTGGACGCGTTGCTGGAGCGGATCCCGTTCACTCAAACACATCGGTACGTCCGGCGCGTTCTCGTGCACTACGAAGCCTATCGGCGGCAACAAGAGCTCCCTCTACCGCGCTTGTCGACCAAGCTCCCGGTGCAGCGCGTCGACCCGCTCTCTTTCTGATAGAACACCACGATGGGTACCGAAGAGGTCGACGCAATCGTGATCGGGGCTGGGGTCGTCGGCCTCGCGTGTGCCCTCGAGCTCACCAGGCAACTCGATAGCGTCGTTCTCCTCGATCGCGAAGGCGGACCGGGTCGCGAGATCTCGAGTCGCAACAGCGGTGTGATTCACGCGGGAATCTACTACCCCGGTGATTCGCTCAAGACCAAACTGTGCATAGAAGGCCGGGAGCGGCTCTATGCCTGGTGTGACGCGCACGATGTGCCGCACGAAAACACCGGAAAGCTGATCGTCGCGACCTCTGCCGAAGACGAAACACGACTGAGAGCGCTCGCGAAGCACGCGCGCGCGGTTGGGGCAGGCGAGCTCGAAGCGCTCAGTGGGGCCGACGCGAAAGCTCGAGAACCCGAGCTTCGCTGCGAGTCGGCACTCTATTCCCCAAGGTCCGGCGTGGTCGACGTCCACGAGTTTCTCGCAAGCCTGCTCAAAGCGTTTCGCGAGGCTGGAGGCGCCGTCGCGTTTCGCACCAAGGTCGAAGCCATCACACGGCACGGGCGATCCTGGGTCGTCCGAACTACGGATGCTCTGGGTGGAGCGACGGAGATCGAGACGCGACGGGTCGTCAACGCCGCAGGGTTTGGGTCGATTGAAGTCGCGAAGGCCTCGGGCTTGGTTGGCGCGGAATGCCCATGGAAGCTCTACCCTTGCAAAGGTTCGTACTTCTCGCTTCAGGCGGGCGCACCCCCGACACGTCACAGTCTGATCTATCCCCTGCCGCAGGCGGCTGGCCTTGGGGTGCACATCACGGCCGACCTCTCGGGCGCTCGCCGGGCCGGCCCCGATGCGCAGTACATCGATGAAGTCGAGTACGACGTCGACGCCTCGAGAAGGACGCGGTTCACCGAGGCGGTGGCCCGTTACCTCCCCGCCATCGAGCCCGAACACCTCGCGCCGGACTACGCAGGCGTGCGACCGAAACTCGTTGGGCCGCCGGGCGGGTTCGCCGACTTCGTGGTCACCACACCGGAGACCCAGCCCGGATTGGTGCACCTGATTGGCATCGAATCTCCAGGGCTTACGGCAGCGCTTGCCATCGGGGCACACGTGTCCATGTTGTTGCGGTGAACTCAGTCCAGGGGTTGCACACGGGCCAGCCGGTATGCATAACCCCCGCCACAAAGGAGTGTCATGAGTCATCGTGTCTTGATCATCGGTAGCGGACCTGCAGCGCACACGGCAGCCATCTACGCCGCGCGTGCGGAGCTCAAGCCCGTGCTCTTCGAAGGGTTCCTGGCCGGAGGGATCGCTGCGGGAGGTCAGCTCACGACCACGACCGACGTCGAGAACTTTCCAGGTTTTCCGGAGGGCGTGATGGGCCCCGACCTCACCGACCGCTTCCGCGCCCAGAGCGAACGATTCGGGACCACAATTCACACCGAAACGGTCAACGAGCTCGACCTGTCAAAGCGACCCTTTCACTTCAAGGCCGACTCTCAGGAAGGTGCGGCAGACTCGATCATCATCGCCACCGGCGCCACGGCCAAGCGCCTCGAGATCCCTGGGGCCAACGATGGCGAACTCTGGCAGAAGGGCATCTCGGCGTGCGCTGTCTGCGATGGCGCGCTTCCCGCGTTCCGAAATGCGCCGCTCGCCGTTATCGGTGGCGGTGACTCCGCGGTCGAGGAGGCCTCGTTCCTAACGAAGTACGGCTCCACGGTCTACATCGTGCACCGGCGCGACGAGCTCCGCGCCTCAAAAATCATGCAGCACCGCGCGATGACGAACCCCAAGATCAAGATGCTCTGGTCACACGTCGTGACCGAGGCGAAGGGCAAGGACTTCCTCGAGGCGATCGAAGTCAAAGACCTCAAGACCGACGAACGACGTGACGTTCCGGTCGCCGGGTTGTTTTTCGCGATCGGCCACATCCCCAACACCGATTTCCTCGGCGGCCAGATCGACACCGACGAACAGGGCTACATCATTACCAAGCCGGATTCGACGCAAACCAACATCCCTGGCGTGTTCGCCGCGGGGGACGTGCAGGACAAGAAGTGGCGCCAGGCCATCACCGCCGCCGGCACCGGATGCATGGCCGCACTCGAGGCCGAGACCTTCCTCGCCGAACACGGCTGAGTCGCCGCTACACGTCGGCGCTGGCGTTGGCTCCGTTTCGACGTTCGCGTCGCCGCTGTTTGCGGACGACTGCAAGAGCGCGGCGCTCTTTCGTCTTCGTGGAGGGCTTCCTCCCCGGAAGGGCAGCTTGCTCCTCGTGGTGCTCGTCGAAGGTGCCGGGTTGCTCACCCAACTCGAAGAACGCGACCTCGCGCTTGGCACGCTCGCCCAGACGAAGCGGAACCAACGCGGCCCCGACGCCCGCACCGACATAGACCGCCCCCTTGGGTTCGTCGACGGCTCGGGAGCCATAGAGCCCGTGAATGTACCGATGACCGGCCAGCTTGCCGACCGAGAGTTCGTGGAGACGCGCTACCGTCACCTGGCCCGCATGCGTGTGCCCGGAGAACACCAAAGGGACACCGGCTTCCCACAGAGGGTCGGCTTCCTCGGCGATGTGCGAGAGCCCGATGACAGGCACCTTCGGGTTGAGCCCACGGACGGCCTTCTGCCAAGAGGCGTGGCCGGTGTACGCATCGTCGAGGCCCACCACTTGGAGCGGCTGGTGCTTGACGGTGACGGTCGTGTTGGCGTTGTCGAGCACTTCGGCGCCACCCTTGAGCAACGCCTTACGAACCGATTGCGCGCCTGCCCAGTGGTCGTGATTGCCAAGCACAGCGAACACGGGGGCATCGAACTTGGAAATGACCTCGGTGAGGTCGTCGAGGTAGACCTGGCTGTGACAGACGAAGTCGCCAGTGATGACCACGATGTCAGGCTCGCCTGCGTTGGTCATCGAAGCCGCGTCGTATTGGACCGCCATCGGCGTCACCCGACCGACGTGCAAGTCGGTTAAGTGCGCGACGCGAAGGCCCTCGACCTGTTCGGTGAAACACTCGGGCCCGGCAAACCGACGCAGCCGAAACCGGCGGGACGCATCGTGCCAAGGATCGCGTTCACGCAGTAGCTTCTCACGGAACTTGCGGAGGCCTTCAATGGTGGCGGACTGACCCATCTATTCTCAATCTAATCACTTGCCAGGGCGCCCGCACCGTCAAGCTAGGGTTTCTTCTTTCTCTTTTTGAGCCTCGATAGGGGAACGTCGGGACCCCCTTTCGGTGTCGGCCGTCTCGAATTGCCACGGAACCGTCGGTAGAGGTAGCCGGCCGCGACCAGGACAACCACAGCGGTCGCGATCTCGTTCCAAGGCACGGGGCTACCCTACCCGAAACCGAGCAGTTTGCCGCCCTGGTAGACGATGAACGAAGCCGTGTAAGCAAGTACCGTCATGTAGGTGAACAGGAACACCGGCCACTTCCAAGAGCCGGACTCTCGCCGAACCACGGCGAGGGTGCTCATGCACTGACAGGCGAGCAAAAAGAAGATCATCAGGGATACGCCGCTCAGTGGCGTCATCACCGGGGTGCCATCAGGGTGCCGCGCCTCTCGCAACGCCTGCCTGAGGGGTTTGTGCTCTTCGTGGGTATCGCCGATGCCGAATACGATGCCTAAGGTGGAGATGAACACTTCCCGCGCAGCGAATGCGCCGATGATCCCGACGCCGATTTGCCAATCGAACCCAATCGGTCGGAGCGCCGGCTCGATCGCATGGCCGAAACGCCCGCCGAGACTGTATTCAAGCTGCGCCGAGGCCTCCCCCGTCGCGATGCGGTCGAGAGCTTCGAGCTTGTCACTTTCGGAGGCAGTCGATTGTGCGACCGCCGCGCGCTCCGAATCGTACCGCTCAGTAATGGCCTCGGACTTCGGGAACGACAGAAGCGCCCAGAGGACGATGGTCATCGCGAGAATGATGGTGCCCGCATCGATGAGGAACATCTTCAGCCGCCGCCAGGCGCTGAGCCAGAGGATCGACGCGGAAGGCCATCGGTAGGGCGGCAGCTCGAGCACGAACGCCGGAGCAGGTCCAGGCAAGATAGTTCGTCGAATCACCGCTGCGGCCAGCAGGGTCACGACCACGGAAAGCGCATACATGGCGAAGAGTGCGACGGCGCCGGCACTGAACCAGCCGACGGTGGCCCCCGCGAACACCGTACCGACCACCAGGACGTACACCGGGAGCCGCGCGCTGCAAGACATCAGCGGGAGGGCAAGCATGGTGACGAGCCGGTCGCGCCTACGCTCGATCGTTCGGGTCGCCATCACGGCGGGAATCGCGCACGCGAAACCAGAGAGGAGCGGGACGAACGCCTTCCCGTGAAGACCAACGCCCTTCATGACCCGATCGATGACGAAAGCGACTCGCGCCAGATAACCGGAGTCCTCGAGAAACCCGATAAAGAGAAACAGCATCAGGATCTGCGGCGCGAACACCAACACGTTTCCGACGCCGGCGATGACGCCCTCCACGATGAGGTCCTCGAACA
The DNA here is from genome assembly GCA_039028875.1 of Myxococcota bacterium. Classification (GTDB taxonomy): domain Bacteria; phylum Myxococcota_A; class Polyangia; order Polyangiales; family Houyiibacteriaceae; genus SG8-38. The sequence goes on along the minus strand of JBCCHE010000014.1, from coordinate 19,530 downwards.
CACCGTCGGGAAGAAGTGTAGTCGCGTAGATCTGAGCCCAAGCGGTGATGTCCTCAATGGCGCCGATCGCGGGATCCGCCCACGCGAAGAGCGCTTCAAAGATGAGAAACATCACCACCGCGAAGACCAGCACGCCCGTCACGGGGTGCGTAAGCACCGCATCGATGCGTTCGCTGGCGGTCTTGGTTGGAGGGGGCGCCGCCAAGGCCTTGCTCGATTGAGCTTCGATCCAAGCGTAGCGCGGGGCGATGACCTCGAGATCGAGGTTTCGGCCGGCAGCGTCGGCGGTTGTGCGAAGCTCGTGGACCAAGGACCGGACGTCGTCGGGCACGCCCTCCAACGAGTCTTCGCCGAGCGACAACATGCACCACAGGGCAAGCGCGCGGACTCGCGCAGGGGACGCGTCCGGCCGCCACCGTTCGACGAGCGGAACGAGTTGGGTGAGATCTGACTCTAGCGCGGGCGGATACGCGAGCGCCGGAGGGGGTGCGGACGCTCGGCCGAGATGCGCGCGAACGGCCTCCCGCAGTTGGTCGAGGCCGCGCCTCTTCGTGGCCGTCACCGGGACCACCGGTGCGCCGATGGCCTCGGAGAGTGCTTCGGCGTCGATCTTCAGCCCGAGCTTGTCGGCCGCGTCCATCATGTTGAGCGCCACGACCACGTTGGCGCCCGACTCCAGCAACTGAAGGACGAGGTAGAGCCCGCGCTGCAGCGTCGTGGCGTCCACCACAGACACGACGGTCGTGGCCTCGCTCCCGACCAACGCATCGACGGCGATTTGTTCTTCCGGCGAGCTGGCGGTGAGGCTGTAAGCGCCCGGAACATCGATGAGCTCCACGCGCCCTTCGCCGAAATCGACTTCCGCGGTCGTGCGGTCGACGGTGACCCCGGGATAGTTGCCCACCTGCGCGCTTCCACCCGAGAGGGCGTTGAAGAGCGTGCTCTTGCCGCAGTTGGGGTTGCCCGCAACGAGCACGGACGGGAGCCCGGAACCGCTCACCCAGTCCCCCTGATCACCGCGATCTTGGCGGCGTCAGCGCGCCTGACCGACAGCGAATAGTCGCGCACGCGAAGCTCGATCGGGTCGCCAAGCGGCGCGACCCGGACGACCCGAACCCCGGTTCCGGGTACGAGCCCCATCTCCATCAACCGCCGGGACACAGCCCGGTCGCAACGGATGGCCGTGACCTCGGCCTCTGCGCCGACCGGGACTTCCGCAAGCGAGCCTTTCACCCGGCACTGATAATGAATTTCTTTTTCTGCCGCAACTGCTTGGAATTCGCGCCGAGGCCCTTATAACTGCGCCCTACCCGATCGTTTGCAAGGAGCATCATGGCCAGCACTGCGCTCAAAGGAAACCCCATCAACACCAACGGCGACCTTCCGGAGGTCGGGAGCCAAGCCCCCGACTTCGTGCTGGTCACCACCGACATGGGTGAAAAGTCGCTCGCCGATTTCGCGGGCAAGAAGAAGATTCTCTCGATCAACCCAAGTTACGATACGCCGGTCTGCCAGGTCGCCACGCGCACCTTCAATCAGCGCGCCGCTGGCCTCGATGACGTCGTCGTGTTGATGGTCAGCGCCGACCTTCCCTTCGCGCAGAAGCGATTTTGCGCAGCCGAGGGGATCGAGGGCGTGGTTCCCGCGTCGACCTTCCGCGGCAGCTTCCTCACGGACTACGGGGTCGAGCTGGTCGACGGCCCGCTCAAGGGCGTGTCGGCCCGCGCCATCGTGGTGCTCGACGAGAACGACAAAGTCGTGCACACGGAGCTCGTGCCTGAGATCGCGCAGGAGCCAGACTACGACGCGGCCCTCGCCGCCGTGAGCTAGGCCGCAAGCCCCTGCCTGCCCACGCTTAACCCTTACGAACGGGGAAGCTCACGTTTTTCACACGACGCTTGATCCCCTTCGCGGGGCTCGGTACGTCTCGGTTTCGTCATGAAGCCCCTCGGTAGCGTCGATACGAGCTTCTTGCTTGCGGAGAACCGCAAGATGCCGATGCATACCGCAGGGCTCTTGCTCTTCAGCTACCCCGAAGGCGGCAGCGAAGACTGGCTCCATGAGAGCCTGTCGAACATCACCGACCCCGACTCGGTGCAGCCTCCGTTCAACCAAAAGCTCGTGTGGCCGATGTCGCGCCTCCGGATGCCACACTGGATCACCGATCACGAGCTCGACTCCGACTACCACGTCCGCCACTCGGCGCTTCCGAAGCCGGGTCGGTTCCGCGAGTTGTTCTCGCTCGTCTCGCGCCTTCACAGCACTCGACTGCACCTCGACCGACCCCTGTGGGAAGCCCACGTCATCGAGGGTGTCGAGAGCAACAAGTTTGCCATCTACATGAAGACACACCATTCGGTCATCGATGGGGTCGGATCAATGCGGGTGTTGCGCGAGTGCCTCTCAGCCGACCCTGACAAGCGCGGGATGCCGGCTCCCTGGAACACCCCTCGCCGGCCCTCGGTCCGGCCGCCGGGAAAACCGAACGACGGAAGAAGCCCTTTCGCCGCGGCCACGGGGGCCCTCGTCGGGCTTTCTCGCTTCGCTTCGGGCGTCGTCCGAACGGACTCCCATGGGATGATCGGCCCCTTCGAGAGCCCGCCCACGATGCTCAATGGACGCGTCAGTGGGTCGCGGCGGTTCGTGGCGCAGTCCTGGAGCCTAAGTCGGATCAAAGAACTCGGCCGCGCCCTGAACGCGACCGTCAACGACATCGTCCTCGCCATGTCGGGGGGCGCCCTTCGGCGCTACCTCATCGACCAGAACGCACTTCCTGAAGCACCGCTCACCGCGGCCACCCCCGTCTCGATCCGCCCAGCGGACGCAGGCACCGAGGGAAACGCGTTCTCCGCGGTCTTCGTCACCCTCGCCACGGAAGTCCCGGACCCGAAAGCACGCCTCGCCGCGATTCAGCGTTCGATGGGGGAAGCCAAAGGCCTCCTGCAGAGCATGAACAAGGCCGACATCCCCCTCTTCACCACGGTGATCTCGCTCCCGATCCTCGTCCCTCACTTATTACGAATCTCGGGCCGAAGCCGGCCAAGTTTCAACGTGACGGTCTCGAACGTCCCAGGCCCGCGAGAACAGCTCTACTGGAACGGGGCAGAGCTCGAGGGGATGTACCCGCTCTCGATCGTCAGCCATGGTCAAGCTCTTAACATCACGGTGACGAGCATCGCCGACAGTCTCGACTTCGGCATTGTCGCGTGCCGCCGCTCCGTTCCAAGCGCCCAACGCCTCATCGACCACCTCGACCAGGCGCTCATCGAGCTCGAGGCCAGCGTTCAGTAGCGAGAGCCTTGGCTACGACAGCAAGCGCTGGGCCTCGGCCACCACGTGTTCGACGGTGATGCCGTACTTCTCGTAGAGCGTCTTGTAGGGCGCCGATGCGCCGAACTTGTCGACGGTCACGAACGCCGCCGCGCTTCCAACCCAACGGTCCCAGCCTTGCCGAATGCCAGCCTCGACGACGACTGCTGGAACGTCAGACGGCAGGACCTCGCGCTGATACTCGACGCCCTGCGCCTCGAAAAGCTCCCAGCACGGCATGCTCACGACCCGAACCCCGACGCCCTCACGTTCGAGCGCCTCGGCCGCCTCGAGGGCTATCGAGACCTCGCTCCCCGTCCCGACCAGAATCACATCGGGGCCACCGCCTCCCGCTTCGCGAAGTGCGTATGCGCCTCGTGCGGCTTTCTCCGCGCTGGCGTGGGATGTTCGGTCGAGGGTCGGCACCGCTTGCCGCGTGAGGGCAAGCGCTGCGGGCCCATCCCAGGCGAGTGCGGCCTTCCAACACTCCCGCACCTCGTTCGCATCGCCTGGCCGAAACACCGCAAGGCCGGGGATCGCTCGGAGCGCCGCCAGTTGCTCGACAGGCTGGTGCGTCGGCCCGTCTTCACCGAGGCCGATGCTGTCGTGGGTGAACACATACCGCGTATCGAGCTCCATCAAAGACGCGAGTCGAATCGGCGGACGCATGTAGTCGCTGAAGATCAGGAACGTCGCCCCGAACGGGATCAAGCCACCGTGAAGCGCCATCCCGTTCATGGCCGACCCCATCGCGTGCTCGCGCACCCCCCAGTGGACGTTGCGAGGCACCCCTTCGCCCCCGGGCGCGAAGTCCGCCATCCCCTTCAGATTGGTGTTGTTGGAACCCGCGAGGTCCGCCGAGCCACCGACCAACCCATCGAGCGTCGCGGCGATCGCGTTGAGGACCTGACCACTTGCCTTACGGGTGGCGATCCCTTTCGGGTCGGGCTCGAACACGGGAAGCTCCGCATCCCACCCCTCGGGCAGCGTGCCTGCCATCGCCTGTTCAAACGCCTTCGCGTCTGCGGGGTGGGCCGCAGCGTAGGCCTCGAACCGCCCTGTCCATTCGGCGTGCTTTTCCGCACCTCGCTCCCGGATCGCCTCGGCTGCACCAACGAGATCGTCGGGGACGAAGAAGGGCTCGGTTGGCCATTCCATGATCTGCTTCGTTGCGATGATCTCGTCTTGGCCGAGGGGTGCGCCGTGGGCCGCGGAAGTGCCGCCCTTGTTGGGCGACGGGTTGCCGATGACCGTGCGCACACGGACGAACGTGGGGCGGTCGTCGGCTTTGGCGGCCTCGGCGGCCGCACGGATCGCCGCGAAGTCGTTGCCGTCGTCCACGCTGATGGTGTGCCATCCGTAAGCCGCGAATCGTGCCACCACGTCCTCGGTGAACGACAGGTCGGTCGACCCGTCGATGGTGATCTGATTGTCGTCCCAGAACACCGTAAGCTTGCCGAGCCGCAGGTGTCCGGCCAGCGATGCGGCTTCGGCGGCCACGCCCTCCATGACATCGCCGTCCGACGCGATGACCCAGGTGCGGTGATCGACGATGGTGTGGCCCGGCTTGTTGAAGCGCGCCGCCAAGTGCTGCTCCGCCATCGCCATGCCGACCGCGTTGCCGATCCCTTGACCGAGTGGGCCGGTCGTCGTTTCGACGCCTGGCGTGAGGTGCGACTCGGGATGACCCGGAGTCAGGCTTCCCCACTGGCGGAAGTTCCGAATGTCGTCGAGCGAGAGCGCGTAGCCACTCAAGTGCAAGAGCGAGTACTGAAGCATCGACGCGTGTCCGCACGAGAGCACGAACCGATCACGGTCGGGCCAAGCGGGGTCGCTCGGGTCGTGGACTCGGATGCCCGAAAACAGCGCCCAACCCAAAGGGGCCAACGCCATGGGCGTGCCAGGATGGCCGGAGTTGGCGGCCTGCACCGCATCCATGCTCAAACCACGAATCGTCTTGACGGCGAGCGCATCGAGCTGCCCAGAGTTCCCCATCGTACGGCCTCCTCCTTGCGGGCGCGGGATCTAGCAGGCGGAGCGGGTCTGCAAAAGTGCGTTTTTGCCTGTGCTGGACATCACCCCCAACAGCCACTAACAACCCCGGACGCGGACCGCAGGTTGTTGACCATATCAATGGGGTTTTCGACCGCAGGGCTCGCGCAGGAGGAAGGCATGCCTCAGGTTTTCGTGCCCCGGGAAATCGCCGACGGCGAAACTCGGGTCGCCTGCACACCGGAAACGACGAAAAGATACGTCAAAGAAGGATTCGAGGTCGTCGTGCAAAGCGGGGCGGGACTCGCGGCCCACTTCACGGACGCCGACTACGAAGGCGCCGGAGCGAAGGTCGTCGACGACGGTGCCGCAGACGGCGCCTGGAGCCATGCGGACGTCGTCCTGCGCGTGGCCCCGCTGACGCCCGACGAGGCGGCGCGCCTCAAAGAGGGGGCGCTCTTCATTGGCTTTCTGTCCCCCCACAAGAACCACGACACCGTACGCGCGCTCCGGGATCGCCACATCAACAGCATTGCCATGGAACTCGTCCCTCGCATCAGCCGAGCGCAGTCCATGGATGCGCTCAGCTCGCAAGCCTCGATCGCGGGCTACCAGGCGGTGCTCATGGCCGCCGCCACGCTCGACAAGTACTTCCCGCTCCTGATGACGGCCGCGGGCACCATTCAGCCCGCCAAGATCGTCATCATGGGCGCGGGCGTCGCCGGGCTTCAGGCCATCGCTACGGCACGTCGACTTGGCGCGGTCGTGGAAGTGTCGGACATCCGCCCCACCGTCAAAGAGCAGGTAGAGTCCCTCGGCGGCCGCTTCATCGACTTTCCCATGGACGAGAGCGGTGAGGGCGAAGGCGGATACGCACGCGAGCTCACGCCCGAGCAGCTCCAGGCGCAGCAAGCCGTCGTGCGCGAGAAGGTGGTCGCCGCGGATGTCGCGATCACCACAGCGCTCGTTCCCGGGCGACCTGCGCCGCGGCTCATCACCGAAGACATGGTGGAGGAGATGCGTGAGGGAGCCGTCATCGTCGACCTCGCCGTCGAGGCCGGCGGGAACTGCGAGCTCTCGAAGGCCGGCGAAACAGTCAACGCGCACGGCGTGACCATCATCGGCCACCCGAATCTCCCCGCGACCACCCCAGCCGACGCGAGCCTCCTCTACTCGCGCAACATTCAGGCGCTCATCCTCAACATGCTGTCGGAAGGCGAGATCGTTCTCGACCTCGAAGACGACATCACACAGGGGGCGCTGCTCACCCACCAAGGCGAAGTGCGCCACGGGCCGACCGCGGAGGCACTCCAATGATCGGTATCGCTGACAACGCCCCGGAAGGAGACCAACCGTGACCCTGGGACCCTTGCTCATCGGCATCTACGTCTTCGTCCTCGCGGGATTCGTCGGGTTCGAGATGATCACGAAGGTGCCCCCTACCCTTCACACCCCCCTCATGAGTGGTGCCAACGCGATCAGCGGCATCACCATCGTCGGCGCAGTCGCCGCCGCCACCACGGCACCTCCGACCGTCGCCAATATCCTCGGCTTCGTGGCCATCGTCACCGCGACGATCAACGTCATCGGTGGCTTCCTGGTCACCGATCGCATGCTCCGCATGTTCGGAAAGAAGAAGAAGTAGATGAGTTCCGAGGTCATTCGCTCGACCGTCGTTCCGGTCATCTACCTGGTGTCCACGGTTCTGTTTATCTTCGGCATCAAGCAGCTGGCGAAGGTCAAGACGGCCCGGCGGGGCAACACCATCGCCGCCGTCGGCATGCTCTTCGCCATCGTCGGCGCACTCCTCGAGCTAGGCATCGTGGACTATCGCTGGATCGGTGGCGGCCTGATCGTCGGCGCCATCATCGGGGCGATTTTCGCAGTACGCGTCCAGATGACCGCGATGCCCGAGATGGTCGCGCTATTCAACGGCTTTGGCGGCATCGCATCCACCCTCGTCGCAGCGTCGGTTTACTGGCGAGAGGCGGTCGAAAGCGGCACCACCGAGACGGTCCACGGCGCGATCGGTTGGGATGCCGGCATCACCGTCATGCTGTCCATTCTGATCGGCGGTATCACCTTCACGGGGAGCCTGGTGGCACTTCTCAAGCTCCAGGGGAAGCTCCGAAAAGGGCAGCCGATCTTGCTACCGGCGCGCCATCTGATCACCTTCGGACTCTTGTTCGCGTCGGTGGGCGCTGGTGCGATCGCCGTCGCCGCGGGCTCCGCAGACTCCGTGCCATGGGTCCTCGCCCTGGCCGGAATTTCGCTTGTCCTCGGTGTTTTGTTGACGATCCCGATCGGCGGCGCGGACATGCCCGTCGTCGTTTCGCTGCTGAACTCCTACTCGGGCATTGCTGCATCGATGGCTGGCTTTGTCATCGGAAACCCATTGTTGATCATCGCCGGCGCGATGGTCGGTGCCGCCGGTCTGATCCTCACCCAGATCATGTGCGTTGCGATGAACCGTTCGCTGCTGAACGTCCTCGTCGGCGGGTTTGGCGTTGCCGACGGCGCCGGTGGCGGTGGGAGCGACGAGTACACTTCGGTCACCTCGTGCGGCCCGGAAGAAGCCGCAATGATTCTCGAGAACGCGGAGTCCGTCATCGTCGTTCCGGGCTACGGCCTTGCTGTCGCCCAAGCCCAACACGCGGTGCGAGAGTTGTCCGACCTTCTGAAGGCGCGCGGCACCAAAGTGACTTATGCGATTCACCCCGTCGCGGGCCGCATGCCCGGTCACATGAACGTACTCCTCGCCGAGGCGGATGTTCCTTACGAAGAGCTCGTCGAGATGGACGTCATCAACCCCGAGTTCAAGAACACAGATGCCGTGATCATCCTGGGGGCCAATGACGTGGTGAATCCGGTCGCAAGCAAAGACCCAACCAGCCCCATCGCCGGCATGCCCATTCTCAACGCCCACGAAGCCCGGTCGGTTTTCGTGGTCAAGCGAAGCCTCAGCCCAGGCTACGCGGGCATCAAGAACGAACTCTTCGAGTACGACAACACCATGATGGTCTTTGGGGATGCGAAGAAGATCCTTCAAGGGCTGATCACCGAGGTGAAAGAGCTCTAGGCCGGGGCGGCGTTTCCACCGGCGCTGCCTACCTAGACCGCTTGGCTCGGGCAGGACACCTCGAGCACCAGGCAGCCGTCTTCGGTACGGAACGGGCCGTGCACTTCCCTGGGGGGACGGCTCGCATAGTCGCCCGACGCAAAGACGGTATCATGCGCAGGCCTCGTCTGGATCGATCTCGCATTGAGCCTAGGCTACCGGCAAGCCGGGGAGACGTGAGCGCGAACGATTCAAAACTGCTGCCAGCCGCGAGGGAGCCCGCCATGGCCGTGGGCCAGGCTCCCCGAGCATGTCTGCTCGTCGCTGTCCTCCTGGGCTCGGCAGCGACCGTCATCACCGGCTGCACCACGAGCGGAAACCAGTGCGTCACCGTTCCGATCGACCGTGAGCCCGCACTCCAGCGAACACCATGCCCGGCAGGCGCGCCTTCCAACGCAACCTGCGGAACCCTTTCGGTGCCGGAAGCGGGCGTCGTCGCGAGCCAGGACGTGGGCGCGAGCACGGGCGCCTCGACCTCGTGCTTGCTCGACATCGCGTGGATCACCCTGACCCCCGAATCGGTCACGAACCAGGTGCCGCTGTTCATTCTCGGCGGTGGCCCAGGCGATCCCCTCTTGCGGAGGATTAGCGAAGTCGTCGCCCTCACCGATGCGGCCGCCCCTGGGCAAGTGATCGTCGCGCACGATCCGCGAGGCGTCGGCTCGTCTGCGCCCACCCTCGACTGCCGAGACGTTCCGGTCGAGGAGGGCATGGATCGTGACGCGTGGCTCGCATCGTGCGCGAACACATACCGCGCACAAGGTCACGACGACCGCGCCTACAGGACCGCGATCCTCGTACAAGACGTTATCGAACTCGCTTCGGCGATGGGTTTCGAGACCTTCGACGTCCTCGGCGTCTCCTACGGGTCTCGCCTGGCCCAAGCGCTGGTGCGTGCGCACCCCGAAAGAGTGCGCGCCTTGGTGCTCGACGCCGCGACGCCCACAGACACCCCACTGCTCGAGGTCGGCGCCGGTCACCTGAGGGACGCGCTGGCGCGCGTGTTCGCCGATTGCAACGCGTCAGACGGTTGTCGGTCGCGTTTCCCGAACCTCGCATCCCAAGTCGAAGAAACTCTCGCCCAGCTCACCAACGACCCAGCGCCGCTTGCGCTTGGCGAATCGACATTCCCACTCAGCCCCGAGCTCTACGCGAGCACACTCTCGATCTTGCTGTCCCGAGGGGCGCTCTTGCCTGCCGTTCCGGCGTATATCGCCGAAGTGCATGCACAGAACTACGACGCCGTGACGTTTCTCTTGTCAAACATCCGAGTGCCAGAGACCGCGTTCTTCATGCACCACGCCGTGATGTGCGCCGAAGAACTGCCCCGAAACGACCGTGCCAGAGCGATCGCCGACCGCGCATCGTTTCCGGCGTACTCCGAGGAGCTTCTCTACGACACGCTTACCGCCACATGCGAAGCCATGAGGCTGCCGACTGATGAAAGCACGCCCACCGAGACTCCCGTCGCAGTACCAACACTCGCGCTCACCGGTCGCTACGACCCGCTGTCGCCGACTTCGAACTGGCCCGAGTTCTCGGATCGCTTCCCGAATGGCACGCTGGTGGACATCCCTACCGGGCATGGCGCCCTTCGCGACCCTTGCGGACAACAGGCCATTGTGGCCTTCCTCAATAACCCTGGCGCGTTCGCACTGCCGGCGTGCGTTGGCTCGCGAGTCACCCCCGGCTTCTCCAACACGAGCCTCGAGGTTCTGAGGCCTGCCCTAGAGCGGTAGCGGCGCGTTAAGCGAGCACGTCCCGGCTGGCCTCATCCCGCTCGAACATCGCGTTGGCGAACGGACAGGTCGACATGACCTTCGTGCCGCTCTCCCGCGCCCACGCCACCATCCCATCGAACAGGCGTTTCCCCGCGTGCTGCCCCCGAAGAGACTCATCAACCTCGGTGTGGTCGATGATGATGAGATCGTCCCGAGCTCGGCTGAACGTCATCTCGCCAAGAACCTCCTCACCCTTCACCAACTTGAACCGGCCGCGGGGTGGGGTTTCTTCGAAGTGGACTTGCATTCGCCTGGGCTTAGGTCGGGCGGGGCGTGAACGCAACGGCTGCGCCACGTCGAACTGCATCTCCGGCAGAAACGATGGTCCGCGCGCCCTGCCAAGCTAGACTGCACCACATGCTTCTTCGCTTTGCTTCCCCCTTCTCGTCGGTTGTGCTCGCGACGCTCACCACCATGGCGTGTAGCGGCTCGGCTGAGCCCCGGCGCGACCTCGGCGGTGAGTTCGACGTCGCTGCCTTATCCGCCGATGTCTTCCGGCTTTGCGAGGCCGCGCAATGCAGCGATTACTCGGAGTACGAATGCAAGCTCTACCTCCGCTACGACACCCTGGAGTACGCGCGCTTCAGCGAAGATCCACAAACGTGCTTCGCCGCTATGCACGCGGAGATCACATGTCTCGCCGACGCGGCCAACTGTGGCGAAGAAAGTTGTTTCGACCGCTCCGACGGTGCCTGTCAGCTCGTCACCGAGACCCCGAAAGTCGAGTTCCCCGAAGCTCTCGCGCCCGCGCAGGCTGCTTGTGAGCTTCGAGCCGACTGCGACGCAGACCTGTTCGACGATGACTACGGACGCAACGACTCCATCTCGGAATGCCAGATCGAGTACATCACTCGCACAGAGCTCTTCCAACACGACCAAGGCTCAGCCTGCGTAGACGCCTTCATCACCTTCCTCTCCTGTATTGGCAACTCCAACGTCGAATGTTCCGCAAGCGCCGAGGACGAAGAAGCCGCCTGCCCATCCGAAGTCGCCAATTTCGAAGCCCGGTGCTTCGACGAGGGGTGAGCTGGGGTGGTTGGGGTGGCTGGGCCTACGTAGAACGCGGCGATGTCGGCGGGGAGCGCCCAGGGGGGGTTTCCGCTATCCATGGACTCGGCGTTCGTGGTAATCACGATTCGCGTGTAGGCCGTTTTTCGCTTGTGATCGCCCGATACACCCAAATTGTAACCGAGTCTCCCCGGGCCGTCCTGCTCGGCGTAATCGCCTTGTCCACTATGCTGGCTATTCCCGCGATCGGCGTCGGCCTAGACAACGACTTCTCGAAGCTCTACGCCACCGACAGCGACGATGATCGGTTTCGGCTCCTCTTCAGAGAAGTCTTCGGCGCGAACGACGGTCTACTCGTGGCGGTGCTCCAACCTGAAGACCCAGAAGCACCAGAGTTCATCGAAACGCTTGACCGACTTACCCGCGACACGGCTGTCGACCCGTCGATCGCTCGGGTCTACTCGCCGACGCACACGTCCCTACCGGTCGACGTCGACGACGTACTGGTTTTCGGACCTCTGTTCGGCCCATCGGCGACGTTCAAAGGGACCCACGCCGAGCGAGTGCGACGCATGGCTAACTCGCCGCTCGGTCAGCGGCTGGTCTCTAGAGATGGCACTTCGTACGTACTTGCTGGCGAGGTGCACAAAGACCACACCAGCTACGAGAGTTTGCTCGCGCCGGATCAGCGTTTTCGACAACGCGTCGAAACAGCTGTACGTGAAATGTCCCAACCCGTCGCAGTTCATTTCGCTGGTATTCCCCGAACCAGGATCCACGCAACCCACGCCACGGAGGGAGACCTCTTATATCTGTCCCCCCTAGTGACCCTAGTCCTGGCCCTCGTGATGCTCGTCCTCGTGCGGAACTTGTGGGCAGTGGTCATTACCCTCGGGGCTGTAGGGTTGTCCGTGATCGTCACCGCCGGCGTCGTAGGCTTGTTCCAGGATGACCTGAATTTCGTAACCGTTCTCTATCCAATCTTCCTTACGGCAGTGACGATCGCGCACTGTGTCCACATATTCCACCAATACCGATGGGAGCTCGACAGGCGACCTGAGGATCGGCTGGGCGCAATCCGACGAAGTGCGGCCCGAGTCGTACGCGCCGCCTTCCTCACGAGCGTCACGACCGCAATCGGGTTCGGCTCCCTGATGGCTGCGGACGCGACGATCCTCCGAACCTTCGGGCTCTACCTTAGCATCGCGGTCCTTGTGTCGTTCGCTATCGTTAGCCTCCTGCTTCCGAGCGCCATGACTCTTCTAGGTCCTCGAATGTTTGCGCCGCGGCCGAGGCAGCTGAAGATGGGCCTATCCGAGCCCCCGGGATACGAGCGGTTCCTCGACCGCCTCACGAGTCCTCGAGGCGCCCGCGTAACCATCGCGGCTAGCTTCCTACTTCTCTTGACGGTTGCCGTCTATGCACGCGGCGTCCCGTTCGACTACATCCTGTCGGACCACGGGAAAGGGGCACCGGAGCTTCTCGCCTCAAACACGCTCGTGGACACGGACCTCGGTGGCATCGTGCCAATCGAAGTGTCGCTTCTCGGCAAGGCAAACGATTTCCGATCCCCCGGCAACCTAGAGAGGATGCAGGTCTGCGCGGACTGGCTTGAGGAGAACTGCGAGACGCCCCCACCCATCGGTCTCTCAACGGTCATCGCAGAGGTGAACGAGCAGTTTGGAGGAGCGGCGACGGTACCCGACTCGGAGGCCGCGGTAGCGCAGATTCTTCTGGTAGCTGAGTCGAGCCCTGACGGCATTGTGTCGCAGCTTGTTACCGACGACTTCTCTCACGCCCGACTTCGAACCTCGTCGGTAGACCGAGGCGCCGATCACATCGTATCGATGTGGCACGAGTTCGACGAGTTTGCGGCGTCGGTGTTCGAAGGTACTGGCATTCGCGTGCGAATGACCGGTGGAATGGTGGTCGGGTATGAGGGTATGCAGCAGCTCAGCGCAGGCCTCCTAAGGAGCGTACTCGTGGCGCTGGCGCTCGTGATCCTGGTTATTGGCGCGGCCTTTCGAAGCGCAGGACTGGCGATTGCAAGCGTATTGCCCAACATCCTGCCAGTAGTCGTTGGCTTAGCGCTGCTTCGGGCTACGGGTTCCGTCGTCAACCCGATCCCAGGCCTGGTCTTCTGTATCGGAATAGGCCTTTCGGTCGACGACACGATCCATCTATTCTCTCGATACCGTGAAGAGCAGGCCTCGGGCGCTTCGAGCTGCGACGCCGCACGGTTGGCCGTTCGGCGCACCCACACAGCGCTTATCCAAACCACGATCATCCTCAGCATTGGGATGGGCCTTCTGCTCCTTTCGCGGTCGGACCTCAACAGAACGATGGGCTGGCTCGCAGGGGCTGTCTTCGCGACAGCTCTTCTGGCCGACCTGGTGCTAACGCCGGCCATTCTTGCGATACTTCCGGGCCCTTCCGAGGCGGATCCTGCATAGACGGGCGCACTGATTTCGCTCTTGGAGGCTACTGAGCCGCAAGACCGGTGACACTTGAAGGCGCCAAGTTCGCGCAGCAATCGAGAACCCAATCGCGGTTCAATCTGGGGAGTAAGTTGCGCGGCGATTGCGATGACGTCGGTCGGATCGACCGTTCAGATCGGCCAGATCTCAGGCTACATCCGTTTGAGGCGGCTCGCTGGGCATCCGCGGAGCGGTGCGTGCCGCGGCAGCACCGCCGAGCATGGCCGGAACCTCGAGCACGAACTCTGCGCCGCCGCCCGTTCGCGTAGTGTAACGCAGCTCGCCACCGCATTCCCTTGCAATTCTGCGAGCGAGATGTAGGCCTAGACCCGTTCCCTCGCCCTGCTCCCTCGTCGTGAAGAACGGGTCGAAGATTCGGCAAACGAGATCGTCGGGCACCCCCGGACCGTCGTCGGCCACAGACACGCAAACCGTACCGTCACGTTCGCGCAATGTGATCCAAACGCTCCGCGCCCCTGCCCGGATCGCGTTGTCCAGAAGATTGAGGAAGATTTGGTTGAATGCACGCGCGGGCACGCGGACGCGCTCGGTCGACTCGAACGCGCGGTGGATGCGGACCTCCTTCGACTTGTGCTCCATAAGACGCAGGGTTGCTTCGATACCTTCCTGCACGTTCACGGCCTGTAGATCGGTCTCGTCGGCCGGTCGCGCGTGCGCGTTAAGCGCAGACACCACATCGTTGACGCGCTCGGCACCATCGATGATGAGTTCGATAAGCTTCTGGCTCGGCACTCTCGACGAACCGCCCCCCGACAAGACCTTCGCGGCGTTGAGCACTGCGTTGATGGGATTCTTCACTTCGTGCGCAAGTCCGGCAGCCAACGTGCCGGCCGAGGCGAGGCGCGCCTGATCGGCCACCTGTAGGCTGAGTGCACGCATGTGCAAATGTGCGTCCACGCGCGCGAGCAAGACCCTCGTATCGAAGGGCTTTGGAACGAAGTCGCTCGCCCCGGCGTCATACCCTTCGAGCGCGGTTTCGCTGTCACCGTGCGCGGTCAAAAGAATGACAGGGATGTGCTGCATGCTCGGGTCTCTCTTCACCGCTTTGCAGAGCTCGATGCCGCTCAACTTCGGCATCATGATATCGGTCAGGATGAGATCTGGTCGCTGTTTTTGGAGAATCTCGAGCGCCTCGACCCCGTCCACGGCAGTGCGGACATCGAAGTGCTGCGCCAACACGCCGTAGATGAATTGGCGCAGGTCGGCCTCATCTTCGACGAGCAGGATGCGCGGCGTACGCCCTCGATCCAGCAGGATTCGCCCTCGCGGAGCCGAACTCCCTCGCGCCTCCGCCGAATCCGACTCGCGCCGCAGCCGGCGCGGCACCGACGTGGTTCGATCTTCGGCACGTCTGCCGGGATGTTCCGACAACTGCACCTGCCGCCGCTCGACGACGTCTTCTGGGAACTGCGCGCTACCCGGCGGGAGGAATACTCGAAAGGTCGCGCCCTGCCCAAGTACGCTCTCAACGGTCAGTCTGCCTCCGTGCACCTCGGCGAGCTCCTTGGCGAGCGCAAGACCAATACCGACACCGCCCCGATGCTCGCCCCTCGGTCCTTCGCCCTGGCGAAACCGCTGGAAAATCTCTGTCAGCTGTGCCTTCGGGATTCCGGGGCCCGTGTCCGACACGCTCACGGTGACGCCCTCGGCCGAATGCAGAACGGAAACCTCGATGCGACCGCCCTCTGGGGTGAACTTGATAGCGTTCCCGATCAAGTTGGTGAAGACGATCTCAAGTCTGTGCGGGTCGCCAGAGATGCCAGGCGGCTGTCCCTTGGATTCAAAGCGAAGGTGTATCCCTCGTGCCTTGCACGCGGGTCCCGCATTCTCGGTGGCCTGCCTCACCAGCGCGGCGAGATCTAGCTCGCGGACGCGCAGTCGAAGACCGCCCGCCTCGAGCTTTGCGAGGTCGAGTAGATCGTCGATCAGACGAAGCAGTCGATCGCCGTTTCGCTTCGCGATTGCAAGAGTCTCGCGTTCCGGACTCGGCCCAAGCGAGGAAAGTAGCTCATTGAGCGGCGCAAGAATCAAGGTTAGTGGCGTTCGAAGCTCATGGGAGATGTTGGCAAAGAACTTGTTCTTCTGCGCGTCGATCTTCCTGAGCTGGGAGTTGGCGTCTGTGAGCGCCTCGCGGGTCTCGAAGAGCCTCTGGCGAGCGTCGAAGCGGAGCCCCGCTGTCACCGTTGCCAAGACCGCAATAGACCCGAACGCGAGAAAGCCGAAAATCAGATTGCCGTAGCTTGCGCCACCGACAACAAGCCCCCCCAATAGCACAAGCCCCTGAACGAACGCGTTGGAAGCGGCGAGCCGCGCCGGCCACACTGGATACACGCCTGCCACCGTCATTGCGATGCTCGCGCCCGCGATGTAGGGCGCGGGCGCCCCGGCGACAAAGACCAACATAGGCGCGATAGCCAGATTCCAGCAGACACTGAATACCCACCACGCTGCGAAGATCGCCCGGATAGAGCTCGCAGTTTTGCTCGCGATCGTCACCGCTGAAGCTGCGATGACACAGGCTCCAACTCTCAGTGTCACGAACGCAGTGAGGTGCGCCGGGGCGAGCACCCAATCCAGCAGGCTCCACGCCAGCATGATGGCTGCCGTGACCGGAAGGTACTGCCTCAGCAGTTTCAGATTGTCTTCCCTCAGACTCTCGAGGAACTTGGCCGAAACGCCGTCCGCGTTCGCCATGGGCGGAACCCCCTTTCCTACAGTCTAAAGGGATTTCCTCGTATGCAAAAACAGGCAGAAACCCGTAGGATCTTGCTTGACTTCGAGCGACTGGGCGTCGTGTAGGATGAGCCCGGCCAAGCCTTTCATGTCTTCGCGATCGCGGTAGATCAGAAACCAACCGAGGGCGTACTCGAGCATCCATGTGGACGCGGGTGCCTCGCGAAGGTTGCCAATGATCAGCTCGCCGCCCGGTGCAAGCAGGCGAAACAAGGCAAGGACGAAGAATATGGCGACCTTGTCCGGAAGGTAGTCAAAGAGACCCGCCGAATAGAGGAGCGTTGCATCCCCCAGTACTTTCTGAAGAAACCTGGACTGCTTCTCATCGTCGGGCTTGAGGATTTGACGAACACTCGAGTGGACGCACGTAACACGCACCGGCAGCACATCCGACCGACCAGCGAGCGCCCGGTCGATGGCATCTTGCGCGAACGCTAAGGACTTAGGGTCCTGGTCCAGGAGGACCAGCTCTACGGGTTGGGCGAAATGTGGGGTCTCTCTCAGGAAGTCGCAGAGTTCAATTACTGGCCCGGAGGCGATCACTACGATCTTGGCTGGCTTCCCTTCCGCGACTGCGTCGAGCACGGCTCGGGTCAACATTCGTTGTCGCGCGAGAATGGTCGGGCGAAGCGGAGTGCTGCGCAAGAGATGGTGCACGAATCTGTCGTAGATAGTTTCTCCCACGTTCTCGTGCATGTTGATGTATCGAATCTGTTCGTAGTCCCCTGCGTATCCTTCGGGCTTTTCGATGATCCTCCGCATGGCGGGACAGCCGATGAACTGTGGTACGAAAATTCGCTCCGAGTACTCCCTCGCAATCTCCGTCGTCGCCTTGTCGAAACCAGCAGACAAATCGTGCAGTTCCGCGATCCGCTGCTCCCATAGCGGACCCCACTCTCGGTAGAGCGTCTCGATTGCTTCGCGCTCCGCCGGGCTGTTTGCATGCGAGCCATGAAGCTCATTCGTGCCCATGTACTCGAGCCGTTCGCGAGCGATCTGTAGGAGGTTCCCGAGTTGAGAGGTCGTGGCTCGCCATTGGGGAGATAGAAGCTCTTCCTCTCGCCACCAGCGTTCGATCCGAGTTGAGAGATCCCCGCTCTTCACGAGAGATCGAACGCGTACGGCATCGATGTCCACGTAGCCCCCCACCACTCGGGCCCCCACGCGGCTGTCCTTCTGATACACGCACGTGGCCGATCCCACGCTGAGAACGTCGGCGCCTTGCGCCAACTCGACGTCTTCGAGCTCCGTCCCTGGCGCGAACACCTGATCGGGGCCGAGCGTGAACGCGAGGCCGGCAGTCGAAACGTCAACGACTGGACAGTTCCGATACCGCTCCGCTCCAACGGAGAAGCTGCACGTCAAGGGTGCGGAAAGAGACGCGGCATTCAATCGCTTCCGGCGATACAGTTGCGAGTCGTCTGCGCCTCGAAGGGCGGGATGGTCGGAACTTCGTTTGGCTTGAGTAACTGTTGCGGACATCACAATTCCGTAGGGTAAGCGGGCGGATGCACGATATCAGGTACTGGTCATCAGTACATTCACAAAAGTCAGTTTCCACTTGGCCGCCCGAAGACGCCCCTCGAAAACCTGCGGAGAGGGCGGCGCAGATCCCTGACGTTTACTCGCGCGTTTCCGTGGATCCAATGCTTCAAGCTTGTGCCCCTAACTTCCTTCTCGAGTGCATTCGCCGCGCACTTTTCGGCGCGGGACGTGCCTCACGTCGCGTTGCCGCTGGTCTCAACGAGCTCGCATGAGGTGACGATTAACTCGAAAACGATGTGACATGACGGGCGTCGCAAACCAGGAAGAGAGGGAGAAAGGCATGTCGCTGTCGACACTCAAGGGAGAGAAGGTCCCCGTCCGGTTGTGGACGCAGGCCAACGAAGTCGAGAGTTCGGCGCTCGATCAGTTGAAGAACATCGCGGCACTGCCCTGGGTGTTCAAGCACGTGGCCGTCATGCCGGACGTGCACTTCGGAAAAGGGGCAACGGTCGGATCCGTAATCGCCATGAAAGA
This sequence comes from Myxococcota bacterium, assembly GCA_039028875.1. GTDB lineage: Bacteria > Myxococcota_A > Polyangia > Polyangiales > Houyiibacteriaceae > SG8-38. Next base: position 1,072 of record JBCCHE010000014.1, on the reverse strand, counting down.
CGCGGTGTCGCCCGCCGCGGTTGGCGTCGACATCGGCTGCGGCATGGCGGCCGTGAGGACCAACTTGACGTCACACGACCTACCCGAGTCGCTGGCGCTGCTCCGCCATCGCGTCGAAAAAGCGATCCCGGTAGGCTTCAACCAACACGACCGCGTAGCCAAGTACGCGGAGAAGCTGCCGCTTTGGAAGGGCTTTCACGATCTCACCGACAAGGTTCAGGACCGGCTCGGTAAGGCGCGGAAGCAGATGGGCACGCTTGGCGGCGGAAACCACTTCATCGAACTCTGCGTCGATACCGACGACCAAGTCTGGTTGATGCTGCATTCGGGTTCACGCAACATCGGCAAGACGCTCGCCGAGATTCACATTGGGCGCGCCAAGAAACTCTCCCACAACGCCGAGCTTCCAGACCCCGATCTTGCGGTGTTCTTGGCAGGTACACGCGAGATGGAAGACTACCGTCGCGACCTGTTCTGGGCTCAACGGTACGCGAAACACAACCGCGAGGTCATGCTTCGGCTCTACCAAGACGTGCTGCTGAAACTGTTCCCGAAGGCCAAGTTCGACAAAGCCGTTGCGTGTCACCACAACTACGTCTCCGAGGAGTTCCACTTTGGCGAAGAGGTCCTGGTGACGCGCAAGGGCGCGATCAGCGCGCGCTCAGGCGAGATGGGGATCATCCCCGGTTCGATGGGCACCCGTTCGTATATCGTCCGGGGCCTCGGTAACCCGGAGTCTTTTCGTTCGGCATCCCACGGTGCGGGGAGGCGGATGAGCCGAGGGAAGGCCAAGCGGTCATTCTCGCTCGAGGATCTGAAAACACAGACCGAGGGCGTCGAGTGCCGCAAAGATCGCACTGTGATCGACGAGATCCCGGGCGCCTACAAAGACATCGACCAAGTGATGGCCAATCAACGCGACTTGGTCGAAGTGGTCGCGCAGCTCAAGCAAGTGATGTGCGTCAAAGGGTAGCGGATGGCGTGCGCGCCGGTTTTCGCGGTGCGGCGTGGAGGTGTTCGGAATCCCAGCGGTTTTGGGGGGGCGGAGTGACCCTAGGGGTCGAGGTAGTCG
>JBCCHE010000013.1:0-105558 GCA_039028875.1 Myxococcota bacterium | reverse complement strand
GGGGGGGGGCGGGGGGCCCCCCATTCTGTTGTTGTTGTGGTGGTGTAGGTGGGCCCCACTCCACACCCCCACCCCCCCCCGGCCCGTATTAATCACCACCGGGCGGCGGCCCGGCCAAATGCCCGGGGGGCCCCCCGACCGCGGGGTGACCCTCGAGGCCCGGTGCGCGCTGGCGAACTCACTCGAGGCGGACGCGTTCGTTTCGATCCACCTCAATGCTGGCGAGGGGGAGGTGACCAAAGGGGGTGTGACGACCTTCGTGCTTGACACGACGAACAACCGGCAGGCCCTGCGACTCGCCGCGCGTGAGAACGGAACGCGAGTTGCGTCCGTTACCGGCATTCAGAGTCTGCTCGCGAAACACCATCGGCGCGGACAGGCGAGGGAGTCGAAGATGCTTGCAGCCTCGATCCAAGAGGCAACCCTCGCGAGAGGCCGCAGGGTACTCCCAAAGCTCGGGGACCGGGGGGTTCGGCAAGCCATGTTCTATGTGCTGGTAGGGGCAACGATGCCCGCGGTGCTGGTGGAGGCTTCGTTTCTTACGGCCGAGCCAGAAGCACGCGCGTTGGCCACGTCTCGCTACCGTCGCGAGCTCGCGTGGGGTATCGCCTCGGGCATCGCGTCGTTCCTGAATGATCGCTAGCTTGCCCGTCCGAGGACCGACGGTCATAATCGGCCACCGTTGTCCGATGGATCCAGTCCGGTCGTCGACCTTGGCGGGCTCGCGCCCAAGCTCGGCAGGACCTGTAGCGGCTACCTCGGTGGATACCGCCGTGCGTTCGAGGACGCGGTGCGCCGTGGCGACCCCGGTGTGGTCACCGCGCGGGAGCATGCACGGGCCATCGATGGTCTGCTGAGTGCGTTGTACTGCGCGGCCGACGCCGCGACCCAGGCCATGCGACCCCCCCAACGAGGACGCGTGTCGCTCGTGGCGGTGGGCGGGTACGGGCGGTTTACCCTAGGGCTCAACAGCGACGTTGACGTGGTCTTCCTGTGCGACGATTCGGACGACCCCTTCGTGGCCGCCCTTGCCGAAGGGCTTCTCTATCCTTTGTGGGACCTTGGTGTAGACATTGGGCATGCGGTCCGCAGTGTCGATGAGACGCTGAACCTCGCCAACGAAGACATCCGCACGGCGACCACCCTGATCGACTTTCGGCGGATTGCGGGAAGTGGGTCGCTCCTCGACGACTTGGAGCGTGGCGCACGTGAGCAAGTCTTTCAGCCCCATCTCGTGGATTTCCTCGACGCGCTGGAGCAGGACACGGCGAGTCGGCACCGTCGTTTCGGGGGCAGCCTCTACCTGCTCGAGCCGGAGGTGAAGCAGGGGCGCGGCGGGCTTCGCGATTTGGACGTGGCCGAGTGGGCTGCGCGGGGTCGGTGGGGTGCTCGAAACGAGCAGGATTACGTCCGCACCGGTGCCTTGCTCGCGCGCGAGGTGCAAGAGCTGGAGAGCGCTCGCGAGATGCTATGGCGTGTCCGCAACCTCCTTCACCTGAGGGCCGGGCGTCAGCAGGATCGTCTCACGTTCGGGGATCAAGAAGACATCGCGCAGGAGCTCGGCTTCGTCGACGGTGTCACCCTCGGCGTAGAGCAGTTCATGCAGGCCTATTACAGGCACGCGCGTATCGTGGCGCTGACAGCGGAGCGCATGCTCGACCGTGCGAGGCCACGGAGCAAGAGTCGCGCACAGACGTTTCGAAAGCTCGCCGATGGCATGTTCGTTGCCGACGAAGTCATCTCACACGAGCACGCCGAGCGCATCGAGTCGGATCCCGCCCTCGCGTTCCGCTTCTATCGTCAGGCACGACGTCACGACAAGCGCCCTGACCACTCGGCGCGCGATGCCATCGCAAGGATCACACCGGACAAGAGGTGGCGTCTCCGACTCCAAGACTCCGAGGAGGCGACGCAACTCTTTTTGGCGGCCCTTCGCGTCGTCGACGAAGTGCCGTTCCGCGCCGGTTCGATGGTTGCGGAACTGCACGGCGTTGGGCTCGTCAACGCCATGATTCCTGAGTTCGATCCTCTGATGGGCAGGGTCAACCATGACGTCTTCCATGTGTACACGGCCGACATCCACGCCATCAAGGCCGTGGAGCACCTTCAAGGTCTGCTGCGTGGCGAAAGTCGAACCTCGTCTCTTGCCACAAGGCTTGCTGCCGAAGCGCCACGCCGGCTGCCCCTCGTTCTCGCGGTGTTGTTGCATTCGCTCGGCCGCGCGCGCGGCAAAGACCGCGAGGCGGATGGGGCCGAGATGGCCGAGGCGGTGGCCATCCGTCTCGGCTTTAGCCCATTGGATGCGCAACACGTCGGTTGGCTGGTGCGCGAGCAACGCACCCTGTATCGATGGGCTACCCAACGGGACATCCACGATCCACGTGGTCTCGCCGAGGTCGTCCGCATGGTCGAGACACCCGAGCGGTTGCGAGATCTGTTCTTGTGCACCGTTGCGATCATTTCCACGGTGAACCCGAAAGCGATGACCTCGTGGAAGGCTCGGGCGCTCGAGGACCTTTACCTCGCCACGCTCGCGGAGATCGAATCGGGCGACGCGCCGATTCAGACCGAAAGCCGAGTGTTGGAGGTCAAGCTACAAGCGATCGTCGGCTTTGCCGGAGACGCGGGTCGCGACGAGCTTCAAGCATTCATCGATGAGATGCCCGACCGCTACTTTCTGGGAAACCCGGTCGACGTTGTCCGCCGTCACGCGCGGACGGCACGCGATCGCGATCCGGGGCCGGTCACGGCCCGCGTTGGGCCAGGCCCGAGCGACGACGTCGAGGAGGTCGTTGTCGTGGGTTCCGATCAGTCGGGGCTTCTCGCCGACCTCACGGCCGTGTTTGCGGCGCACGACCTCTCGGTGGTCAGCGCGCAGATCTACACGCGTCATCGGCCAGACGGGCGTGAGGCGTTCGACGTGTTTTGGGTCAAGATCGGCGAGAACACACCCATGCCCGCTCGGCTCGCGGCGGAACTGAGAGACGACGTCGCCAAACGCATGACCGACCGAATCTCGGTGGCGGACCTCGTTGCACGTCAGAGCACGCCTCCGCCTTGGTCTGTGCGACCGGGACCAGAGGTGCCGACCCACATCAGCGTCGACAACACGGCCTCTGCGAAGTACACCGTCGTCGACGTTTTCACGCGCGACAGCCCAGGGTTGCTGCATGAGATCGCAAGGACGCTGCACGACCTCAAACTCAGCATCGCCGTCTCCAAGGTGAACACCGAAGGGCAGAGCGTCGCCGATGTGTTCTACGTGTCCGATCGCAGCGGTTCGAAGCTCTGGGATCAGGACCTCCAGAAGCGCCTTCGGCGAGTCCTGTATGAACGCATTCTCGCGCTTCACGCGCGCGCGCCGGGGTCATGAGGAGGAGCGTCGGGGGGGGGACGGCAACCATGCTGTCCGCTCTGATGTACTTGGGCACTGGCGCCTGCGGCGGCGGCGGTGCCAATCAGGCGGCCGTCGTTGAGGCGGCCCCTCAGGAGCCTCCGAGCCGGCCGCTCGCGTCGCCCAAGGTCGCCGAGGGCGAGCGGCTTTTGGCGAAAGGTGCGGTCAAGGAGGCATGGGCGCTGTTCGAGGAGGCTTTGGCAGACGACCCCAACGACGCGCGGGCGTGGCTCGATCTTGGCCTCGTCCACGAAGAGGTGGGCGACTGGTCCGCTGCCGAGAGGGCTTATCGGCGGGCCACCGAAATCGATGGGCGATTCGCCGAGGCCTTCAACAACCTCGGTGTGCTTCTCCGGGAGCGCCAGAAACTACCGGACGCGATCACCATGCTCGAGCATGCGGTCGCGCTCGATCCGAACTTTGGTCCCGCGCGATTCAACCTGGCGCTCGCGTACGAGGACAGTGGCAACCTCGAAGGCGCGGAGGTCGAGTACCTGGCGGCCATCGAACATGCATCGGACGATCCCGTTCCGCGCATCAACCTCGCGATGTTGTACCTCCGAACGAGCCGTACGGCGGACGCCCTCGTCCAGTTGAGAGCGGCGGAGTCCTCGGTTCGGGGCGACGTCCTTTTGTCGATTGCCGTCGGAAGTGCACTGCGCCGCGCTGGCGCACCCGAAGATGCGGTCCGGGTGCTCCACGCCTCCCTCGCTTACGCGTCCGACCCACCGCCCACCGAGTTGCTTGCCGAGCTCGCTCTGGCTCTTTACGCCACTGGCGATCACAAGGCGGCACAGAACACGATGCGTCGCGCGATCGAGCAACGCCCCAAGGACCCGGCGCTCCAGTACGCCTTGGGCACCATGCTCGCCTCGCAAGGCCGGCACGACGAGGCCAAGCCCTACCTCAAGCGCACCATCCAACTCGCCCCCAACGGCCCCCTCGCCCCCCGCGCCCGCGCCCAACTCCAAGCCCAATAGGGGTCACTCCGCCCCCCGAAAACCGCAGCGATCTCAGCTGCTTACAACCCATACCGCGAAAACCCGAACCGGACCGTACGGCGGGTACCAGGGAAGACGCAGCCGGCCGCACCAGTCGGGAGGGACAACGGCGGGTTCGGTCGTTTGTTGGGGAGCGCCGGCGGGCTGCGAATCGGGTTTTCGCGGTGCGGGTTGTAACCGATTGCAATTATTGATGGTTTTGGGGGGCGGAGTGACCCTTGCCGAGGAGGAAGAGTTCGTAGCTTTCGTGGCGGGTGGCGTTGGGGCGGAGGATGCGGGTTTGGGTGAAGGCTTCGCGGGTGGCCTTCCGGGCTTCGTCGAACTCCTGGCCCTGGAAGATCTTTCCGACGAAGGAGCCCCCGGGCACGAGGACCTGCGTCGCGACGTTGAGGGCCCTCATGTAGAGCTCGAAGCTTCGGTACTGATCGGCGTGGCGCTGCCCACTCGTCTTTGGGGCCATATCGCTCAGGACGACGTCGAAGGGACCGCCGAGTTCCGACGGATCGACGGCGAATGCATCGAGCACGCGAATCTCCGCGTGGGCGGGAAGGGCGACGTCTGGGGCTTGGATGTCGATGCCAATGACTCGCCCCGTCGGCCCAACCCGGTTGGCTGCGTAGAGGCTCCAGGAGCCAGGGCTGGCACCAAGGTCGAGAACCCGATGGCCCTTTTTGAGCAAGCGCGAGCGTCGGTCGATTTCCTCGAGCTTGTAGACCGACCGTGCCGGGAACCCCTCACGCTTCGCGCGGCGCCCGTATTGATCTTGCTTCCGGCGCGGAGGCAGTTAGGCCTCGTCGCCGCCGGTCGCCTCGGCAGTGGTCTCTTGCTCCGGTTCTTGCGGCTCGGGCTCAGCGGGTCGTTCGGGGAGGGCGATCGGCGCCTTCTTGATCGCGCCCTTGACCGTCACCACGCCGTTTCGCGGCCCTGGGACGCCTCCCTCGACGAGCACCAGGTTCTCCTCGTCAAGGACCCGTACCACTCGGAGGTTGAGAATCGTGGCCTTCTTGTTGCCGTACTGGCCGGCCATCTTTTGGCCGCGGAGCGTTCGTCCTGGCGTCATATTTTGACCGATCGAGCCACCGTGTCGCTTGTACTCGTGCGTGCCGTGGCCCACCGTGCCGGCGCCGGCGAAGTTGTGACGCTTCATGACCCCTGTGAAGCCACGACCCTTGCTTGTTGCCGACACATCCACGAACTGCCCCTCTTGGAAGATGTCCGCGGCGCCCAGCTTCTGGCCGACCTCGAAGCGGTCGAGCAGCTCAGCATCGACGCGGAACTCTCGTACGACCCGAGTGGCCTCCACACCGGCCTTCTTGAAGGCGCCCGCCTCTGGTTTGGACACGAGCTTCTCGCGCCGCTCGCCGAACCCTAGACGAAGGGCCGAGTAACCGTCGCTCTCCTGGGTTCGCTTGCCGACGACGACACACGGACCCGCCTTGATGACGGTGACGCGCCGAACCTCCCCGTCGTCGAGGAAGATTTGCGTATTGCCAAGCTTGGTGCCGATGAGGCCGGGATTCGTATTCACAGGTGTACTCCCCCGAAAAAGGGCCGCAAAGATAGTGAGGGGCCGAGCCGAGTCAAGGCGGGCCGAATGGCACCCGCCCTGCGCGGTCAATCGGAGAGTCCGAAGACCCGCATCGCGTTGTCGTACGTCGTCGCCGCCAGCTCCTCGGGATCCTCCCCCCGAAGTTCCGCGATGCGGGCTGCCGTATGCGCTACGTACGCGGGTTCATTGCGCTTTCCCCGCTTCGGGATCGGCGCCAGGTACGGCGCGTCGGTCTCGACCAGGATGGCATCTGACGGCTGTTGGCGCGCCGCTTCTTGGACCTCGATCGCCTTCTTGAACGTCACAATTCCACTAAACGACGAGACGAACCCGAGATCGAGGGCACCCTTCGCGAACGATGCGTCCTCGCTGAAGCAGTGAATGATCCCGCCGACGTCGTGCGCCCCTTCTTCCCGCAGGATACGGAGGGTCTCCTCAGGCGCCGACCGTGTGTGGATCACCAGCGGCTTCTTCAGCTGTTTGGCGATCTGAACCTGAGCCCGAAACGCTCGCCGCTGGTCCTCGTGAGGCGAGTGGTCGTAGTGAAAGTCGAGCCCGGTCTCGCCGATCGCGACCACCGCGTCGTCAGCACCTGCGTCGACCAACGCATCCTCGAGGGCGCGGTCGAAGTGTTTGGCATCATGAGGATGAACGCCCACCGTCGCACTGATCGTTTCCGGGTGCGCATGCGCAAGAGCCAACGCGGAGCCCACCGAAGCAACATCGTTCGCACAACCGATGGTGGTGATGCGGGAGACACCGGCGGACGCCGCGCGCTCCAGCACCTCGCCGAGTTCCGCATGGAGCCTCGGATCGTCAAGATGGCAGTGCGTATCGAAGAGCATCGCTACGTAGGGTGATCGGTCGCGCGCACCGAAGCAAGTAACGCCCGCGCCTCCGAGCTCTTCGATGCAAGTCGCTCGAGACTTGCCTCGTAAGCAGGCTGCGCACTTCCACGGCTTCGACGCCAAGCTCGCTCGAGATCGGGAAGGAGTTCGACGAGCTCGAGTTCTCCGACGAGCTCGGCGGCGTACTGCCGTGCCTCGATTCGCCAGCTGCGGAGGATCTTTCGGATGATCGCAGTCCCTTCCGGCTGCCCGAGCCGTACCAATGCGCGTGCCGCTGCCGCGCGAAGAATGGGTGACCCGAAGCGCTTGCGCGCCATCGCGGTCAATGCTCCGAGAGACTCTTGGTCGCGTAGATCCCCGAGCGCAATGGCGGCATCGAAAGCATGCGCGTCCTCCGATAGCGCGCGCCGTAGCGTTCCGGCTCCTCGTGAGTCGCCGAGAGCCGCCAAGGTCGACGCGGCAGCGAGCGGGATTCCCGAAGCAGGATCTTCGAGCAGACGCGCGACATGGTCGGTGTGTGCACGGGCGTCTGCGGTGGCGAGGCATTCCAGAGCCACCATGCGCACTTCGTCGTCTCCATCGTCGAGCCTGGCGACCAAGGTTTCCGGTGTCACGGCGCCGATCTTCGAGAGTGTCCACACCGCCGAGAACCGCATCTCGGGTCGGTTGTCCTCGAGCAACTGTTCGATCGACGGGGTCGCTTGCTCTGGGGCAACGCGACCGGCTGCCAACACAGCTGACTGGCGCGCGCCCCGGTCTTCGTCGTCGAAGCCGAGCAAGAGCTGCGCGAGCGTCTCTGGGGCACCGAGCTCTCCCGCGGCCTCGAAAGCCGCCTCCCGAACGGGGCCAACGGGATCGCCCATCAGCGTGCGAAGCCCCGCAACGGCCTCGCCGCGCCTCTCTTCGGGCGCAGCACCGAGCCGGTTTGCCGCCGCGATCCTGAAGCGCGCCCCGTTTGCACTGACGTCGCGCAGCGCGGCGTCAAACGTAGGCGCAAGGGGCGGAATCACTTGGCGCGAGACCCAGGTTCGATTGCGGCGTCGACGCTGAGTACGGCGAGGCGTCCGTCATGGCTTGCCGCCAACACCATTCCTTGAGACTCAAGTCCCATGAGCTTGCGTGGTTTCAGGTTGGCGACGACGACAACGCGCTCTCCGACGAGGTCGGCCGGCTCGTAGTGCTCGGAGATGCCCGCGAGGATTTGTCGCGGTTGGGCCTCACCGACGTCGACTTGGAGGCGCAAGAGTTTCTTGCTCTTCTCGACCTTCTCAGCTTCCTTGACGAGGCCTATTCGGAGGTCAACTTTGGTGAAATCGTCGAACTCGATCGTATCGCTTGCATCGGTTTCGCTCACGGCAGCCCCCTTCTTGGGTTTGCGCTCTCCGGCAGGTTGTTCGACACCGAGGCGTTCGAGCATTGACCGCTCCTGCTTCTCGTCGAACCTGGGAAACAGTGGGCTCGCGGCCTGCGTGAGCGTGTCGGGCCCCAAGCCACCCCACGCACTCGGCCACAAATCGAGGCTCTCGGTAGGCAGCAGTGGTGGAATGCCGAGCTGCGAACGTAATTCGTTGGCCTTGTTGGGCATCACTGGGAACAGCATGACCGAGAGCCACCGAAGCGTTTCGAGCACCGTGTAGCAGACCTGCCCGAGACGCGTATCGTCCTCGTCCTTGGCGAGCTTCCAAGGCTCCGTCGCGTCCACGTACTTGTTCGCGGCGGCCACAAGCTCCCACAGCGCATCGAGGCCCCGATGAAACGCCAAGGCCTCGAAGTGGGCGGCCGCTGCTGTCGCGCTTTCCTCCGCCTTGCGCACCAGCGCGCTGTCAGGCGCCTCTAGGCTCGTGAGGTCGACACGCGGCACGCGACCGCCGAAGCTCTTCTTCACAATGCTCGCCACGATACGGTTCATCAGGTTGCCGAGCCCGTTAGCGAGTTCACCGTTGTAGCGGTTGAGCAGGTTTCGGTGACTGAAGTCACCATCTTGTCCGAAGCCGACCTCGCGCATGAAGTAGTAACGAAGCACGTCGGCTCCGAAGGCTTCGATCAGTGGGCCCGGTGGCAAGAAGTTCCCGAGCGACTTAGACATCTTCTCGCCGTTCACCGTGAGCCAGCCGTGGGCCCAGATCTGACTCGGTACGCGGAGGCCTGCGCTCAGCAAGAAGGCTGGCCAGTACACCGCGTGGAACCGGAGGATGTCCTTGCCGACGATGTGCGTGATCGTATCGGCGGACGCCCAGAACTCGTCATAGAGCGGTGCTTCGCCTGCCTCGGCAGGACCGCCAAGTGCGCTGATGTAGTTGTCGAGCGCGTCGAGCCAGACGTAAACGACGTGCTCCGAGTCCCCCGGTACCGGTACGCCCCAACGAAAGCTCGTTCGCGAGATTGACAGGTCGCGAAGGCCCTCCTTGACGAACGACTTCACTTCGTTGAAGCGCGCCTCTGGCTTCACGAAGTCTGGATGGGCCTCGAAAAAATCGAGGAGGGGCTGCGTGTACTTGCTGAGCCGAAAAAAGTAGCTCCGCTCCTTGATCCTCTCCACGGGCTTCTGGTGGATCGGGCAAAGGTTGCCCTCGAGAAGCTCCTTCTCGGTCTTGAACGACTCGCAGCCGACGCAATACCAGTCTTCGTAGTCGTCCAAGTAGATGTCGCCCTTGTCCTCCATGAGGTTCCAAAGGGCTTGGACACTGGACCGGTGCTCCCTCGAGGTCGTTCGGATGAAGCCGTCGTGCGCGCAGTCGAGTTCTTCCCAGGCTTCTCGAAAGGGAGCTGCCATCCGGTCGACGAAGTCTTGGGACGCGAGCCCCTCTTCCTTGGCGCGCCGCTCGATCTTGAGGCCGTGCTCGTCAAGGCCGGTGAGAAAGTACGTAGGCCGACCACGAAGCCGTTGGTAGCGAGAGACCACGTCTGCAGCCACGGTCGAATAGGCGTGACCGATGTGCGGCCGATCATTGACATAGTAGATCGGCGTCGTGACGTAATAGGGGCGAGCCATCTCGCGCCCGAGACTAGCCAAAATCTTCGCCGACGCCACTAGCGCGCGTTGCGCAGGCCAAACACCAGTGCATCGAGGGCAACCTGTCGGTTGGCGTTCTGCCTCATCGCGTCGACGCATTGGTGGATCATCGAAACCCGCGACGCGGCCGCCGTGGGGCCAACCACGGTGGCTCGTCTACGAACCTCGTCCGCACGTTGCGGGTAAGCCAGTCGCGCGTGGTCGACGCCGAGGCCCACCAACGCAAAGTCGCCGTAGAGCCGCTGAAGGGCCAGAAGCGCGAGTTCGACATCGTCGCGCCGCCCCAGAGACTCGGCGACGTCGACGAGGGTTCCCGGGCCGGACCGTGCGATCGCAACGTCAACTGAAAACGCGAGCTCCGTCAGCTCGTCGACCGACCCCTCCTGCGCAAGTGCAAGCGCGATGTCCGCTCGCCCGGAACTGAGAGCGACCGCGGCCGCGATCGACTCGGAACCCACGTCGTGCCCCTCGAGGATCTGCTTGAGCACCTCGTTCGGCAACGGACTGAACCGAAGCCGTTGGCAGCGCGAACGGATCGTAGGGAGCAGGGCTTCGGGTCGCTCGGCGGTAAGAATGAAGTGCACGTTGGGGCGTGGTTCCTCGAGCGTCTTGAGAAGCGCGTTCGCGGCCTCGGCCTGAAACTCAGGGAACGAGACGTCGGCCTCCGGGAAAATGAAGAACGTCTTCGCCGCCTCGAACGGCGCAAACTGCGCCAGGGGTAGAATCTCGGTTCGGAGGACGTCGACTTGGATGTTTCGTTTCCCCTCGTCCCTCGGCCTGAAGACGCGCACGTCAGGGTGCGCGCCAGCCTCGATACGGTCGATGACCCGGGGGTCGCCGGCCGCGATGACGTCGGTCGCCCAGGACGTTGCCGCCAACTCCTTGCCGACGCCGCTTGGACCTTCGAACAAGTAAGACGAGGCCACGCGCCCCGACTCGCTTGCCCGCCGTAGCGCGGTGATCGCACTCGGTTGGGCCGCAACGGTGCTGAGTTCGCTCACGGCGCGCTCTTGGGCGCGAAGATCGACACGGCGATCGCTTGGACGGCATCGACGACGGCGTCGGGTGGCAAGGCGTCGGGGTCGACGAAGGCCTGCATCACCAGTCCATCGAGCATCCCGATCACGATGCGCGGCAGGACGTCGAGCGAAACCCGCGGCTCGAGGCCTAGGGACATCAAATTGGCCTCCAGGTACGACCGAATCTGTCGAGCACCAAGTTGGTAGAACTCGGCGAGCTTCGGTCGGAGCGCCTCATCGTAGAGGCTCAACGCAAGCAGGTCTGCGACGACGATCGCCTCGTCGGTGCGCTCTGCGCGGATGGCCCAAAGCTCCTCGAGGGAGCCCCGGAGCGCCTCGAACGGGTTGTCCGAAGGTGTCCATGCGGCGAGCGTTCTTTCCTGGACGACATTGCAAGCCGTTTCGAGCACCGCATGAATCAACGCTTCCTTGGTCGGATAGTGGTAGTGGAGGGCGCCTTTGCTCATGCCCGCCTCTTTGGCGATCTCGAGCAGGCTGGTCCGAGCATAACCCTGGCGCGCCAGAACACGAATCGCGGCTTCGATGATCTGTTGGGAGCTGATCGCGCTCTTCGCGTACGCCATCCAAGTCGGACCATGACGCCTGCGCCCCGTCCTCGTCAACCTCTCTCGCGCCGCGCCGGTCGTCGAAGACTGTGCTAAGCCACGGCCCGTGAGCGAAGCTGGACACTCACTACCGCGCCTCGTCGCGCTCATGCAGACACTGCTGAGTCCCAATGGGTGCCCTTGGGACCGTGAGCAAACGCTGGAGTCGTTGCGGCAGTACGTCATCGAGGAAGCGCACGAAGTGGTCGACGCCATCGATCACGGTAACCCAGAGATGCTGCGCGAAGAACTCGGCGACCTCTTGCTCCAGATCGTGTTTCAGAGCGCCTTGACCGAACGCCAAGGTTGGTTCGACATCGACGGTGTCGTCGACGCGATCTCGGAGAAGATGGTGCGCCGGCATCCGTGGGTTTTCGGCGACGCCGAAGTCAGCGATGCGCGCGGCGCGGTGGACAGCTGGGAGGCGATCAAGGCCAAAGAGAAGAAAGAGCGTGGCGCGCTGAGCGGTGTGCCGACGGCACTGCCCGGGCTTCTTCGCGCGGTCCGCGTCGGCGAAAAAGCGAGCTCGGTTGGTTACGATTGGCCCGACGCCGGTGGCCCGCGGGACAAAGTGGACGAGGAACTCCGCGAACTCGACGAAGCTGCGGTGAGCGGCGATCGCGAGGCGCTCGAGCATGAGTTTGGCGACCTCCTCTTCGCGTTGGCATCCTACGGGCGAAAGCAGGGGCTCGACCCCGAGGCGGCCTTGCGCAAAGCGCTAAACCGGTTTTCCGGGAGATTTCGGCACTGTGAGCTCGCCGCCCAAGCCGAAGGCAAAACGCTGCGCGACTACTCCGAGGAGGAGCTCGATGCGTTTTGGGATGATGCCAAACGCCACGAGCGAGAAGCCTAACCAGGGGCGAACGCCCTAGAGTCGTTCTTCCGGAAACGGCATGACCGTCTGTATCGAGTCGGCGCCGCCGAGCAGCATGAGGAGTCGGTCCACGCCCAAGGCGTTTCCGGCGCTCGGGGGGATCCCGCGCTCGAGCGCTTGGATGAACCGTTCATCGATTGGATATACCGGCAGGCCTGCCTCGGAGCGAGCTCGCTGGTCGGTCTCGAAACGGGCTCGTTGTTCGATGGGGTCCGTGAGTTCTCCGAATCCATTGCAGAGTTCGACGCCCCGATAGAAACCCTCGAACCGATCGGCGGTTCCGTCCGGATTTAGCTGCGCGAGGGACGCCATCGAGCGTGGCCAGTCCACGACGAACACGGGGGCTTTGACCCCCAAGTTCGGCTGGACATGATCGACCCACGCGCGAAAGAACGCTTCGTCGTCTTTGAAGTCGTCCGCGCCGGACCCCGTGTGGGCGCGCATCACCTCATCGACGGTTCGTCGTTCCCATGGCGTCGAGAAACTCTCGGTGTTTGATCCAAGCCACGTCTCGGCCAGCGATGCAACAAGCGTTTCGGTGTCGGCCATGACGTCGTCGGAGGTCGCGTCCGTGCGATACCATTCGAGCATCGTGAACTCGCGCTCGTGAAAGGGGCCGTGTTCGTCGGCTCGATAGCTCTTACCGAGCTGAAAGATGCGAGTCGCACCTGCCGCTAAGAGCCGCTTCATCTGGTACTCGGGGCTCGTGGCGAGCCAGCCTATTGGGCGGCCGTCAGGACCTCTCACCTCGATTGCCGAGAGGTGAACGTCAAGACCGGGGGAGGGCACGATCGCAGGGGTGTCGACCTCAACGAAACCTCGCGTCTCGAAGAACGTTCGGATGCTCCGAAACAGGGCGGCGCGCGATTGCAGGATCCGTACGACCTCAGTGTCGGTGGGTTCCTCCACGCGTGCGTTCAGCCCTTGACGCGCTCTACGTACTCCGCAGTCCGGGTGTCGACTTTGAGTTTGTCCCCGGTGTTGACGAAGAGCGGCACGTTCACCTGCAAGCCAGTCTCCAGCGTCGCCGGCTTGGTCGTGTTGCTGCTGGTGTCGCCCTTGAAGCCTGGCTCGGTTTCAGTGACCACGAGCTCGACGAACGTCGGGGGCGTGACCCCGATCGGGCGGCCCTCGAAAAGCATGATGTCGCACTCGGTCCCGTCGAGGAGGTAGTAGACGTTGTCTCCAAGCTGTTCGTTGGTGAGCGTCATCTGCTCGTAGCTCTGTGTGTCCATGAACACCCGCGACTCGCCTTCGGGGTACAGGTACTGCATCGTCCGTTCTTCGGTGTCGGCGCGTTCGAGCTTCTCTCCGCTCTTGAAGGTGCGGTCGATCACGGCGCCTGTGATCATGTTCTTGATCCGTGTTCGAATGAAGGCTTGCCCTTTGCCCGGCTTCACGAACTGATGTTCCACCACCGCGTACGGGACCCCGTCCTGCAGCATCTTGAAGCCCTTTTTGATGTCGGATGTATCAGCCATGGATCATTTCTCTCGGATTTGTTGGGAGGCGACTAGCAAGAAGTTTGGGGCCGCTGGCGTCGCGGTCGGCTCGGCGGTGATCCGGAGTTCAAACTCCCGCAGCGACGTCGGAAAGCTCCCCCGCCCAACTCGCTCGGTGGTGTCGTAGGTGAGGAGACCCTGCAGGACCGGGTCTTCTCCAACGACGACGAACCATACGGCGTAGTCGGTCAGGCTCGCGTCGATTTGGTTTGGTGGCGGCAAGAAATCGAGTTCGATCGTCACGAGCAGCTGCTCCTTGTCGATCTTTTCGACCTCCACATCACCGTGGGTCGATGGAACGTCGGCGCTCCCTGCGAGTGCGTAGTCGGCAGGCGGATTGCAACCGGACATGGCGACAATCAACGGCAAAAACATGAGTCGGAACGGCAAGTGGGGCTCCTTGGGTCGGCTTGTAGGCGGCAGCCTCCGGTCCGTCAAGCCGTGCTCCTTGCTTCCCCGAGAGGGTGGCGGTAGGTCGCGTTCATGCGGGATGTCGAAGACGAAGTGCGCGAGATCAAGAAGGAGATCGTCGAGAGCCGCGGTTTGATCATCAAGACGAACAACTTGGTCAACTCGCTCGGGGCCGACATCAAGGCCATCGCGAAGCGCCAGGCTGGCTACGAACGGCGTTTCAAGCTCGACAGCGGAATCGCACTTGCCGTGATCGGGGCGATTACGTTTGCAGGTTTGAAGCTCTGGTACGACGCCCAGATGTCGTCGTATCGAACGGAAATGAACCTCGCCGAAACCTCCGCCGAAGAGCTTCGAACCGACCTTGGGGACGAGGTCCGGCGGGCCTCGGAGCGGGCGAGCGCATCTGCCAAGGCCGAGAAGTTCTACGATCTGGTCCGAAATCGGAGGCGTGCGGAAGTCGTTCAGCAGTACCCGGCGATCGCGCGCGAGGCACTCTCGCCGGTCGAGGCGGCGCTGTTTCGGGATTCGGAGCAGCAGTTTCGAGAAGAGCTCTCCGTCGACACCTACAAGAAGGGACTTTCCCTTGCAGAGGGCCGCAAGTACTCAGAAGCGATCGCAAAGTACGAAGAGGCGATCAAACTCGACCCGGAAGGCCGCCAGGTGCCTGCGATCCAAGCCGCCCTCGCGTTCGCACTACGCAAGGATCGACGGTCCGCGGAGGCGCTCGTCGTCGCCCGTCAGGTCGCGACCCAAGAGGTTGACCCGGCGTTGCAACCCGACGGCTGGTGGTTGACGGCGCTCACGGCTCGCGACGTTGGCGACCTAGACAGCTCTCGCGAGGCTGCCCGCATGCTGATCAACAAGTGGCCAAGATCGGCCTTGGCGGCAGACGCCAGGCCGCTTCTTCGCGACGTCACCAAAGAGATCTTTCTCGGCAAGAAAGCGAACAGTCAGACCACGCCTCCACCTCCGGCGACGACGCCGAACTAGAACGCGTCTCAAGGCGTTGGCTGCCTGCCCGCCCATGGCAGGTTGGTGATCCGGGTCGACGCGCTTGTCCCCGTGTGGCACCTTGCCTTTGAATGGCCCGACCGCGTGTAGCATTCGTCGGCTCTGGGGGTGCTGCCAAAGGCGTGGCGCACATCGGGGTACTTCGCGCGATGCAAGAACTCGGGATCGAAGCCGACATCTGCGTCGGTGCCTCCGCGGGAGCCATCGCCGGTGCGTTCTACGCCCAGGGCTTCGCTCCTGGTCAGCTCCTCGACTGGTTTCGACCGTTTTGGCGGCGAGGCCTGGAGGCCCCACCACTCAAGGCGCGACACTTTCTCGGCCTCCCCAACAAAGAGCAACGGCAGAGCTGGGGCTACCTCTCGAGTGGCATGTTTTCGATCGACCGGTTCGAGCGTTTCGTTGCGGAGCAGCTCCCCACCGACGATTTTCGAGACCTCGAGAAACACCTAATTGTCACGGCGGCCGACGTCGACGGACGAGGCCGCGTCGTATTCGGGCGTGGGTACCGCGAGGACGTACCGATCAGCAAGGCCGTCGCTGCGTCGTCGTGTGTTCCGGTCCTCTTCCGGCCTCACCGGATCGGCGACCGCTTCTATATCGATGGGGAGGTCGTGCGCACTTTGAGCATCGATCTCGCGGTGGAGGCGGGTGCCGACGTGGTCATCATCTCAAATGTTTACCGGCCCCATGTGAGCCGGATAGGCAGTCCGTCCCTCGTTCACCAAGGCGGGCTCGCGGTCGCGCGGCAGTCGCTCAACATGATCTTGCACGAGAAAGAAAAGCGCGGCATCGATCTGATCCATCGGATGTATCCGCAGATCCAGGTCTTGGTCGTGTCTCCCGACCTCGGCCGGCTCCCGTTCACCTCGAGGCTCCAAGCGCGAACCATGCTCCGACGGGGGTACCGCGACGCGCTTCGAACCCTCGCCAAGGCCAAGCGGCGAGGGGTCTTCGACGTGGTGCCAAACGTCCGAAGCATCGGCGAAGCCTGATCACCGAGGCGCTCGCGAGCTCCGGGTTGCAGGTGGGGCGACTTTGCGGGAAACCCGCGAACGCCGAACTCCAATCGCACGAGAGAACAACACGATGACTCAGAAGCCGACGATCCTCTACACCAAGACCGATGAAGCCCCGCTGTTGGCGACCTACTCGCTCTTGCCGATCCTCCGGGCGTTCATGGCTCCCGCCGACGTGGCCGTTGAGCTCCGCGACATTTCGCTTGCTGGGCGGATCCTTGCAAACTTCCCAGAGGCTCTCCCCGAGGCGCAGCGAGTCGACGACGCGCTCGCAGAGCTCGGCCGGCTCGCGAAGACCCCAGAAGCCAACATCATCAAGCTTCCGAACATCAGTGCCTCGGTGCCTCAGCTGAAGGCGGCGATCAGCGAACTCCAAGCCAAGGGGTTCACCGTGCCGGACTATCCAGAGGAACCAAGAACGGACGAAGAAAAAGCGATCGCCAATCAATACGCCAAGGTCAAAGGCAGTGCCGTGAACCCAGTGTTGCGCGAAGGAAACTCCGACCGCCGCGCACCGAAGGCGGTGAAGGAATACGCCCGCGCCAACCCGCACCCGATGGGGGCGTGGTCCGGCG
Organism: Myxococcota bacterium; assembly: GCA_039028875.1. Lineage (GTDB taxonomy): Bacteria > Myxococcota_A > Polyangia > Polyangiales > Houyiibacteriaceae > SG8-38. The sequence continues at coordinate 88,737 of JBCCHE010000013.1, read as the reverse complement.
ACTCCAAGACGCACGTCGCGACGATGACCGAGGGTGACTTTCGCCATACCGAGCAGTCGGTCACGCTTCCAAGCGCGACCACTGTGCGAATCGTGCACATCGACGAAGCGGGTAACACTTCTGTCCTGAAGGAAGGGTTGGCGCTTCTCGAAGGCGAGATCATCGACGCGGCCTGCATGAGCAAAGAGGCCCTGGTCACCTTCCTTCAGGAGCAAGTGCGCGACGCGGCGGGCCTAGGCGTCTTGTTCTCGCTGCACATGAAGGCGACCATGATGAAGGTCAGCGATCCGATCATCTTTGGCCACGGTGTTCGAACCTACTTCGCGAACGTGTTCGCCAAGCATGGCGCTACGTTCGACGCGCTAGGGGCCGACCCCAACCATGGTTTCGGCGAGCTGATGGCGCGGGTCGGGACCCTTCCGGAGGACGCCCGCAACGCAGTCGAGGCTGACGTCGCCGCCACCTATGAAAAGGGACCTTCAGTGGCCATGGTGGACTCCGACCGTGGGATCACGAACCTCCACGTTCCGAGTGACATCATCATCGACGCATCGATGCCAGCGATGATTCGGCAATCTGGCCAGATGTGGAACGCCGAGGGGAAGACGCAGGATACCAAAGCCGTCATCCCCGACAGCAGCTACGCGGGTGTCTACCAAGCGGTCATCGAGTTCTGCAAGGAACACGGCGCGTTCGACCCGACGACGATGGGCAGCGTCCCAAACGTTGGCTTGATGGCGCAGAAGGCTGAGGAGTACGGCTCGCACGACAAGACCTTCGAGATCGAAAAGAAGGGCGTCGTTCGGATTATCGACGCGGACGACAACACCCTCACGGAGCATCCGGTCGGAGCGGGGGACATTTGGCGAGCATGCCAAACCAAGGACGCGCCAGTTCGTGACTGGGTAGGTCTTGCCGTTCGGCGCGCTCGCGCAACCGGCGCCCCCGCGGTGTTCTGGCTTGATTCCACGCGCGCGCATGATGCCTCGTTGATCGCCAAGGTGAACGCCTACTTGCCCGAGCACGACACAGACGGGCTCGACATTCGGATCCTTCCCCCGGTCGAAGCGACACGACTCTCGCTCGAGCGCATCCAGGCTGGGCAGGACACGATCTCGGTGACCGGAAACGTGCTTCGCGACTACCTCACGGACCTTTTTCCAATCCTCGAGGTCGGCACCAGTGCGAAGATGCTGTCTATCGTTCCTCTGATGAACGGCGGGGGTCTCTTCGAGACCGGTGCTGGCGGTTCAGCACCCAAGCACGTCCAACAGTTTGAGAAGGAGAACCATCTTCGTTGGGACTCACTGGGGGAGTTCCTCGCGCTGGCTGCTTCACTCGATTTCCTCGCCGATCACGACAACGACCCCAAAGCGAAGGTGCTTGCCGATGCCCTCGACGCTGCGGCCACGAAGTACCTGCTCGAGAATCGGTCGCCGTCGCGAAAAGTGAACGAACTCGACAACCGGGGCAGCCACTTCTACCTCGCGCTCTATTGGGCCGAGGCACTGGCGGCCAGCAACGACGATGAGCTTGCGGCCCGTTTCAAGCCCCTTGCCGAGGCCCTGGGCAACGCGGAAGCCCAGATCGTTCAAGAACTGAATGAGGTCCAAGGGCAGCCGATGGATGTGGGCGGGTACTACATGCCCGACGATGCACTCGCCGAAAAAGCGATGCGCCCGAGCCCAACACTCAACGCCATCATCGACGCGTTCTAGCGCAGCACACGAGGCTCTGGGCTTGAGGTCGCTTGCGCCCTAGAGGGGTTGAACGTCGACCCCGAGACCGCGATCGACAACCACGACGGAGCGCTCTTCCACTTGCTGGTAGCCGGCGGGTTCACCTTCGACCCCGCTCACGACCATGACGTATCGAAGCTGGGTGCTTCCCGTGGGCGGTGGGTGGTAGTCATCTGGCGGGTCGTGCAACCCCTGCCGTTCGACGAACGCCATCGGGTCACCGTGGCGGAGCCCGTACATCGAACGGCCGTTGGTGAGGATGAAGCTCAGGCTGGTGCCCTTCGAGCCAACCTCGGCAGAAAGGCGTTCGACCAACGCGACGGCCGCGCCGATCGCGGGAAGCACCTGCGCTTGGTTGACGTCGGGATTGTCGAGTTGCCCGGCGTCGTGCAGGAACGTGAGTACCGTGTGGAACAGATACTCGCTGTCCGTCTGACCGCGGATGTTTCGACGAATAAAGTCCGGGATCGTTTCGGCGAGGCTGTCGCGAATGGCATCGAACCCTTGCACCGTTCCAAGGTGAGCGAAGAGCCATTGGCGCATTCGAAATGGATGTGCGTTCTCTGCGCGAAAATCACTCACCGTAGGTTGGCGAAGGTGGAGAAGCGCGCAGTCCGACCGGACGTCTCCCGCGATGTTCTCCCAGTCGACCAGCTCTCCCGCTTGCGTCGGTCGCTTCTTGTGGAGGACTTCGTCGCCATGGTAGAAACCGATGCCCCAACCGCTTGCGGTCGACAGCGCGGTCTCTTGCTTCAACACCGCACGCTCTTGATGAAGCGCATCGCACATTCGATCGGAGCGATTGGCCACGTACCCGATGAGTCTACTCATTGCGTCACCATCAGTAAGTACGTGTAGCTAAGCTTCATCGAACGGTAGGGGGAAAATACCACGGGCCTTGATCCTCATCAACGAAACGCCTGTCGGACAAACGCACACACGCCGCACAAAATGGGAACTCCGAGTCCCGTGTGGTAGCCGGTGGTATGTCCGTCTCCTTTGACGAGGCGCTCGATGACTACATTCAGCATGTGCGCGTCGAGCGGGGCCTCTCGAGACACACGGTGGACGGGTACGCGCGAGACCTCGGGCGTTTCGGTCGGTGGCTCGTCGAGGACGGGACCGAGCTCGGAGCCGTGGGTGAGGTCAGTGTGGCAGGGTACTTGGTCACATTGTCACAGGACGGGCTCAGCGCGAGGACCCAGGCGCGTGCTCTGAGCGCGATGAGAGGCTTCTTTCGCTTTCTTGTTCAGGAGGCGCGTCTCGAACGTGATCCCACCGAGCTGTTGGAAGGCCCTCGTCTACAGCACAAGCTCCCGGGTGTGCTCTCGCCCGAGGAGATCGTTCGGCTGTTGCAGGCACCCGCCGGCAGCAAGCCGAACCGGGTCCGCGACCGTGCGATGCTCCACACCATGTACGCTGCGGGGCTGCGCGTGACGGAGCTGGTCGACCTGGACCTCGGCGACCTCAACCTCGCAGAGGGCTTTGTCGCTGCGCTCGGCAAAGGCAACAAGCGGCGGATCGTGCCGATTGGGGAGCATGCCCGCGACGCTCTCGGCACGTACCTGACCGACGTCCGGCCGAAGTGGTCCCATCCGTCGAGCCGTGCTTGCTTCGTGACCGCGCGCGGAAAGGCGATGACGCGCCAGAGTTTTTGGGCCTTGGTGAAAAAGTACGCGCGCGCGGCAGGCATCACCAAACGGATCTCGCCGCACCAGTTGCGGCACTCGTTCGCGACCCATCTCCTTGCCGGCGGCGCCGACCTACGCTCGGTTCAGACGATGTTGGGTCATGCCGACATCTCGACGACACAGATCTACACGCATGTCTCGGCCGAGCACCTGCGCAACATGCACGCCCGATATCACCCCAGGGGGTAGGTCTGTCCGTGGGTGTGATCACAAGTTCAGTTGGCAGGTGAGTCAAACAATCGCCCCTCGGCTCGCCACTCGCTATCGTTAAGGGCATGTCGACCTTCGACGTGTGGGTGATGCGGTTCGAGCCTGGGGATGTACCCCCGGCCGATCGGGTTGCGCATGCCTTCGGGGTCGACGAGACGACGGCCCGTTCGCTCGTTCGCAGCCTTCCGCGAGTGGTGAAGCACGGGGTTGCCGCCCCGAAAGCGGGTGAGATGCGCAAGGTGCTCGAGTCGATCGGTGCGGAGGTCGAGTGTCGACCCGCCCGTCGGTCGAAGCCGGTGACCAACCCAAACGGCGCGGTCTTCCAAAAACCTCAAGACGACCTGTTGCCTGGGCGCATCTCGGCGATCGACCCTTTCGCGCAGTCATCGGCACGGGGCGCGAGGATTTCCGTCGATGACTCGGGGGCTTCGGTTCCGCCTACGACGCAGTCCGAGATCTCTGGGGTCGTTCCGCCGCCGTCGGCCGTTCCGCCACGGATGGCCACCTCTGCCCGCGCGGTCGACGACGCGATTCGCTCTCGTTCGCTCGAGCGCCAGCGCAAGACGTTCGTTCGGCGCGCGGTCGGCGCGATCATCAGCGGGTTGGTCCTCGCGGTGATCGGGCTGGTGGTGGGCAACTCGGTGTTCACCGGAAGCGCGAACTGGTTCGGGATCGGAGTCGATGGACTCGCGATCTACTTCGTCGGCGCAGGCGGCTGGGACCTCTACAACACGTTGAGGAGCTGAGGCATTGAGCATCACGATTCCAAGAGCCCTGTGGTTCGTCGCCGCCCTCGGCCTCGCATGGGGGATCAACGGGTGGCGCCAGGCCGCCGCGGACCGCGGGCTCGAAGCGGCGCGCGAAGGGGACCGTGGCGCGGCCGAGAACTGGGTCGACCGTGCACTGCGCGAGAGCGCTTGTGAGCTCCACGAAGCCAAGGTGTATCTGTCCGGGCCCACGCGTCAGTACGTGCGTCGCCCTGACTATGTCGAGACCTTCGTCGGCAAGCTCTACGATGGCGGAGCGACGCGGGTCGAAGTTTGCGACTCCGATGCGCTCGGCTTTCGTTTCGCACATTTTCTCATCGTGACGCTGCCCGATGGCGACCGGGAACAGGAGCGCGTCGTCGCCGATGCCCAGAGTTTCGTAAGGCGAGATGCGGTCGTGTACCGCGGCTTCACCTCCGCCCAAGTCGAAGACATCGTACGCAGTTCGACCTTGGTGGGCGAGACCCGCGTCCTCGTGGACTTACCCGCCGAAGCGCGCTGATTTAGGGCCGGGCACCTCTACCGCGTTGTGCTATACGCGGGAGACTCGAAGCCACCGGGCACTCCCCGCCGAGGAGAACGACGCTGTGAACATTCACGAGTACCAGGCCAAAGAGCTGTACCGAAAGTATGGAATCCCGGTACCGCAAGGCATTCCTTGCATGTCGGTCGAAGAGGCCACCGCCGCCGCGGAGTCGCTCATCGAATCGACAGGTAACGAGGTCGTGGTCGTCAAGGCGCAGATTCACGCTGGGGGTCGCGGCAAAGCGGGTGGGGTCAAGGTCGTCAAAGGCGTCGACGCGGCTACCGAGGCGGCCACCGACATCCTGGGCAAGACCCTGATCACCCACCAAACTGGTCCCGAGGGCAAGGTGGTACAGCGGCTCTTGGTCGAGCAAGGGCTCGCCATCAAGTCCGAACTGTACTTGGCGCTCGTCGTTGACCGCGAGGCGCGACGGGTCGCGATCATGGCCTCGACCGAAGGTGGCATGGACATCGAGGAAGTCGCCGCCAAGACCCCGGAGAAGATCCACACCGTGCACATCGATCCGGCCGTCGGGTTGTGGGGCTATCAGATTCGTCAGCTTGCCTTTGGCCTCGGGTTGACCAAACAAGAACAGAAGGGCTTCACCCGTCTCCTTCTTGGCCTCGCGAATCTGTTCGTCCAAGAAGACTGCTCTATCGCCGAGATCAATCCACTGATTCTCACCGACGACGAGAAGGTCATCGCGCTCGACGCCAAGGTCAACTTCGACTCCAACGCCGACTTTCGCCACAAAGACTACTGGGACACCGCCCGCGACCTCACCGAGGAGGCGCCCACCGAGACGGAGGCCAAGGAGGCTGGACTCTCGTACATTCAGCTCGACGGGAACATCGGGTGCCTCGTCAACGGCGCCGGTCTCGCAATGAGCACGATGGACACCATCAAGCACTTCGGTGGCGAGCCCGCGAACTTCCTCGACGTTGGTGGGGGCGCCAACCAGGAAGCCGTGACCAAGGCCTTCAAGATCATCCTTCAGTCGGAGGCGGTGCAAGGCATCTTCGTCAACATCTTCGGTGGCATCATGCGGTGCGACACGATCGCGAACGGTGTCGTGGCCGCTACGAAGGAACTGGGCCTGAAAGTTCCATTGGTGGTTCGTCTCGAGGGCACGAACGTCGAGGAAGGGCGGAAAATCCTCAACGAGTCGGGCCTGGCCATCACCTCGGCTGCCACCATGGCCGAGGGCGCCCAGAAGATCGTCGAGTTGGCAAAGGGATAACGCATGTCGATTCTCGTAGACGCAAACACTAGGCTCGTCGTTCAGGGCATGACCGGGAGCACCGGGAAGTTCCACACCGAGCAAATGCTCGGGTACGGCACCAAGGTGGTCGCCGGCGTGACACCAGGGAGAGGCGGCGAGTCCCTGATGGACGTGCCGGTGTTCGACACCATGCGTGAAGCCGTCAGGCAAACGGGTGCGAACGCCTCATGCGTCTTCGTCCCGCCGCCATTTGCGGCCGACGCGATCCTAGAGGCGGTCGACTCGGAGATCCCCCTCGTCGTGACCATCACCGAAGGCATCCCCGTGATGGACATGGTTCGCGTCCGACGCGTCCTCGATTCGCAAGACAAGACCAGGCTGATCGGCCCCAACTGCCCCGGCATCATCACCCCAGATCAGTGCAAGATCGGCATCATGCCTGGCCACGTTCACAAGGCGGGCCGTATCGGGGTGGTGTCGAAGAGCGGAACGCTCACCTACGAGGCTGTCGGGCAGTTGACCGCGCTCGGGATCGGTCAGAGCACTGCCGTCGGGATCGGCGGTGACCCGATCAACGGAACCGACTTCATCGACGTGTTGGCGCTCTTCAACGAGGATCCCGACACCGATGGGGTCATCTTGATCGGCGAGATCGGCGGCAATGCGGAGGAGCAGGCCGCGGCGTGGATCAAAGATCACTTCAAGAAGCCGGTTGCCGGGTTTATCGCGGGACGCACGGCGCCTCCAGGTAAGCGAATGGGTCACGCGGGCGCCATCATCAGCGGTGGTAAGGGCACCGCCGACGCCAAGATCGCCGCACTCGAAGACGCGGGGGTCAAGGTTGCGCCAACACCGTCCGATATGGGCACGACGCTGAAGAGCCTTCTCTAAGCAGGGAGAAAACGATGTCGAACAAACCGATGCGTGTCGCGGTCACGGGGGCTGCGGGTCAGATTGGCTATCAACTCCTTTTTCGAATTGCTGCCGGCGAGATGCTGGGTCGCGATCAGCCGGTGTACCTCCAGCTCGTCGACATCCCCCCTGCCATGAAGGCAGTGGACGGCGTCATGATGGAGCTCGAGGACTGTGCCTTCCCACTGCTTGCGGGGATGGAGGCCAGCGACGATCCCACGGTGGGCTTCAAGGATACCGACGTGGCGTTACTCGTCGGGGCCCGACCACGAAGCAAGGGGATGCTTCGCAAGGATCTCCTCGAGGCCAATGGCGGTATCTTCACGGGGCAGGGAAAAGCCCTCAACGCCGTGGCAAGTCGCGACGTGAAAGTCCTCGTCGTAGGCAACCCGGCGAATACCAATTCGTACATCGCCATGAAGAACGCGCCCGACCTCGATCCGTCGAGCTTCACCGCGATGGTCCGCCTCGACCAAAACCGCGCGATCTCGCAAGTCGCCTCGAAGACAGGTCGTCCCGTAACGGACATCAAGCGCGTCACGATCTGGGGGAACCACTCGGCGACACAGTACCCAGATCTATTCAACGCACAGATCGACGGCAAGAGCGTAGCCGCCGTCATCGACGATCAGTCCTGGATCGAGAACGACTTCATCCCGACCGTGCAACAGCGCGGCAAAGCGATCATCGAAGCACGGGGTCTATCGAGCGCGGCTTCGGCGGCGAACGCTGCGATCGACCACATTCACGATTGGGTGCTCGGCACCCCGGAAGGCGATTGGGCGTCCATGGCGGTGCCTTCGGACGGGAGCTATGGCGTCCCCGAAGGGATTCTCTACGGCTTCCCCTGTACCTGCAGCGGCGGTCGCTGGTCGATCGTCCAGGGCCTCGACGTCAACGAGTTCAGCAGGGCCAAGATGGACGCGACGGCCGCCGAGCTTCAAGAAGAAGCGGCCGCCGTCGCGCACCTGCTCTAGTTCCCGCGCTCAAGGGAGGGGAGCCCGATGCGAAAGCCGATGCTGGTTGAGGAGCACGAAGCTGCCGGGCGGCACGTAGGGGTCGACGGGCACCAGATCTTCGTACGGGAGCAAGGGGAGGGAGACCCCGTCCTGCTGCTTCACGGCGTCCCGGCAAGCTCGTTTCTATACCGCAAGATGCTGTCGCCCATCGCAGATGCCGGCTACCGCGCGGTTTCGTTCGACTTCCCCGGGGTCGGCCTCAGCGACAAGCCCAAAGGCCTCGACTACGACTGGCATGCGCTCGCTTCATGGGTGGGCCGGGTCGTCGACACGCTCGAACTTCAGCCGGTGCACTTGGTGGTCCATGACATCGCCGGTCCCATCGGGATCGAGTGGGCGATTCATAACTCGGTCAAGGTTCGCTCGATCACGATCATGAACACCTTGCTCGACGTGGCCCATTTCACACCCCCTTTCCCAATGTGGACGTTTCGAGTTCCCGTGCTCCGGCACGCGGTGTTCTCCACCATGACCACCTCGGTCATGCTTCAGCTTTTCCGCCAGACTGGGGTCAAGAACAAAGCGGCGGTCGATGAGGCGATCATTGGGAGCTACCTCTACTTGCTCAAGTGCAACGGGGGACATCGGAGCTTTCTCGACATCATGGGCGGATTCGTCCTGACGGAGGCGCATCGCGATTGGCTGCGAGACGGCCTGCTTGCCATCGACAAGCCCATGCAAGTCGTCTGGGGAGAGCATGAAATCGCGATCCCCGAGGCGCAGCTGGACTACGTGTGTCAGGCCTTTCCGCTACGAGCGAAGCATTTGGTGGATGCCCGGCACTTCCTTCAGGAGGACCAAGCCGAGGTCGTCGCCTCGCACATCACCGCGTTCGCCAAGAGCGTTGCCGAGTAGCCAAAACGCGCTACAAACGCGCCGGATCGAGAAGACCACAATCGAGAAGAGGAGCCACGATGGCCGTCGAACGCACGCTCAGTATCATCAAGCCCGATGCCGTAGAGCAGCACAACATCGGGAACATCATCGCGATGATTCAAGCCGGTGGGCTCGAAATCCTGGGGATGCGTATGCTCCACTTGAGCCGCGCCCAGGCCGAAGGGTTCTACGCCGTCCACAAAGACCGACCGTTCTTCGGAGAGCTCGTCGAGTTCATGACCCGAGGGCCAGTGGTCGTGAGTGCGTTGCAAGGCGAGGACGCGGTCGCACGGTACCGAACTCTCATGGGATCCACGAACCCGGCGGAGGCCGACGACGGCACCATCCGCAAAGCATACGGGACGGACATCGGCGAGAACGCGTGCCACGGATCGGACAGCGTCGAGAACGGCCAGATCGAAGTCGGCTACTTCTTTCCTGAGTATCTGCTCAAGTAACCGATGGCTGAGTCCCCTGAGAGTCAGCTTAGGCCACTGATCGAAGCGGCCTTCGAAGATCGCGGCAAGCTCGACGATGCGCAACACCGTGAGGCTGTCGAGGAGACGTTGGCGCTTCTCGACCAAGGCAAACTACGGGTCGCAACCCGGGGCGAGAACGGCGAGTGGACCGTCCACGCTTGGACGAAGCAGGCGATTCTTCTCTACTTCGGGATTCGCGGGATGGAGCGAGTCGAAGTCGGGGCGTACGAGTACCACGACAAGATCCCGCTCAAGAAGAACCTCGACCAGCAAGGGATCCGCGTCGTACCTCCCGGGACGATTCGGTATGGCGCCCACATGGAGCCCGGTGCGATCCTCATGCCGGGCTACGTCAACATCGGGGCGTACGTGGCCACGGGGTCCATGGTCGACACGTGGGCCACGGTTGGTTCCTGCGCGCAGATCGGCAAGGGCGTACATCTCGCCGGTGGTGTCGGGATCGGCGGTGTCCTCGAGCCCCCTGGCGCCAAGCCCGTCATCATCGAAGACGGCGCTTTTTTGGGTTCACGCGCCATCGTCGTCGAGGGGTCTCGCATCGGTGAAGAAGCCGTGCTGGGCGCGAACGTCGTCATCACGGCGAGCACCAAGATCATCGATGTCACCGGTCCTGAGCCAGTCGAGACCCGTGGTTTCGTCCCGCCACGCTCGGTGGTGATCCCGGGTACGCGCACCAAGACGTTCCCGTCGGGTGACTACCAGGTTCCAGCCGCGCTCATCATCGGGCGACGGAAGGAAAGCACCGACAAGAAGGTAACGCTGAACGACGCGCTTCGCGAGTTTGGCGTATCGGTCTAGCGAGTTCCTCGGTCGGACGAGGCGTCGTCAAGGCTGCGACGGACGACAGTGCCGCCGTCGGGGATTGGGTTGTCCTGTGCCCAACGGTAAGCCGTGTACGAAGAAAGCAAGTGGCAAACCCAGCCGAGGAAGCCGCCGGTGCCGAGCCAGAAACCCGGCGTCACGATGAGCCACACGATTCCGCGGAGAAACTTGCCGTTGTAGATCTGACCCGCGCCCGGGAGAACGAACGACAAAATAGCGGCGGTGCCTGCACGATCCATAGCCATCAAGGTGTGTCGTGTTCGCCGTGTGTCAATGACGCCTTTGGACGCCTTTGGGCGTGTTTCGACTAGAAAGTAGGCAAAGTCACTGTTCCAGGTTCGGTATGCGCCTCGAGGAATTCCGCGATCGCGTCTGGAATCGGGTTGCCTGCAGAAGTTTCGTCAGAAAGCAGCACGTCGTTGTGCTGGAGCGCCGTCGCATCGATCACCCGAACCCCCATGTTACTTTCGCGCGAGGCACCGGCTTGAGGCCGACCCTCTCCAACCGCGGGGGCGAGTCGCGTGCGCAGGGCGTCGCATCGGGCGACGTCTCCCACGAGCGCGCCCGGTATGCACAACGCTGGCGCGCCATTGAGAGGTCCGTCGAACGCGCGGATTCCGTAGTCCGCCTGGAAGCCATCCTCCGGAAAGCTCGTGCCACGCATCCGGGTGTGAGCTCGAGGCCTACCACAACCGTGTCCATCCGCCCTTGGTCATCGGTGTCGCTACAGCCGACGGAGACCATGGTGAGACAAATCAAGGTGACTAGCCAACGCAACGGCCCGTTGATACCTCATCTGGGAGCTCCTTGCAGTAGGGCGATTGCGTGAGCGCGAAAACTCTGACACCTCCACGCACGATGAAGTTCGCAGGCGTCACGACGGCGAGTTCAGACGACTGGGTCGCGCTCCTTCCACACGAGTGGGAAGAGCGGGTGACTGAGTGGGGCGAACCTGCCTATCGTGGGCGTCAGCTCTTCGAATGGATCCACCGTCATGGCGTCCTCGACCCAGACGCGATGACCAATCTCCCGAAGTCGCTTCGTGGGCGTCTGGTCGACGAGGGAGTGGGGTGGCCGCTGTCTCTCTCGTCCTCTTATCGCGCGTCTGACGGGACCCACAAGCTTCTCGTCGAGATGCCAGACGGCGAACGGGTCGAGACGGTGTTGATTCCACAGCTGCAGGATCCGACCGTGGTCACACAGTGCATCTCGAGCCAGGTGGGCTGCGCGATGGGCTGCGTCTTTTGCGCGTCGGGCGTCGAGGGGCTCAAGCGGCAAATGACCGCGGGCGAGATCGTTTCCCAAGTCATTCTTGGGTGTGAAGCGCTAGAGCCCGACCAACGCATTCGCAACGTGGTGTTCATGGGAATGGGGGAGCCCCTTCACAACTATGATGCCCTCGCCCGCGCCTTGGTCCTGTTGACGCATTCAGAAGGCCTCGATCTTTCCAAACGGCGCGTCACCGTATCGACCAGTGGTCTGGTGCGCCAGATCGACCGCCTCGGCCGGGACTTTGAGGGTCAGGTGCAACTCGCCGTCTCGCTTCACGCGGTTCGGGACGAGGAGAGAAGTGCGATCATGCCGATCAACCGCAAGCACAATCTCGAGGATCTCATGGCGGCGTTGCGACGCTACCCGATGTCGAAAAGACAACGGATCACCATCGAGTACACGTTGATCGAAGGCGTGAACGACTCGCCCCGGGATGCTGATGGGATGGTGTCGCTGCTGCGCGGGATTCCCGTGAAAATCAATCTCATTCCCATGAATCCGATCAGCGCCTCCACGTTGCGAGCTCCAGACACCACCCACGTGGATCGTTTCCGGGAAAGACTGACGAGCCGCGGGTTGTCGGTCTTCGTTCGCAAGACGCGTGGCGACGACGTCGCTGCGGCTTGTGGCCAGCTCGCGTTTCACGGTGAAGGGAGACGCAGCCGGGGGAAGTCCGCGGGCGCGTAACGGTGGGCGTCAGAGGCTGCCGCGCGCCTTGAGAGCCTTCACGATATCAGGCCGCTCTTTGTCCATGTCGGCCGGAGTCTTGATGGGTTGGAAGCGCGCATCCGGGCCGTGCCGTTCAACACGAAGGAACGCTGGATTCAAAAACGCCGTCAGCTCACCAACCAGACGCTCGAACTGGATGGCCGTCCGGTCGTCGACCGTCTTTTGAACTGCGAACCAAGTGAGCGGAAAGTCAGCGTCGATCGCACCGGCATCGAGCACGAAGGTGTTGGTGTTGAATACGGGGATGCGCTCTTGGTCGAAGGCCTCCGGGAAACGGAACGCCTCTACGATCTGAGGCCGCCCATCGACGCGCGCGGGCGCGCCTCCCTTGTCGCCAGGCTCCTTCGGCGCCATCTCGGCCGTGAGCGCAGCGCCCGATTCGAGGTGAGCGCCGATGACCGCCGGATCAAGTGTGGCGGTGAGGTTGTCAACGTTCGACATCATCAGTGTGCGGCCGCCGGCCTCCCGGAACGCCCCCAACAACCCAGAACGACGCAGCGCGAACGTCAGATCCCCGTGCCCCGGCGCATATGGGGAAACCTCGTCGTTGGCGTCTCGGAATAGTTCTCCCTCGGGCGTGAGCCGAAGCGAGATGAACTGGGGGAAGGTGACCACAGGGCACTGGTCGGTCGAGAGTTCCTCGGCCATCATGCGCACGGACTCGTCGGTCGCGAAGCTGGTCATGAGGTAGACCGGAATGCGCGCGTCGCACCGCTTGGCGACAGCGGCCACATCGCGGAGCTTCAGCTCGAGAAACGAGGCTCCGTCAAGGACTTCGACGGCCGCTTTGACCGCCCCCCCGAACCGAGTCGCCATGCCGCCCGCCAGAATGACCGCTGCGACTTCGCCGTTCCGCATGGCGGCCTCTCCCCGTGCCTCGAGCTTCGCGCGAAGCTCCCCGCCCATCGGCGGCAGCGCGCGCAAGTCACCCTCGTCAGGGGGATGGACTTCCCCCACGATCCGGTTCTGAGCTGCGCCTGCCGTGCCTTCGACGAGTCGTTGGCGGAGCGATTCGAACGGAATGTCTTCGAATCCATATTGTTGAAGAAATGCCTCGGTCGAGGCGTCTATGCCGAGAACACTCATGGAAATTGCCCGCACCCAAGCACTTTCTGCTCTTTTTGTCGAGTCGCCCACACTGTCGGTGTCGGTAGGGCGTGACGAGACGGGTTTCCGGGCGTACACCAAGGAGGAGGCAGTCATGCCACACATCGCGCGCTTGTTCGCATCCTTCATCGCGGTCGCGACCTTTATCGCGGTAGCAACCTGGGTCTCGGCCGCACCCGCCATGGCGCAGGACGCCTATCCCGGAGCCGACGGTTACATCCGCGACTCCGCCGAGGCGACCGACGTTGTGGTGAGCCCCGGCGCAGACGTCCCGAACGCGGACGCGGTGGTCGCTGGCGACGAAACCTACGTCGTCATCGAAGAAGACCAGGGCACCGAGCAAGTCATCAATGGCGAGACCGTTATCGTCGTTCAGGAGCCCGCGCCGGCTGCGGCGAGTGCCGAGGCGCCCCCGGAGCCGCAAACGGTCATCTTGGAGCGTCCCGCGCCTCCGTACGACGGCGCGATTTGGGTAGACGGGCATTGGGCGTACCGCGACGGCCAGTATGTTTGGGTCGAAGGGCACTACGTGGCGCCGCGAACCAACTACGTCTTCGTGCACCCTCGGTGGGACTTCTACAGTGACGTCTGGTACTTCGTCCCCGGCTACTATCGTCCATGCAGCGTGTGGGTCGGCTTCGGCTACTACCGCCCGTTCTTCTTCTTCGGTCCTTATTACGCTTCGTTCTACTACCGGGCGCCGTTCTACTACCCTCGTTACTATGGGCCCCGTGGGGGGTATGGCCACGGTTACCGGGGCTACGGCCGAGCCCCGTACACCAACAGCAGAGGCTATCCAACGCGCGGCACGTCCGTGCGCAACACGGGTTCTCGTCAGACCGCACGAACGCCGGCTTATCGTGGTTCTGGGGGTCGGGCGACCTCGACCGCACGCTCGACGTCCAACGTGCCCCGATCGCGCACAGCCCCTGTGGCGCGAGGAACCGCGGGGCGCGGGGTGAACTCGACGAGCCGGGTTGCCAGTCGACCCTCGAGCGCGAGCGGTCGAACGTCGAGTGTCATTCGCTCGCGTGCGAGCACCTCCACCCGGAACGCACCCACTTCGATCCGCGGCGCCGCATCGACGCGCACCAACGTCGCGCGTGCCACTGCGCCCGCGCCCGGCCAGACCACCGTGGTCGGCCGACCGCCGTCGCGAACGTCTCGGGCACAGCCTCAACGGTCTCCGGGGCGTTCGCCGGGCGCCAACGGCACTGCGCGCGCCGCTTCGAGCCGCTCGCCAAGCATCGTTCGATCGCCAGCGCCGAGAGCCGCCCGACCGAGCAGCGTGTCGCGGACGAACGCCGCACGGTCGGGCTCCTTCGGCCGGAGCGGCAGTAGCCGATCGGCCCCAAGGTTCGGCACCACGTCCCGATCGCCTTCGCGAAGCTCCTACGGCGCGCCCCGATCGACCACGTCTCGGGGCTCGAGTTTCAGCCGGCCGAGTTCTGGCCGTTCGCGTCCGAGCAGTTTTGGGCGTCCGAGCAGTTTCGGCGGATCTCGCTCGATGGGGGGCAGATCGTCCTCTTTTGGGGGGTCTCGAGGGGGTCGGGCCACCTCGGTGAGTCGGGGCCGCTGAGCCTTTCGTCGACTCTTTGCTGTTGCGGTGGGGCGGTGTAACCCTACTCAGGGGAGGTACGCCTTACCCCGAAGGATGACTCCGTGAACCGCCGCTACCGAGAGCCGGTATTCCTCGCTTTCGTGATCGCCCTGATCGCATCGCTGTCGTTGCATCTACCGGTGTACGAAGTGCTTGGGAAGCTCGCCGACCATCTGCGGGAGCTGGCGGAAGAGGAGCGAAAGAACGCACCGCAGCCGGTCGAGGTCGAGTTCGACGTGCCGAATGAGGTCACCGCCGAAGCCCCAACGCGGAAGAAGCGACAGAACGCCAAGCGTCGGGCGCGACAGCAGCAGAAGCGGGCGCAACAGGCGGCCAAACGTCAGCCAACGCCCGAGCAGAAGAAGCAGCAGGCGCCGCCACAGGAGCCGCTCAATCGTCAGGCCGTTCAACAACGAAGCCAAGACCCAGACGTCGAGCCACCACCAGACGCCAAGTTCATCGCGCAGGAGAACCAACGGGTCGAAGAGGAGACGGTCGCCAAGGTGCGAAACTACATCCGGGACGACGAGCAGACGGCGGTTGGCCGCCAGCAGAAGCCGTCCGACACGCTCCAAGAAGAGGGGAACTCGCAGGACGACAAGATCGCGGACGCACGAGAAAAAGAAGGAAGCGAAGCCAGGACGGTGACCGAGGACGAGGCCCGGCGCGACCGACCCTACCGCGCGATCGACGCCGACCCGATCAAGTCCGAGCGTGTTGCGAGCCAGTCTCCCAATGGCAAGCGATCGAACACCACCGGCGACAAGGCGGGGCAACAAGGGGAGCAGACGATCACAATCACCGACGGCGCAGGCACGTTTACGGTCAGCCGGCCGAGTCGTGCCGGGCAAGGCGGGGGGCGGCGTGCGACCGGGCGAGGGCCGGGGACGCAGCTCACGTGGTCAAAGTTCGAGGCGGCCGTGGGCTCCGACAAGCTGCGAGAGGACCGTCGCGCGCGAATCGCGGAACACAAGTCGTCTCATCGCGGGGTCTCCCGTGAGAAGAGCTGGAATCAGTTCCGCGCCGCGATCGAGAACTTCACTCCTGCGGTCAAGCCAGGGACTCAGACGGCGCTCAACGCCGCTGCGTCACCCTTCGCAAACTACATCGCGGCGGTTCACCGCAGGATCCATCGAGAGTTCGCGGACCGCTTTCTTCGAAACCTGCCGATGTTTGCGGGAAGCCCTTACTCGGATCCGACGCTGATGACCAAGCTCGAAATCGTTTTGAATCAAGACGGATCGGTGCATCGGGTTGGCGTGGCCAAGTCGAGCGGGCTGCTTCCCTTCGACTTCGGCGCGTTCAATTCCGTGCTTCGTGGTCAGCCGTATCCGCCCGCGCCCCGGTCGATTCTGAGCGGTGATGGCAGGGCGTACTTGCACTGGGGGTTCTACAAGAACCACCGCCAGTGCGGGACCTTCAATGCCGAGCCCTACATTCTTCCGAATCCGCCCGGCACGCCGGCGCGTCGCGATGGCCTGACCGACGGGCCCGATTGGAACACGGTGGTTCCCGCTGGGGCCCAGCCCACGTGGCGGACGAGGGATGAGCCAAGCGACTCCGAAGCGCCGGACGAGGAACAGCGGCCACGCCAGAACCAGTCGCCCCCAGCACAGCCTAAGGAAGACGACACGCCGCGGGTGCCTCCGGCGCCGCCAGGCTCCTCGGTCGGATGACCGACGCCGACCTCGACAAAGCGCTTGAGGACGAGGCGCTCGCCGCCGGATTCGCCAAATTCGGAGTCGCAGAGGCCACGGCACTAGATGATGAAGGGCGCCAGCTCGACGCGTGGCTTGCGGCGGGACGACACGGCGAGATGGGATGGATGGCGAGAACCGCAGCCGTCCGAAAGGATCCGCGCCATGCGGGCATGCTTCCCGAGGCGAAGAGCGTCGTCGTTCTCGCAGCCCCCTATGCCCTCGGGACCGCAACCCCAACCCTAGAGCCGGGGCGGATCGCGAAGTACGCCGTCGGGCGGGACTACCACAACGTTCTCACCAAGAGAGCGCGTCGGCTCCAGCGAAGGCTCCGCGATGCGGGACACGTTGCGCGGGTGGCGGTCGACTCGAAGCCAGTCTTCGAACGCGCCTGGGCAGAGCGGGCGGGCGTCGGCTTCGTCGGAAAGAACTGCTGTCTCATCGTGCCCGGCATTGGCTCGCACGTATTTTTGGTTTGCATCGTCACGACGGCTCGACTGACGCCAACCGCACCCATCGCGCGAAAGTGCGGCACGTGCAGCCTCTGCCTCGACGCCTGTCCTACCCGGGCGTTTGAAGGCGAGCGCAGCCTGGACGCGAGGAAGTGTATTTCATACCTGACCATCGAGCATCGGGGTCCGATTCCGGAGGAGCAGCGGCGGGGTCTCGGGCCGTGGGTCTTCGGCTGCGATGTCTGCCAGGATGTCTGCCCCTACAACCGAGGCGCACAAGCCGGCGTGGCGCCGCTTCCCGCCTTCGAACCTGATTCACGATGGGACCAGGTCGATGCGGCCAAGCTGCTCACAATGGATGACCAGGCGTTTCGTGCGTTCTCTCAGGGGTCTCCGGTGAAGCGCGCCACGCGTGAAGGTTTGGCGCGCAACGCTGCGTTGGTACTCGGAAATCGCGGAGGTCGCAGTCATCTCAAAGTCCTCGGCCAAGCCGCACGGCACCATGACGTCCCGGGGGTGCGAGAGGCTGCCGCTTGGGCTCTTGGCGAGCTCAGGTCTCGGCTTGGGGAGTCAGCCTAGACTCGAGGGCGAGGAGAACCTCCTCGACGCCCTCGCGGGTGGCCGAGCTCATTCCGAACACCGGATAACCTCGGGCGCCAAGGGTCTCTTCCACCTCGACGAGCGCCTCCCGGGCTTCGGGGAGGTCGAGCTTGCCCACCGCGACGATCATTGGTCGCTCGAGAAGTCGCGGGTCAAAACGCTCGAGTTCGCCCATCAGCGTCTCGAAGTCGCCGAGCAGGCTGCGTTCCGGATCCGGGTCCGGGCTGAGGACGTGGAGTAGGACGCGGGTTCGTTCGACGTGCTTCAAGAACCGTAGCCCAAGCCCTGCGCCCTCGGCTGCACCTTCGATGATCCCGGGAATGTCGGCGATGACGAACGACCGGTCGATGCCGAGCGACACGACGCCCAGGTTCGGCGCAAGCGTCGTGAACGGGTAGTCGGCCACCTTGGGACGCGCCTTGGAGACCGTCGCGATGAAGGTGCTCTTGCCGACGTTGGGAAACCCGACGATGCCGATGTCCGCGAGGAGCTTGAGTTCGAGGCGAATCTTGCGACGAGTTCCAGGTTGGCCGGGTTCTGCGCGCCGCGGGGCCCGATCGTGCGGGGTGGCGAACTTCATGTTTCCGCGTCCCCCGCGTCCCCCTTCGGCGACGATGAGTTCTGCGCCCGGATGGTTCAAGTCCGCGACAAGCTCCCGGCTCTCGTGGTCGTACACCTGCGTTCCCACGGGAACCTGGATTCGAATGTCGGCGCCGGCCTTGCCGAACTGGTCCTTTCCGCGGCCATCCTCGCCGCGTTCTGCCCGGACGATCTTCCGAAACTTCAGGTCCAGCAGGGTTGTCATTCGGTCGTGGGCCTCGAGCACCACGCTGCCCCCCCGGCCCCCGTCGCCCCCGGACGGCCCGCCGAGTGGAACGAACTTCTCGCGACGAAACGCAACGCATCCGTTGCCGCCATCACCGGCCGCGACCTCGAGCGTGACCTCGTCAACGAAATCCACGCTCGTCCCTACGTCGGCCCCATCGACCGGGCAACCGAGTTCGCACTCGAACAAATCGGCCAAATCCGTACACTGGGCCTACGGCTAGTCTGCTTCCCGTTGCGCGACCCGTGCCCCCACAAGCGAAATTTGCCCAAGCTTTGGCAGCTAAGAGCTTGGAAACAATCCGTTTAACGGAGTCCCTGAGTATCGACCCAGAGAACTCCGACGTCCGCGTTGCGCTCGAAGCGCACCTCGACCGGGTTGCTGAAGATGCACGTGCCGGCGGGTTTCCGGCGCTCGAGGCGGCCTTGCGCTCTGCCGCCCAGAACCTCGTGGCGGCGGATTACGCGCGGGACGCGGTTCAGGCCGTGCGGATGCTTGCGTGGCGGTACGAGGCGCTGGCCGGGGAGGGGCAGGCATCTGGGACGCGCCCGGTGGTTCGCGAAGGAAGTCCCGGGCCGGTGTCCCCCGCGGCCGCACTTCGTGGGCGTCGCGTACTGTTGGCCGACGACGATTCGCAAGTCCGTTGGTTCTACGTCGGGGTCTTGCGCGAAGCCGGCGCACGCGTCCTCGAAGCGCGCGATGGCCGTCATGCTCTCGCGCTGGCCCGCGAGTCACCTCCCGAACTCATCCTCGCAGACATCGTGATGCCGCGTCTCGACGGGATCGGGCTCTGCGCTGCCGTGCGCAGGGAGCCTCGGCTGGATGGCATTCCGATCGTCATGCTTTCTTGGCGTGACGATTTCCTCGATCGAATGCGAGAACTCGGCGTGGAGGCGCAGGACTACCTCCGAAAAGAACTTCCTGCCGAGCAGTTCCTCGTTCGGGTGGGGGCGGTCCTCGAGCCACTTCGCCAGCTCGAAGGTGCGCTTCGCACCGAAGGCGAGGCACGTGGTGATTTGGCCGATATCGGGCTCAGCAGGCTCCTTCGGGCAGTCAACAAGACGCGGCCCGATGCCAATGTCGTCCTCCAAGATCCTTGGAGCCTCTTCGAACTCGCGTTTCGTGACGGGCGCTTGGTCGCGGTGTCCCGCACCACGGTCGACGGACGCGTGTTCGAAGGCGCGCCGGTGTTGAAGACCCTTGCGGGGATGAATCGCGGGCGCTTCGTCGTTGCGCGATCCGCCGACCCCATCGGCGACGCGGGCGGACCGTTCGACGAGGCGCTCGAGGCGGCCATGCAGCGTCTCGGTTCGCTGATAGGGGCGTTGGCGGAGTCGGGCGCCGCCGAGCTCGACTTCGACGACGACGCCCTCGAGACGTTCTTGCGCCATAGTCCGTCCGGCGTTCGCGACGTCGTGCAGCGGCTTCGAGAGAGCGAGCGCGTGGACCAAGCGGCGTCTCGGTTCGGCGGTTCGCGTGCCGAGCTGGATGCGCTATTGAGGACCCTTGCGCGTCAAGGGGCGGTGGTGGCGGTACGGCTCGACGGGGCGGAGGCGGACGGCGATGCAAGGCACGAGCAGACTGATGGAGATGCGGATTTGCTGAACGCGAGCCCCGCCGCCACGCGAGAGAACCATCGGGCGCAGTCGGCCGTGGCGATGCACCAACAGCCGACCAATCGGGTAGCGCGCTCGAGCGATGTGATCTGGCGAAGGCCGACCGCCCGCGCCGCGGGAACTGAACCAGGATCGAGTTTTGTCCCGCAAACGACCTGGGCGACACGACTGCTGGGGTGGGGGTTCGCTCTGGTTTTCGTGGGCACGGTTGCTTTCCTGTTGTGGCCTCGCGGACAGATCCACGACCCGTCGTCCGCAACGACTCCGCGGGCAGCCCTCGAGCGAGTGCCGGCCCCCGTCCAAATGGGTGGCGAGCAGGGGGTGAGGGGCCGGAGCCCGTTTGCCGTGGCCGGTCTCCTCGTCGACGGCGTCGACGACTCCTTGGCGGCGCTCCCAGATCAAGGTGCGCTCGAACTCTTGGGACCCACCGACGTGGCGGTTCAGGTCGATGGTGTCTCCCAGGGCTCGCTCCCACTGAGGTTGGTGCTCGACGAAGGTCGGCACCTCGTTCGTTACGGGTCGGGAACGCGCTGGACCTATCGACTCTACTTCGTGAAACGGGGCGCGACTCGTACTCTTCGTGTTCGCGTAGAGCCGGGTGGTTTTGTTGACGCTCGTTGAAACCACGTGATACGCGCAACGAGATTCGGCAGGGCCCACGCAACCCCGTGATCGGGCTTCGAACGAGCCTTGGGAGGAAGAGCGGATGCGTTTGGTTTTGATGGCGATGGCGGTTGTGCTCGTGGCCGCTGGGTGTACCCAACATCAACCCGAAGTCGACCCGTTCGAGGGGCTCGAGACCCGGCTCGACTTGGCGGACCTTCTGCACCTCGCGGAGGTCGAGGACGGCGGCTGGTTCATCGACTTTGGGACGCCAGCACAATCGAAGTACACCATCGGCGACTGGCGAAGTGGTTGGTTGGCGCGCGGGGTCGATGGCGACACGACGTACGCCCATGTCGGCCTCCGAGGGCGAGTTTACTTCGAAGCCGATGAGCAAGCGCCGCTGGTGGCCCGGGTTCGACTTCGTACGCTTGGCACCAAGGCCCTCACACCCTACCTCAACAACTCGCAACTCAAGTCGGTCCACCTCGGAGGGGGCGAGGGATTCACGGAATACGACGTCGCCTTGCCTCAGGACGCGGTGCGCGTCGGTGAGAACTACTTGCTGCTCACCTTTGGGGGGACAGTGCCGGTCGACGGCGAGGACGTGTCGGTAGCGGTCGACTCGATCTCGATTCGTCGAGCGGCTGACGAACCGAAACCCGTCCACGCCTCGCCGCAGTACGCCGGTTTGGCGACGGCGGTTCGGGTTGGAGACATCGAACGAGACGCGATCGCCCTCTCGCGATCATCGACCCTTCGCTACCATGTTCACGTCCCGAAGGGCGCTTCGCTCGGCTTCGGGGTCGGGGCGGAAGGTGAGGCCGAGACCCCGGTGTCCGTGCGCATCACTGCGGACGGTCAGGCCCCTGTCGACGCGTTCGCCGGGAACGCGGGTGCCAAGTGGGAGGATCACAAGGTCGACCTGAGTGCGTTCGAAGGAGAGGTCGTCCGCATCGACCTGACGGCGCGAGGGACGGGGACAGGCCGCGTGGCATGGCATGCACCGCGCGTCCTCACGCCCGCGGTCGAGGCGCCGCCTGTTGAACCCGCGAAGAACGTGATCGTGTTGGTCGTCGATACGTTGCGTGCCGACAAGCTCCGCGCCTTCAATCCGGCATCGCGCGTCGAAACGCCGACGATGGACCGGCTGGCGAGTGAAGGGGTGGTCTTCCAAGAAGCCATGGCCCCCGAGAACTGGACGAAGCCGTCGGTGGCTTCGATTCTCACGGGCCTTCACCCGCAGACGCATCAACAAAAGACAGGGAGTTCCGCGTTGCCGAGCTCCGCTCTGCTACTGAGTGAGCACCTTCAGCGCGAAGGGTTCGACACCGGGAGTTTCATTGCGAACGGGTATGTGTCTGATCGATTCGGGTTCGACCAAGGATGGGACGACTACACGAACTACATCCGCGAAGGCAAGAGCACCGAGGCCAAAGATGTCTTTGATGAGGCCGCCGCCTGGATCGAGGACCACAAAGACGAACGGTTCTTCGCGTACGTCCAAACGATCGACCCACACGTACCGTACGACCCTCCGGTCGAATACCTTCGGATGTACGACCCGAGCGAGTACGACGGCCAGGTGAAGCCGCGAATGACAGGGGACCTGTTGGAGCGCGCGAAACGACGACCGCCGGAGGTCGTATTCGACGCACGCGATCAGCGGCGACTGGCCGGGCTCCACGACGGAGAGATCACCCAACACGACCACTTCCTAGGCAAGTTCGTCGAACGGTTGGCGAAGCTGGGGGTTTTGGACGACTCCCTCCTGGTGATCACGTCCGACCACGGAGAAGAGTTCAACGACCACGGCTCGTGGGGCCACGGGCACTCGATCTATCAGGAGCTCTTGCACGTCCCCTTGATGTTGCGGCTGCCCGGAAGTCTTCCCAAGGGGAAGGTGGTCCACGACTCTGTGAGCACGCTCGATGTGTCCGCGACCGTGACCGATTTGCTCGGTGTTTCACCGATGCCACGCAATGAGGGAGAGTCTCTTTCGCCATTGGTGTGGGGGACGACCGGGCGGCGGCCATCTGTGGCCTTTAGTGACTTCCAAGACGACCGTCGTGTCCTGACGACCGGGCGCTGGAAGTTCATCGTGCGGGGCAACCTCACGTCGACGATGTTCGACCTCGAGCATGATCCGGCCGAGAAGAACGAGCTCGACGCATCGAAACACCCCATCGGGCGCCGTTACGCGCGCATGCTCCTCGGCCAGTTCCTGGGCTCGACCGATCGAGGGGACTGGATGAGCGCGGAGCAGGCTCGCGGGGCGCGGCTCGACCAAGAGAACGCCGAAATGGATGACACAATCCGCGACCAACTCCGCGCTCTGGGCTACGCTCACTAGCGACTCATGCCGATCATCGAACAGACTCGAGAGCGGTACCTGAGGAGCCCGCGCTTGGAGGCTGTCGCGGGCGGGGGTGCGCTTCTGTACGTGCTTGCTTGGTCTGGCGACGAGGAGTTCGTGCTGCGGTTCAGCCTCGGCCAAGATGGGTCCGTCGCGGGCGAGCCTGTGGCGACCGATCATGCCCCGGCGATCATGGCTTGGGCGCCGGAGGGCCCGCGACCGTCGGGTGATTCACGGGCTGAGCTTCAGAGTGAGCACGGGGGCTGGCGTGTGTCGGTGTCACATGAGGGTGGACGGTCGCGGGTGTTGGTGAACCCGCCCTCCGGCGGGGAGTTCGTCGTGTGGAGCGCAACCGGGATCGCAGCGGCCCCCTGCGTTGCGTCTGCGCCCGGCGGCGCCTGGGTCGCATTTCATCACGATGTTCGGGAGGACACCGGCGTACCTGACATCGCGAAGTGGATCGCGCTCCGGTACGTCGACATGGAGGGCGGGGTTTTCGAACCGACGGCGGACATGGTCGGCCGTGATCGAGATCTCGACGGTGAGGAACAAGGCTACGAGTTTCCGTCGCTTGTGGTCGGCGAAGATGGCGCGGTCGATCTCTTTGGTCGAGGGTCGCACAACTTCTATCGCCAACGACTGAACGCGTCGGGTTACTCGGAACGTGAAGCCATTGATGATGGGGTGTGGGGGTGCCGCGGCAAGCGGGTGAGCGCCGTTCGTGTCGATGATGGTCGGGTGCTGACCGCACGGCGCGGCCGAAGAGGGATCGCAATCGAGTGGTTTGATTCACCAGTGGGGGGCGCTCCGGTGCTGGCGCCCGCGGCGATCGAGATCGACGGGGGGACCGTCGCGTCGGATCCGGGGTCGGTGTGGTCTGGTCCGCAGGTTTACTTCGGCGACATTCAGCAGCACAGCGCGCACTCCGACGGTGTCGGGACCGCCGACGAAACGTATCTTCGCGCGAGGTATCGCTACGGCGACGACTTCGCTGCGTTGACGGACCATGAGTCGTTCCTCGGCAAGCGCATCGGGCCCGGCGAGTGGGCTTATCTGCAAGCCGTGACGGAGCACCACGACGAACCAGGCGAGTTCGCGACGATCGTGGCGTACGAGTGGACAGGCAAGGCGTATCCGGGGCCGGGCCACAAGTGCGTGTATCTCCCAGGGCCTGGGTTCCCGATCGTGTCGCGCGACGATGTTCCGGTGGGGGGCGACCTGGTCGCCCGCATTCGGGAGCAGGGCGCCGTGACCGGGCCGCATCACATCGGCTGGACCGGGGCTGACGTTCCGGGGCACGAGTCCGTCGGGCAACCGGTCTGGGAGATCTGTTCTTGTCACGGCTGTTACGAAGAGCCGGGCAACCCGCTTGGCTACCGCGGGGAGCTTGAGGACCAGTTTGCCAAACCGCTTCTTGATCAGGGGCTTCGGTTCGGCTTCATGGCCAACTCGGACAGCCACGGCTTGCTTTGGCACCACGGGGAGTGTCGAAAGCGGGATCCGTTCCGGACTGGCCTCACCGCGGTTCTGGCGACCGAACTGTCGCGTGAAGCCATCCTCGAAGCGATTCGCTCGCGTCGTTGCTATGCGACGAGCGGGGCGAAGATCCTCCTCGACGTGCGCGTGGGTACGAATCCGATGGGGAGTGAGGTCGAGGCGGTGGGTCCGGCGGAAGTGGAGGCCAGGGCCGTCGGAACGACGGACATCGAGCTCATCGAGTTCGTGGCGCCCGAAGGCGTGATTGCCTCAGAGCGGCCGAGGTCTCGATCGGTGACGTTCGTACAAACGGTCGATGCCAATTACGTGTACTGTCGGGTGACGCAGGCCGATGGCGAGATGGCGTGGTCGAGCCCCGTGTTCTTCGGGGCGGCTCAGGTCTAGCCGCGCGCGTCGATGATGAAGCGTGCGCGCTCCGGGACTTCGGTCCTGAGAAGGGTCTCTTGCGTCTTCGCGTGAAGGTTCTTGACCTGCACCGATCCGGCGGCGACCTCCGACTCTCCGAGGATCATCGCGATCGGTGCGTTCATCTTGTCCGCTCGACGAAGCTGGCTCTTGAGCGAACCGCCACGGAGGTCGCTCTCGACGCGAAGCCCGGCGTCGCGGAGCTCTCTTCCGAGGAGGGCGGCCTCTGCCCGTACAGTCGGCTGAGCGGCGATCACGAATACGTCGATGCCAACGTCGTCGTTCGATTCCGGCATGGCCATGAGGAGTCGCTCGAGTCCCATCGCGAACCCGATCGCGGGGGTGTCCGGACCGCCAAGGCTCT
This sequence comes from Myxococcota bacterium, assembly GCA_039028875.1. GTDB lineage: Bacteria > Myxococcota_A > Polyangia > Polyangiales > Houyiibacteriaceae > SG8-38. The sequence goes on along the minus strand of JBCCHE010000013.1, from coordinate 63,332 downwards.
TGACCATCCGGTCGTAGCGGCCGCCACCGAGAAGTGCGTTCTGGGCACCGAGGCCGTCACCTGTGCCAAGGACCTCGAACAGCGTTCGGGTGTAGTAGTCGAGCCCGCGGACGAGCGAGCCATCGAGCAGGTAGGGGGTACCGAGTCGCGTGAGCGCTTCTTGGAGGCCCTCGAAGTGTTCTCGGTCGTCGTCGGTCAGATGGTCGGGGATCGCCGGCGCGGAGGCCGCGATCTCGGCGCAACGAGGCACTTTGCAATCGAGCACGCGAAGCGGATTGGCGTCCATTCTTCGCTGGCAGTCGTCACAGAGCTCGCCGCGGTAGGGTTCGAGGTACGAGAGCAAAGCGGCGGTGTACCGGGTTCGCGTCTCGGGTCCACCTATCGAGTTGACCTTAACCTGGACATCGGAGATGCCGAGGCCGGATACGAATCCGACGACCATGTCGATGACCTCTGCGTCGATGTATGGCCCGGGATCCCCGAACGCCTCGATGCCAGCCTGGTAGAACTGCCGGTAGCGTCCTTTGGCCGGACGTTCGCGTCGGTACATCGGCCCGATGTAGTACCACTTGGTCACGGGTTCGCGACCTTGCACGCTGTGTTGTACGTAAGCGCGGACGGCGGACGCGGTCCCCTCGGGGCGCAAGGTCAGTGACTTGCCACCAGTCGAGTGCTTGCCGCCCTTGTCCGTAAATGTGTACATCTCTTTTTCGACGATGTCGGTCGTTTCGCCGATGGAGCGCACGAAGAGCTCAGTGGGCTCGAGGATGGGGAAGCGGGCCTCTTGGAAGTTGTAGCGCTCCACGCATTGTCGGAAGCTGCGCTCGAGGCGGTGCCACTTCGAAATTTCGTCGGGGAGGATGTCCTTCATCCCCTTCACGGCGCGGAGGCTCATGGCGTCCCGTTACCCGATGGGTCGCCGCTGGGCAAGCTCAAGGCGAGGACGGGAACTCGACGAACACGTAGTTGAAGCCGTCCTTGCCCTTCTCTTGGCGGACGGTCGGCGTGACGTCATCCCGCATCTCGAACAGCATCACGGAGTTGCGACCCTTGCGCTGGACGGTCGCGCGCGTGACTGGCGTCTTGAAGAACTGCGTCTCGAGTGGGAGGTAGTTGTTCTTGAGGTGCACCTGCGTGTCGCGCAGGACCAACGTGAACTCGCCGTTTGATTCCTTGGTCGCCACGTCGACCGGCTTGGAAGTCTGGACGAAGAAACAGCTCGCACCGTTCTTGCGCATCACGAAGCCTGGCCACGTCAGCATCAGGGCTCCGTCCGGGATCTCCTCGACCTTCGGAGGCGGGTTCTCGCCGCCCGGCGTCACACCGTCATACGCCGCCCCGGCAGACCCACTCGTGGCCCCCAACAGCAACCCCAACCCCAACAGAAGTCCCAGCCTCACCCCCCCAGGGTACCCACCAACCCCGCCCCCCCCAAATTCGGGGTCACTCCGCCCCCCCAGATCCCCCATAATTACGCATCGTTGCGAGCCGTACCGCGAAAACCCAGCGGTGCCCGGTTTTCGCGGTCTGGGTTGGAAGTGGCCGGGATCAGTGGGGTTTTGGGGGGGCGGAGTGACCCCTAGTGGGCCTTGCCGCCTTTGAGGAGGTGGCTGACGCCTTCGCCGAGGCCTTCGAGGGTGAGGGGGAACATGTCGAAGACTTCCTTCACGTACTCGATGGTGTTGCCGGTCCAGTAGCGCTGCGGCTCGGGGTTGAGCCAGATGCTTCGGTGGAAGTGCTGGCTCAGCATCATGAGCCATTGCAGGCCTTCGACCCCACGGTCGTCGCCGAGGTCGAGGGAACCACCGGCAGCGAGGAGTTCGTAGGGCGCCATGAGCGCGTCGCCGACCATGATCAGTTTGTAGTGCGACCCGGCTTCGTGGACGAGGTCGCGCACACGAATCGGTTTGTCGAAGCGTTCGGTCTCGTACACGTGCCCATAGACACAGTTGTGGAAGTAATACGTCCGAAGCTCCTTGAAGTGCGTGGACTTCTTGGCAGCGGAGAAAAGCCGCGAGCAGAGGTGCGCGAACGGATCCATCGAGCCGCCAACGTCCATCATCAAGATGATGCGCGTGTTGTGCCTACGGGGAGGGCGCGTGATGACCTCGAGCTCGCCTGCGTTCTTGGCAGTGGCGTCGATGGTGCCATCGAGATCGAGTTCTTCCTCGCCGCCTTCGCGCGCGAACGCCCGGAGCTTGCGCAGCGCGACCTGCATCTGCCGCACGTCGAGGGTGAGGTCTTGCCGGTACGGGCGATAGAGTCGGGCATCGGCGACCTTGACCGCGCTCCGGCCACCACCGGAGCCGCCGATCCGAAAGCCCTTTGGTGAGCGCCCGCCGTGCCCGAACGGCGACGTGCCACCGGTCCCAATCCACTTGTTGCCGCCGTTGTGCTCTTCGTCCTGCTCGGCAAGCCGCTCCTCGAACAGCTTTCGCAGCTCCTCGAGGTCGAGTCCTTCGACGAACTGACGCTGCTCTTCGGTGAGCTCCCCCATGTTCTCTTTGGCCTCTTGGAGCCAGTCCCAAAGCTCGTCCTTGAGCTTCTTGGACTCGACTTCGACGCCTTTGAAGAAGGACAAGAACGCCTCATCGAAGGAGTCGAGGTGCGCTTCGCTGTGGATCATGACCGAACGCGCGACGTTGTAGAAACCGTCGAGCGAACTCTCGTGCAGGCCTGCCTTCAGTGCCTGGGCGAGCGCGAGCACTTCCTGCGTCCCGACGGGAACGCCGCGTCCTCGGAGCTCATACATGAAGGGGACTAGGATTTCAGCTTCTCCATTGGCGGCCGCCCGACAACTGGTCGGCGTAGGCGACGAGGTCTTGCTCCTTCTTCAGGAGCGCCCCCAAGAACGGAAGGTTCTCTTCGAGACTCACATTGTCGATGCCGGCCCGCTGCAAAACGGTGATCCAGTCGACGAGCTCGCTCGTGCTGGGGCGCTTCCGCAACCTGCGCATGCCCCGAATTTCGTAGAAGGTCTTGAGGGCCTGGTCGACGAGATCCTCGTGGATCTTGGGATGGTGAACCCGAACGATGTCCTGCATCAGCTCGGGGGTTGGGAAATCGATGAAGTGGAAGACGCAACGACGTAAGAAGGCGTCGGGAAGTTCCTTCTCGGCGTTGCTGGTGATGATCACCACGGGGCGCTGCTTGGCGACGATGTCCTGTTGGGTTTCGTCGATGTGGAACTGCATCCGGTCGAGCTCGTTCAGCAGGTCGTTCGGGAACTCGACGTCGGCCTTGTCGATCTCATCGATGAGCAAGACGACCCGCTCGTCGGCATCAAACGCCTCGCCCATCGGCCCGAGCTTGATGTACTGGGAGATGTCGTTGACGTCCTTGTCTCCAAATCGGGAGTCATAGAGACGCTGAACCGTGTCATAGAGATACAGGCCGTGCTGGGCGAGCGTCGTGCTCCGGATGTTCCACCGGACCAGTCTCATGCCGAGCGCTTCCGACACGGCTTCGGCGAGCAACGTCTTGCCGGTGCCCGGCTCACCTCGCACGAGGAGCGGCCGCTCGAGGGCGATGGCTGTGTTGACCGCGGATTCGAGGGACTCACTGGTCAGGTAGGTTGGCGTGCCGGAAAAACGTCGAAAATCGTCTGTCATCGCGGCGAAACCTATCACGGTCCTGCAGAATGGCGACCGGGACGCCCCGCGGGCAGGGATCTGCTGCAGGCCTGCAGTTTCCTGCAAGCGGTCCGGCCGGGACATCCGAGTTCGACGGGCATCCTGTCCGACCGCGTTGGAGGGCACGCCGATGGTCCGGTTTCGAGTGTCGAAACCGGCGACATTCCGGCCAGTTGGATGGCGCGTCTTGGACGCGGGGACCCCGCTTGACAGCGACCTGAGCCCACTGAATAGTTCCGCGCCTCGCCGCTCCGAGATGCGGCCAACGGTCGTCCAACCTCACGCAATTCCATGCCTACTTTCGTCCTACCGCTTCAGGATCTCGATGAGTCCGGAAGAGACTGGAGTTTCCCGGTCAGCACGGCTTGGCTGTCGACGGCCCTTGCCGAGACCGAGCTTCGCGCGGCCGGTGACGAAGGCACGCTATCGGTGCAAGCGCAGCGAAACGGGCTCGATGTGTTGGTCCAGGGCCGCATCGGGGCGAGTTTGCTCGCCACGTGTGCCCGGTGCCTGGAGGATGTCTCGCTCGCCCTCGACCTCCCGATCACCGCGCTCTTCAGCCCGGAACATACCAGGCCATCTCAGGCGTCTGACGATGAGATCGAGGTTCGGCTCGACGAGACGACGCGGGACTACTACGGGGGAAGCGAGATCGTCCTCGACTCTTGGGTCCGAGAGCACATCTTGCTCGAGGTGCCCATGAAGCCCTTGTGCTCGGACGATTGCGTCGGGATCGCGGTGCCTACCGAAGTCCAGCCGCCCGATGAAGTATTTGGAAACTCAGCGCTTGATGCGCGGTTCGCACCACTACTGAAGTTCAAAGAAGAGCTTACCAAGAAAGAGGAGTAACCCGTGGCCGTTCCGAAACGAAGAACAAGCCCGATGAAGCGCGACCAACGACGCGCCAATCACGACAAAGTGGCAGCGCCGAATGTCATTCCCTGTCCGAACTGCGGTGACGTGATGCGACCCCACCGTGCCTGCGCGTCATGCGGGTACTACAAGGGCCGCCAGGTCATCGAAGGCAAGGCCGAAGAGCTCGAGTAGTCGTGTTCGACCTCGCGGGGAAAATCGCTGTTGTGACCGGGGGGTCGCGAGGGATTGGGCGTGCAAGTGGCCTGGCTTTGGCCGAAGCCGGCGCCCATGTCGTGGTGAACTACCGCTCGAACGAGGGTGCTGCCAACGATACCGTCGCGGCCATCGAGCAGGCTGGCGGCAGTGCGGAGTCGTCCCAATTCGATGTCGCGGACCCCGCCGAGGTCGAGCGCGCGATCAAGCAAGTGGTCGAGGCACACGGCAAGATCGACATCCTCGTCAACAATGCCGGAATCTCAATCGATCAGCTGTTGTTAAGGGTGACACCGGAGGATCTCGCGACCACTTGGGCCACCAACGTCAACGGCGCCGTGTTCTGCGCGAAGGCGTGCATCAAGACGATGATGCGAAAGCGGTATGGAAGGGTGATCAACCTCTCGAGCGTGGTCGGCGAGTCCGGGAACCCCGGACAAGTCGTGTACTCGGGGTCCAAAGCCGCGATCCTCGGAATCACCAAGACCCTCGCGCGGGAGTACGCGTCTCGCGGGATCACCGTCAACGCCGTCGCACCGGGCTTCATCGAGACCGACATGACGTCGGAGCTACCCGAAGTCGCCCATCAGGGAATCATCGACCAGACACCGCTCGGGCGCATCGGGCGCCCCGAAGAGGTTGCCGCGGCAGTTGTGTTTTTGGCTAGCGACGAAGCGAGCTATATCACCGGGCAGGTCGTCCGGGTCAACGGAGGCATGCACGTCTAACGACGTGACGGAGGAGCACATGGACATCGCCGAGAAGGTTAAGGAAATCGTATCCCAGCAGCTCGACGTCGATCAGGCCGAGATCAAAGAGACCGACAGCTTCATCGACAACCTCAAGGCCGACTCCCTCGCGATCGTCGAGCTGGTGTTGGCGTTCGAGGAACAGTTTGAGATCGACATCGACGACGAAGACACCGAAAAGATCCGAACCGTTCAAGACGCGATCACGTACATCAGTGAGCGCAAAGGCTAACGCCCAGGAGGGGAGCTCTGATGGCGGACACGTCGACGCGCCGGGTGGTGATAACGGGGGTCGGGGCCGTGAGCCCTTGCGGGGCCACGACCGACTCCACGTGGGATGCCATCCGGGCAGGGCGTAGCGGCATCGCGCGGATCGAAGGGTTCGACCCGACCGAATTCGGGTCGCAGATCGCGGGCGAGTGCCGCGACTTCGATCCGCTCGAGTACATGCCCAAGCGGAAACTCCGCGAGGCGGCCCGGTTCATCCACCTCGCGATCGGTGCGTCCACCCAGGCAATCGCGCACGCCCACTTCGAACCGACGGACGCGCAGAAGGAGCGCGTCGGGACTTTCATTGGCGTTGGGTTTTGCGGGCTCGAGGTGTTCGAGTCGACCTGCAAGACGCTCTTCGACAAGGGTCCTCGCCGGGTATCCCCCTATTTCATTCCGTCGGTGATTTCGAACCTCGCGCCAGGCCAGGTGTCGATCCAGTACGGGTTCAAGGGGCCGAGCTACACGCACACCAGCGCTTGCGCCTCCGGGGCACATGCCATTGGAGATGCATTTCGGTGGATTCAGCGCGGCGAGATCGACGCGGCCATCGCCGGAGGCGCAGAGGGCGCGGTGACGCCGGTCGGTGTCGCGGCATTCGCTTCGATGCGCGCGCTGTCGCGTAGGAACGACGACCCGACCCGAGCGAGCCGTCCCTTCGATTCGGGCCGCGACGGATTCGTGATCGCCGAAGGGGCAGGCGTGTGCGTGCTCGAAGAGCGAGACATGGCGATGGCCAGGGGCGCCAACGTCCTGGCTGAGATCGTCGGGTACGGCGCGACCTCAGACGCCCATCACATGGTGCAACCGGCGCCGGAGGCGGAAGGCGCACGGCGGGCCATGACCCTTGCGCTCGCTGACGCCAAGATGAACCCAGACGAAGTCGACTACGTGAACGCCCACGGGACCTCGACCCCCGTCGGCGACGCCGAGGAGCTCAAGGCGATTCGGGCGGTCTTCGGAAGTCACGCGACCGACCGGCTGGCGGTCTCAAGCACCAAGAGCATGACCGGGCACCTTCTTGGGGCAGCAGGCGGGCTCGAACCCGTCTTGTGCGTGCTCGGTATGCGGGACGGACTGATGCCGCCGACCGTCAACGTGGCAGACCCGGACGAAACAGCATCCGGGATCAACCTCGTCGCGAACGAAGCGCAGGAGCGCCAGCTGGGCGCCATCATGAACAACTCGTTCGGCTTCGGCGGAACCAACTGTACGATCGTGCTAAGGCGCCCTTAGCAACATGGCGCACGTCCTCATCATCGGTTCGGACCACGCAGGGCTTGACCTGAAGCGCAACCTGGCGACTGTGGCCACCGAGCTGGGCTACGAGATCCGAGACGTGGGCACGCATACGAGCGACTCCACCGACTATCCCGACTACGCGCACCAAGTCGCGGCTGCCGTAGCGCAGGGGGACGGGCTCGGGCTCTTGGTGTGTGGCACCGGGATCGGAATGTCGATGACGGCCAACCGTCATCGTGGCGTTCGCGCCGCTCTTTGTGGCGACATCTTCAGCGCCGGTATGGCCAGGCAACACAACGATGCCAACGTGCTCTGCCTCGGTGCGCGCGTGACAGGGCCTGGCCTTGCCGAAGCCATCCTTCGCGCTTTCCTCCAATCTACGTTTGAGGGCGGGCGTCACCAGCGGCGCGTCGACAAGATCCCCCTTCGCGATGAAGGTTGAGCAAGACGCCCGGTTTCGTGAGCAGCGGGAGCGCTTCTCGCTCAGATGGAACTGTGAAGACTGCGTTCTGTTCGAGTCGACACTCGGGTGCGCGCACGGGTTCCCCACGCACCGGCATCGAAAATCGCGCTACGACGACCCACATGCCGACCTCCTGTTCTGCAAAGACTTCGAGCTCGTGTAGCGCCCGGCGTTCTAGGCCGACGCAAAGAACCGTTCGAGGACGGAGATCATGCGAGGGACATCGGCGGCGGCGGCAACTTCGCGGCACGAGTGCATTGACAGCATTGGGTTGCCCACGTCGGCGGTCCGGATGCCGAGTTCGGCTGCGGTGATCGGGCCGATCGTGCTTCCACATCCCATGTCAGACCGGACCACGTAGCGCTGCGTCGTCACCTCGGCTTCTCGCGCCCACCCCTCGAAGCTGGCCCAGCTCTGTCCGTCGGTGGCATAGGACTGGTTCACGTTGATCTTGATCACGGGCCCCCCGCCGAGGACAGGTTGGTGTTGCGGCTCGTGTACGTCGGCGTAGTTCGGGTGGACGGCGTGCGCCATATCGGCCGAGACGAGAAACGATTGCGCGATCGCGCGATGGTAGCGTTCGAGGTCCGAACCGCAGAGCCTCGTGAGAGCGCTTCGCACGAAGTCTGATGCTGCTCCCTGGGCGCTTCGACTCCCAACTTCCTCGTGGTCGTAGAGGACGATCCCGCGGGTCCGTTCGAGCGCGTCCGGCGTCGCGAGGAGCGCCGAGCACCCGGCATGACAACTCGCCAGGTTGTCGAGGCGGGCACCTTGGATGAACTCGTCGTCCGTTCCTCCGAGCGCCGCCGTCTGCGTGTCGTAGGTCATCAAGTCCCACGCGTCGACGTCTTCGGCGGTGGCGCCGTCGAGTTCGGTTTCGAGGAGGGCGGCCAAGTCAAGTGCGCCGCTTGGTGCGAGCCCCAAGAGGGGTGACAGGTGCTTCTGCGCGTTGAGGAGCAAGCCCTTCTTGTTGACTTCGCGGTTCAGGTGGATGGCCAGCGACGGGATTCGCATCACCGGCTTCTTCATGTCGATGAGTTGGCTGCTGCCATCTCGAAGGCATACGCGTCCCGCGAGGGAGAGGTCGCGGTCGAGCCACGTGTGGAGGAGCACGCCGCCGTAGGGTTCGACGCCGAGTTGTGCGTAGCCCGCCCGAACAAGCTCTGGGTTTGGCTTGATGCGAAGGTTTGGGGAATCGGTATGCGCCCCGACCAGCCGGAAGCCTGAGTCCGCAACGGCCTTAGTTCCAATGTGGAACGCCGCGAGCGAGCCACCGCCGCGTACGACGTAGACTTTGTCCCCCGGTGCGAGGTTCCAAGGTTCTGACTCAGCGAGCTCTCGGTAGCCCGCGTTCTCCAAACGCTGTGCTGTTTCGGCCACAGCGTGGAAAGGAGTTGGGGAAGCGTTGATGTAAGCGAGCAGGTCGTGGGTCGGCGTCGGCATGGGTTCGCTTTCTCGTTCAGCGCGCCAACGAACGGACCCCGGCGCGGTGAACCTTGCCTGGGAGCTCGCGTCCAACGATCGCCTCGGCGACTTGGCCGGCTTGCCACAGCTTCTCGAGATCGATGCCGGTCTCGATGCCCATACCGTGAAGCGTGTAGACCAAGTCCTCGGTGGCCAGGTTGCCAGCTGCCCCAGGGGCGAAGGGGCACCCCCCGAGCCCGGCGACGGACGAGTCGAACGTCGTGATGCCCATCTGAAGACCTACTACCACGTTGGCGAGCGCTGTGCCTCGGGTGTCGTGGAGGTGGAGCGCCAATTGCTCGGCAGGAAACTCGCTGAGAAACAAATCGACGATCTGTTGTGTCTGGAGCGGGGTCCCGACTCCGATCGTGTCGCCGAGTGAGATCTGGTAGCAGCCCGCACCAACGAGTTCTCGGGCGAGCTCGAGCCCTCGCCTTGGATCGACCTCGCCCTCGTAGGGACAACCCCACATGGTGGACACATAGGCGCGCACCCGAAGGCCCTGTTCGGTCGCGGGGCCAATCACTGACTCGAATGCCGCCAAGGTTTGCGCGATCGTTTTGTTCACGTTCTTCAGGTTGTGCGTCTCGCTGGCACTGACGAAGACGGCGATCTCGTCGACCTCGGCCGCCACCGCGCGCGAAAGGCCACGCGCGTTGGGGCAGAGCCCCGAATAGGTGACGCCGGGATGGCGGGCGATCATCCCGAACACCTCGTCGGCGTCGGCCATCTGCGGCACCCACTTGGGGGCGACGAAACTCCCAGCCTCGAGGCGCGCGACCCCGGCATCGACCAACGCCTCGATCAGACGGACTTTCGCATGGGTCGCGACCTGAGCGCTTTCGTTCTGCAAGCCGTCCCGCGGGGCAACCTCGTAGACCGAGACCTTCGCAGGGAGCGTCGATGAAAGGACCATACTAGTCCTGTACAGCGAGTCGGGGCCCGTGAAAAGCCGGTGACTCTCCGTCAAAAACTGTCTCGTTCCCTGCGTACTCCTGGCCCGATCGACGGATCTGGTAGATACTCCGCCGCGATGGGCCCGCTTACAGCGCTTCTCTTGGCTACGCCGTTGTTTGGCTTTTCTCTCGACCTGGACACCTCGCTCCACGACCCGCCGGCCGTGGTGATCGATCCCGCACTGATGTTGGCTGTGGAGGTGACCGCTGAACTCGAGCCGCCTGAGCCGACGACGGCGGACCTGATCCGGAAACGCAACAAGATCAAGAAGATCCACAAGAACTTCGGCATCGCGACGTGGGCGATGACGACGGTCACGGTGATCTCTGGCTTCATCCAGTTCTACAACCAGTACGGGTGGTGGGCTAGCCAAGCCAACAACCCTTGCGTCAGAGGGACGGCCGTGTTCGGCCAACGTCAGTGTAGTGGCGTTCCGGCAGCACATCTTGCGTTCGCCGCGACGACAGGTGCGCTTTTCTTCACGACCTTCGCGCTCTCCTACGCGATGCCGGACCCACTCAACGTGAGCGAAGGAAACAGCGATTTCGCCCGGAAGCTTCGAACGCACAAGATCCTCCGCTGGGTCACTTTCGCGGGCATGTTGGCGCAGTTCGGTCTTGGACTCGTGATCGCCAACCCAGAGTGGTTCGGGATGGATCGCGCCAACAACTACGGGACCTTGCGCGCGCTCGCGACCACTCACCTCGCCATCGGCGTCGCCACCTGGGGGGCGCTGACTTGGCAGGGTGCGATCATGGTCTTTTGAGAGGCGCCTCACAAAGCGCGAACTCGCCCTCAAATCCGGCAATTCCAGGGTTGCCGGTGGGTCTGTCGGACCGCTAACATCTAGAGACCTGCGGCATGGGGAGCTTAGTTCGCAGGATCCTTTTGTTTTTCGGGGTTTCGTGAGATCACCCAGGGGTGAATTTTCCTCTCGGGGGAGGGGACATAGGAGCTGAGATGGCCGAGCTCACGGTGGCGAACTACTTGGGCATGTTGCTCGAGGATCCGTACGACACGACGTTAATCAAAGCGCTGCGAGAACAGATCAGCAGCGAGCCCGCCAATCGGAACGGGGAGACCGACGGGCAAGATCCGCTTCGGCTGCTTGAGGCCGCGCGCGGAGGTCACGAGCGGCGAGGCGAGTTCATGGCTGCCGCTGCACTGATGGAACTCGAGATCGAGTTGGTCTCGGAGGACCCGGAGTTTCGTGCGGTGCTCCTGAAGGAGCTCGGACGACTTCGTCGCGACGAGTTGATGGATGACGTTGGGGCACTCGACGCCTACGAACGCTTGGGCGGTGCGGACTCTGACGATCCGGAGGTTGCCCAGGTGGTCGAGCAGATCACGCAGGCCCAAGAGAAGTGGCGGGAGATCGCGCACCGGTTCGTCGAAGAGGCACGCGAGGCGGCCGACCCACGCCTGAAGACGTCGTTGCTCACCCGCGCCGCTTCGCTCGTCTGGCAGTACGGCGGCGAAGAAGACGTTCAGCAAGCGGACGCGATCTTCGACGAAGCCCTGGCCGCGGATCCATCTCACCTTAGGACCGCGCGCCAGTACGCCCTCAGCCTCCGAGCCCGTGAGCGGTGGGACGACGTCGTGTCGGTCTTCGTCCTGGCCGCCAAGGCCGCACGTACACGCGAGGAGAAAGCGAGCGCCTGGCTTCAGGCCGCGCGCGTTCTTCGGCAGTCGACCGGCGACGTCGAAGCTGCCGCGGACGCATACCGAAAGGTGCTCGAGCTGATCCCAACCGACGAGGAAGCGCTCGGCGCATTGGTTCAGTACTTTACTGACCGCGAGGCGTGGGATGACCTGGCGGCGATGTACGAGAGTGCGTTGCGCTCGCGGCAGAAGCTCGAGGCCGAAAAAGGCATGCTGCTTCAGCTGGCGATGGTTCACTGGCGTTTCCGTGAGTCGGTCGAGGACGCCGAACCGTACTTCGCGAGGCTTCGCAAGATCGACGCGGCGCATCCGGGAATGCTCGACTTCTACCGCGCGCAGATCGGCGACGACGACCCCAACGGGCGTCTGCTGACGATCCTCGGCGACGCACTTCGATCGGCGCCCGATGCCGATCGTCAGCTCGTGCTGGCGCGGGAGCTCGGGGAGCGCGCGGACGCGGCAGGCAGGCCCGAACGATCGCTCGAGGGGTGGAAGATCGTAGAGCGTCTGGCGCCCGGGGATCTCGACGCCCGCGAGGCGCTCCAAAAGCTGTACGAGAGCGGAGGCAAGTGGAACGCGCTTTCCGAGTCGATTCGTGGCGAGATCGAAGCGCTACCGACGGACGACAAGGACGAGAAGGTCCGTCTCCTCCGGGATCTCGTTCCGATCTACCGGGACGCGCTCGGCCTCGATACGATGCTGATCCAGGTCTACGCGGAGATCCTCACCCTTTCGCCCCATGACCCGGAGGCGCTCGACGCACTCGCCTCGCTGTACGAGTCGGCGGGACGGTGGAACGAGCTGATCCAAGTCCTCGATCGGAAGGCGGAGGTGGCGCGCGATCGCCAAACCCAAGTCGTGCTCCTTCTGCGGGTGGCGGACCTCTGGGTGGATCGCTTCGGGAACCTGAACCAAGCCACGGCTCCGCTCGAGAAGGTCGTGACCCTCCAAGGCGACCACCTCGATGCGCTCGGGCGACTCAAGGACATCTACACCAAGAAGCGAAAGTGGCCTTCGCTGTTCAACGTCCTGGCCAAGGAAGCCGAGCTGGCGACTGATCCGACCGAGCGACGCACCAAGAAGGTCGAAATGGCGGAGCTCGCGACCGATCGCCTTCACCAACACGACGTCGCGATACGGCTGTGGAAAGAGGTGCTCGAGGAGACACCCGAGAGCGAGCAGGCGCTCGACGCACTCGAAAAGATTTCCGAGCGTGAAAAGGACTGGGAAACCCATGCCGACGTGCTGCGGGCTCGGGTGGCAGCGGCCGAGGGCCACGGCACCGAACTCGAGCTCTTGCAGCGACTTGGGGTGGTCTTGATGGAGCGGCTCGAACTTCCCGGAGCCGCAGCGGTGGCGTGGGAGCGTGCGATGGCGCTCGACTCAGACAACACACGGGTCCGACGCATGCTGCGGGAAGCGTACGTCGCCTCGAAGGCGTGGGATCCGCTCGAGGCACTCTACTTGGACAAGAACGACTTGGCCGGGTTTGCCGAGGTGCTGAACCAAGCCGCCGACCACGCCGAGGATCCAGCCGAGGTTGCGTCGTTGAGTCTTCGGGCGTCCACCGTCTATCGCGACGGTCTTGGCGAGCCCCAGCGTGCGCTCCGAAGCCTCGAGCGCGTCTTGGCCGCCGATGCCTCCAACGTTGAGGCTGCTCGTCGCTTGGCGCCACTCTACGAACGTGATCAGAAGTGGTCACGGTTCGTGGAGATGCTCCAGATCGTAGAGGCCGATCTTCCGAGCGACGAAGAGCCGAAAGACCGGCTTGAACGCCTCTCGGCACTTCGAACGGTCACTCTCGATCGGCTTCGCGACCCAGAGTCGTCGCTCGGCTGGGCGAGTCGTGCATACATGCTCTTTCCGTCAGAGCCGACGGTGGTTGCCGGGCTCGAGGAGTCCGCCGAGGCCGCAGGCGCGTACGACGACATGGTCGCGCTCTTCGTGGCGCGGCTCGAGGGCGCGACCGTCACGGATGACGAAAGAACCGATCTCCAGCGGCGCATCGCTGCAATCGCTGGCGAGCGGTTGGGGCGTTCCGAGGACTCGATCCGGCAGCTCGAGGCGATCCTCGAGGAGAAGCCCGACGATGAAGAGGCGATGGCGGTCCTCGACCGCATGTATCGAGCGGAGCGCCGGTTTGCCGACCTGCGAAACCTCTACGAGCGCCGTCTGAGTGCGGTCGATGATGCCGCGGCGCGCTGGGTGCTCTTGAACGAAGTGGCCCAAGTCGAAGAGGCTCAGCTCGGAGACCTTCCGGCAGCCGCCGGGCGGCACTGGCAGATCCTTGAAGACAATCCCCACGACGTCGATGCGCTTCGCGCGGTCGAACGGCTCTCCCAACAACTCAAGCAGTGGGACCGGCTCGACGCTGCGCTCGAGAAGCGGCTCCAGTCCAATATGGCCGATGAAGACAAGCTCGCGGTGTACCTGCAGCTCGCCGACCTCCGACGCATTCATCTCGAAGACGCGCCGGGGGCACTCGAGTGCTACCGCGAGGCGCTCAACCTCGATGGCCGAAACGCGGTGGCGATTGGAGGGGTCGAGTCGGCCTCGGCAGAGAGCGATGTGTTGTTCGATCGATCGGTGGCGCTTCTCGACCCTGCCTATCGCAAGCGAGGGGACTTCGACAAGCTGGCAGCGCTTCTCAAGCGGCGCCTCGAGCGCGCCGACGGTGATGAGCGTCGCTCCCTTCGACTCCAGCTCGCCGAGCTGTCGGCGTCGGAGCTCGGCGATGCGTCTGGAGCCTACGGCCCGCTCGAGTCGGCGTTCCTCGACAACCCTGCCGATCTTGCATTGCTCGACCGGTTGGGAGGCGTTGCCGAAGCGGCGAACGAACACGAGTCGTTCGCCCGTGCGTTGGTGCTCGCGATCGACGCGGGCGAGGTGGACCCTCACGTTGCTGTCATTCTCAGCAAGCGGGCCGCCGAACTCTACGACGGGGTGCTCGGCATGCCGGAGGAGGCGGCGCGCTTTCATCGCCGGGTTCTCGAGGACGACGCGACCGACTCGAACGCGTTTGCCGCTCTCAAGCAGCTCTACACCAAGCACGAGCATTGGGACGGGCTACGTACGTTGTACCAAGGTCGCATTGAATCGACGACCGACGCCGGGGCCAAGCTCGACTTGCTTTTGCAGCTCTGCTTCCTCTTCGAAGAGATCCTCGACGAACCGACGCACGCGATCTCGAGTTACGAGCAAGCCCTCGAACTCGACCCGACGCACACGCCGTCGCGACGCGCGTTGCAGCGGCTCTACGGTAGGCTGAAGCGATGGCCGGAGCTGGCGGAGCTCTTGCGACGAGACCTCGACGATGCGACCGACCAAGAAGCGATCGACCTTGCATACGAGTTGGCGACCCTGTTTGAGACGAGGCTCGACCGAGCCGCCGACGCGATTGATCACTACCAGATGGTCCTCGAGTCGAGTCCGACCCACCTGCGGGCGCAGGAGGGCCTCGAACGCCTCATGGAGCTCCCGGAGGAGCGTGAGCGAGTAGCCGCCATCCTCGAGCCGATCTTCGAGTCGCAGGGCGCTTGGGGTGAGCTCGCGAACGTGCTCGAGGTACGTCTCGAGGATCTGACCGATGCCGGGTCTCGAGCGAGCCACCTCGGGCGCATCGGAGAGCTTGCCGAAACGAAGCTCAAGGACCCCGAGCTGGCGTTCACCGCCTATTCGCGCGCCGTCCAAGAAGACATCGCGGATGGGGCGGCTCGAGCCGATCTACGCCGTCTCTCGACCGAACTCCAACGCCACGAGGCGCGGGCTGCGCTCCTCGAAGCCGGGCTCACCAAGGCGATCGACGACTACGTGAAGACCGAGCTGAGCCTCGAGCTCGCGGAGCTTTGGGAAGAGGCCGATTCGGACGTCGCCCAGGTCGAGCGGGCCTACCAGCGGCTTCTCGCACAAGACAAGGATAACCCCGACATCGTCCTCAAGGCGTCTCGCGCGCTCGAGAGAATCCACCGGCAGGCCGGCGAGCTCGAGCTCCTCGTCGAAGACCTCCGTCGGCAGCTCGAGTTCGAAGAGGACGCAGCACGGCGGCAGGAAGTTCTTCCCGAGCTTGGCGAGCTTCTCGAAGGTTCACTCAACCGGCCCGACGAAGCGATCGACGTGCATCGACAGCGACTCGAGCTCGCGCCGGCAGACGACGAGGTACTCCTGGCCCTCGAGCGCCTCTACGAGCTTCGTGGGCGTTTCGAGGACTTGGTGGAGGTTCTCGAACGGAGGATCGACCTCAGCGACGACGAACTCGAGCAAAAGGCACTGACGCTTCGTATCGCGACGACCCTCGAGGCGCGCCTCTCTCGGCCAGATGATGCTATCGCGACGTACCGCGAGGCGTTGTCGCGCTACGAACCGACGGCCGACATCCTGGTTCCGCTCTCCCGTCTCTACGAGAGCGCCGAGCGAAATCACGAGCTGCTGGAGATCACCGAGCTGAGGGCGGACACGGCGGACGACCCCGAAGTTGCGATCCAGTACCGGTTCGAGGCGGCTGAACTCATGCGGACCCGAACCGGCGAAGTCGAGCGAGCCTTCGAGGCCTATCAACGCCTTCTCGACCAGGACCACGCGCCAAGTGTTGGGGCACTCGAGGCAATGCTCGAAGGCGACGACCCCTCGCTCCGCACCGCAGTCGCGAACCGCCTCCTCGAGCACTATCGCTCAGGCAACCAGTACCGAGAGCAAGTGCGGATGCTCGACGTGATCGCGTCCGGAGACGATCCGAGCGAGCGTGTGGCAGCGCTCCTTCGGGCAGCTGAGATCAGCGAGATCGGCATCGAGGACCAAGCGGCGGCATTCGTGCTCACGGGGCGCGCCCTTCGCCATGGCGTCGAGACCGAGGCGCTTCCTCGCGTGCTCGACGACTACGTGCGGTACGCCGAGGAAGTCGAAGAGTATGCCGCTTGTGTCGAGACCCTGAACGCGATCGTGCCGGAGGTGCTCGACGGGGATCTCCGGACCGACGTGCGCATGCGGGCCGCCAGGATCGCCGAGGCGCATTTCGAGGACAGTGCGTTCGCGAAGTCGCAGTACCAACGTCTCCTCGAGGAGCAGCCGGACCACCGCCCGTCTCTCGACGCGCTCCTCGGTCTGGTCGAAGCCTCGGGTGAGAGCCGTGAGCTGGTCGAGCTACTGGGTCGAAAAGCCGAGTTGGTCGAGGCCCGCGATGAACGAGCGGAGCTCTTGGTGCGGCAGGCTTGCCTCTATCGCGACGATATCGAGGACTACGACGCCGCCATCGATGCATTCGACCGCGCCCTCGGCGAAAGCGATCATCCAGTGGCTTACGAGGGCCTCGAGGCACTCTACAAAGAGACGCGCCGCTGGGAGGATCTTGCGGCGCTCTATGAGCGGGAGATCGATCAGCGGATTGGCGATCCCGCCGATGTTCGTCACGCGCTGGGCGAGGTGTGCCTTCGAAAGCTCGAAGACCCGTGGCGCGCGCTCGATCAGTTTCGCGAAGCGCTCGGGAACGATCCGGAGCACGAGCCCACGGTTCAAGTGCTCGAGGAACTCGTCGAGCAGCCTGACTACCGCGGCGCGGCGGCTGAGCTCCTCGAGCCGATCTACCTGCGACGGATGGAGTGGGCGAAGGTGACCTCGATCGTCGAGGCGCGCCTCGATGGCGAGCAAGACCCCACGCAACGGCTCACCCTGCTTCGGCACCTGGGAGACGTGCAGGAGTCGCACCTCGAAGACCTCGACGGGGCGCTCGAGACATACGGACGCCTCTTCGCGGAAGATCCACACGACGAGGGAAGCCAAGAGAAGCTCACGCGGCTGGCGAGGTCGCTCGGGCGCTGGAACCGGCTCGCCGCGATTTTCGATACCACCCTCCGGGGTGTCGACGTGGACGATGCCGATACGGCTTCGCTCGCGCTCACGACGGCCAAGCTCTACGACGAGCGGCTCGGTGAGCTCGACCAAGCTGCCGTCTATTACCGGCGCGCCTTGGCGTACGACCCGGGCCACAAAGAGGCGGGCGCCGCACTCGCGGATGTATTCGCCCGAAGCGCCAATTGGGAAGATCTGCTCGAGCTGGATCGCGAGCGCGAGAGTTTTTCCGAGAGCGACGCGGAGCGCGTCATGATCCTCCACGAGGTGGCCCGAATCGAGGTGGAAGAGCTCGGTCGACCCCAAGACGGGTGTGTGACGTTTCAACGGATCCTCGAGGTCGATCCCGCGAATGCTCCAGCGACGGAGAAGCTCGACGCACTCCTCGAAGCAGGCGAGCGATGGAACGACCTCGCGGCACATCTCGAGTTCCAGGTCGACAACGCGGCCGAGCCGGTGCAGCGCCAAGCGCTCCAACAACGACTGGGCGCCGTGACCGAAACCCGGCTTGCCGATGCGAACCGCGCCCTCGATCTCTACGAGGACATCCTCGCGGACGACCCTGCGTATGCGCCCGCAATCGATGCCGTGACGCGGTGGATCGAGGACGACGAACACGGTGAGCGTGCGGTTCAGATCCTCGAGCCCATTCATCGCGAAGCCGAGCACTGGGGGGCGCTGGTGAAGGTTCTCGCAGCCAAGGCGGGGCACGCCCCCGATCGATTCGAGCAGGCTGAGATCTGGCGAGAAGCGGGTTCACTCTACGAGGAGCCCGGTCAAGACCTCGAAGCCGCGTTCGAGGCGTGGGGGCAGGCACTGGTCGCCGAGCCGGCCGATGAGGCCTCGCGGCAGACCGTGGACCGGCTCGCGCAGGCCCTCGGCGATTGGCCTCGCTACATCGCGGTCCATGAGGCGGCGTGCGAAGTCACCGAGGACCCGATCCTCCAAGGCGCTCTCTTGCGGACCGTGGCCGACGCCCAGGACCGCCATCTTGGCGACCCGAGGGCGTCCATCGCCACGCTGACGCGAATCCTGGAGGTCGATCCCACGGCGGTCGACGTCCTCGATCCGCTCGAAGGTTTGCAGGTGATGGTCGGTGATTGGTCAGGACTTGCAGGGGTTTACGAACGAAAACTCGAGCATACCGAGGGGCCGGAGGAACGGGCTTCGCTCCTCGGGCGTCTTGCGGGTCTTTATGAGGAGCAGCTCGGCGATCCGGAGCGCGCCGTCACGTTCTACCAGCAAGCCACCGCCGAGCAGCCGGAGCAGCCCGACGCGTACGTGGCGCTCGATCGCCTTTTCGCCGCGGCCAACGATGGGGACCGACTCGCCGAAGTGCTCGAACAGCGCGTCGTCCTCGAGTCGGATCCCGAATCCAAGGTCGAGGTCGGATTGCGCTTGGCCGAGCTCTACGAAGCGCAGCTCGGTCGCCCAGATGCGGCTTGCGACGCGCTCCATGCGGTCCTCGATGCCGACAGCGAACATCGGGGTGCCCTTGAGGGGCTGAGCCGTCTCTACGAGCGGCAGGGCCTGTGGCAGGAACTCATCGACACGCTGCGCCGCCGCGCCGATGCGGCCCTGAGCGACACCGAGCGCGTCGAGCTCACCCATCAACTCGGCAACATCATGGAGCGCGAGCTAGACGATGAGATGAGTGCGATCGCCGTCTACGGGCAGATCCTGCGCATCGACGAACGCCATGAACCTTCCGTGCAAGCGCTTCTACGCATCACCAAGCTTGCCGACTACCGTGAAGACGCAGCTGCCGTGGTGGAACCCTACCTCCGTGAGCAGGAACGTTGGAGCGACGTCGCGACCCTGCTTCGGCTTCGCGCGGACGCCTTGACCGATCCGCACGAGAAGGCATCTCAGCTCGTCGCGCTTGCTGACGTGCAGGCTGACGGACGACAGGATCCGAACGCAGCGCTCGATGCATTGCTCCAAGCGATCGGCGAAAACCCGAGGGACGGTGAGGTGATCGACCGCGCCGAGGGAATCGCGCGAGATCTTCAACGCTGGAACGACTTGGTCGACACCCTCTTTAGCGAAGGCAGCGCCAGCCTCGAGCCCGAGCAAGGTGCGCGCCTCTTTGCGAGGGTGGGCCGGATCAGCGAAGAGGAGCTCGGGGATCACGCCAAAGCGATCGAAGCCAACGAGCGTGCGCTGTCGCTCCTGGGCGACGACCCTTCCGTCCTCGAAAACCTCGATCGTTTGTTCGACAAGACCGAGCAGTGGAGCCGACTCCATGACGTCGTCACGAAACGCCTCGACGCGGAAGGTACCGACAGGTCGGCGTTGTTGCTCCGGCAAGGGCGCTTGCGTGCCGTCTACCTCGACGACCTCGAAGGGGCACTCGGTGCCTACCAACAGGTGATGGTCGAGGAGCCTGGGAACCCTGATGCGTTGGTGGCGATTCAGCGTCTGGCCGACAAACCCGGCATCGCCGCCCAGGCGATCGACGTGCTCGAGGACCATCACCGAGACGCCGGGAACATCGAAGAGGTCGTGGGGCTGTTCGAGCAACGCGCGACGATGGCGGCGACCGACGCCGAGCGCGTTCACCTCCTCACCGAAGCGGCGGCCCTCTGGGAGAACGACCTCGACAAGCCCGAACAGGCGCTCTGCGTGATGCGCAAGGCGGTGCTCACCGAGCCTGCCCAAGGGAATCTCGTTGAAGAGGTTGAGCGGCTTGCGGAAGCCGCCGGCCAATGGGAGGTGCTTCGCGGTCTGGTTGACGAGATCGCATCGTCGGGAGACTTGGATCGGCAAGACCTCTACGCGCTGAGGCTGCGCTCCGCGAGCTGGCACCGCGATCGGCTCGGGGACGACAAGGCCGCCGAGCGGGATCTGGTCGAAGCGATTGGGCTCGATCCAGAGCCCCTCGAGGCGCACCGTCAACGTTCGGCGCTGCTTCGCGCTCAGTCCCGTTCCAAGGAGCTCGTCTCGGCGCTTCGAGGTTGGGCCAAGGTCGAACCTGATCTTCAGGCGCGGGTTGAGCAGCTCCGAGAGGCGGCGACCCTCGCGTCGACCGATCTCGAAGAGGCAGAGCTCGCTGCCGAGTGCTACCAGGAGCTCCTTGCGGTCGACCGCAGCGACGCCGACGCGCTCGCAGCCCTTTGCAACATTCGGAGTGACCAGTCTCGATGGAACGAAGTCGTCGGGCTTCTCGAGCGACGGTTGGACGTGGCGCCCACCGATGCCGACCGTGCTTTGCTCGCGTTCGAGGTCGGGGAAGTGTACCGGAACCAACTTCGCGATCCGCGTGCGGCGATCGAAGCGTTTGAGGCGGCACTCGGTTTCGATCCCGGACACGAGGCGTCGATGGATGCGCTCGAAACCCTGTATGAAGAGAACGACCGCCTCGAAGCGCTGCGCGCGCTCCTCCATCGCCGGTGTGAGCTCGTACCCGAGGAAGACAAAGCTCGGCTTCAGCTCCGGCTTGCAAGCCTCTACGAAGGCGCGTTCGGGGACTACGCGGCCGCGATCGCCATGCTTCGGGAGATCGTGCGGGACCATCCGGGTCACGCGGCGGCCGTGCCAGAGCTCGACCGGTTGTTCGCCGCGCGCGAGCAGTGGGACGACCTCGTGGCCTCGCTCGAGGCCCAGGCCCAGGCCAACGCCGATGACGGCGAAGAAACCACGCGTCGTCGCCTCCTAGAGCGAATCGCCGAGGTTCACGCCGACCAACGGAACGACTCGGACTCCGCCATCGCCACGTACGAGCGGATTCACGATATGCTCGGGCCCACCGCAGGGTCACTCGAGGCGTTGTCGGCCCTTCACGAACGGCAAAGCAACCCGCCGGCCACGGCCGAGACGCTCGAGGCCTTGGCGGAGCATCTCGACGGCGATGCGGCCGTCTCGGTCCTGCACCGCGCGGCGGGGCTTTGGTCCGACCGAGCGGGCGATGACGACAGGGCAGGGCGCTGCCTCGAGCAAGCCTACTCACGGTTCCCAGAAGGGAACGAGACGCGAGACCGGCTCAAGGCGCACCTCGAGGCCCGTCGCGATTACGAGGCACTCGCGAAAGTGCTCGACGATGAGCTCGCAACGGTGTCGGCCGAAGCGGATCGGATCACCCTCCTTCGCACGATCTCCGACGTCTACCGCGAACACCTCGAGGATCCTTCGACGGCAGCGAGCTATCTCGAAAAGGCGGTTGCACTCGATGGAGAAGACCGCGCGGCACTGGTTCCGCTTTGCGATCTCTACATCGCCGCCGGCCGCCAGCAAGACGCGATCCCCATCCTGAAACAGATCATCGAGAGCTATGGCCGGCAACGCAGCAAGGAGCTCGCGATGCATCACCATCGTCTCGGCCAAGCACTCGAAGCATCCGGAGACGCGGCGGGCGCGCTCGCGGCCTACGACGCCGCCTTCAAGATTGACCTCACGAATGTGGCCATCCTTCGCGACCTCGGGAAACTCACGCATGCCGAGGGTGATCTCGATCGTGCCCAAAAGAGCTTCCGTGCGTTGCTCCTCCAGAAACTCGAACCTAGCTCCGGCATTCAGAAGGCCGATGTCTACTTCTACCTCGGCGACATTGCCGCGCGCCAGGACGACAAGCGCAAGGCGATCACGATGCTCGAACGAGCGCTTGCCGAGGATGCCTCGCACGCTCAGGCTTCAGAGCGACTGAAGCAGCTCAAGGCGTAGCCATGGTGACAGGCAAGGTTTCCATCGACGGCGAGATCGTCGACAGCGCACAAGCCCGTGTTCCGGTGTTGGATCGCGGGTTTCTGTACGGTGACAGTGTGTTCGAGGTGTACCGCACCTATGACGGCGTGCCGTTTGCCGAGGAGGCGCATCTCGAAAGGCTGGCCCGTTCGGCATCGCGGTTGATGATCCGGATGCCGATTTCGCTTTCGGCGTTGTCCGCGGAGGTGCGCGCCACGCTCGACGCCGCGGGCGAGGGCGACTGGTACGTGCGTGTCGTGGTCACTCGAGGCACCGGCCCACTCACTTATGACCCGACGACGGCGGTTTCTCCGATGCGGGTGATCATCGTCGCGCCCGTGAGACCGTACCCCGAGTCGCAGTACGCGGAGGGCGCAGCGGTGGTCTTGCTCCGGGCTTCGAGGCCAACCGACGATGCGCGCGCCGCGGGCGCCAAGGCGTCAAACTACTTGGCGAACCTGCTTGCGGTGCACGAGGCCAAAGAGCGCGGCGCCCACGAGGCGATCGTCCTCGGTCCCGATGGGCGACTGCTGGAAGGCGCGTCCAGCAACCTTTTCATCGTCAAAGATGGCGTGGTGCGGACGCCGACCCCGCAGCCCGGGATTCTCGTCGGCATTACACGCGCCACGGTGCTGGACGTCTGCGCGTCGCTCGATGTCCCGGTCGAAGAGACCGAGATCTACCCGACCGACCTCCACCAGGCGGACGAAGCCTTCATCACCAGCAGCATCCGTGAGGTCATGCCCGTGGTTCGTGCGGACGACCAGGCGATCGGGGACGGCCGGCCCGGCCCGGTCACGAATCGCCTTCGCCAGGGCTATCTTCAGGCGGTGGCAGCCCACGTCCAAGCGGCGGTTTGACCCGCCGCGGGCGGCGCAGTAAAGCCCCGCGCTAGGACGTTTTCATGTCGGATACCAGCAAGACCAAGACGCGACGCCGCCGGAAGAAGGCGGCCCAGGGCCAAGACCGCAAAAAGAAGCTCGAGAAGCTCGGGACCACGCCGAAGTTCCCGATCGACCCTACTGCCGCGCCCGCCAAAGCGCCTTAGTGTAGCGTGTGAGACTCGCCGTCGTGCTCGACGCGAGGCACCCCTGTGTCCGCGACAACGTCGCTTAGTGGCTCAGGAGGTGGTGGCGGCAGGGTGGTCAGCGCCTCGAGCTCCTCGCGGTGCCCCATCTCTTCGAGCTTCAACTTGTGGTATCGGCGTCGGCGTCGATAGGCGATGACGACCAAGATCGCGGCAAGCACCCAGACGGTTGTCCCTCCAAAGAGCGCCGGAAGGATTCGGTAGCGGGTGCGAAGGCTCTCTCGCCACTCACGCTCGAGCCCGATCGACGTCCAACCGTAGGCGCTCGACAGCGCCGCATCGAACGTGTCGCCGCTTCGGAGCGACTGGATCAACCGATGGAACCGGCGTTCGTCGTTCTCGGTGTCGCGGAGGAACCCGACGATATCGGCACTCTGCGCATAGGCGACGTTGACCTCGTGGGACTTGTCCGGAAAGCGTTTCGACAACTCGGACAAGCGGAGCATGGAGTGCTGTGCAGCCGCCCGCAGGAGGGACTCCATCCGCGGAAGGAGACGCACCTCGGACTGATGAATCGCCACGCCCTCGCTGAACCAGCGTGGCACTTGATGACCGTTGACGGCGCGGTGAAGCGCGACGTGCGAGAGCTCGTGGACCAGCACGACTTCGAGGTCAGGCGGGTGCCACGAGTCGGGTGCTGACATCGTCAGCAAGATGACCCCCCAGGCGGGGTATGCGACGCCGGTCGCGTACTCCGGGGGCGGGTAGCCTGTGGGCGCCATTTCCGCCATCTCGCGCGGGTTTCGCGCCACGCGAATGATGAGGGTGTCGTCGACCGGCACCCCGAAGTCGTCTTGGACCTGCTGCCAGTGCGCGGCGGCCCCTTCGATCAGGGGCGTGACACGGTCCTTTTCGGCGCGGGGAAAGGTCCACGTGATCGCACCCACCTGCTCGGTCTCGTAGCCTTGTGGCGGCTCCGGCAGTGGGGCCTCGGGGGCGAGTTGCGCGCTTGCGGCCGATGCGACGAGGGCAACCGCAACGCACAGAAGAGCCCCGAGGACGGGCCTTTCTCGTCTAATCGTCACCAGGCCTAAATCTTAGCAGGGGAGGCCCTGGGTCGTTAGTGCGACGCTGGTCAACTATGATGTAGGTTACACCTCCGACGAGGAGCGCCCCGACGATGAAGTAGGGCCAGGCCTTCTTGATCCACTTTTTCTTGGCGGGTTCGTCGACCGGTGCCGCCCCTGCGGGACCCGCGGCCACCGAGATGGCAGCCGCTTCCGGCGGTTCAGCCACCACGATGGGGGGTTCCGTCCACCGGGCTTGGGCCGTCTTGGCACGCAGGGTGATGTACTCGGCACGTTCGGTGGGGGTCGTGGTCGCGGTATCGAGCATCCCCTCGTAGAACTGGGCGGCGCTCACGTCGAACACTTCGAGCTTCACCGTGCCCTCGCGTCGCAACACCACCAACGCGTCGGCCCCTGTGATCGAGCCGAGCCGCTTGTACGACGCGAGGTCTTTTCGCGGGTTCACACCCAGGCTTCGACGGACCGACCGAACCCCGTTGAGACCATCGTCTGCGGTCCCTGGGTCCCCGATGAGCGCAGCCCGAAGGGCGGGGTCGGCAGGCGTTCGGAGGCCGGCGTCGACGCACTCGTTCTCCACCTTGCCCGCAATGTCGCGAATTCGTTCGTCAGGGTCTCCGGCGATCACGACGGCGATTTTGGGGGGCAGGGCGTCCGTTTGCCCCGGTGCCTCAGGGGCCTCGTCGGCCGACACGCGGCCGGAGGCGACCGTCGCAAGGGCAAACAGGCCAAGGCAAAGAAAGCGGCTCACCGGCGAACGATAGGCAACCATGCGGTTCCGCGCTAGCGTCCGCCCGGTTTCGATGGGCGACAGCAAGGTTCAGTTTCCGCACGGCGTGTGTTTGTGCCTCGGATACGAGGGCACCGGCTTTCACGGATGGCAAGCCCAACCGGGGCTTCGGACGGTGCAAGGGGTCATCGAGGAGGCCATCGATGCGCTTGGGCTCGCCCACTCAGCCGTTCGAGGGTGCAGCCGGACGGACGCGGGGGTACACGCGCTCGGCCAGCTTGCCAGTTTCGGCTGCACGCACGAGGTCCCGA
This sequence comes from Myxococcota bacterium, assembly GCA_039028875.1. Taxonomy (GTDB): domain Bacteria; phylum Myxococcota_A; class Polyangia; order Polyangiales; family Houyiibacteriaceae; genus SG8-38. The sequence continues at coordinate 38,151 of JBCCHE010000013.1, read as the reverse complement.
GCGACGGGTGGGTTCTTGGGCTGAACGCGAGGCTCCCGGAGGACGTGGTCATCCACGATGCCAAGCCGTGCTACCGGCGATACAACCCCCGGTTTCACGCCGCCCACAAGCGGTATCGCTACGTGATTCGAACCGGTTGGGTCCGCGATCCGCTTCTCCGAAAACGCGTTTGGCAGCTCGGCCCCAAGGAGGGCCGGGCCCGGGTGCCGGCAGGGAGCCATCGCCTCGAGGACTTCCTCGATGTCGCTGCCATGAAAGCGGCGGCCGCGCGGTTTGAGGGGACGCATGACTTCCAAGCGTTCCGGCAGTCGGGGGACCAACGCGAGGTCACGGAACGCACCATGCGCTCGGTCGAGATCCTCGAGAACTGGGCCGGTCGCCATGACCTCTTGGCGATTGAGGTCGTGGGGGACTCGTTCCTCAAGAACATGGTCCGGATCATCGCTGGCACGCTGGTCGAAGTCGGCCAGGAGAGAATTGCGCCCGAGGCGATCGACGCGATGCTCAATGCGGCCGCGGACCGTGCGGACGCCGGCCAGACTGCGCCCGCGCATGGGCTGACCCTGGTTGAGATCAAGCTCGCGCGGTTCGACGGACCAGCGGATGCTTTTGACCGCCCCACGCAGGCTGACCCACCCGTGCGACGGGTGCCCGAGATTGCCGGGCTTCCGCCCGCGGCTCGCTAGGCTAGAAGGTGAGGCCGAGGCCGCCGGTGAAGTACAGCCGGTCGCCGAGCGGGGCGCGACTGTTCGCGTCTGAACCGGCGAGCTCGAAGAAGAAAAACGAGCTGTTGATGCCCCAGTCTTCGTCGAGCGCGTTCGCGCGTCGCTCGTTGACGAAGTTGAGCTCGATGGCGAACTGAGCCGCCCAGCCGAACCCGTGGGTGCGCCCGCTCGAGCCAAGTGACTCGTTGAAGAACAGGCTGTTGAACCCGACCTTTCCCGTGAAGACAAACGGGACCGGTGTGTTTCGGGCAAGCGCGTCGACGCGGAGCACAGCCATCGCGTTGAGCGGAAAGATGTTGAGCTTCGAGCGCTGCGTGGAAGGCGTACAACCGTCTGGCGTGATCGTATCGGCTTCGCACGCGAACCCCTTGTACGAGGCCCACCCACCCGCGAGCCCGAGGCCGATCGGACCTATGAACGGGATGCGGTAGAGGAAGAAATCGAACTCGACCAACAGCAACGGGCCGTTGTCGCCCGGGTAGATCAAGTCGAAGGCCTGGTCGCCTGGATCGGGGCGGTAGGCACCCACCCCGAACGACAGCAAGTAGCCCTCAGGGCTCCATCCGGCTTCCGACTGCCCCCCGATCGGCTCTGCGCCCGCAGAGCTCGGCAGTGCCCCAACCAACGCAACCAGCAGCAACATCGATGCGGCTGTTCTCACGCGCGAAGCCTCCGGAAGCAGGCCATCCCGAAGAGCAGGCCGAACATCCACAAGACAGGGCCCGGGCTCCCGTCGCCGACCGTGACGCGCGACGCGGAGCAGCCCGCGCACTCACCGCTGAGATCGCAGAAGCCAGCCGTGCTGATGTTGGTGACCTCCACGCTCGGCGAGAGGTCGCTCTCGTTTCCGCCCGTGGTGCGTTCGGAGACGAACGCCTGGTCGAAGGCGGTCATGAAGATGTACCCCGTCTCGCCGTCCGCGAGGCCCAACGTGGACGCCGCGATCGATTGGCTTCGCGCAGCCGTGTTGGCCGAGATGCCGAGGCGGGTGGCGGTATCGGGGTCGTCCGTGGTCGAGAAGAAGAACTGCCAGGTCTGAATCAAGTCGGCGGGATCCGGATCGCCCCAGCTCAGCCGAAACGTGCTCTGACGCTGCGCGGTGGTGTTGATCAGCGGAAGGTTCGGCGGCTGTACGTCGACTCGGAACGACGTCACGCCAAACCCGGATGGGTCGACGTCCATGGCTCCCGGCGCTTGGTTGCGGAAGGCGAAGATCTCGTAGGGGGTCCCCTGGAGACCGGAGGTCTCGCAACTCACGATGTTGGTTGCCCCAGATGCCGCATCGATGACGTTTTGGAGGGTGAGGGCGTCCGCGCCCGAGCCGAGGCCGACTTGGCGGTCCGTCCCGACGCTGCGAGGGTTGCCCGCGATCTCGCCGCACGTGCCGTTCGTCTCGTTGCGTGCCTCGTTGCGCTGGCATTCGCCGTTCTCGCCACCCACCCAAAGGTACACTTCGGTGACCGACTCGGTACCGCCCAACCGGATGACGAAGGGGGTGGTCTCGGGGCTGTCGCCGGAACTGCTGCTGCCCTTGGGGACGAGCGCAGAGGTCACCATGTCGGCACCGCCCATGCCGCCGACGCCACCCGCGCCGCCCATGCCTCCGATGCCTCCGGCGCCGCCCTCGCCGCCGGCGCCACCCATGCCGCTCGCGCCACCGGCGCCACCCGCGCCGCCGTCACCGCCTGCGCCGCCCATGCCTCCGACGCCGCCGGCGCCACCCGCGCCGCCACCCGTTCCGCCGAGCCCGCAGTTGCGCGCGTTGAAGTAGCGGATCTGGTTGTCGGACTCGAAGCCGCTGTCGCCAGCGATGGTCACGATAAGGTCAGTCGCTTGGGCGGAGGCGCCAGACTGGATACTCCAGGCTGTGCACAGGCAGGCGATGGTCAAAGCTAGGCGTTTCATGACGTCGCTATTCTGCAATCCTCGGGCCAACCGGCGCGCACCAAAAAGCCTGTGTTTTCGGGTGCAAGGCGGACAAACTGGCATCTTCCCGCCCCGTTCTACGCTAGGCGCTGACATTTCGTCACTTTAATAGAACGTTCTCGGCGATTTGGACGGCGTTGAGCGCTGCTCCCTTGCGCAGGTTATCGGAGACGACCCACATCTGGATCCCGCCCGGGTTGCCTACATCGTCACGGATTCGACCGACATAGACCGGGTCTTGGCCCGCCGCGGCAATCGGTTGCGGGTACACGCCACCGTCGAAATCATCGACGACGACGACCCCTTCGGCGCGCTCGAGAAGGCCGCGGGCCCGCTCGGCTGTCAGCGGTTCGTGCGTCTCGACCGTCACCGCCTCGCTGTGGGCGGTCACCACGGGTACGCGCACCGCAGTGGGTGACACCGCGATCGTGGGGTCCCCGAAAATCTTGCGAGTCTCGGAGACCATTTTGAGTTCTTCCTCTTGGTAACCCGTCTCCGGATCCGGCTTCCAGTGCATCAGAAGATTGCGCGTCAACTGCCCGGCGAGCTTGTCTTTTTCGACATCGTTGCCTTCGCGCGCGGCGGCCTCCTGAGCCTCGAACGCGGCGACCGCTTGGGCGCCGGCACCGCTGATGGCTTGATAGGTCGCCACGACGACCCGCTTCAGGCGGGCGGCGTCGTGCAGGGGTTTGAGCGCGACCACCATTTGGATGGTTGAGCAGTTCGGGTTGGCGATGATCCCTTTGGGCCGGGTCGCGGCCGCTTCCGCGTTGACCTCGGGCACGACCAGCGGCACCTCGGGGTCGGCACGGAACGCCGATGAGTTGTCGACCACGACGGCGCCACGCGCGGCGGCGATCGGAGCCCACTCGCGAGAAGTCCCACCACCGGCGGAGAAGAGGGCCACATCGATGCCGTCGAACACCTCCGGGGCGATTTCCACGACCGTGTGCGCCTCGCCGCGAAACGTGATGGTCTTGCCGGCGCTCCTCGCGGACGCGACCGGCACCAACTCGCGCACCGGAAACGACCGTTGCTCGAGCACGCGCAGCATCTCTGCACCCACCACGCCGGTGGCGCCAACCACCGCGACCTTCAAGCCTTCGGACATAGGGCGGCGTATAGGTCGACGCCGCAAGGGCGGCAAGCGGGCTCTGTCGACACTCGGCTATGATGCGCCGGCAAGGAGCTTTCATGGCGAATCATCGGTGTCGGTTGTGGAGTGTGATGGCAGTGTGCTGGGCGGTCGGACTGGCCGATGCGCGTGCGGAGCCGCCGCCTGACGGCGAAGCCTGGTTGCCCGCAGGGGACGAGACGAACGCGGCCACGCGGGGGCTCCGGTCGCTCTACGAGCCTGGGGGTCTGACCGCCGATGAGGCGGTGCGCGAAGTGATTCGTACCTCGCCCGACCTGCAACGGGTCAGGGCACTGACCCTCGAGGCCAAAGGTGGGGCGCTTCAAGCCATGTCGGGACTCATCCCCCGCATCGAGCTGACCGCGACCGCCACCAAGTTGAGCAACGTTCAGACCGCCGGGCTTTCCGATGATCAGGCGCTCACGCAAGCGCTCATCGATCAGCTTGAGGACCCGGCGGCGCGGGCTTTGTGGACGGGGCTCCTCGACTTCGACTTTCCGGCCTTGACCAATCAGTACAACCTCGACGCGGCCCTCCTCTATTCGTTCACCGACTCGCTCGCACGTTCGCTTCCGGCGTACCGCGCCGCCAAGAAGAATAAGAAGGCGGCGGCGCAGCAGATCGAAGCCGAGCTCAACAACGTCGCGTTCGATGCTTGGCAGGCGTACTACGAGTTCGCGCGCGCCAAAGCGAGTGTGGGCGTGGCAAAGAGCGCCGTGGAGTCCGCCGCGTCGCAGCGCGCGGAGACGGCGGCGCTCGTTGAGGGTGGGGCGGCCGCCCGGGTCGACTTGATGCGCGTCGAAGCGCAGCTAGAAGCCGCGAACGTGTCCCTGGCCCGGGCCGAACTTGGTTTCCAGGTGGCGCAACGCGCGCTTCAGACGCTGATGCACACCGCCGAAGTCCCGACGCTCGGCGAAGACCTCTCGAAGGACGTGACCGGAATCCCGACGGGCACCGAGGCGGAGCTGCTCGAGCAGGCCCTCCAGCACCGCCCGGACATCCGCGCCCTGAGGACGTACGTGCAGGCGACCGAGCACCAACTCCGTTCGGCCAATGGGGGGCGCGCGCCGGACATTCTCCTCCGTGGGCTTGCGCAATACGCGAACCCCAACTTTCGGGTCGTGCCCCAGCAGCAGAGGTTCCAAGCGACCTGGGAGGTGAGCGCGATCTTGCGGTGGGCCCCCAACGACACGATCAACGCGCAAGGTCGGTCGCGCCAGGTGCAGGCCGATCTCGAGCGCGCCCACGCGGACGTCATCACGCTCCAAGACGCGATTCGTGTCGAAGTGGCAGAAGGCTATCACGGGGTGGTGACCGCGAACGCAGCCCTGAAGTCGGCACGACTCGGGCTCTCGGCAGCCGAGGAGGGGTATCGGGTCAAGCGCGAGCAGCTCAAAGCCGGGATCGTGAACACCACCGACCTCCTGCAGTCGCAGACCGAGTTGATCCGGGCCCAGGTGGACCTCGTCGAGTCGGCGGTGGGTCTTCGCATCGCCAAGGCCCAACTCTTGCGCGCGGTCGGGGAGCGCCCCTAGTGGCGGTTGTGGTTGCGGCCGCCGTTGTGGTGCACGAAGGTCGGGTGCTGCTCACCAAGCGACTCGAGGAGCAGCACCTCGGCGGCATGTGGGAGTTCCCTGGTGGCAAGCTCGAGGCCGACGAATCACCCGAGGAGGCCCTGGTTCGCGAGTGTCGTGAGGAGTGCGGGATCGACATTGAGGTGCACGAGGTCCTCGACGTGACATTCCACCGCTACCCACAAAGGAGTGTCTTGATTTTGTTCTACCGGGCCACGTGCCTTGGCGGCGAGGTCCAGCACCTTCAAGTGGCCGACCATGCGTGGGTGTCGCCCGAAGACCTCGGCCGCTACGACCTGCCGCCAGCGGACGTTCGGGTCGTCGAGCGCGTTCAGCAGCTGGGCTAGCGCGCGCGGGGCGCGTCGAGCAAAAGGCCCTCGACCAGGGTTGACTCGGTGGGTGGAAGATCGACCGTCCGCGCCAGCATGCGCACACGACGGCCCGTCACCGGAACCTCGGTTTCGAGGAGCGCTCCTTTGCTGACTTCTTCGGGTTGGCCGTAGAGCTCTGTGAGTTGGAACAGGGTTGGCTTCGCAGTGTCGAAGTGGAAGGCGATTCGGACGACGATGTCCCCCGCCGTCGTGAGGATCGCCCGGTACCCATCGAAGTGCATCACCGCTTCTGACGGGGTGCGCGCCGTGATCTTGCCGCCGAGCTCGGCCCCGACGAGATCCACCGTGGGCTGGTCGTGCATCCAAACACGAACGGCCTGTTTGATCGTCGGGATCGCCGCGTCGCTTCCTTGGACGGGCCCGCCCGAGCCTTCACCGATCGCGCCCGATTCCGACGATGACTCACCTTTCGAGCAGGCCGTCGTCCCCACGGCCATGAAGCCGCACAAGAGGGCGCACAAAACGATTCGCGTCAACAACGTCGACTCCTTCGCCGTCTTTGTACCGCGAACCCGATCTGCGCCCAAAAAGAGCGTTCAGTGGCTGCTCAGGGCGTCCGATACGGTGCCGGTGTGGCCCGTGTCGATCCGAACGGAGAAGGGATCCTTGTCCGAGCCGACCCGCTCGAGCGCGGGGGGCGCCCCAAAGAACCCTTGTGCGGCTTCTTTGAGTGGCCCTTCGTAGGCTTGGTAGGTGGACTCCTCGTTGGGGGCGTTCAGGCGGTCTTGAACTCGGAAGAGCACCTCGGCCGTGCCGAACGACAGGTTGAGGGAGTCTTCGGCTTCGAGGAGCTGGCAAGCGCCAAGCGCGCGTCGGAACGCGTCTTCGATGCCCGCTTGGAAGTCGCCGTCGAAGCCGCGCTTGCGGCTGTAGAGAAGGCCGGGGCGGTCATCGGCCACATCGAGGTAGTAGTCGGACTCGTGGCCGATCAACACGACGCCAGGGCCCTGCGGCACATGGGCATAATCCGCGACGTCGATGAGCAGCTCGTCGCTGATCTTCTTGTCGCGGATCCACGTGTGGAATACCGGAATGAGCTTCTCGAGCGAAATGTCGTTCGAGCTCGTGTAGAGCTTCACCTGGAACTTCGTCGGCTGCATCGGTTACTCCGCTACTCGGCGGCCGCGGCCGCGGCCTGGGTCAGGCGCTGATAGCACGCGTGTGCGGCTTCGATGAACAACTGAGCCTCGTCGAGGGTGCGGTGCGCGATCTCGTCGTTGGCGTTGTCGTACGACTTGTCGGCGTGCATCTTCAGCAAGTACGTCGCGAACTTCCCCTTGGCGAACGGGTCGTGGAAGAGCTCGGTGTCGTGGAGGTGGGCCTTGAAGTTGGTCACGACATCGTCGGCCTCGTCTTTGACCTGCACCTCGAGGTGGCGCACCAGCGCCTTGGCGGCCGTCACCATCGAGGTGAAGCCTCCCGTTGCGGCCGTTTGCGCATGGCCGTTCTCGAGGGCGTCTTGGGCGTCGTGGAGCTGTTGCTCGGCCTCCTGCAGGCCAAACTCCACGAACGGGACGATCTCTCCGGCGCACTCGCCAATCCCGATGTCCCCGATGGTGTACTCGCGCGGGTCGCCCCAATCGCTGTAGTAGCTCGGGTCTTCTTCGTAGGCGGGGGGTTTCTGGATCGGCGACAGCACTTTGCGGAAGTCTTTTTTGCCGACACGCGCGATGAACGCCTGGAAGCTCTCTTCGCCTTCGCGGTTGTCGAGGTAGTGCTCGGTGATGATCTCGACCGCTTTCGGGATGTTCTTGGAGGGCACCGCCCCGACGACCAGGCCGTAGCTCTTCGCGTTTTCGGTCCACTGGCCGCCGAGGACGACGTTGAAATGCGGAACCCGACGACCACCGATCTGCCGGCTAACGCCGGTGAACCCAATGTCGGCAGCGTGGTGTTGTCCGCAGGAATTGAAGCAGCCACTCGCCTTGATGCGAAGGCTTTCGACGGCTGGGTGAAGCTCGTCTTTGACGACGTTGAGCCGGTTGCGAAGCTCTCCCGTGAGGCCGCGTGACGCGGAGATGCCGAGCTTGCACGTGTCCGTGCCCGGGCAAGATGTCATGTCCCGAATCGTGCCAGCGCCGGACTCGGCGAGCCTGAGGGCGTCGAGGGCTTCGTAGAAGGCGACCGCGTCGGCCCCGCTCACCCAACGGAAGGCGAGGTTTTGCTCGACCGTGCAACGGATCGCGTCGCCGGTGTACTTGCGGGCGAGCGCCGCGAGCGCGCGTCCGTGCGTCGACGTGAAATCGCCGAGGGGCATCTTGATGATTGCCGTGTAGTAACCCTCTTGCGCTTGGGGGCGAAGGTTGTGCTTCGCCCACCCCTGAAACCCTGCGGAGGTGCTTTCGGGGAGGGGGCCTGGGTCACGGATCGGCTCTTCGTCCGTGACGTGGAGGTCTTTCAAGAAGTCGGTCCACCGCGGGTCCTCGCGAAGGCCCTCGCGCTCTTCGGCCACGAGGCGCTTGAACTCGTCGATGCCGAGCTTCTGCACCAAGAACTTGATGCGTGCGCGCGCGCGGCTCTGCTTTTCACCGAGGCGCGCGAACACGCGGGCGACGGCCTGCGAGAGCGGAAGGAGCTCTTCTTCTGGGCAGAACTCGGCAAGCACCTTGGCCTGCACCGGCACCGCGCCAAGCCCTCCACCGACAACCACACGGAACCCGCGTTTGCCGTCACGCACCTGCGCGACCGCACCGAGGTCGTGGAACGTCACCAAACCGCAGGGCTTGTCCTCACATCCCGAGAACGCGATCTTGAACTTACGGCCGAAGTCTTGAACGTCGGGGTGACCGAGGAAGTACTGCGTGCACGCGTGCGCATAGGGCGCCACGTCGAACGCCTGGGTCGAGCACACGCCGGAGTACTCGCATGCGGTGACGTTTCGAACGCTGTTTCCGCACGCTTCGCGCGTCGTGATGCCGACCGATGCGAGACGCCGCATCATGTCCGGAGCGTCCTCGATGTGAATGAAGTGGAGCTGAATGTCCTGTCGCGTGGTGACGTGCAGGATCGAGTCGGAGTTCTCTTCGGCAAGCTCCGAGAGCACCTCGAGCTGATCGGCGCTCATCTTCCCGAACGGGATCTTGATGCGCATCATGCCGGGCGCGTCCCATACCGTGTCCGGGCCTTTGGTCAGGTCGCGCGGAAACGCGAGGGGCTTTTGGCCGGTGCCATCGTCACGAAGCCCGTTGTCGTACCGCTGGCCGTAGACGCCGCGCCGGAGCCGCGTCTCGGCGAAGATCTTGTCGTCGAGCTTGCTCTCTTTCTTCAGCTCGATCTGCCCCTCGAAGAGGTCGACCTCTGCCGCCAAGTGATCGGGAACGCGTTCCCCGAGCTGTTCTTTCCACGAAGTCATGATGCTCCTATCCCTCGACGGTCCGAGCGCGGCCACCAGGGGGAAGTTCGACTATTCCCCAGTTTGCCGAATGGTCAAGTCAACAATTATCCAAAGAGCGATTTTGGTCCATTTTTAGGGACAAAACGCCAATAGTTTCTCGACAAAAAAAGTAAAGATTGCAACTTTTCGCCCTTGGTTGCCCGCGCGAACCTTGCCGCTATAGTGCCGCCGCTCGACGCCCGATGTTAAGGTGTCGCCTCATTCGGGGATCGTCTAACGGCAGGACTCCAGTTTCTGGTACTGGCTATCTAGGTTCGAATCCTAGTCCCCGAGCTACTGGCTTGGTTCCTTGAAAAAGGCCAACGCTCTTTCGAATCCTAGTCCCGAAGCCAATTAGCTGTTAAGCACTCGCGCGACAGCATCGGCCCCATCGTCTAGTGGTTAGGACATCGGCCTCTCACGCCGGTAACACGAGTTCGAATCTCGTTGGGGTCACCATGAAAACAAGGGATCGCGTCGCAGGGCGCGGTCCCTTGTTGGTTTGTGGCACCGCTCGTGTCAGCGGATTGCATCAGGACCTGCCGGCACCTGAACGGTTGCGAGGCGGCTCGAGTGGTCAGGCCATGACCAGCGTTTTCGTCGCTGGCGACCCGGGCGGAGCCAGAAAACCTAAATCGCGAATCGTGTCCTTCCGCGTTCGTGGATACTCTGGGGTTTTCCGAGCACCAGCACATCGCAGTGCGTCACAGCGATACGGACCACGAGCACATCCACGTCGCGATCAACAAGATCCACCCCGAAACCTTTCGGATTCACTCGCCCGGTTGGGACCACCAAAAACTATTCACCGGGGCCCGGGCCCTCCGCGGTGTGGGTCGCAACACGCCGACAACAAAGATCTATTCAGGGCCTAGTCTGTCCCTCACACCGTGAGGTGTTGTCCGACGCTGGCGGTGGTCATCCACATCAGGTGGAACGGAAAGCGACTTTCGAGTGACGCGTAGTGCTCGATCGCGAGCTCGGCGAAGGACACGGTGCGAAGGAATCGGAAGCCGGTGTCGTGGAGGAGGGCTGTCGCGGCGCCGGGCTCGAGGCCGTTGGACGGCGGTTCACTCACCTCATCGTGCAGATCTTGCATCGCCTCGAGGTCGGCACGAAGCTCGTCGTTCACCAAGCGTTTGTTGTGCTCGATGTCGAAGTAGTCAAACACCACGCACGAATCAGGCGAGAAGCACGATGCGATCTTCTGCAAGGTCTCGCGAGCGGCACTTTCGTTGAGGTAGTACACGACCCCTTCCCAGACAAACAAGGTTGGCGCTGACCGATCCAACCCTGCTCTTTCGAGCTCCGAGACGAAGTCGTCTCGCTCGAAATCGCAGGCGACGTACGTTGCGGCACCCCTTGGGTAGCCGGGAAGGTTCGCGATCCCTCGTTGCTTCGCCACCTGGCTCGCCGGTCGATCGACCTCGAAGAAGCGAACTCCATCCCGACCAAGACGCGCGGCTCTGGTGTCGAGGCCCGCGCCGAGGATCACGACCTGTCGGATGCCTCGGCCGATCGCCGCCGAGACGACGTCGTCGATGTATCGGGTCCGCAGGGCCAAAAACCGCCCCGCATCCGGGACGTGCAGGTCCCACTGGCGGCAGAGGGCTTCGCCGAAGTCGCCCGCAAGGTCCCCTGCCCACGGGTCGTTGCATATCGAGTCCGAAAACCCAGTGGCCCGAGCGCGATATCCGGCAACGAGAAAGGCGGTTTGGCTGAAGTCTTGTTCCTGCATCGATGGACCGTCCTCTGAGGGCGAAACAGTTTAGCCGAGCCGTTCATTCCGACGGGTCTTCACATACGGCTCCGTCCATGGAAGGCGATGTACAATCCCGACAAGGAGCACCGCGCATGACTACGGTCGAGACGTTCTACAACGAACACCCCATCAATGAGACGGAGATCCTCGAAAAGGTCGAGGCCGCGGGGAAGTCGCTAGAGGAGTTGAGGGCAGAAGACCTCTACCCCTTCGACCAAGATCACTACGGCGCCCTCGAGGCCACCGACGTGTTGGTCGACGCACTCGGCATCGGTGCGGGGAGTCGTGTCCTCGACCTTTGCTGCGGCCTGGGGGGAACGAGCCGCTACCTGGGTGCGTAGCGCAGCGTGGCTCCGTCGCCATCGCGGTTGGTTTCTTCTCCCGACTGCCGTCGCGCTGCTCGCCGAGGCTTGCGTAGAAATCCGAGAGTTCGACGCGGGACTTGCGGTCGTCGACGACCTGCTCGAGAGCGCAGATAGCGGGGGGGCGCGATTCTTCGATGCGGAAATTCTCCGGCTCAAGGGTGACATGCACGGGTACATGGGGGCGCTCGAGAACGCAGAGGCCGCCTACGGCGCCGCGCGTGACGTGGCCCGGTCTCAATCTACCAAGGGGGTGGAACTGCGCATCGCGACGTCCTGGCTTCGCTTCCCTTTCGCGCATCGACCGCAAAGCCAGGAGGCCGATGAGGCACGACATCTCCTCGAGGCCATGGTCGCAGAGTTCCGAACGTGGCCGGATGTGAACTACGTGCGCGACGCGATCGCGCTCCTCGCGGAAGGCCAGTAGTCGTGCGCTGCACTGCTGCGGGGGCGCCCTCGTACGAAGAGGGAGGGGCGTGGTGAGGGTGTGTCCTTGCCGCTTGGGCCGAGCCTCACTTTGCCCGGCCCTCGTTTCAACTGTCGGTATGGGCCGCCGGGCTCACCGGTGGGCGATGGACGGAACCTCAACGTCTCGAATCGTTCGGGCTCTATGACTTCCCCCGGCGGCTTTTCCGAAGCCCCCTGGCGGTTGCGTACCCCGACGGTCGTGCGGTGGGGTCGTGGTTGCGCTCCCAGGGCTCCCAGGCACCGTTGAGAGGTACGCCTACATTTGCGCCGTGGGCGAGCGAGTTTCGTTGAACGAGACGAGCGGGCAAAGCCATCAGTCGCACGTACACGCGGGGGTGCCGACGAGTTGACCAGCGAGCGCGTCGGGAACGCACGCCGAACCGTCGAAGGGCAGAAGGTCGGCGGCGAAGTCGGCGCAGTCGCGACAACACACGTAGTTGCCTTCGCAGTCCCCCGCGCCGCACCCCTCCACGGTGCAGAACCCACCGGCGCCGTCCCCGAGGCACATGTCGGCTTCCTGTCCGGCGCAGTCCGCATTGCCAGTACAGAGCTGCCCGGTGCCGTTGTCGGTGATCTCGCCGGGCCCGCCGTCGCCTCCGCCCCCATCGAGGGCGTTGCCGGTGAACGTGTTGATCTGGACGGTGCTCGCCAGCGAGTAGGTGTCCTCGATGGAGGCCTCTCGGTGAAACTGGGCGGCTTGCCGGTCGGGATCGTCGAGGACCACTTGGAAGGCCGCCCGGCTCGGGAAGGCGTTGATCTGAAACTCGTCCCACTCACGCCCGTCACCGATGTACGCGCCCTCGACTTCAAATCGAGCGACCGGTCCCCCGGCCTGTTCGCGCGTGACGGGGCCGGCCGCGGATCGGTAGAGTGTGATGGCATCTCGGCCGGTACGTTCGGGCTCGTTGCTGTCCGCCGGGTACTCGGCGATGTCGCGGTACGCCAGCAAGTGCGTGACGGCCACCGGAGGACTGGACGGCGTGGAAGGGTTTGGGATCACGTCGGGTGGAGGGAGGCCCATCGTGTCCTGGAGCTGGGTCACGAGGACCTGGCTGCGCTCGACGCCCGCGTCTTTGTGGATCGAGCGCGCCTGAAACGCCTCGTCGAGGGTCATCTCGAAGAACTTGGCGCGGCTCGGGTAGTTGACGATGGCCACCTGGTCCCACTCCTGTCCGTCGAGCGAGATCAAGTTCTCGTCGACCTCGGCGACGAAGACGACCTCGGCGCCGATCGCGTCGAGGAACTCGATCGGTTGGTAGAGCGCGTCGGCCTCCCGTCCCGTGAGGTCGGTCTCGCGGCCGTCGGCGTAGACCGCCTGGTCTCGGTACTTGATGAGGTTGACCATCCAAAAGGGGCCATCTTCCTCGGGGGGCGTCTCGTACATCTGGCGCGCGAGGTCGTCGTTCCGGGTGCCGAAGCTCGGGTCGTCGCCGAGGTTCGGCAGTCCGTCCTCCTCCGATCCGCTACACGCCGCCGCGACGAGCAAGAGGCTGCAGATGCCTAAGGCACATCGTTTCTTCATGGGCATACGGTCACTCCTCATCAAGGTATGGAAACAAACCCAACACCGGTTCGCATGATGAGGAGATCGTACGTCTCGCGATGCTGTGAGTCTGTCGACGCTTGGCTGCGTTTGGTTGCGAACCGTAGAGTCGCCCGCGTCGCGCCCTCGGCAAAGGAACGCCGGGCGCCTTTGGGGCTCATTTTGGCGCGTTCCTGACGGCAAACTTGCGAATACGAACGCGCGATCGTGGGTTGTCGAGTTATGAATCGAATCCAAGTACTCCGCCCTCCGTCGTTCCTCACTGCTTTTAGGGGAGGCCGACGAACCCTACGACCACGTAACCCAAAGGCCACGGGTCTCGGCTTCGGCCGCGCGTTCGACTTGATCCATCCGATCGCGGCGCTCGCCCCGTCGCTCGAAGCCAACGCCCGCTAGGCTTCGCACGCACACTGGGGCGAGGTTGATGGGGTGCGAGTCGTAGGGTGCCCCATCGCCTGGCTCCGGGGTTCGGGACGACCTGTCGTCGGCTAGGTCTTGTTGACGCGGGCTGTGAGGTGGGCCGCGGCGTCGGCGATGGGCGCGGTGCTTCTCATGGCGCGGGCGATGGTCAGTGAACCCTCGTAGGCGGTGACGATGACGATGGCGAGCGGGGTCGCGTCGGAGGTTGACCAGCCTTCGTTGACGAGAGCGTCGCGATAGGCGGCAACCCAAGCCTCGAAGACTTCACGAGAGGCCTCCTGAATCTGATCGCTGACCCCGACCGCTTCGGTCGCCGGGACCCCGATGGGGCAGCCGTTGCCAAAGTCGGACTGCTCGAGGTCGCGGCGGAGCGCACCGAAGATCGTGGCGAGCCCTTCGCCGACGCTGGCCGAGTCCGAAAAGACGTTGCGAATAAGCTTGGCGCCCTCGAGCCCGACCTCACGGATCGTCGTTGCAGCCAGCTCTTCCTTCCCGCCTGGAAAGCTGTGGTACATCGAGCCGGACGAAACGCCGGTCCCCGCGAGCAAGTCCTTCATGCTCGTGCTGCCGTAGCCGCGGGTGCGCAGACTTGCCCGCATGCCGTCGATCAGCTTGTCTCGAGTCGTGGTGGCAGTCGTCATGGTGCAGCCGCACGCGCCGCGACGTCGTGGTCGTGGAGGTGGCGCTTCACGAAGGTGTCTAGGCGGGCCAACCATGACTCGTCGGCATCTTCGTGAGAGAAGTGCCCGGCGTTGTCGAAGATGGTCAGCTCGCTGTTCGGAAGAAGGGCGTGAAGGCGCTCTGCGTTCGACGGCAGCACGAACGGGTCCTTTGCACCCCAGGTGATGAGTACGGGCACGGTCACCGATCCGAGGCGCTGTTGCAGCTCGGGAAGCTCCTCCCCGTAGGATCCGAGATAGTCGAACGCGTTGCGGTGTTTGACCGGGTCGAAGCAGATATCCCGATACTCCGCTGCGGCAGCCTCGGACGGCGAGAAGTGGTGATAGCCGCCGGCGACAGCGACGTTGAGATTCTGGGCCATGAGACGGCGCTGCATCGGCGGGCGCGTCCCGAGCCAACGCACGATCCGCGACCGCGTTGCGGCGCGCAGGGCGGCATCGAAGTCCGGCGGCCAGAAGCCCGGCCCATCGAAGATGTTGATACCGTGCAATCGATCGGGATGCGTCGACGCCAACCACAACGCGATCGGCGTGCCGACGTCGGGACCCACCACGAATGCGCGGTCGATCCCGTTCGCATCCATCAGCTCCACCAGGACTTCGGCCTGGGCCGACGGTCGCATGATCGACCCCGCTCCGGCCGACATCCCAAAGCCGGGCAAGTCGACGGCCAGGAGGTCGAACCGGCCTGCGAGCCGATCCCAGAGTGACTCCCAGCAGCGAATGGACTGCGGAAAGGCGTTGGTGAGCACCAAGGTGGGCCGGCCGGCGCCGGATACTGCGGTCCTGAGATCGAATCCCGCGATCGTCTGTGTCTGGAAGTTCATCGGCATGCTGCTGTCTCCTACGAAATAGGTAGAACGTTCTATCTAATCCGTCAAGCCACTTTCGATGGGAGACCGACAGGTCGGGGGCATGGGCCTAGCTTCCCTGCGCGCCCCGGAGAATGGCCTCGTTCACGGCTTCGTGATTGTCGCGGATCGGAGGCGCCGCCATGGACGAGCACCAGGGCTTCGCCGTGTCCGCGCTCGTCGTAAGCAAGCGACGGCCCGCGGATGAAAGCAGCCTTGGCTCTCTGAAACCGGAACGCTCTATGGATAAGCCCTCCGCACGCGATCGATCCTCTCGTGCCTGCAATCCAGGATCCCAAGTCGCGCACGAAAGCAAGACGTTGCCCGGAGGGACGAACTCAGGCCGCCCCGCGCGGACGTAGGCTACCTATTGGAAGCTGCTCCGCACGCAGACCGGGGCAAGGTCGATGCTGCTCGCCCGCGTAAGGGTAAGTAACCCCGCGCCGAACCTAATGATGTAGTACTGCGTCTCGCTCGGCGTGTATCCCCTCGGGTCGACGATGGTACTTGACCACATTCGAGTCGTCTCCGTGTCGAAGCACCCCGTGCCCCAGACCGCCTCGTCCCAGAAGCAGACATTCGTTGGCTGCGTCTCGTTGTCGAGGCAGAACCGACATCCGTCTTCGTTGTAGCAGTCCTGGTCGGTCTCTGAGAACTGTGTCTCGAACTCCTCCCTCGTGCAGGTAGGCGAGACGCGACAACTGCCGCCGGGCTCGACCGGGGGACAACCTCGAACCAGCGTTCGAAGCTGAGCGATGTCAGGCGAAGCCCAGTCGTCGTAACCAGCGAACACGAGATTCGCGCAATGCTCTACCTGCTCTGTCGCGGTCAACGGAGTCGCAGTCTTCCAGTCGTCAACGCTCCACATGAGGCAGTTGGCATCATCCACCTCGGTTCCATCCGTAGGCACCAAGTTGCAGACGGGACTTGTCCCGCCGGTCCCGGATGCGGCGCCCATACCCGCTGTGCCACCGGTGCCTTGAATGCCACCCGTGCCCAGCATGCCACCGGTTCCCGGAGAAGGGGCCGGCGAGTTGGGATCCACGCACACGTTGCTGAGGCATTGAAGACCTGCAAGGCACTGGCCGCCGCTGCACTCGCAGCCCTCTGCCCCCGCGTCGCAACTCGCTGCGGAGTCCCCGCATCCGGTCGCGTGAGCGAGTGTCAGTGATGTGACTGCCATGATGGCGGCGGCGATTCCACTGTGCTTGGTCATCGTCTGTTCCTTCTCGTACTCGTAGCTCAGCTGGTTGCTCGCTTGGCGAGCATCAAAACTCAGTGAAGAGGGTGCAGACTTCCTGCTCTTGGATGCAGTCGAACTCCTCACATTCCGCTCGGCTCGTGCTGCAAACCCGCCCCGTTCCGTCGGGGCAGCCGCGGGAGTTCTCGCACCTCGGGAAGCAGCGCGTGATCTCGCCCCTCAAGCTGTCGACGAACCAAGTACAGACGAATCCTGGCTGACCCGAGCAGTCTGTCTGCTGTAGAAGACCGCAAGAACCTTGCCTGGGAGAGCAGAATCCGCGGTCACTGCAGAACATGCGCAAAGGTACGCAGTCAGAAAACAAATCGTTTCCCGCGGCTTCGCCGTCGAAAACGCACTCCTTGTAGCAGGCGCCGTCACCGAGAAGGATACCGCCTCCCTGCTCACAGTCGCCGGACCCGCCCCCGCCAGTACCTGATGACCCTCCCGTTGCCGTAGTCCCGCCGGTGCCCAGCGTTCCTCCTGAACCCGGCGACGGGGTCGGCGCGTTGCGATCCACGCAGACGTTGCTGAGGCACTCAAGTGCAGCAAAGCACTGCCCGCCGTTGCACGGGCATCCTTCTGCGCCGAGCGGGCACTGCGCGCTGTCACCTTCGGAACTGCCGCACGCCATGAATGTCAGGCTCAGGCCGACCGAGAGCAAGAGGCAGGCGATCAGACGTGCGCGTGTCGTTGTGTCTTTCTTTGTTGCCACGGACGAACACTATTTGTCCGCGCGTCGCGTAGGTCTATACGTAATTCTTTGAATAACGTGTGCGTTCCCGTCGGTCGATTGGTTCCCGTCGGCAGAGCCGCTACCTTGGCTCACTGTGATAGGGAAAGCTGTCCTCGGTCTCGTTGTCGTGCTCGTTCTCGCTTTGGTCTACCTGAGGTTTGGTGTGCCGCGCATCGCGGGTGACGAGGCGCGGGACAAAGTCGGAAACGGCGCTCTCTTGCTCGATGTGCGGAGCGTCGAGGAGTTCGAGAGTGGGCATCTCGAGGGCGCGGTCAACATCCCCATACGCGAGCTCGCGGACCGAATGGGGGAGGTTGGTCCCGTCGAACGTGAGATCGTCGTTTACTGTGCCAGCGGGACCCGGAGTGCGGTGGCCAAGCGG
The DNA here is from genome assembly GCA_039028875.1 of Myxococcota bacterium. GTDB lineage: Bacteria > Myxococcota_A > Polyangia > Polyangiales > Houyiibacteriaceae > SG8-38. Next base: position 20,582 of record JBCCHE010000013.1, on the reverse strand, counting down.
ATGCTCGAGGGCGAGGGCTACGGGCAGGTGCACGACCTCGGCGGGATGAGCCGCTGGTAGGGGCGCTCTCTCGATCGGCGAACGTGTCTCGGGCCTTTGCGCTCGGCGGCTGGGGCGACTCTTACACCCACAGGGTGCGCGACACGCCGACACGCGCGCGACCCCGTGACCCCGTGGCTCGGGTCTTGTAGGGTGGCCGGATATGCCTAGGATCCTTACCTTCGCTCTTAGCCTTGCGCTCGGCATGTCGGCTGCTTGCAAACGTGCTGCGGAAACCAGCCCCGCCCCTGAGTCAACGTCAACGTCTTCGTCGCCCAACGTGCTTCTCATCACGGTCGACACGCTGAGGGCCGACCACCTCGGGTCCTACGGATACGACGAGGCACGAACGCCTGTCGCGGACCGCTTCGCCAAGGAAGGCGTGCGGGTGGAACGCGCCATCGCGCCGACTCCGCTCACGCTGCCTTCGCACACGACGATCATGACAGGCCTCGAGCCGCCGGCGCACAGCGTGCGCGGAAACGGGGTGTTCCGGGTTCCCGACAGCGTTCAGACCCTCGCCGAGGTTCTCAAGGCGGAGGGCTACGAGACGCAAGCGTTCGTGTCGGCGGACGTGCTGCATCGCCGGTTCAATCTCGACCAAGGCTTCGACGGCTACGACGATGTCCTTTCGAGCGGTACCAAGAGGGGGCCCGCGCATATGCTCGAGCGCCCCGGGGCGCAAACGATGGACCGGGTGCTCGGGTGGTTCAAAGAGCGCACGAGCTCGGCTTCTCCGTTCTTCTTGTGGGTCCATCTCTTTGACCCGCACGAACCTTACGAACCTCCCCCAGCCGACGCCAAGCTCGCCGCGACGCCTTACGACGGAGAGATCACAAGCGCGGATCGGCAGGTTGGCCGGTTGATTGAGGCGCTCGAGCCGAACGGGGTGCTCGACAACACCATCCTCGTGTTCACCTCCGACCACGGCGAGAACCTCGGCGAGCACGAAGAAGGCACCCATGCGATGTTCATCTACGAGGCGACGCAACGCGTGCCGCTGATCTTTCGCTACCCGAGCAAGCTCCCTGCCGGCAAGGTCTATGACGGCCCGGTCCGGAGTGTGGACATCATGCCGACGGTCTTGAGTCTTGCCGGGATGAGTGCGACCAAGACCCAAGGTCATGATCTGAGCGCCGCACTTGCCAGTGGGACGGTGTCCGAATCCCCAGTTCAGTACTCGGAGTCGTACTACCCGGAGCTCATGTTCGGCATGGCGGCTCTCGAAGGCCTGCGCGAAGGGGACTGGACGTACATCCGCGCCCCACGCCCCGAGCTCTACGACCGGAGCGTGGACCCTGGCGAGGTGCGCAATCTCCTCGACGGCGGGGGCTCGCCAGCGGCCAAAGCACGCGCGCTCGAACTCGAGTCGGCACTGACCGGGGTCATCGAAGAGAGCCAGCAGTTTGCGTCGGTGGCCCAGGCAAAGCCCCTCGATCCTCAGACGGCCGCCATGCTCAAATCGCTTGGCTACATGAGTGACTCGGGTGCCGTCGAAGACCTCGGCGGCGTCGACCCGAAGGACGGTATCCGAGTCGTGAACGAAGTCCGAGCCGCGAAGGGGCTCGAAGCCGGAGATTGCGCGACCGTCGCACGCTCGGTGCTCAAGCGCTTGCCTGGGTATGTCCATGCTTGGAACATCCTTGGCGAATGCGAACAACGGGCGGGGGATCTCGACGCGGCGCGGAAGGCCTTCTTCAAGTCGCTCTCCTACCAGCCCAAGCAACCGAAGGTGCACCTTCAGCTCGGCCACATCGATCTCTCGCAAGGTCGGTCCGACAGTGCCCGCGGTCACTACACGCAGGCTCTCGATCTCATGCCGGACTTGGTCGACGCGATCTTGGCGATGGCGAGTCTCGATGCGCGCGAGGGAAAGCCCGACAGCGCGATCGGTTGGTACGAGCGAGCTGTAGGTGCGGAGCCGGGGCGCAAAGAACCGTACCTTCACATTGCGGAGTTCTACTTCCGGAAGGGCCAGTTCGAGCAAGCGCAAGACTGGTACAGAAAGACCCTCGAGGTTGCACCGGAGTATACCTATATCGCGTCGCTGCGAGGCGGGGTCTGCGCGCTCCAGCTCGGGGACCCCAAGGGCGCCAAGCAACAGCTTCGTCGCGCGAGTGACGCGTGGCCCGCACGTCCCGATCCGCACTATCACCTGGCTTGCGCCGAGTCGCAGCAAGGAAACCGCGAGGCGGCGGTCGGCGCCCTGCAGACGGCGGTGGCCAAGGGTTTCAGGAATGTATCGAAGCTCCAGAGCGATGCGTGCTTGCAGCCGCTCGCGACAGAACCTGGCTTTCAGAATTTGGTGAGCACTTTGGGCGGGGGCGCTCAGCGATAGGCGGCAAGGCTCCAACCGGCTACGCTGGCTTGCGCTTGAACCTGTGACAGGGTTGAACGAGAGGTAGGCAACGCGGATCATGGTCGAGATCGAGTGCCTTTGGGAATGCGGCGACGGGCTGGGCGAGGCTCCGCTATGGCACGATCAGGAGCAAGCGCTCTACTGGGCCGATCACGTCGGCCCGCGGCTTGATCCGGCGGGGGGCCGCCGGCCGTCGATCCGACGGTTCGATCCCGCGACAGGCGAACGCAAGTCCTGGCCGACTCCCGAGCAGATTGGTTCGTTTGGCTTTCGGGAAGGAGGCGGAATCGTCGGGGCTTCGTCATCCGGTTTCTGTTTCGTCGACCTCGAGGGCGAGAAGATCGAGCCGCTTGGCGACCCGGAGCCCGGTCTCCCCGACAATCGTCTGAACGACGGCAAGATCGATCGACGCGGGCGCTTTTGGGTTGGGAGCATGAACACACGGCTCGAGGGTAAGAGCGCGCGCCTCCACCGTTTCGACCCAGACCGGAGCCTGCACGCCATGGTGCCTGACTTCGCGTTCGTCGTTGCGAATGGGATCGCCTTTTCGCCCGACGACACCACGATGTACTTCGGCGATACGAAGGGCGGGATGATCTACGCGTTCGACTTGGACATCGACGAGGGCCGCATTTCGAACCAGCGCGAGTTCTTTCCGATTCGCTACGGGGCTCCCGCCATCGTCGATGGTGCCACCGTCGACGCCGAAGGCTTCTACTGGTTCGCGCTCAACCTCGCCGGCAAAGTCATTCGCGTGGATCCAAAAGGTCGGGTCGACCGCGAGATCGAGATGCCCGTGCGAAGCCCCACTTGCGTGACGTTCGGGGGCCCCGGCTATGAGACGCTCTACGTCACCTCGCAGCAAACGTTCATGACCCCTGAGGAACTCGCGCGGCACCCCAAGCCCGGCAGCCTCTTCGCGATTCACGGCCTCGGCGTCCGTGGGCTTCCCGAGCCGAAGTTTGGCGGCTGAGCAAAGACCCGTTGAGGGGTCGCTGACGCACGGCGGGCGGCCAATCTGGAACGACTCCAGTCTGCGATCCCACGATTGTCGATGGACGTGGAGCTCTCGAGGGCGGTAGGCTAGCCAGCGTTGCCCGAGGAAACGCTCAGCATTGTCGCCGCATCAGCCCTGTTCTTGTTGTACTGGCTGGTCTTCTTCTTCGTGTACGGTCGAAGTGACGAGGTCGGCTACTCCGTCGCGTTCGGCAACGTGCGTGGGATCAAGCTTGGTAGGCAGCAGCGCTTGCGCCGCCTGTTCAACATTTGGCTTCCGCACATCTCGAGCATGTTCATTCTCCCGTTGACGATGGCCTACGTGTATCTCCGAATGGCCGAGAGCCTCGGGGACGGGCTTGCGGCTGAGGTGTGCACGCTCTTCGCCTATCTGTTGTTGACGTCTGGGCTCCTTTCGTTGCTGGCCATCACCAACAACGTGGTCACGCTGATTCGGCGAGTCCGCGCCGGAAAGATGGGCTTCGTCGACGCCGACCCACCAGCTCGCCCCGATCAATAGACCCTGCCGGCGTACTCCCCACCGACGACTCCACGCACGGGCGCGCCTGGGGCCTGAGCTTGCCTAGAAGTTACAGTATAAATGTAAAATTAGCTGAATTATCGAACTAGAGCTACCCTGAAGGATGAGTGACCTACTCCATAAGGAGCAATCTTGAGCGGCAGGGTGACGATGCTTAGAGACTTCATCGAATCGACTTGGCGTTCCAGGACCGGCCGCGCCTGGCCGTTCGTGGGGCTGATCATCGCGACCGCGCTCTTGGGGTGCGGCAGCAAAGACGGGGGCGGCGGCAATCTCGGCACCTTCGACCCGGGCGTACCAGGGGAGGGCGAAGCGGCAGGTGCGGTCGTGAGTAGCCTCGTGACGCTTCCGTTTGGCCTGGCGTCGGCATGTGAGCACGACGGGTCGGAGCGCGTGCTCTCGGAGCGCAACCGTTCGATCGTGCCGGCGCGCATGTACTCAGCCGGTTGTACCGATGCCTCGGGGACCCGGCGGGTCTTCGTCTCGGTGCCGGTTGAAGGCGGGCATGTGCGGACACATCCGCAGCTCGCCGACCAACAGAACAGCGCCTTGATTTTCGAAGCCGCGCTCGACTCCTCGACGAGCGAGTTCGCACTCACCGGCAACGCGGTGAACCGGACCGACTGCCTCGATGCACACGGCATCGCGGTGTCATCCGATTGCTCGACCGTTGCGACGCTCTGCAGACGGCCCCACTACACGTCGGACAACGAGCCGTCGACGGCAGACCTCGTGGCAGCTTTCGGGAACGACGACATCGATCAACCCGGGCCCATTGGTGGCGAACACGACGAACGTCACGTGACGTACAACGACGAGATGTGGCTCTACGAATGGCAGGCTCAACGCCTCGACGAAGAGCCCGACAAGTACGTCGTGCACAAGGGGATCGGTCCCCTCACGCGCGCGCGCGGTCTTGGGAGCTACTACCTGCTCAACGGGGAGAACGACAACAGCTACGGGTACGCGGTGCGGGCATCGACGGGAGGCGGAACCCGCCACGTGGCCGATTCGTTCCTCGTCGTCGACCGCAGCGGAGACGAGTACGCCATCGCGCCCGGCCGGGGGTACACGTGGGCGTGCGGTCGGGGCCATACGCTTTTCAACCGGCCAGTGTACAATCCCTTCAGCCGCAAGTACGCGATCTGGTGCACGACCGACACCAACGACGACCGTATCCCGGGCCTCAAGGGCTTCTGGTTCCAAACGGAGTCCAGCCCACGCAACGAGTTCCTGAGAGTTCAAGGAAACGGCGACCATCGGCAGGGCGCGGTTCAGGTGTTGCAGCCACTGTCGGACGGGAACTTCATCGGTGCGTTCATCGGCCATCCGAGCCTCGAAGGGCCATGGCAAGAAGCACAGCCCACCATGGTTGGCCTCGTTCGATTTGACGGCGACACCGGCGCCACCCTCGGCGAGATCGAGTGGCTTGTGTCCGACGAGGACGCGTACCTAGGCCATGCGCAGCTGGCGCCTCTCGGGGACGATCGGTTCCTCCTCGGGTACTCCGCACTCTATCGGCCTTCCGAAGAGTTTTGCTGCCGAAACCAGCCTGAGTTCATGCTCCCGAACGCGCACCACGTTGTCGAGATCGACGCGCAAGGCAATGGGCTATCCGAGCGCGCAACGCTCGACGGTGTGGGCTGGGGCGACATGGACACCTGGACCAATGTGAACACGGGCGAAGTGGCATGGGCCTACGTCCCAGACCCCGAGATTGCCAACTTCGGTGGATGCAGCAGCGAGGTGCTGCAGCTCAACTACTACCGCACCCCGCGTCCGTGAACGCGTAGGCCGCCTGCCGGCTTTGAAACCTCAGGCGATCTCGTATCATGGTCGGATATGCCTTCGGAGACTCTCGCCTTCGTGCTGGCGATCTTGCTTGGAATGTCGGCCGCGTGTACGCGGACACCCGAATCGGATACGGCCGAAACGCGAGCTCCTTCGCCGAACGTGCTTCTCATCACGGTCGACACACTGAGAGCCGACCACCTCGGTTGCTATGGCTACGAGCGCGCTCGAACGCCGAACACCGACCGCCTCGCGGACGAGGGAGTCCGGGTCGTGCACGCCATCGCCCCGACGCCGATCACGCTCCCGTCACACACGTCGATCATGACCGGCCTCGAGCCGCCCGCGCACGGCGTCCGGGGGAACGGGGCGTTCCGGGTCCCGGATAGCGTGACGACGCTCGCGGAGACCCTCAAAGCCGAGGGCTACCGAACGCAAGCGTTCGTGTCCGCAGACGTGCTGCACCGCCGCTTCAACTTGAATCAAGGCTTCGACGGCTATGACGATGACCTTTGGAGCGAAGAGAAAGACTCGGGCCTGCGGATGTGGCAACGTTCCGGGGAACGAACCATGGACCGGGTGCTCCAATGGTTCGCCGCGCGCACGGAGTCTCCGTCCCGTGCTCCGTTCTTCGTTTGGGTGCATCTGTTCGACCCGCACGCACCCTACGAGGCGCCCGAGGCTGATGCCAAGCTCGCGGCGACCCCCTACGACGGAGAGATCGCGAGCGTCGATCGACAAATCGGCAGGCTCGTCGATGCGTTGAAGGAAGATGGGGTTCTCGACGAGACGATCCTCGTCTTTACCTCGGACCACGGAGAGAGCCTAGGCGAGCATGAAGAAGCCACGCACGCGATGTTCATCTACGAGTCCACCCAACACGTGCCCTTGATCTTCCGCTACCCGCGGAAGCTCGACGCTGGCAAAGTCTACGAGGGCCCCGCGCGAAGCGTCGACATCGTGCCGACGATCCTGAGCCTTGCAGGGAAGAAGCCCCGTGAGACGCAGGGCGCCGATCTAAGTGGGGCCTTCGCGAGCGGCGCCTCTTTCCCATCGCAGGTTCAGTACTCGGAATCCCTTCATCCGGAGCTGATGTACGGGATGGCGCCTCTCGAAGGCGTGCGAGAAGGGGCATGGACCTACATCCGCGCGCCGCGTTCCGAGCTCTACGACCGAAGAACGGACCCCCGCGAGTTACGGAACCTCTTGGATGGCGGCGGCTCGAGTGCGGCCAAGACCCGAGCTGGCGAGCTCGATGCGGCGCTATCCAAGGTCATCGAAGACAGTAAGCGCTTTGCCTCGGTCGCGGAGGCGAACCCGCTCGATCCCCAGACCATCGCGATGCTCGAGGCGCTTGGCTACATGGAAGGGTCTGGGGGCACCGAAGACCTCGGAGGGATCGACCCCAAGGACGGTATCCTGGTCATGAATGAGGTCGGTCAGGCGATGGCCCTCCCGGACGCCGGCGACTGCGCGACGATCGCGCGCTCCGTGTTGAAGCGGTTGCCGGGCTACGTTCACGGCTGGAACACCCTCGCGCAATGCGCCGCGCGGATGGGCGATCTCAAGACCGCGCAAGAGGCCTACCTCAAGTCTCTCTCCCAGGAGCCCAAGCAGCCCGAGGTCTATTGCAACCTCGGTCGAATCGACTTTGGGCTAGGTCGAAACGAAAGCGCGCGGCGTCGCTACGCACAAGCCCTCGAGCTACTTCCCGGCTTGGTCGATGCGCTCCTCGCCATGGGCGCGCTCGACTTTCGCGAGGGCAACGTGGAAGAGGCGATCGGCTGGTACAAGAAAGCGATCGACGCCGACCCGAAGCACGTGGACGCGTATCTGCAACTCGGAGAGATCTATTTCAGCAAGGGCGATCTTGCTGAAGCCCGGCGCTGGTTTGAAGGAGCCACCCGGGTGGCGCCAGAACGACATCCTTCACATGCTGGCAACTACGCCTATGTCGCGTCGATGAGGGCGGCGATTTGCGCACTCGAGTTGAAAGATCCGAAGGGCGCCAAGCAACATTTGCGTCGTGCTGGCGAGTCGGAGCCCAGCGCGTGGCGGCCGCTCTACCACCTCGCCTGTGCGGACCTCCAGCAAGGCGACGCCGAGGCCGCCCTCGTCGCGTTGGAGGCCGCTGCCGCCAAGGGCTTCACCAACGCGACGATTCTGCAGGGCGATGCGTGCCTGCGCCCGCTCGCGACCGAACCGAGGTTTCAAGGCTTGGTGCGTACCTTGGGCGGCGGCCAGCGCTAGGCAGCGGGGTCGAAGGAGCGTTCGGCGGTCGGGCGCCCTAGGCGGCCGGCAACAGCGGTTCCCACCAGGCGGGAAGGTCGGCGATCGAGTCGAGAAGGGCGTCCGGCTCGATACCGCATGCGAGATCACGCGGGCGGAACTTCCCTGTGCGCACCAGAACGCCGTGGAGGCCGGCGGCTTGAGCGCCTCCAACATCTCCGCGGATGTCATCTCCCACCATGACGGCGTCGGCGGGCGACACTTGGAGCGCGCGGACACAGGCCCCGAAGAACTGCGCCGCTGGCTTGCCCATGACCAACGCCTCGCAATCGGCGGCGTGCTCGAGCGCCTTGATGAAGGGTGCGACGTCGATCACGAGGCCGTCCGCGCCCTGGGCATACCGTGACATGCCGAGTGCCACGAGGACGGGGCGGGGCTCAGCCATCAGCAGCCGAAACGCGCGGTTGAGTGTCGCGAAGTCCCACGCCTCTCCGATGTCGCCGATCACCACTGCGCCTGCGCCTTCTTCGGCGGAGTCGTCCAGGATCTCGAGCCCGGCGAAATCCTCGCGGGTGGCTTCTCGAACGAAAAGTGCGAGAGGGCCGATGGCATGCTGCTCGAGGTAGTCGCGCGCGGCTGCCGGCGGCGCGAGGATGCTGTCGGGGGACACCTCGAGCCCGAGCGCTGCAAGCCGCTCCACGACCAAGCGGCGCGGCTTCGAGGTGGTGTTGGTCACGAACAGATGCGGAATGGCTCGCGCCTCGCACCACTTGAGCGTGTCGAGCGCACCGTCGATCATGCGGTCGCCCTGGTAGATCACGCCATCCAGGTCAAAGAGAAGCGCTTCCATGCTCACCTCCCCCCGGTGCGACAAATATAGGGAAGTCGAGCGAGTTGTCACGCGGCCTGCGCGTCCGACGGCCCAACGTTGACACGCCGAACGGCCGCGTAGTACGGAGCACGATTGAGCGCCGATTCAGCATCCCACATGACGGGGAGCCGCCTCGCGGCCTTCTTCGATACCGCCAGCGTGGCCGTGTACTGCGTGCTGATCGCGTTGGTGTTCGCAACCTTCGCGGACTACGGAACCTCGTGGGACGAGTTCGAGCATTCCCGATACGGGGACGACATCGTCGGCTACTTCGCTTCAGGTCTCTCCGCAGAGGCCGTTCCGAGCCATCACCAAAACTACGGGGGCGGGTACAATCTCGCCGCGGCGGTGTTCTCGGGGTGGGTGCCACATCCGCGGCACGTGGCCAACCACTTGTTCACGGCCATTCTCGGGCTCATTGGGTTGCTTGGGACTTGGCGTCTGGGTCGCCTGCTCGGCGGCGCCGCCGGCGGGTTGCTCGCCCTCGTCCTGTTGGCCTCGCTGCCGGCGTACTACGGCCACATGTTCAACAACCCGAAGGATTTGCCCTTCGCGGTGGGCTACGTGTGGGTGCTCTACTACTTGGCACGTTTGATCGAAGCCGGCCCGAGGGCACCGCTCCGGCTTTGGGGTGCGCTGGGTGTGGCGATGGGGCTTGCGATGATGGTCCGCGTCGGGGGCCTCCTTTGTATCGCCTATCTGTTGTTGGTTGTGGCGGCGCAATGGGGGATCGCGTTGCGACAGGAGCGCGACATGCGCGCGGCGGCCTCGCTCGGCTACTCCCTCGCGTGGCGCACCCTCGCGGCGTCCACGGTGGCCTGGGCCCTGATGGTGCTTCCATGGCCGGCCGCACACCGCGCACCCTGGTCGATGCCGTTCGACGCCCTGTCGGGGTTCAGCGAGCATGGTTTCACCGCGCGAACCCTCTTTCGGGGCGTGCGCGTCTCGCCCAACCCGCCGCCACCGGACTATCTCCCCGGGTACTTCCTCGTCCAACTTCCCGATGTCCTGTGGTGCGCGCTCGCTCTGGGCTTGGTGTTGCTGCTGTGGATGGTTTCGCGCCCGGATGGTCGCGGGCGACTTCGCGAGTGGCGGAGTTTGGCCTTGGGCCTGCTCGCGCTGTCGGTCCTCTTTCCCATCGTGTACGCGATCGCGCGCCGGGCCACCGTGTACGACGGCTTTCGCCATTTCTTGTTCGTGCTGCCACCGCTGTGTGTGTTGGCCGCTGTTGCAGTGACCGCCACGGCCCGAGTTCTGGCCGCTCGTTCGAAGCCGTTCGCTTACGCGCTGACTGTGCTCGTCGCTTTCGGTATTGGGCTGACGGTGGCCGACATGGCGAGGCTACATCCGTACGAGTACGCGTACTTCAACCGGGCGAGCGGTGGTCTCGAAGCCGCGGCGGACCGCTACGAGACGGACTATTACGCGCATAGTTTCAAGGAGCTAAGCGAACGGCTGGTGGCGCACCTGTGGACGAACGAACCCGAACGCTACCTGCGCGGCGAGTATCGCGTGCTCGGGTGCGGCATCATGGACTACTTGATGACACCGCATCTGCCGGCGAACTTTCTCGTCGCCCGGGAGCCGGTGCTCCTCTGGCGCCCTCACGACTTCGATGTTTACGTCACCTATCGTCGTGGTAGCTGCCCCGGGCGGCGAACCCATCTGCCGCGTGTCGTCGAGGTGGCGCGGGATGGGGTGGTTTTGAACACGGCCCGTGACATGCGCGAGGACGCCCGCGCCGTCGCGAGGCCGGAGACCGAACCCGAGGCAGGCGAAGCGCCGAGCCCGAACCAAGACCTCGAGCCAGGCGAGGGTCATGCCGACTGAGTCCACTCGGATGTCATGGCGCCGTAGCCCTGGGACCTGGATGGCGGGCGCCCTACTGCTTGTGACGGTTGGCTACCTGGTTGCCGCAAGCCCGCCGAGTCCGCGGTGGCACGCCGAGTACCGAGTCGGGGGTTCCGTCATCGCCGCGGACGAGTTGGTGCTCGACCATCGCCACCCCATGCGGCCGCCTGGTGACGAGGACGTAGAAGGCCCGTTTGCCGCGGAGTGGGAGACCTGTCTCGAGATGCCGACGGCAGGCACCGTCGCGTTCCTGCTCACGTCGTCGGGGCGCGCGCGTCTTTACGTGGATGGTGCGATGGTCATCGACGACTGGGATTCCCATTCGCTCGGGAGCCAAGGAACGAAACACGCCCTCGAGGCCGGTCGCCACCTCGTGAGAGTCGCGTACGAGGCCCCGCCGACCCGCGCGGCGATTACCCTCGCGGCGTCGTTCGGGCGTGAACCGCCAACGGACCTTCCCGCTGAGCGTCTGTCCCTTCCAGGCGACGCCCCCAACACGCGTTGCGCACCGGGGCCCTAGCAGGTCGGGCGCATCAATCGTTGCCAGCCGACAGGCGCACCTCAGTGAGCCGCGCCGGCGCATCTGCCACCACCATGACCGAGACAAGGTCGGGCTCGGTGAGGCTGAAGCGCACCGTTCCGTCCGCGCTCGAAACGGTGCGTCCCGTGCCTTCGTTCCGGACCGAGAGAAGGAACGTGCCGTCCCCCGCGGCGGACGCCGTCCATGCGCCAGCCTGAAGGGCGACGTGTTCCACGGTCGCCGATGTGGGGCCCTCGAACACCGTCTCGAACGCCCCCTCTCCGTTCAAGGCGCCGACGGTTCCCTTGCCGCGCGCGAACAAGACACCGGGGACGGCCACCGAGCCGGATTCTCGCCGGACGCCCGCTGATCCCTCAACCCGAACGAACGTGTAGAATCGAAAAGGCACGCCGTCGTCGGCTTCAAGCAGCACGCGTTGATACCCGTCCGTGAAACGCGGGTCTCCGCGCATCTGTCGGCCGCCCGCGTATCGGAGTCCGCCCGTGCCGAGCGTCCCTGAGACGATGAGGTCGGGCTCTTGCGAGAGCACGTAGTCGCCGTCGCCGAGTTCGTGGCCCTGGAGGCCGGTGCCGAACGAGTCGTCATGGTTCCGTCCGATGTGTTCGTCGTTGAGGCCCAACATGTCGAGTGCGCGAAAGCCGCTGTGGTACGGGATGGCGCCCGCGGCATCGACGGCCAAGAGCGGATCGTCGTCGCCGAAACCGGTTGCGAGGGTCCGTCCAAGTGCGGCGGCTCGTTCCGTGGTCGGCGGGCGCTTTTGCCGAGCGATCACGATGTTGGGTTCCGCGCGCTGGGTCGCCGAGAACAACGCAAGCGCGGCCAGCGCCACGATCCACCCAAGGAGCCTTCCCCGTGCGCCTTGGTGCTCGAGCCAATCGGCGACCTCGGAGACGAGGAACGCGAGCAGCACGAACGTGGGAATCAGCATCCGAAAGCCGTAAGGCTCACACCCAACTGTGGCCGCGTATCCGGTCCACGCGACCAAGAGGGACCCCACGAGGGCGATCCGCGGGCGCCGTTTTGGATCTCTCCACGCGACGACGATTGCGAGCGCCGCCGGGATCCAAAGTGCGTACGACGCGCTGGCGGCATCCGCGAGGCAGGTCAAGCCGCTCGACGCTCGGGTGGCGGTTAGGGCGAGCTTTGCCCGCGCCGTGTTCGGCAGCCAATCCCCGTAGTAGTTCCACCGAAACGCGACCTGGCCAAGGACCGCCACCGCGGGGATGAGCGCGACCCGCGCGGCCTGCCGAAGTGCCCCCCAAGTACGGAGGTAGCCCACCAAGAACACACACGCGACGGCGGTGAACAACGGACCATCGGGGCGGGTCAGGCAAAGAAGGGCCAACAACACGCCGGCTCCCCAAGCGCGCCCAGGATCGTCGGTTCCCGCGGCGAGCGGTCGAAGCAGCACCAACGCCCATCCCAAGAGTGCTGCGACGAGGCATCCCTCGAGCCCAGACACGGCCCACAAGGCGACCGGCCCGGAGAGGGCGAGGAACATCGATCCCGTGAATGCGGGGAGGGTATCGCGCCACGTCGCCGGCGCGAACGCCACGACCACCGCGCCGAGCGCCGCCACCGCGGAGACGAGTCCGAGAACCACCGGGGTCGCGATCAGACTGACCCCCAGGAACGTAAGCCCAGCACAGCCGAGCACCCAAAGGAGGTTCGAGTACCCCTCCACGGGCGGCCCGTCCGTCCACGTGAGCCCATGGCCCTCGAGGAGCCGCTGTGTGTAGCGAAGCGAGATGAACGCGTCGTCGTAGGTCAACACGGGGTAGCTCCGCGTGTGCACCCACAACAGCGCGGCGGCGATCCCCCAGACACCGAGGGTCGCGCTCATGGAGGTCGAGGGTCTGTGGTTCGACGGCACGGGTGGGCTCCGAACGCCGGGTGATACCACGGGACTCTCGACGTCGTCGCCTTCGGGTGGCATCGTCTGCGCATGCCGTGGGTGCAGTTCGGGTTGGGGGCGCTGGTCGGGATCGTCTTGATCCTCGTGATTCGGGCCTTTCGTTCGCGCCCGCGGGTGCCGGTCCCGCTCGCCGGGGAGGGCACGATGGACGACGTTCGCCGATTGGCGAGCCAGGGCCACAAGATCGCCGCCATCAAGGTGTATCGCGAGATCCACGGCGTCGGCCTCAAGGAAGCCAAAGACGCGGTCGAGCGGCTGGACCTCTAGCCGAACCCGGGGGGTTGCTGCTGGCGTCCGACGCCTCCCTGGATCAAACTTCGCTCCGTGTCGGGGCGGCTTCTCTCGCGACAGTTCTATTCTCGCGATGCGTTGGATGTGGCGCGTGACCTACTCGGCCACGAGGTTTGGCATGGAGACGTGGGTTTACGCATCACCGAGGTCGAGGCGTATCGGCACCCGGGCGATACCGCCAATCACTGCTACGCGGGTCAGACCCCGCGCAACGCCCCCATGTGGGGCCCGCCGGGGCGCGCCTACGTCTATGTCTGCTACGGGATGCATCAGATGCTGAACTTCGTGACAGGCGCCGAGGGGGAAGGCGCCGCCGTCCTGGTTCGCGCGTGCGAGCCGATCTCGGGCGACCGCATCATCCGTCGTCGTCGCGGCGGCCGACAGGGTCCCGTGCTTCTGACGGGGCCCGGCAAAGTGGGCCAAGCGTTGGCTGTTGACACCTCGTTCTGCGGCCAATCGCTCTATCGTCGCGGCGGCATCGAAGTGCGAGCCGGCATCGGTACTTCGAGGGTGTCGATCGGTCCACGCATCGGGATCGACTCGGCATCGGCCGAAGACCGCAAGGCCGAGTGGCGGCTGGCGATTCCCGAGTCTCGCTGGGTGAGCCACCGAAGCGCGCTTCGCGAGGTGCGCGCATGACCCGCGTGAAGACCCACTCGAGTGCGGAGACCCAGGGCGTCCTCGTCGAGGTGCAGAGCCAGTACCTCGACGAACAGTCGAACCCTGCGTCTCGCCGGTTCGTGTTCGCGTACACCATCACCATCACGAACAACGGGAGCCAGGTCGTCCAGCTCCGTTCGCGTCATTGGATCATCACCGACGGACTCGGCGAAGTGGAAGAGGTCAAGGGCCCCGGTGTGGTCGGCGAAGAGCCGGTACTCCGCCCGGGCGAGAGCTTCCGCTATACCAGCGGGGCCGTTTTGAGGACCGAGCGCGGGACGATGCGGGGTACCTATCAGATGCACTATCCGGAAGGCGACCAGTTCGACGCCACGGTCGCCGAGTTCCTTCTCGAACGTCCGTTCTCGCTCAACTGACCCTAAGCCGCGCCGGCCGTGTCCCAAGCGGTCTTGATCGCCTTGTACGTCTCGATGCCGGCGTTCGTCAGGTCGAGCGCGCCGGCTCCCACGAGTCGCTGGTGTACTTGCTTCGGGTCGGTTTCCCAACCTTTGGGGACGTCGAGCTTCACGTTCACCGGGACGCCACCGAGAAGCCCTTGCTCCTCCATCGTCCAAAGGGCTTCGGCAGCCAAAAACTGCCCTGCGATCTTGCGGAGCTCGGGGGCCAGATGACTCGCCAAAGGAAACACATCGTAAAGGCCGACTTCTTCCTCTGGGACCGAAAGCGGCTGCCGGAGGGCCTTGAACACCGGGGCGGCGATCGGAAGCTCGACGAGGTCGAGCCCGGCGATCTCTTGACCCTGCGTGGCCATCATCGAGCGCTCGAGCGCGTCTCCGTGGCTGCGCGTGATGGCGGCGGGCCGTGCTGAGCCGTCGAGCAGCACGGTCAACACGAGATAAGGTCGGGGGTCTGGCGCGTCCGTCATTTTTCGGAGCGACTAGTTAGCGCATTTGTCGCGGGTTGGGTAGTCGTCGTCACCTTGACGTACGCCGTGCGAGTCGGTAGCTCCCTCCGCCCGATGCGCATCGAGATTCACCCCACGCATCCGCAAGCCCGCCGTGTCAGTCAGGTGACCGACATCCTCAAGCGGGGCGGTGTTGTCGTGTACCCGACCGGAACGGTGTACGGGCTCGGATGCGACATCCACCAGAAACGCGCCGTCGAGCGAATCTACCAGATCCGTCAGCTCAAAAAGGACCATCCGCTGAGCTTCATGTGCCCCGATCTGAGCAAGATCTCCCGCTACGCGCACGTCGACGACTTCGCGTACCGAATCATGAAACGGCTGATCCCCGGCCCGTACACGTTCGTCTTGCGAGCGACACGCGACGTCCCGAAGATCCTCGTTCGCAAGCAAAAGACGGTGGGCATTCGCGTCCCTGACCATCCGGTCGCCCACGCGCTCATCGAAGCACTGGGAAGTCCGATCGTGTCGAGCTCAGCGACCCTCGACGGCGAGGTACTCAACGACCCAGACGAACTGCACGCGCGGTTCTCGCACGTCGACGCGTTCGTGGATTCAGGGTGGGGTGGGATCGAACCTTCCACCGTCATCGACCTGACCGGCGACGAGGCGCTGGTGATTCGAGAGGGCGCGGGTCCCGTCGATCTCATCTGACCGCGTATTGGTTCAGGCGCCGCTAGGAAGCGCCCCGCACCTCGGCGATGATGCTCCGGAGCAACGCCACCCACGCCGCGTACCTCGGCGCTTTGCGCATCTCGTCGACGAGGCGTTCGGGGGTCCACTCGTCGCGCCCTTGGTACTGCCTCACGGCGGCCCAGTTGGTCAGGTGCTGGTCCCACTGCTCTCCGGTCCATGACCCGACTTCGCCGGTTCGGAAGATGAAGAGATGGTCGTCGGCCAAGTCGGTCCCTGCGACCCAAAGCCCCGTGTCGGCGACGAACGGCCCGAGCACGCGAATCACCAGTTGGCGCTCGGCGCCGCGCCCGAGGGGTTCGAGGGCGCGATCGAACTGCTCCCAGCTCCGCGTCAGGGTCCGGACGCGTTCCTCGGAGATCGGCATGTGCGGCTTGAACGCGCCAGGGGCCACCCGCGCATCGTGGTCGTCGTAGATGCGGACCCCGTGCTGGCTCTCCGCGGCGCGGTACGCGCGAACCGCATCGTCTCGTTCGGTTTGGCCGTCGAGATGCGCGAGGAGGGCAGCGATCAAAGGGCGTGTCACGTAGGGCTCGCGTTAGTTCGGGGCATCTTGCTTCGGGGTGTCGGCGGAACGAGGGGTGTTTTGCGCAAGCCTCGCGTGCACCCGGTCGAGGATCTGGTTCGCGAGGGCGACCTTGGTCATCTCGGGCAGGGGTGTCGCGGACTGCGCGTCCACGAGCGTGGCCTTGTTCGTGTTGCCACCGAGGCCCGCACGCGCCTCGTTGGCGACGATGAGGTCGGCGCCCTTCTTTTCGAGTTTGCCACGAGCGGAGGCTTCGAGATCTTGGGTTTCGAGTGCGAATCCGACGAGCACCGACGGCCGTTGTTGCCTCGCGGCGCCCACCTCGGCAAGGATGTCGGGATTGCGCACCAACTCGAGCTGCAGTGCATCCCCCTTTTTGATCTTGTGGGGTGCGGACGCTTTGGGGCGGTAGTCCGCGACGGCCGCCGCCATCACCACCACGTCGGTGTGTTCGTAGCGCGCCATCACTTCGGCGTGCATCTCCCGCGCCGACCGGACGCTCACGACCGTGGCGCCCGCCGGGGGCGTGAGGTGCACCGGGCCACTCACCAGGGTGACTTCGGCGCCCCGACGAAGCGCCTGGGCGGCAAGGGCGTAACCCATCGTGCCCGTCGAGCGGTTGCCGACGAAGCGTACTGGATCGAGGTCCTCGTGGGTCGGCCCTGCGGTGACCAAGATGTGCCGCCCAACGAGGTCGTCGCCGCGCACGAAGTGGTGCTCGAGGGCATCGGCGATGTCGACGGGCTCGGCCATGCGGCCCTCACCGATCTCTCCGTTGGCGAGGGCGCCGGTCACAGGCCCGACGATCACCGCCCCCCGCTCCTGAAGAAGCGCTGCGTTGTGCTGGGTCGCTGGGTGAGCCCACATGCGGTGGTGCATCGCGGGCGCGAAGAACACATCTCCTGCGGCGCAGGCGAGGGTTGCGAGTAGGGCGTCGTCGGCCTGCCCCGTGGCGGCTCGCGCCATCAGGTTCATGGTCGCGGGCGCCACGACCACCCCGTCTGCCCATTCGCCGAGCTCGACGTGGACCTCGCCCGCGTAGTCGGCAGCCCACAAGTCGGTGACAGCCGGCTTGCCCGTGAGCCCCGCAAAGGTGATCGGCCCCACGAACTGCGTGGCCGCCTCGGTCATCACCACCCGTACCTCGGCGCCGCGACGCGTCAGCTCACGAACGAGCTCGACCGCCTTGAACGCCGCGATACCGCCGCCGAGACCGACGACGATTCGCTTTGCTCGCAGAGACATCTACCGCGGAGTCTAGCAGGGCAAAGCACGTTTGCGTGCACCATCTGACCTGAACGCACGGAGAGTGCCCGAGGGGACGCCTTCGGTGTGTGGGGGCTTACCGAACCGGCACGCCAGGGGCTGGGAACTGGTCGCAGAGGTCTTTGATCTCGCCCGCGATGCGCGTGATGACCGCTTCGTTCTCGACGTCGTCGACCACTTCCGCCATCCAGTTGCCGAGCTGTTTCATCTCGGCGGCTCCCATGCCGCGGCTGGTGATGGCTGGCGTGCCGAGCCGCACGCCGCTCGGGTCGAAGGGCTTGCGGGTGTCGAACGGAACCGAGTTGTAGTTCGCGACCATGCCCGCTCGATCGAGGGCTTGCGCGGCCACTTTGCCGGGCACGTCTTTGCCCGTCAGATCAATGAGGATGAGATGGTTGTCGCTTCCGCCGGTAACCAAATCGAAGCCGCGCGAGACCAGCGTTTCGGCGAGGACGCGGGAGTTGTCGACGATTGCCTGCGCATACGCTTTGAACTCGTCAGTCATGGCGAGCTTGGCCGCGATGGCGATCCCTGCCGTGGTGCCGTTGTGAGGCCCGCCTTGGAGCCCTGGAAACACCGCGCGGTCGATGGCCTTCTTGTGGGCCTGATTGCAGAGAATCATCCCCCCGCGCGGACCGCGAAGCGTCTTGTGCGTGGTGCTGCTGATCACTTCGGCGTGGCCGACCGGAGAGGGGTGCGCGCCGCCGGCGACGAGGCCGGAGATGTGGGCGATGTCGGCGATGAGGATTGCGCCGACCTCCTGGGCGATCTCGGCGAACTTGGGGAAGTCGACGACCCGTGGGTACGCGGTGGCCCCACAGAACAAGAGCTTCGGCTTGTGCTCACGCGCGAGGCGCGCGACCTCGTCGAAGTCGATGAGGTGGTCGTCGCGACGCACGCCGTACTGGATGGCGTTGAAGTACTTGCCGCTTATCGACACCTTCCAGCCGTGGGTGAGGTGACCGCCGCTCGGGAGACCCATGCCCATGATCGTGTCGCCCGGGTCGCAGAATGCGAAGTAGACCCCCAGGTTGGCAGGGGAGCCGGAGTAGGGCTGCACGTTGGCGTGGTCGACGCCGTAGAGCGCCTTCAGGCGTTCGATCGCGAGCTCCTCGACACGATCGATGTTCTGTTGGCCCTCGTAGTAACGCTTGTTGGCGTAGCCTTCCGAGTACTTGTTGTTGAGAACGCTTCCGCAGGCCTCCATCACGGCGCGCGTGGCGTAGTTTTCGCTCGGAATGAGCCGCAGCTTCTCGTGTTGCCGTCGCTCTTCTTCGGCGATGCACTGTGCGATTTCAGGGTCGATTTCGGCCAAGGTGGGGTCTGCCATAGATGGTCTCCACGGGGGCCTTAGCACGTTTGTGCGGGCAGATCCTACGTCTCCGAACATCGGTTCAAAGGGTACGGGTCCGCCAACTTGGCGGGACCGAGGGCAGGTGATATCGGGGGTGGGTGAGTGACTACTTTCCACCCCTCGAGGAGTTCAAGCGCCTCGGACAAACCGCGACGGTCGTCCCCGTACACCGCGAGGTCATTGCCGATCGCCTGACTCCAGTGCTCGCGCAGGCGACACTCGGCAAGGATGCGGGGAGCTTTCTCCTCGAAAGTGTGGTCGGGGGAGAGAAGTGGGCACGCTACAGCTTTGTGGGTGCGCACCCGGACATCATCGTCCGTGGGGTCGCCGACCGGTTCGAACGCGTCGTGGACGGCGAGGTTCATGAGGAACTCGGTGTCGACCCTTGGGAACGCCTTCGGCAGGTGCTTTCGGAGTGGAAGCCCCCCGAGGTGGACTGGCTCCCGAGGTTTTGGGGCGGCGCAGTCGGGTTCGTGAGCTACGACGCCATTCGGACCTTTGAGCCGACCGTCGGCGCAGCCCTCACCCGCGACGACGACTGGGAGTTCTGCTTCTCGATTGGGGGCACGCTCCTGATCTTCGACAATGTACGAGGGACCCTCCGCGTCGTGGTGCCTACCCGGGTTGAAGGTGACCCGGGCGAGGCGTATCAGCGGGCGGTTGACCGGATCGACGCCGTGATGGATCGGCTTGACCACCCCACGGTGCCGCGGCGGCTTCATCCGCCCGAGGTCGGGGGCCAACTCGAGCTTCCTGCCTCGAACTTCGACCGGCCGAGCTACAGCGTCGCGGTCGAGCGTGCCAAGGAGTACATCCGCGCCGGGGATATCTTCCAAGTCGTTCCGTCGCAGCGGTTTCGGGTCCCGCTCGGCGAGACTGACGTGTTCGACGTCTATCGGGCGATGCGGGTAATCAACCCGAGTCCCTACATGTACTTCCTCCGATTGCCCGATCGGGTGATCGCGGGTGCGAGCCCCGAGACCCTCGTGCGCCTCGAAGACGGGGTCGCGTGCGTGCGCCCCATTGCGGGCACGCGCCACCGCGGTCGCACCGAGGCCGAAGATGCCGCCATCGAGGAGGAACTCCTTGCAGACCCGAAGGAGCGCGCCGAACACGTCATGCTCGTCGACCTCGGCCGGAACGATATCGGCCGAATCAGCAAGCCCGGCACGGTGGAAGTGACCGATTGCATGATCGTCGAGCGCTACTCACACGTGATGCACATCGTCTCCAATGTCACCGGCGACTTGGCGCCAGGCCGCGACGCTCTCGATGTGCTTCGGGCGACATTCCCAGCGGGCACCCTGAGTGGTGCGCCCAAAGTGCGCGCCATGCAGATCATCGAAGAACTCGAGCCCGAGCGTCGCGGTGTCTACGGCGGTGCAGTGGGTTACATCGGCTTCGACGGCAACATGGACGTCGCGATCGCCATCCGCACCATCGTTGCACGTGACGGCGAAATGTGGCTCCAGGCCGGCGGTGGCCTCGTCGAAGCCAGTGACCCCGACAAGGAATATGAAGAGACCGTCAACAAGGCGAGCGCGGGCCTCGTTGCGGTCCAGGCCAGCCAACAGAAGTAGCCGAACCACCCATTCGGAAGGTCTTTGACAGCCGGAGGGGTGCGGGCTACAAGGCCGGTCCCGAAGGGCTTCGCCCCAAGGGGGATGCGGCGGTAGTTAAGTTGGTTATAACGCCGGCCTGTCACGCCGGAGGCCGCGGGTTCGAGTCCCGTCC